>NZ_AUFA01000001.1:0-666645 GCF_000426265.1 Bradyrhizobium sp. Cp5.3 | reverse complement strand
CGATCGCGTACACGCGGCTGGCGGACGGCGACCGGACCGATACCGGTCATCACCTCGCGTTCCGGCAGGTGACCGTGGCGCACGACGCGCTGGTGGCCGTCCGCAGTCTTCAAATCGGCATGCTTGCCGAGAAAGTCCGCGACCTCGGCCTCGACCGCCTGGGCCAACAGAGCACGCGCCCCATTGCGCAAGATTTCGGTGAGTTGATCGTCGACGTTTCCTGGCTGAATCAGCTTGATGATGTTATCTTTGGACACGGCATATCGCTCCTTCGGTGGAGAAGTGGAGGCGTCAAGCACCCCCACGATATGCCGCCTTCCCGATTCCCGCCGTCACCAAGTTTCAGCGATAGCTCGTATGCCCGTCGAGGTGTTTGTCGAGACGGGAGAACGAACCTTTGCGGAATACCTTCTGCAGCCGATGACGCTGCGCATCAATCGTGCATTCAAGGAGAATTGAGACGCTGGTAAGGGGTAGGCCGGCCTACGAGGGAGGCGACCGTGCATGAGTGCAGCAAAGCACTACCTTCCGGACAGGATGGCTTTGGTTTCGATTGCGTCGAGCGCGCCTCGACACAGGGTAATGACGGAGGTGCTGCATCAGCACCATGTTTGGAGCGGCACCCGCACCAGACCGCGATGGAGTATTTTGCGCACGCCATGGCGGAGCTGCTCCATTGCAGGAGCTGCTATGTCGCAATGATATCTTCCTCCGGGCTGGAAGAAGTCAAAATCGGTGACGCCACGGCCGATCCGTCATCCACGACGGTGGTTGCGCGAATTGCGCGCAAGGGCACGGCTGAGGACGTTACCTCTCTGCAGCCGATCAATCCCCGGACCGCGTTCGTGCGGAAGCTGATTGGCTCTCAACCTTCGACAGAGAGTCATTCAGTCATCGGCAGGTTTGCTTCCCGCGAACGGGCGACTGTCATATTCGTGGCGGGTTGGCGACCTACTGCGCTCGCCGCAGCCGAGATTCCGGGCTTGGCGCATGCCGTGCGCCCGATGTGGGAGGCAGCTCATTCGCTTGCCCGGCAATCGCCGGTCGAACGGGTCGATGCTCAGATCTGGCTCGAAGAGCTGACCTTTCCCGCCATCATTACAGACGAGAGCCTGCATGTTCACGCGGTCAATCGAGGCGGACGGGTGCTGCTTGCCAAGCGCGAGTTGCTGAGGCTGGACGGCGGCAGGCTCGCTGCCTCACGCGGTTCCATAACCGAGGGCTTGCGGGAGGCGATCCGCGATGTGCTGCTTCAGAGCAGGGGCCACGGATGGCTCAATACCACGGTCCCGCTTTCGATGGATCGTCAGCAATTCGCCTTCGCCAAGATCGGCGTCGTTCCAGCGCAGGACGAGTTGGGAAGGGCCTTGATCGTCGTGCCGCAATTCGACGAAGTGCACGGCGCGCACTGCATCGCATCCGCATTCGGGTTGAACTGGGCCGAGGAAAGGATTGTCGCCCGGATCCTTCAATTCCAGTGCCCGCGCGATATCGGGGCCGAGCTTCGACTTACCGAGGCAACGGTTCGAACGTACACCAAGAGGATCATGCTCAAACTAGGGATCAATCGACAGTCGGAGTTCTTTCTTCTGTACCATCTCACCCAATCGCCTTTTGGCGCAGGCAGGCGCGAGAAATCATTGAGCCGTGTGGCCTCCGAGCGTCCATCGGAGGAAGATGATCCAATGAGATTGTGGACGGCTGGCAAGCGTTCGCTCGATTGAGTTAAGGCGCTCCCGTGATGCTGGGTCGCATGTGCCGTGCAGCTTTTCTCTACCGGGCGTTCGCCGTCGTGACGGTTGCCGGGGCCGGCTTCCATGCCGACGCCCAGAACGTTCAATTGGCAATTCCAATCGCCTGCGAGCCTGGCCGGAGCTGCTACATCCAGAACTACACCGATCTCGATCCATCTCGATCCGCGCGAGATTACAAGTGCGGGACGCTGACCTACGACGACCACAACGGCACCGACTTTCGCTTGCCCTCACTTGCGGTGCAAAAGGCCGGCGTCGAGGTGCGCGCGGCGGCAAACGGCCGCATTCTTCGTACACGCAACGACGCGCCGGACGGTGCGTTTGCAAAATCGGGGCGCGAAGCGGTGCGCGACGCCGAATGTGGCAATGGCGTCGTCATCGAACATCCGGCGCAATGGGAAACCCAATATTGCCACCTGGCCGCCGGCAGCGTGTTGGTCAAGCCGGGAGACAGGGTCGAAATCGGGCAGCCGATCGGTCGTGTCGGTCTGTCCGGCCTGACGGAGTATCCTCACCTGCATTTCACCGTGAGGCACGGCGGCGCAGTCGTCGATCCCTTTGCCTATGGCGTTCGCCCCGACTCCTGTGAAGGCGGTGAATCCCTGTGGCTTCCGGCCGTACGCGCAAAGCTCGAGTATCAGGAGCGAGCCATCCTCAATGGCGGCTTCACGATCGGTCCGGTCACGATGGAACTGATCGAGGACGGAAGCGCCGAGAGGGAGAGACCATCAGCCAGCTCACTGGCAATCGTCGCGTTCGTGCGGGCGATCGGGCTGAAGGCAGGCGACGCGCAATGGCTGGTCGTCAAGGACCCGCTCGAACATGTCATTGCAGAAAATCGAGCCGCACCACTTCAAGGCAACAAGGCGCAGATCATGCTGTTTGCCGGAAAAAAGCGCCCCCCTGGCGGCTGGGACCATGGCACCTACAAGGCCACCTATGTTGTCGAGCGCGACGGCCAGGTCGTGCTCAAGAAGGAGCTGGAGCTTGTGCTCTAGTTCCGGATTCCGGCCGGCGAATCCGGCTGCGCCGGGGCGGTTAGAGGCTTGGATCGGTTGCCGGAACGGCTCGCTCCCGCTATAGGGCGTGGAGAGGTGAGCCATGTCCGATATGCGCTTGATTGTTGCAGGGGCCGGCGGCCGGATGGGCCGTGCGTTGACGCGAGCGATTGCCGAGAGCGAAGGCGCGGTGCTGGCGGGTGCGCTGGAAGCGCCGGGCTCGGAGCTGCTCGGCAAGGACGCCGGCGTGCTCGCAGGCCTGCCGGCTAACGGCATACAACTCTCCGCCGATCTCTGGGCGATGTCGAAGGATGCCGACGGCATCCTGGATTTCACCGTGCCGGCGGCGACCATCGCCAATGTCGCCATCGCCGCCCAGCGCGGCCTCGTGCATGTCATCGGCACGACGGGCCTTTCGGCCTCCGACAACGCCGTGATCAAGAGCGTCACCAACCGCGCCGTCGTCGTGCAGTCCGGCAATATGAGCCTCGGCGTCAACCTGCTCGCCGCCGTGGTCAAGCGCGTCGCCAAGGCGCTCGACCAGAACTTCGATATCGAGATCGTCGAGACGCATCACCGCATGAAGGTCGATGCGCCCTCGGGCACGGCCTTGATGTTGGGTCAGGCCGCTGCGGCGGGCCGCGGCGTCTCGCTCGACGAGCATTCGGAACGCGGCCGCGACGGCATCACCGGCGCACGGCGGCCCGGCAATATCGGCTTCGCGTCCTTGCGCGGCGGCACTGCGGCCGGAGATCACAGCGTGAGCTTTCTTGGGCCGTTCGAGCGCCTGACGCTGTCGCATCATGCCGAGGACCGCATGCTGTTCGCCCATGGTGCGCTGAAGGCAGCGCTGTGGGCGCATGGCAAGAGCCCCGGGCACTACTCCATGGCCGACGTGCTCGGTCTTGCCGACATCTGAACGGAAATAAGTAACGGAAAGCAGTCAATGAGCGAACGTCTCCTCGTGCTCGTGCGCCACGGCCAGAGCGAATGGAATCTGAAGAACCTGTTCACCGGCTGGAAGGATCCTGATCTCACCGAGCTCGGCGTGAGGGAAGCCAGGGAAGCCGGCCGCAAGCTGAAGGCGCAAGGGCTCGTCTTCGACGTCGCCTTCACCTCCGTCCTGACGCGCGCACAACATACGCTCGATCTCATCCTGGGCGAGCTCGGCCAGGAGGGCCTGCCGACAGCCAGGGATCTCGCGCTGAACGAGCGCGACTATGGCGATCTGTCGGGCCTCAACAAGGACGACGCGCGCAAGAAATGGGGCGAGGAGCAGGTCCACGTCTGGCGCCGCTCCTACGATGTGCCGCCGCCCGGCGGCGAGAGCCTGAAGGACACGCTGGCGCGCGCGCTGCCCTATTACGTGCAGGAGATCCTGCCCGGCGTGCTCAACGGCAAGCGCACGCTGGTCGCCGCCCACGGCAACTCGCTGCGCGCGCTGATCATGGTGCTGGAGAAGCTGTCGCCCGAAGGCATTCTGAAGCGCGAGCTCGCCACCGGCGTGCCGATCATCTACCGGCTCAACGCGGATTCGACGGTGGCCTCGAAGCTGGATCTGGCGGGGTAGGCCCTGCCGCTGAGCCGTAGGGTGGGCAAAGCGCAGCGTGCCCACCATACGCCAGCGATTGCGGAAGAGTGGTGAGCACGGCGCTATGCGCCTTTGCCCACCCTACAAGGTGGGGCCTACTGCACCCCCAACCGCCCAGCTTCCCAGCCCAGCATCGCCTGCTTGCGGGTGATACCCCAGTGATAGCCGGTGAGCGTGCCGCTTTTGCCGAGCGCGCGGTGGCAGGGCACGACGAAGGAGACCGGGTTCTTGCCGACGGCGGCGCCGACGGCGCGCGAGGCCTTCGGATTGTTGATGTTGCAGGCGATGTCGGAATAGGACACCGCGCGTCCCATCGGGATCTTGAGCAGCGTCTCCCACACCCGCACCTCGAAATCGGTGCCGATCAGCACGACGCGAAGCGGCTGGTCGGGCCGCCAGAGCCTTGGCTCGAAGATGCGCTGCGCGAGCGGCGCCGTGCCCTCGTGGTCCTCGACATAGGTGGCGTTCGGCCAACGCCGCGTCATGTCGGCAAGCGCGACCATCTCTTCACCGGGATCGGCGAAGGCGAGGCCCGACAATCCGCGTTCGGTCGCGATCACGATCGCGGTGCCGAAGGGCGAGGGATGGAAGCCGTAGCGCAGCGTCAATCCCGCGCCGCCATTCTTCCATTCGCCCGGCGACATCGCTTCATGGGTGACGAAGAGATCGTGCAGCCGGCCCGGCCCCGACAGGCCGGAGTCGAGCGCGGCGTCGAGGATGCTCGCGGAATCCCGCAAGAGGCCCTTGGCATGGTCTAGGGTGAGCGCCTGCATGAAGGCCTTTGGCGTGATCGAGGCCCAGCGGCGGAACAGATGGTGCAATTCATCCGGCGTGACGCCGGCGGCATCCGCCATCGCCTCGATGGTCGGTTGCGCGCGCCAGTTCTCCGAGATGAAGGCGATCGCCCGGCGCACGGAATCGTAGTCGCGCAATGCCGCGTTCTGGGAGCCCGGCCTGGCCAGGCGCTGGTCATGTATGGCGAGTGTCATCATAACGGGAAATGTAGGAGAGGGGGCGGTTCGAAACCACCCGATTTCCGACTCGCAAATCAGGTGACCGGGTTGTAGGTCGGGCCGCGCCTGGCGGCGTTCAGTGCCTGGATTAAGGCCTTGGCAAAGCTGGCTTTTTCCTCAGGACCCAGGAACCCGCCGATCGACAGGCAGCGGCCCCGCGAGATCAGGTAGAGGTGTTCGAGGCCGTACTCCTCGTCGACGTCCTGGTCGAGGCGGACCCAGAGCGGGTTGAACACCCATTCGGCGACCTGGCCACGATGGCTCACCCGCCGCACGCGCAACTCCGACGGCGTGATGACGATCTCCTCGCTCGCCCGCGCGGTGCGGAAATTGACCCTGAAGGCCCACCAGATCACCAGCACGTCGAGGCCGAAGAAGCCGAACACCGGCCATGCCCCCATCATCAGGAAGACGATTCCGGTGGCAAAGCTGACAACGCTCAAAAACAGCATCACGGCAAGAAAGCCGGTGCGGTTCAGCGAGCGGTGCGGCGTCAGCAGCGCGGAGAAGATCGGCACCTCGCTCTCGCGCTCAATTTCGTTGCCTGTGCTCATTGTCCCTCAGTATATCCCGATCATGGCGAAAATCACCCGCAAGGCAGCCGCGCGCAAACCGGCCGTGCCGAAGAAAAAGGCAAAAGAGGCCACGGCCAAGCCCACGGTCAAGCCGAAGCGGCCTGCGAAGACCTCGCTCAAAGCGATTAAGCGCTGGACGCCCGCGGAGATCCACGAGGTCTTCAGCCGTTTCCGCAAGGCCAATCCGGAGCCGAAGGGGGAGCTCGAGCATCTCAATCCCTTTACGCTGCTCGTCGCCGTCGTGCTGTCGGCGCAGGCAACCGACGCCGGGGTCAACAAGGCAACGCGGGAATTGTTCAAGGTCGCCGATACCCCGCAGAAGATGCTTGACCTCGGCGAGGAGCGCTTGCGCGACTACATCAGGACCATCGGTCTCTACCGCACCAAGGCCAGGAACGTGATCGCGCTGTCGGCGAAGCTGCTGTCGGAGTTCGGCGGCGAGGTGCCACGCACGCGCGCCGAGATCGAATCGTTGCCTGGCGCGGGGCGCAAGACCGCCAATGTCGTGCTCAACATGGCCTTTGGCGAGCACACCATGGCGGTCGACACCCATGTCTTCCGCGTCGGCAATCGCACCGGCCTCGCGCCCGGCAAGACGCCGCTCGAGGTTGAGCTCGGTCTCGAAAAGGTGATCCCGGCCGAGTTCATGCTGCATGCGCATCATTGGCTGATCCTGCACGGCCGCTATACTTGCCTCGCGCGCAAGCCGCGCTGCGAGGTGTGCCTGATCAACGATCTCTGTCGCTGGCCGGAGAAGACGGTCTGAGTCAGCAGACTGTCATTCCGGGTTCGCCTCTTCGAGGCGACCCCGACACGATGGTGGAATTGGCGTTCGTCCGAAGTGCTTTGGGGTGATGTCGTGAGTCAACAAGAGCAAGTCGCGCCGTCAGCACCCGCCGCAGCGCCACCCAAGCCAACGTTGCCGCCAGCGAGCTCACTCTGGAGTCGCCTCGCGATTCCACTGTTCGCCGTGATCGTCGCGCTCGGCTTCGTGGCGCTGGCGACGCAGCGCTTCGACGAATGGGTCGGCGACGCGGTGATCCAGACCACCAACGACGCCTATGTGCGCTCCGAACTGACGCGGCTCTCCAGCCGCGTTGCCGGTGAAGTACTGACCGTCGCCGTGACCGACTTCCAGCGGGTCAAGGCCGGCGACCTCCTGATCCAGATCGATCCCGCCGACTACGAAGCGCAGGTCGCGCAGGCGGAAGCGGCGGTCGCCGCGGCGCAGGCCGCGCTCGACAATTTAAGCAACCAGATCGAGCTGCAATATGCCACGATCGCGCAGGCCCAGGCCGCGCGGCTATCGACAGAGGCTCTGGAGGTCGAGGCGCGACAGGAGCAGGAGCGCCAGCAATCGCTGTCGCAGACCGAGGCCGGCACGCGGCAGCGGCTCGAGCAGGCGGTCGCCGCTTACGCCAAGGCGCAGGCCGACGTGCGCGCGAGTCGAGCCGTGATCGCGCAGCAGCAGCATCAACTCGAAGTCCTGCAAGGCACCAAGAAGCAGCGCGCCGCCGATCTCGAAGCCGCCAAGGCGACGCTCGCCAGCGTCAAGCTCAAGCTCGGCTATACCAGGATCACGGCACCGTTCGATGGCGTCGTCGGCGAGCGCCAGGTGCAGCCCGGCGACTACGTCAACATCGGCACCAATCTCATCAATGTCGTGCCGCTGCCGAAAGTCTATGTGATCGCGAACTACAAGGAGACGCAGCTCACTCATGTGCAGCCGGGCCAGCCGGTCGAGATCACCGTCGATGGCTTCCCGCGCGAAAAGCTGCGCGGCCGGGTCGAGCGCATCGCGCCGGCGACCGGCGCGCAGGTGGCGCTGCTGCCGCCGGACAATGCGACCGGCAATTTCACCAAGGTGGTGCAGCGCATCCCCGTGCGCATCCAGTTCGACGACAACCAGCCGCTGCTGGCACGCCTCGTGCCGGGCATGTCCGTCGTGACCCGCATCAACACCAACGGTGCAGACGCGAATGGCGGCAAATGACGATGCCGGTCGCGGGCCGGTCTCGCGCGGTGGCATCGCGCAGCAGCCGCTGTTCGCCGTGGCCGCCGTACTGCTCGGCTCCTTCCTCGCCAATTTCGACAGCCGCCTGACCACTGTCGGCCTGCCCGATCTGCGCGGCGCGTTCTCGCTCAGCTTCGACGAGGGCGCCTGGCTCTCCACCGCCGGCATCGGCTCGCAGATCTTCATCGCGCCCGCGGTGGCCTGGCTTGCCACGGCATTTGGCCTGCGGCGCGTGCTCGGCATCCCGAGCCTCGTTTATGCCGTGGTCTCGCTGATCGTTCCCTTCGTGCACGACTATCCGATGCTGATGGTGCTCAGCGTCGTGCATGGCCTGCTGTTGGGGACCTTCGTGCCGGCGACGCTGATGATCGTGTTCCGCAACCTGCCGATCCGCTGGTGGCTGCCGGCGATCGCGCTCTACTCGATCCGCGTCGGCTTCGCGTTCGACACGTCGAGCTCGCTCGTCGGCTTCTATGTCGACCATCTCGGCTGGCAATGGCTGTACTGGCAGGGCGTCGTGATCGCGCCGCTGATGGGCTTGATGGTCTATCTCGGCACGCCGAGCGAGCCGGTCAACCGCGACCTGCTGCGCGAAGCCGATTGGGGCGGCATGTTGCTGCTCGGCGCCTCGGTCGGGATGATCTATGCCGGGCTCGACCAGGGCAATCGCCTCGACTGGCTGGAATCCGGCACGGTGATGGCGCTGCTCGCTGGCGGCGGCGTGCTGTTCGTGGGCTTCCTCATCAACGAGGCGCTGGTGCGCCGGCCCTGGGCGCATGTGAACGTGCTGTTCTCGCGCAATATCGGGCTGTCGCTGGTCGTGATCCTGCTCTACACGCTGACCAGCCTTTCCAACTCATCGCTGGTGCCGAACTTCCTCGCCACCGTCGGCCTGCTCAGGCCGGAGCAGAGCGGCCTTCTGCTGCTCACGTACGGCGCGCTGCCAATGTTCGTGCTGGTGCCGATCTCGATCTGGCTGCTCCGGCATTTCGACACCCGCACGGTCGTGGTGCTGGGATTTGCCTGCTTTGCCGCCGCCAACCTTTGGGGCACCCAGCTCACGCATGACTGGGCGCGCGAGGACTTCATCGGCATCGTGCTGCTGCTGGCGATCGGCCAGTCGCTGACGCTGCTGCCGTTGATCGTCACGGCGCTGTCCAACTCCGACCCGAGCCGCGCCACTGCCTTTGCCGCCTACATCCAGATCATGCGACTCGGCGGCGCCGAGATCGGCGTGGCGCTGATGGGAACGTGGCTGCGCGTCCGCGAGCAGGTCCATTCCTTCTATCTCGGCCAGAACCTCACCGTCGGCGACGCCGACGTGGTGCGGAAGCTGAAGCAGCTCGCCGATCATTTCGCCGCCCATGGTGCGGGCTCGGCGCAGGCGCGCGCGGTGGGAACGCTCGCGAGCTTCGTCCAGCGCGAAGCCAATGTGCTCGCCTATATCGACGGCTTCTGGCTGTGCTTCTGGCTTGCGATCGCAGCGCTCGGCCTCATCGCGCTGATCACCCGCGCGCCGCCGGGCCCGTTCACGCCGGCGCCGTTCGGCTTCGCCAAGACGGTGTTGCGCAAATGCGGGGTGCCAGTGACCTGATGGTCACCGCATCGACCGCGCCGGCTCGATCAGCTCGGGCCGCGACCCGGACAGGCGCTTGTGCATGTGAACCATGAAGGCCATGCCGAAGATCGGCGTCGCCAGATTGACGATCGGGATCGACACGAAAGCCGCGATGATCAGGCCGGCGGTGAAGATGGTCGCCGCATTGTCCCGCCGCATCGCCTTGGCTTCCTCCGGGGAGCGAAAGCGCATCGCGGCGAGCTCGAAATATTCGCGGCCGAGCAGCCAGGCGGCGGCGAGGAAAAAGATCAGAAAGCCGGCGCCGGCCAGGAACACCAGCGGCAGCGCGGCCAGATAGACCAGGATCGTCAACAGCGCGGTCTTTATGCCCTCGTAGATCGCCTGGTTGAACGGCAGCGCAACGCCCGGCCGCTCGGCGGGGTAGTGTTCGCGCTCGACAATGTCGGCGACGTCGTCGACGAACAGGCTCGCCACCAGCGAGGTGATCGCGGGCATCAAGAAGATGCCGCCGAACACGACGCCGAGGCCCGCCGCGATCGAGACGATCCAGGCCAGAACCTCGAGCGATGAATGCCAGCTCGGCCCGAGCAAGCCTTCCAGCCACACCTCGCCATAGGTCGCAAACCAGCTCAGCAGCCGCTGCAGGCCGATCGCCAGCACGGTGATCAGCACCAGGGCAACACCGATCGAGCGCCACAGGATCGAGCGCATCGGCGGCGAGATCATTTGCGACAGCGCCTTGACGGCGGCATCCAGCATGGGGGGTCCTCTCACGAAATCACCCGCGAGAGGTAGACACGCGGAACCGCTTCGGCAAGGGACGTTGACCCGCTATTGCCTGCGGCCTAAAGCGCGATCGGGCCGGAACGGGACGAGCAGATGGCTGCTATGTCGCGTCGAGCGGCTTGCCGCGCACGTTCGGTCCGAACAGCGCCATTGCGATCACCACGATCAGCATCGCGGCGGTGATCAGGCCGAACACGCCGGTGACGCCGCCCTCCTTCAGCATGTAGGCGACGATGAAGCCGGAGAACGTCGCGCTCAGCCGGCTCATCGAATAGACGAGGCCGGAGGCACGCGCCCGGATCTGCGTCGGAAACACCTCGGTCTGATAGGCGTGGTAGGCGTAGGACATCGTCGTGTTGCAGGCCGTCAGCAATACGCCGCAGATGATCAGCAGCGCCGGCGCGCTGAGCTGCGCGAACGCCATGCCGAAGACGATGATGGCGATGCAGGCGCCGGCAATGATCCAGCGCCGCTCGAATTTGTCGGCAAAGCTCGCGGCCAAGAGCGGCGCGATCGGATAGGCAAAGGCGACGATGAAGGCATATTGCAGGCTCTTGGTGACGGTGATGCCCTTCTCGACCAGCAGGGTCGGCACCCAATTGGCGAAGCCGTAGAAGCCGAAGGCCTGGCACAGGTTGAACACCATGAAGAGCACGACGAGCGAGAGGTAAGGCGGCCGGAACAGATCGGCGAAGCCGACGGTCGCAACCGGCCGCGTCACAGAACGCGCCGACGTAACGCCGGGGCTCGGTGCGGCGGTGCTTCCGGCGGCGGCCTCCAGCGTCGCCAGGATGCGGAAGGCCTCCTCGGTCCGGCCATGCCGCGCCAGCCAGAGCGGGCTCTCCGGCAGGAACAGGCGCAGCACCCAGATGACCATGCTGGCCGCAGCCCCGATCAGCACCACCCAGCGCCAGCCATCGAGGCCCAGCGGCGCGAGCGGCACCAGCCACCATGCGAGGAAGGCGACGATGGGCACCGCGATGAACATGATCGCCTGGTTCACCGCGAAGGCGCGCCCGCGCATCCAGCTCGGCACGAGCTCGGTGATGTAGGCGTCGATGGTGATGACCTCGACGCCGATGCCGACGCCGGCGAGGAAACGCCAGAGCAAGAGGCCTTCCGAGGAGGTCTGGCAGGCCATGATCACCGAGGCCGCGGTGTAGCCGAGCAGTGCGTAGGTGAAGATCGCACGCCGTCCGAAACGGTCGGCGAGAAAGCCGAGGAAGAAGGTGCCGACAAACAGGCCGGCAAAGGTCGATGCGACGAAGGCGCCGATGCCGGAGAAGCCGAAGAACGCCTGTGTCGTCGTGGTCAACAGTCCGCTGCGGCTCAGGCCCGGGGCGATATAGCCGGTCAGGAACAGATCGTAGATCTCGAAGCAGCCGCCGAGCGAGAGCAGGATGATGAGCTTCCAGACGTGCGCGGAGGCCGGCATGGCCTCCAGGCGCCGCGAGACTTCGTCCGGCGCCGCGGCCGCGATATCGAGCTCAAAGCCGGTGTCGATGCCCACCACGCTCATGATGTCCTCCCGTGCGCGCGGAGATGGCCTCCGCTGGTCCCGGCGGCTTTCTTGCCGAAGCTGTGCCGGATCGCATCATGTTGGCGGGTCGAAGCCAGAAATCCAGACGAACATATCGATGGTAGCGTTCGATATTCTCGAACTCGGCGGCCTCAGCCCAGCAGCTTCGCCTGCCAGTGGCCGCCGCGTACCTGCTCTGCGATCAGCTTGAGGATCAGCCGACGCATCTCTTCCATGACGTAGGTCATCGGGCGGTTGCGCAGGCGGCAGAGATAGAGCGTTCGGGTCAGCTTCGGCTCGATCACCTCGCGTGCGACCAGGCGGCCTGCCGCGAGCTCTTCCTGCGCGAACAACTTCGTCGCGATGCTGCATCCGAGGCCCGCAACCAGCGCGCCGGTCATGCCGCTGATCGAGTTGGCGTGCAGGATGGCAACGGCTTCCAGCCGCTTGAGCAGCACCGGGTCATCCAGCAACGCGCGAGCGGAGAGACCGTGGCGCAGCAGGATCAGCGGCAGCCGGCTCAGTTGCTCGAACCGGATCGGTGCCTTGGTCTTGCCGACAAGCTTCGCGGTACCGACCAGGAACATCTGCTCCTCCAGCACCGGCTCGGCGATCAGGTCCTTTTCCGACGGCGGATTGTAGACCAGCGCGAGATCGACGTCGGAGGCCATCAGATGCATCAGCGTCGCGCCGGACAGGCTCTCGGTGAGCGACAGCTTCAGTTTCGGATACTCGGTGAGCACGGTGCGCATCAAGGGTACGCCGATCGCCTTGACGCCGGAATTGGCCATGCCGATCGAGATATCGCCCGCAATGACGCGCGCGCCCTGGCGTACCTCGGTCTCGGCTTCCGCCATCGCGCGCAGGATGATGCGCGCGTGCTCGTAGAGCCGCTCGCCGGCAGCCGTCGGTTCCATGCCGCGCGACTTGCGCTCGAACAGGGGCGCGGCAAACTCGGCTTCGAGATTTGAGATGTGATGGCTCAGCGCAGACTGCGCGACATTGACTTGGTCGGCGGCGCGCGACAGGTTCCGCTGCTCGTAGACGGCGATGAAATAGCGGAGCTGGCGCGAATCCATGATGGGCAGCGTTCGAAAACCGTGAAGACACCATTCGACAGATTATATTTTTAAGAAGGCTTGTGAAGGCCTAGGCTCTCGAGCCGGCGAACAGGAGAGGCGCATGGAGAGGGAAGAACCGGCGGCCGGGCTGCCGCTGGCAGGCGTGCGCGTCATCGAGATGACCCACATGGTGATGGGCCCGACCTGCGGCATGATCCTCGCGCAGTTGGGCGCCGAGGTGATCAAGGTCGAGCCGCCCTCAGGCGACAAGACCCGCAGCTTGGGGGGCATGGGCACGGCCTTCTTTCCGCTCTTCAATCGCGGCAAGCGCAGCGTCGTGCTGGATTTCGAGAAGGCGGAGGATCGCGAGACCATGCACCGCCTGCTCGCGACCGCCGACGTGTTCCTGGAAAACTTCCGCGACGGCCAGCTCGAAAAGCAGGGGCTCGGCGCCGACGAACTGCGCCGTCGCCATCCGCATCTGATCGTCGCGGGCCACAAGGGCTTTCTGTCCGGCCCCTATGAGCATCGCCCGGCGCTCGACGAGGTCGTGCAGATGATGTCGGGTCTCGCCGCCATGACCGGCACGCGCGAAAAGCCGCAGCGTGTCGGCTCGTCCGCCAACGACATCATGGGCGGCATGTTCGGCGTGATCGCGATTCTCGCGGCGCTCTATCAGAAGCGCGCGGGCAAGCGCGACGGGGCCGACATCCGCATCGGACTGTTCGAGAACTGCCTGTTCCTGGTCGCCCAGCACATGGTCGAATATGAAATGACCGGCAACAAGCCGCGCTCGATGCCGGAGCGCGAGCACGCCTGGCCGATCTACGACATCTTCGATGCCGGCGGCGGCGAGCGCATTTTCATTGGCGTCGTCACCGAAGGCCATTGGCAGAGCTTTTGCCGGGAGTTCGGCCTCGCCGAGTTCCTGGACGACGCGAGCTTGCGGACCACGACCGACCGCATTCTGGCGCGGTCGCGCATCATTCCGCGCGTGGCCGAGGTGATCAGGCAGTGGAACGTGGCGGAGCTCTCGCAGAAGCTCGACGCGCTCAACATCTGCTTCTCGCCGATCAACCGGCCCGAGGATCTCTTTGCCGATCCCCACGTGCTGCGGCCGGGCGGGCTCGTCAACAACGTCACTGCCGATGGCAAGCCGTTCCGTGTGCCGGCGCTGCCGATTGAATGGAACGGCAGCAATATCGGCGAAGGCCTGAAGGTCGCGCCGCTCGGCGCCGACACCGCGGCCGTCCGTGCCGAGATCGACAATGAAGACCCCACGTCCAAAGCCGCAGGGAGGCGTGCATGAGCCGGATTCAGGAGATCTACCCGTCGGATCGCGTCAGCCTGCGCGAGGTGGGCCTGCGCGACGGGCTCCAGCTCGTGAAGAAATTTCCGTCGACCGATGCCAAGAAGCGCTGGGTGCGCGACGAATACGCCGCCGGCGTCCGGCATTTCGAGGTCGGCTCGTTCCTGCCGGCAAAAACCTTTCCGCAGTTCGTCGATGTGCGCGACGTGATCGCGACCGTCGCAAAATTGCCCGGCGCGCATGGCATCGCACTTGCGCTCAATGAGCGCGGCGTGAACGAGGCGCTCGAGTCCGGTGTCGGCGAGATCGCCTCGGTGGTCTCGGCCACCGAGGAGCACAGCCAGGCCAATGCTCACCGCTCGCGCGAATCCGCAATCGCCAACGTCAAGCGGCTCTGCGAGATGCGCGACGCCAGCAGCCACAAGCCGCTGGTGAATGCCGCGATCTCGATGGCGCTGGGATGCTCGATCACCGGTCCGGTCGATCCCGCGGAAGTGTTGCGGCTGGTCGACAAATGCCTCGAAGCAGGGGTCGATTTCGTCGCGATCGCCGACACCGTCGGCTATGCCGGACCGAAGCACGTAGCCGAATTGACGCGCGCTGCGGTGAAGCTAGCCGGTTCAAAGCCGATCTGCATCCATCTCCACGACACCCGCGGCATGGGCATCGCGAACGCCGCGGCCGCGCTGGACGAAGGCGTGCGCATCCTCGACGGCTCGCTCGGAGGTCTCGGCGGCTGTCCCTTCGCGCCCGGTGCGACCGGCAACGTCGTGTTCGAGGATCTCGCGTTCCTGTGCGAGAGCAAGGGGTTTGCGACGGGGATCGACCTGGAGAAGCTGGTCGCGGTGCGCAAGATCCTGCGCGAGGAAATGCCGAACGAGCCACTGTACGGCGGTGTCGCGCGGGCGGGCCTGCCGAGCGGGAGCGCAGCGAAGGCGGCTTAATTTCTTTCTTCGCCTCTCCCCGCTTGCGGGGAGAGGCCGGAATCGCGCGGAACGCGCGAATTCCGGGTGAGGGGGACTCTCCGCGAGTCCAACTGCTACCGTCCTTGCGGAGACTCCCCCTCACCCCAACCCTCTCCCCGCAAGCGGGGAGAGGGAGAAAAATCACTCATGCCGATGTCCGTGCTTCCGCACCTTCGCCGCCTTCCCCTCCCCGGTCGGGATCATCACCACGCGCCCATAGCGTACGCCGCGTTCGGCGATGATGTGGTCGGCGAAATGCCGGACCTCGCCGGCGTCGCCGCGCAGCGCCGTCATCTCCATGCAGTTGTTGTCGTCGAGATGGACATGCAGCGTCGCCAGCGCGAGATCGTGATGGCCATGGAATTCCTGCACCAGGCGCTTTGAGAGATCGCGGGCGGCGTGATCGTACACATAGACGAGGCCGGCAACGCACGGGCCGGTCTGCGCGGTGTCTTCGTTGGTCTGTTGCAGCCCGGCGCGCGCGAGATCGCGGATGATCTCGGAGCGGTTCTGGTAGCCGCGCGCTTCCGCCGCCGCGTCGATCTCCGCCAAGAGATCATCCTCGATCGTGATTGTAATGCGCTGCATCAGACTGCTCCCTCGCGTGGCGCCGCTCGATGCCGTTCTACACGGATTCCGCTCCTCTCACAGCCGCGTCGCGCGCAGCCGCAAGGCGTTGCCGACCACGCTCACCGAGGACAGCGCCATCGCCGCCGCCGCGATGATCGGCGACAGCAGGAGGCCGAAGGCCGGATAGAGGATGCCGGCCGCGATCGGAATGCCGGCGGCATTGTAGATGAAAGCGAAGAACAGGTTCTGCCGGATATTGCTCATGGTCGCCTGCGACAGTTTTCGCGCACGCACGATGCCGGTGAGGTCGCCCTTGAGCAGGGTGACGCCGGCGCTCTCCATCGCGACGTCGGTGCCGGTGCCCATGGCGATGCCGACTTCGGCCGAGGCGAGGGCCGGGGCATCGTTGACGCCGTCGCCGGCCATCGCGACGCTGCGGCCGCTCTTCTTGAGCTTTGTGACCACCGCGCTCTTCTGATCCGGCAGAACCTCAGCTTCGACGTCGGCAATGCCGAGCCTGCGTGCGACAGCCTCCGCCGTCGTCCGGTTGTCGCCGGTCAGCATGATCACCTTGATGCCCTCACTGGCGAGCGCCTTCAGCGCCGCTGGGGTCGAGGCCTTGACGGGGTCGGCAATGGCAAACAGCCCCGCCAGTGCACCGTCGACGGCCATGTTGATCACGGTCGCGCCATCCTGGCGCAGACGCTCGGCCTCGGCATCGAGCTGCCCGGTGTCGATCCCGATCGAGGCAAAGTATCTGGCATTCCCGAGCACGATGGTCTTGCCGTCGACCTTGCCGGTCGCGCCCTTGCCGGTCGGCGAATCGAACCCTTCGACCTCGCCGAGCGCGAGCTGCCTCTCCTTCGCGGCGCGGACGATGGCATCGGCCAGCGGGTGCTCGCTGGCGCGCTCGACGCTGGCTGCCATGCGCAGGATATGATCCTCGGCAAAACCGCCCGCCGCGACGATCGCGACCACCTTGGGCTTGCCTTCGGTCAGCGTGCCGGTCTTGTCGACCACCAGCGTGTCGATCTTCTCCATCCGCTCCAGCGCTTCGGCGTTCTTGATGAGAACGCCTCCTTGCGCGCCGCGACCGACGCCGACCATGATCGACATCGGGGTGGCGAGCCCCAGCGCGCAGGGGCAGGCGATGATCAGCACGCTGACGGCGGCGACAAGGCCGAAAGCAAGTCGCGGCTCCGGACCGAACCAGGCCCATGCCGCGAATGCGATGATGGCGACGACGATCACCGTCGGCACAAACCAGCCCGCGACCTGATCTGCCAGCCGCTGGATCGGCGCGCGCGAGCGCTGCGCGTCGGCGACCATCTGCACGATCTGCGACAGCAGCGTCTCGCGCCCGACCTTGTCCGCGCGCATGATGAAGCCGCCGGACTGGTTGAGCGTGCCGGCGATGACCTTGGCGCCGGCCTCCTTCGTGACGGGCATGGATTCGCCGGTGACGAGGGACTCGTCGAGCGACGAGCGCCCCTCCAGGATGACGCCGTCGACCGGCACCTTCTCGCCGGGACGAACGCGCAAGCGGTCGCCGGCATGCAGCGTATCGATCTCGACTTCGTGCTCGCTGCCGTCGGCATCAACGCGACGCGCCGTCTTCGGCGCAAGCTGCAACAGCGCCTTGATCGCGCCCGAGGTCGCATCGCGCGCGCGCAGCTCCAGCACCTGGCCGAGCAGCACCAGCACGGTGATGACCGCGGCCGCCTCGAAATAGACGGCGACGGCACCCTCATGGCCGCGGAAGGTCTCGGGGAAGATGTTTGGCGCGATGGTGCCGATCAGGCTGTAGACATACGCCACACCCGTGCCCATCGCGATCAGCGTGAACATGTTGAGGTTGCGCGTGACCAGCGACTGCCAGCCGCGCACGAAGAACGGCCATCCGGCCCATAGCACTACGGGCGTGGCAAAGACGAACTGGATCCAGTTCGACAGCGTCGGATCGATCCAGTTGTGCGGCCCGGCAAGGTGGCCGCCCATCTCCAGCACCACCGCTGGCAGCGCCAGCACACCGCCGATCCAGAACCGCCGCGTCATGTCGGCAAGCTCCGGATTGGGGCCGGTATCGAGGCTCGCGACCTCCGGCTCGAGGGCCATGCCGCAGATCGGGCAGCTTCCGGGGCCGACCTGGCGGATCTCCGGATGCATCGGGCAGGTGTAGATCGTGCCCGCAGGCATCTCGGGCTCGGGCGCCTTCTCCTTGGCGAGGTATTTGGCAGGATCGGCCGCGAACTTGGTCCGGCAGCCGGCCGAGCAGAAATGGAAGGTGTCGCCGTGGTGCTCGAAGCGATGTTTCGAGGTCGCAGGATCGACCGTCATGCCGCAGACGGGATCGCGCACCTTCACGCCGGCTCCATGGTCGTGGTGATGATGGTGAGCATGACCGGCGTGATCGTCATGTCCCTGATCGTCATGTCCGCTGCAGCATGAGGACGCCGCAGGTTTGGCGGCCGGCGGAGCGGCCTTCGCGGAACAACCGCATCCGGATTGAGTTTCCGCGTCCTGATGATGCTTGTGTTCGGCGTCGTTCATTTCCGTGCTCCGGCCTTGCAACCTATACCCGGTAAGGGTATATAGACCTCATGCGCAAGGACATCAAGGCATCTGTCGGAAAACGTCTCGGCCGGATCGAGGGCCAGGTTCGCGGCCTGTCGAAGATGGTCGAGGAGGACCGCTACTGCATCGACATCGTCACGCAGATATCCGCGGTGCGCGCGGCGCTGCGCCGGGTCGAGGAAGAGATATTGAAGGATCACGTCGCCCATTGCGTCGAGCACGCGATCGCGAGCGGCGACAAGGCCGATCAGCGCGAGAAGATCGCGGAGCTGATGGCAGTGATCGGACGGGCGGAGCGGTAGCTTCGCATTCCTACGTCATTGCGAGCGCAGCGAAGCAATCCAGAGTCCCGCCGCGGAAAGATTCTGGATTGCTTCGCTGCGTTCGCAATGACGACTGTTTGGCGGCACGACATCTCCCACGTCGTCCCGGCCTTCGCCCGGACGACGGTGGGAGTGTTGGGCTCTATGCCGCTCGCGCCCGCCTACGCCGCCGCGGGCGGTACATCGCAATCTTCTTCAGCAGCGAAACATGCTCCGACGCCGTGACGCGATCGATCATCTTCGCAGCGTGGGCAGGCGCTTCGCCCGCCGTCACTTCTTCAGCCGCAATTTCAGCCGGCGCTTCTTCGTCAATCGCCTCAGGAACGAGCGGCGGCGCACTGATCGTTTCTGGAAACACACTGAATGTGCCCGCCACCTCCTCGAGCGGCTTTTGCTTGTCGGCCCAGTGCAGGGATGTGTAGTCGAAACCGTGCACGATGGTGGGTTTGACGACTTCGAAATAGGGCGAGATGTCGAAGTCGCGGGGCATGTAAAGCGAGGAGTCGCGGATATGCAGGATCTCGCGGCGGGCGGCGCGGCTGCCGGCCTTGGTGATCTTCGGCAGGATCGGATAGCGCACCGCGTCGAAGGCCTGCGCGATCAGCGCCGAGCAGATGATCTTGGTCGGATCGCCCGAGCCGATCGCGATCATGCGCCGCCGCCAGCGCTGCGGCACCGGCAACGGAAACAGGAAGCGCATCAAGTCGACGATGTTCTTGGTGTCGTAGCCGAATCCGATGCGGTTGACCGCGTAGCGGCAGACCGTGGTGCGATCCTCATGGGACAGCCCGACCGGGCGGCAGACGCGGGTGTGATAGGGGAAATATTTCGACAGCGGCGCGGAGGTGACGCCTTCGCCGATATTGGCCTCGATCAGCACATGCGGCTCACCGTTGGGCTCCTCGGCGCCCTCAACCGGGCCGACGTAAAGCGCGGCATGCGACCAGGTCGATTGCGTGAGATATTTGATGATGCCGGAGATGCGGTTGTTGCCCTCGACCAGCAGCACGTCGCCGGGCTCGATGACGCCGCGCAGGTGCTCCGGATCGCTCGGCGTGAACGGCTCGTAGCCCGGCACCTCCTTGGAGAGGTACGCGGCTATCAGCTTGCCGACTGAATCTAGGACCGTCCCCATCGTGAACTCCCCCCACGGCCTTTTCCGGCCGTCTTTTTCCCTTCTCTATCATGGTCGAAACGTGTTGCAATTCGGTTCATCGTTCCAAGCGGTCAACTACGATTGATTCACCATGATGGTTGCCGCGCAACATCAGATACGGCAAGGTTCGCTAGCTGTTCCCGTCCTCCGCAAGCCCCCGGAAACCATGACATGACAATCACGCGCCGCAGCTTCCTATCGGCGTCGGCAGCCTTTGCCGCCACGCCGGTTCTGCGCGCCACCGCCGCGCCTTTGCCGCGCGACGCTGACATCGTCGTGATCGGTGCGGGGGTTGCCGGCATCGCCGCGGCGCGCCGTATCATGGCGACGGGTCGCAAGGTTGTCGTCGTCGAGGCGGCATCGCGGATTGGCGGCCGCTGTATCACGGATAGTGCGACCTTCGACGTGCCGTTCGATCGCGGTGCGCGCTGGATGCACAATCCAGAGACCAACCCGATGATTCGCCTCGCGCGCAGCGTCGGTCTCGACGTGTCGCCGGCGCCGGCCGGCCAGAAGATGCGCATCGGCCGCCGCAACGCGCGTGCCGGCGAAACCGAGGAGTTCTTGGCGGCGCTGGTGCGCGCCAACCGCGCCATCGACGAGGCCTCTCGCGGCAGGCTGGACACCTCCTGCGCAGCCGCGCTGCCAAAGGATCTCGGCGACTGGGCGGGTGCTGCCGAGTTCCTGCTGGGAGCGAATTTCGCCGGCAAGGATCTCAAGGAGCTCTCGGTCATCGACAAGGCACGCGCGCAGGATCGCAACGCCGCGATCGCCTGCCGCCAGGGCCTGGGCACGCTGATCAGCAAGCTCGGCGAGCAGGTGCCGGTGGCGCTGTCGACGCCGGCAAGCCGGATGGCGTGGAGCAACCGCGACGTCAGCGTCGAGACCCCGGCCGGCAAGATCGTGGCGCGCGCCGCCATCATCACGGTCTCGACCAATGTCCTGAACGCCGGCGCGATCAAGTTTGCGCCCGACATTCCCAAGCGGACGCTCGATGCCGCGTCAAAACTCGGCCTCGGCAGTTACGATCACATCATGCTGGAGCTTCCGGGCATTCCGCTCGGGCTGGCACGCGACGACATCCTCATCGAGCAGAGCAATTCGACGCGCACGGCGCTCATGTTTGCCAACATGGGCGGCTCCTCGCTGTGCTCGATCGACGTCGGCGGCTCCTTCGGTCGCGATCTCTCCGAGCAGGGGGAGCAGGCGATGGCGGCCTTTGCGAGGGAATGGATCACAAAGCTGTTCGGCGGCGAAGCGGCCGCGGCCATCAAGAAGACCAGCGCGACGCGCTGGAACGCCTCGCCCTTCGTGATGGGCGCGATGTCGGCGGCCTCGCCCGGCGGCCAGATCTCGCGAAAGGTATTGGCTGAACCGATCGGCTGCATGTTCCTCGCGGGCGAAGCGACCCACGAGACCCTCTGGGGCACTGTCGACGGCGCCTGGGACAGCGGCGAGCGCGCCGCCGATGCCGCCCTGCGTCGGATCGGCGCGATCAGGGACGAGCCCGCGGACGTGCCGACGCAGTCGACCAAGCGGCGGCAAAAACGTTAGCCGTCGGACGACTGAGGATGTTTCAGCGCAGCACGTTATCCAGCACCGGCAGTCCAACAACCACCGCCATCGCAATCAGCACGTAGCAGATGCTGCGAAACACCCGTTCGCTGGCGCGGCCGAACAGCGAGGCGCCGAAGGCGACGCCGAGGGCGTAGACCGGGCCGACGATGAGCGAGAGCGCCAGCGATTCGCGGCTGATCAGCCCGGTCGTCGCGTAGCTCACCATCGAGAAGAAGTCCGACGCGCCGAAGAACAGCACGATATTGGCGCGCGCCACGATCGGGGCGATGGGGCGGCCGAGCCAGTAGCCGACGATCGGCGGGCCGCCGGTCTGCGCCAGCCCGCTACAGAACCCAGAGAGGCCGCCGATGCCGACCGACAGCCAGGCGTGGTCCTTGCCGCGATAGCGCCAGCCGGAGAGCAGGAGAAGCAGCAGCGCTGCGACGAAACAGGAGATGATCCAGCGCGTGGTGACGGGCTCGAGCACGCTGAGGAAATAGGTGCCGACGGGCACGCCGATCAGCGCGCCGAGCACGATTACCGCCGTCGCCCTGCGGTCGGCTTTCTTCCACGCGTCGGGCAGCAGCGGCGCCGCCGCGACGAAATCGATGACGAGCAGCAGCGCTGCCACCAGCCGCGGCGGCGCGACGCTGCTGGCCAGCGGCATGAAGATCAGCGCCGAGCCGAAGCCGGAGAAGCCGCGCGCGGTGCCCGAAACGAATGCGATGGCGCAAAGCGCCATCGCGATGGTGAGGCTGACGTCGCCAGGGAGGAAGTCTCCAAGACTCATCCCTAAAGACTCATCCCCGAAGCGTGCCGCCGGTCTTCTTCGTCACTTCCGCCACGATCTTCGCGGCGACTGCCTCGATCTCCTGGTCGGTCAGGGTCTTCTCGCGGGGCTGGATCGTCACCGCGATCGCGATCGACTTCTTGCCGTCCTCGATGCCCTTGCCTTCATAGACGTCGAACACGTTGACGCCGGTGATCAGCTTCTTGTCGACGCCCTGCGCGGTGCGCACGATGTCGCCGGCCTTGATGCCGCGATCGACGATGAAGGCGAAATCGCGCGAGACCGGCTGGAATGCCGACAGCTCGATCGCGGGCTTGGCGCGGGTCGGCTTCTTCTTCGCCTCGGGGATCCGGTCGAGGATGACCTCGAACGCCATCACCGGGCCGTCGGCGCCGAGCGCTTCGAGCGCGCGCGGGTGCATCTCGCCGAAATAGCCGAGCACGTTCTGCGGACCCATCTGGATCGTGCCGGAGCGTCCGGGGTGCAGCCACGCCGCACCGCCGGGCACGATCTGCAGCGCCTGCATCGGCGCGCCGGCCGCCGCCAGCACCGCCAGCGCATCGGCCTTGGCGTCGAACACGTCAGCCTGCGCCGAGCCCGACCAATCCCGGCCAAGGCCTTCCGATGAGGCAAAGCCGCGGCGAACGCCGCTCGCCGCCATGAACTGGTCCTGCGGACGATCGCCCTTGAAGACCTGGCCGACCTCGAACAGCGCGACATCGCCAAAGCCGCGATCGGCATTGGCCTGTGCTGCCGCGATCAGGCCCGCCAACAGGCTCGGCCGCATGTCGGAGAGGTCGGCCGCGATCGGGTTGGCGACCTCGAGCTCGCGCTGGCCGCCGCCGAACAGCTCGGCCGCCGGCTTGGTGATGAACGACCAGGTCACGGCTTCGACCATGCCGCGGCCAGCGAGCGCGCGCCTGGCGCGTCGCGTGCGGAGCTGCAGCGGGGTCAGCACGGGTTTGCGCGCGTCCTCGCCGCGATCGAACGGCGTTTCCGGCACCTTGTCGACGCCGAAGATGCGGACGATCTCCTCGACGATGTCGGCCTTGCCGTGCACGTCAGAGCGCCAGGACGGAACCGCGACCTTCACCAGCGGGCCCGCGCCGGCCATCATGAAGCCGAGATGGTTGAGGATGCGCTTCATCTCGACCTGCGGCACCTCGATGCCGGACAGCCGCTTCACCTCGGTGGTCGGGAATTCGATCACGCGGTCGTCGCCAAAAGCCTTGCCGACCACGACCGTCTCCGACGGCGCGCCGCCGCACATCTCCATCACGAGCTTCGTGGCGAGCTCCAGTCCCGGCACCATGAAGGCCGGATCGACGCCGCGCTCGAACCGGTAGCGCGCGTCCGAATTGATGCCGAGCTTGCGGCCGGTCTGGGCGATGTTGATCTCGTTCCACAGCGCCGATTCGATCAGCACGTCGGTGGTGTTCTCGTCGCAGCCTGACGCTTCGCCGCCCATGATGCCCGCAAGCGATTCGACACCGTGGTCGTCCGCAATGACGCAGATGGCGGGATCGAGATTGTAGGTGCGGCCGTCGAGCGCGCGCAGCGTCTCGCCCTCGCGGGCGCGGCGCACGACGAGATTGCCCCTGACCTTTTTGGCGTCGAACACATGCAGCGGTCGCGCGCGGTCGAAGGTCATGAAGTTGGTGATGTCGACCAGCGCGTTGATCGGACGAAGCCCGATCGCGGTCAGCCGCTTCTGCAGCCATTCCGGCGATTGCACGTTCTTCACGCCGCGCACGAGGCGGAGCGCGAAGCCCGGGCACAGCGTGGCGTCCTCGACCGTGACCTTCACGGGACAGGGGAATTCGCCCTTCACGGCCTTGATGGTCGGGTCCTTGAACTTGCCCATGTCGGCGGCGGCGAGGTCGCGCGCGATGCCGTGCACGCCGGAGCAGTCCTGGCGGTTAGGCGTCAGGTTGATCTCGATCACGGGATCGCCGAGACCGGCCCATTCGGCATAGCCTGCGCCGATCGGAGCATCGGCCGGCAATTCCATGATGCCGTCATGGTCGTTCGAGATCTGCAGCTCGGCCGCCGAGCACAGCATGCCGCGGCTCTCGACGCCGCGGATGGTGCCGACGCCGAGCGTGATGTCCTTGCCGGGAATGTAGGTGCCGGGCGGCGAGAACACGCTGACGAGCCCGGTGCGCGCATTCGGTGCGCCGCACACGACCTGCACGGGCGCAGCGCCGCCTCCGGTATCGACCATGCAGACGCGCAGGCGGTCAGCGTTCGGATGCTGCTCGGCGGAGATCACCTTTGCGATGGTGAAGGGTTTCAGCGCCTTCGCCTTGTCCTCGATGTTCTCGACCTCGAGCCCGATCATGGTGAGCTTGTCGGCCAGCCTGTCCAGCGGCTCGTCGGTCTCGAGATGATCCTTCAGCCAGGAGAGGGTGAATTTCACGAGCTCAGCCCTCCCGCGAGCGTTGGCACTTCGAGCGGCTTGAAGCCGTAATGGGACAGCCAGCGGACATCGCTGTCGAAGAGCTGGCGCAGGTCGCTCATGCCGTATTTCAGCATGGCGATGCGGTCGATGCCCATGCCCCAGGCAAAGCCCTGGTACTCGTCGGGATCGATGCCGCAGGCGCGCAGCACGTTCGGATGAACCATGCCGCAGCCCAAAATCTCGAGCCAATCCTCGCCCTCGCCGAAGCGGATCTCGCCCTTGTCGCGGCGGCACTGGATGTCGACTTCCAGCGACGGCTCCGTGAACGGGAAGAACGAGGGACGGAAGCGCATGTTGATGTGGTCGACCTCGAAGAACGCCTTGCAGAACTCGTGCAGGATCCATTTGAGGTGGCCGAGATGCGAGCTCTTGTCGATGACGAGGCCTTCGACCTGGTGGAATTGCGGCGTGTGGGTCGCGTCCGAATCGATGCGATAGGTGCGGCCCGGGCAGATCACGCGGATCGGCGGCTTCTGGCTCAGCATGGTACGCACCTGCACCGGCGAGGTGTGGGTCCGCAGCAGCATGCGCGAGCCGTCCTCCTTCGGATGGAAGAAGAAGGTGTCGTGCATCTCGCGCGCGGGATGGCCTTCCGGGAAGTTCAGCTTGGTGAAGTTGTAGTCGTCGGTCTCGATGTCCGGACCTTCGGCGACCGAGAATCCCATGTCGGCGAAGATCGTCGTCAGCTCGTCCCAGACCTGGCTGAGCGGATGGATGCGGCCGGCCTCGGCCGGTGCATCGCGCAAGGGGAGGGTGACGTCGATGGTCTCGGAAGCGAGCCGCGCATCGAGCGCCACCGACTTCAGGACATCACGCCGCGCGGCCAGCGCCTGCGTGACCTTGTCCTTGGCCTGGTTGATCGCGGCGCCCTGCGTTTTGCGCTCGTCGGGCGACATCTTGCCGAGCGTGGCGAGCAGCGCGGAGATCGAGCCCTTCTTGCCGAGGGCAGCGACGCGCACCGCCTCGAGGGCGGCTTCGTCGCCGGAGGCTGCGATCTGGTCGAGGATGGATGTTTCGAGCGTTGCGAGGTCAGACACAGTCAAATCCCTGCTGCCAAAATTCGGCTGGGTTGTCGCCGCCCGAAGGCCGTAACGTCAAGCAAAAAGCCGGTCATTTCGGGCTTACGACCGGCTGGGTTGAACCTCGCGCATCGGCTAGGCACCAAGGGGGATACAAGGAGATGACGCGATGTTCTTGAGATCCTGTCTGGCCGCCCTGGCCGTCGCTCTGTCGGTCGCCGGGATGCCGGCGCGCGCCATGGTTTGCATGGAGAAGTCCATGACGCCGGACGAGGTCGTCGACACCATCAACACGCAAAGCGGCTGCGAGAGCGCGATGAAGGTGTTTCAGGATTGCCAGTTGACCGCGAGCGGCGACGTCGATCTTGGCGCCGCTGTCGAGAAGAAATGCGAGGCGGATTTCATGCCCGGCCTCAACGGCGCGCAGAAACACGCCTACCAGCGCGAGATGCGTGTCTGCGACGGAAAGTACCGGAACAAGTCCGGCACCATGTATCTCTCGTTCGCAGCGTTCTGCCGGGCGGAGGTCGCCCAGCGTTACTCGCAACGGGCGCTGAAGGCTGCGGGCCCCAAGACCCGCTAACGCTAGCGCAGGCTTCAGGCCGCCAGCGCAGCCTTGGCCTTCTCGGCGATCGCCTGGAACGCAGCCGGCTCGCGGATCGCGAGATCCGACAGCACCTTGCGGTCGACGGTGATGCCCGACTTGGCGAGGCCGTCGATAAATCGGCTGTAGGTCAGGCCGAAGGGACGGACGGCGGCGTTGAGGCGCTGGATCCAAAGCGCGCGGAAGGTGCGCTTGCGACGCTTGCGGTCACGGAAGGCATATTGCTGGGCCTTCTCCACGGCCGGCTTGGCGGCGCGGATCGTGTTCTTGCGGCGGCCGTAGAAACCCTTGGCGGCCTTGTAGACTTTCTTGTGCTTGGCGTGGGCGGTCACACCGCGTTTGACGCGAGACATGACAAAAATCCTTCAGAGATGACTTCGGTTTTGGATCGCCGCGCGAAACGCGGCTCGGCTGATGTGATCGTGGACGCGATCAGGCGTTCGGCAAGAAGTACTTCTTGACGTTGTCGCCGTCGGTCTTGAACAGCACGCGGGTGCCGCGGAGCTGACGGATCTGCTTCTTCGTCCGCTTGATCATGCCGTGACGCTTGCCGCGCTGGGCGTGCATCACTTTGCCGGTGGCAGTCACCTTGAAGCGCTTTTTAGCGCCCGATTTGGTCTTCAGCTTGGGCATTTGGCTCTCCTATGGCCACAATAGAAATCCGCCCGCGAAGGCGGCTGGCCGTCAAAAATGCTCGTTAGAGCGTTGATTGTGCTCAGGTTTTTGCACTTTGGCAGGAAACCCGCACGGACATCGCCACGGCAGCCCTTAAATCAGCCGGGCGATGAAGGCTGGGCTTATGACAGAGCGGAAGCCAAATGGCAACGATGAACCGGCGGAACCTGCCCGCCGACTATCTTGGGTTGCCACCCTCATTTCCACGCCTTCTCGCCGAAGCAGGACCAAAATGGCCCATTTCCCGCAATCGCTTTCATTTTTGTCAGCCCTGACCCGCCCGCGCCATCTGGCGCTGTTTGCCGCGCTCGCCGCGGCCGTACCGCTGTCGGCCGCCGACGCCCGTGTGGGCGGCTATGACGGGGTCTGGAACGTCACTTTTGCCACCACCCGCGGCAATTGCAGCTCGGGCTACAGCGTTCCCTTCACGGTGACCGGCAACCGGGTGTCGTCCGCCGGTGGCGGCCGGGTGTCCGGCAAGGTCAATCGCGCCGGCGCCGTCGCGGTTCAGGTGTCGGTCGGCGCGTCCCACGCCAGTGGCGGCGGCCGCCTCGCCGGCATGAACGGCGCCGGCTCGTGGAACGGCATCATCTCCGGCGACCATTGCAGCGGCACCTGGCAGGCGACGCGGACTTAGGCGCCCAGTGCTCGATGCGCTCCCTCCCCCGCCTGCGGGGGAGGGCTGGGTGTCTCCGCAAGCGGGAACCTCCAAGAGGAGAAAACCCTCACCCGCGCCTTCGGCATAGCCGAGGCTTTGCCTCGGCGTCTCCTAAGAGGACGGCCGCCGAAGGCGGCCTTGGCTCTCCCGCAAGCGGGAGAGGTGCAGCGGAGCTTCCGGCTTGCGCATTCGACAAAACAAAAACGGCCCGCCGGATGTCCGGACGGGCCGTTGAACTCTCGGCTTCAAGAAGCTGCCGTCAGCGTGGCGCCAGCACCATGACGACCTGGCGACCCTCGAACCTGGCGTCCTGCTCGACCTTGGCGAGCTCGGCGACGTCGCTCTTGATCTTGTCGAGCAGCTTGGTGCCGATCTCCTGGTGCGCCATTTCGCGGCCACGGTAGCGCAGCGTGATCTTGACCTTGTCGCCCTCTTCGAAGAACCGCTGCATCGCGCGCATCTTCACGTCGTAGTCGTGATCGTCGATCATCGGGCGGAGCTTGATCTCCTTGATCTCGACGGTCTTCTGCCGCTTGCGGGCTTCGGCGGCTTTCTTCTGGGCGGAATACTTGTACTTCCCGTAGTCCATGATCTTGCAGACGGGAGGGCTGGTATTCGGCGAAATCTCGACCAGATCCATGCCAGCTTCCTGGGCCATCCGGATGGCCACGACGGTCTCGACCGTGCCTTTGTTGTCACCGGTCTGATCGATCAGCTGGATCTGCGCATTGCGAATATCATCATTGATGCGCGGCCCGTCTTTGGCGGCAGGGGCCGGGGCTCTATTGGGACGACGAATGGGTGGTTCTCCAAAGTTGTGAAGGAAGCGGCTATTTTGAAGGAAGATGCGTTTGCCGGCAAGCAAGTCGCTCGTGCCAGAAGCGAAAAACCCTCAAATGCGAGGCATTTTGGTCACGCCCATCGGCACGCTGCTCGACATAGACACCTTGCTTCTGTTCCGCAAGCGTCCCAAAGGTCAATGTCGGCATGGGGCCCGCGTTGCGGGACGCGCCCGAACAGCTCAAACCGCACAACCAGAGTAAACGTTCCATGACCGCTGCGATTTCCGATGCGCCGAGCTTCATCGAAGTGGGGGAGGGCCCGTCCGCACGCAAGATCGCGGTGCGCAGGCGCGCCGGGCAAGGTCCCGGGCTGCTCTGGCTCGGCGGTTTCAAGTCGGACATGCAGGGCACCAAGGCCGTGGCGCTGGACGATTGGGCCAAAGACCGCGGCCGCGCCTCGGTGCGGTTCGATTATTCCGGCCACGGCGAATCCAGCGGCGATTTCGCCGATGGAACCATCGGGCGCTGGCTCGAGGAAAGCGTGGCGGTGTTCGAGCAGTTCTGCGAGGGCCCGCAAGTTCTGATCGGCTCGTCGATGGGCGGCTGGATGGCGCTGCTGCTCGCGCGCGAGATCAGGAAGCGGCAAGGGAAAACCAAGGCATCGCTCGCGGGTCTGGTGCTGATCGCGCCGGCGCCCGATTTCACCGAGGAACTGATGTGGAAGAATTTTTCACCCCAGGTGAAGAAAGAGATCGAGACCAAGGGTCTCTGGCTCAGGCCGTCGGAATATGGCGATGGCTCGCCCTATCCGATCACGCGGAACCTGATCGAGGAGGGGCGCAACCACCTCGTGCTCGGCAGCGCCATCGATCTCGGTTGCCCGGTTCGCATCCTGCAAGGCGCGAAGGATCCGGATGTGCCGTGGCAGCATGCGTTTGCGTTGACGCATCGCCTGCCGGCCGACGACGTCGTGCTGACCATGATCCAGGACGGCGATCACCGCCTGTCCCGTCCGCAGGACATCGCGCGCATCCTTGCCGCGGTAGCGGAGTTCGGATGAAGTCCTGCCCAGAATTCGATGTCATCGTCCGCGAAAGCGGACGATCCAGTATTCCAGAGGCGGTGACGAATACGGAGAAGCCGCGGCGTACTGGATGCCCCGGTCAAGTGTTCAAGCCGGGGCATGACAGGAAAGGGTGAGGAGACACCGCCGATGACCATCACCGCCATGCTGCGCGCCTTCTGCGACGCGGTCGAGCAGCGCAACGGCAACGCCTTTGCCGAACTGTTCACCGAGGACGGCGTCTATCACGACGTGTTCTATGGCACTTTCGCGGGCCGCGAGAAAATCGCCGGGATGATCGACGACTGGTTCTACCGCACGGCCAGCGATTTTCGCTGGGACATGCACGATCCGGTGTCGGACGGCACCACGCTCTATGCCCGCTACACCTTCAGCTATCGCTCGACCTTGCCGGAAGCCGGCGGCGCGCGGGCGATGTTCGAGGGTGTTGCGATCATGACGCTGCGCGACGGCAGGATCGCCAGCTATCACGAGGTCGCCAATACGGCGCCCGCGTTCGTGGATCTGAAGTTCGCGCCGGAGCGCATCGCCAGGATCCTCGCCAGGCAGGGCGCGGAGCTGAAGGCGCGGCCGGAGATGCAGCGGCATTTGGTGTAGCTCTCTTCACTCCGTCATTCCGGGGCGCGCCGATAGGCGCGAGCCCGGAATCCATTCACCCGCAAACTTTGAAGCCCGATGGATTCCGGGTTCGCGCTGCGCGCGCCCCGGAATGACGACGAAAGGTGAAACCTACGGCGGCGGAGGCTTCGCCATCGGCTTGCGCTGTGCCAGCGCGGCGACGGTCGCCGTGCCGATCGGGCCCTGTTCGTCATAGAGCCAGCATTCGCCGATCGCGACGCCGTCGGTGGCGTGATGGTTCACCACCTCGAAGCCGATCCATCGCGTCACCGGCAGGCGGTGCAGATAGATGGTCACGTCGCTGTTGATGTAGCCGAGCCCCTTGTCGCCGGCATTGGCAAAGGGGCTGGCGAAGTCGGCGCCGGTCGCGACATGAACGAACGGCGTCATCGCGACGCCCGCCACCAGCTCGCGCACCTCGCTCATCCAGAGCCGGCGCGGACCGAGCGAACCCATATGGCCGACGATCGGCCGCGTCGTCCATTTGCCGTTCATGCCGAGCCGCGGATCGGTCGGCGGCGGAATGTCGGCGGGCTTAGGCGCGTCCCAGTTCGGCGGCGACCAGACATTGCCGTCCGGATTTTGCGTCCGCCGCAAGAGCTGGCAGGAGGCGCGCGCCATGCTGACGCCGCCGGAGAAGAATTCCGCCTCGACCACACGGATGCGCAGGCCATCGCGCACGAGGCGCGTCGTCACTTGAATCGGCTTGTCGATGGTTGGCAGGCGAAACATGTCGACGGTGAGTCGCGCCGGCACGAAGTCCGGGCCCGAATGACGCTCCTCGATGGCGAAGCTGAGCAGGCCGACGATGACGCGTCCGTGCAGCGATTTCGGATCCCAGGGGCCGTTGGCGACTTCCGTCGGATGGAATGTGTCGCCGTCACGGGTGAAGAAAGGCATGTTTGTCATGATGCGCGACCTTGAAGCATCGCGCGGGGAAATCAAGGTGTCCGACCCTCATGGTGAGGAGCGCGGAACGCGCGTCTCGAACCATGCAGGCCCCGCTGCGGCAACTCGGCCTCCATCCTTCGAGACGCGCGCAAGCGCGCTCCTCAGGATGAGGGGCAGGAGCGGTGTACTCCTCATTCTTCGCTGTCATCACCCGCCTTGTGCGCAATTGCGCACTGGAGCGGGTGATCCAGTATTCCAGAGGCGGTGAGTGATGCGGAGAAGTCGCGGCGTAGTGGATGCCCCGCCTGCCGCCTACGCTAAAGCTTCGGCGGCCCTACACTGCAAGCCCCGGCGAAGCCTTGGCGTAGCCGGGTCGCGGGACATGACAGTGGAGTGTTAGGAGGCGGCTTGCCATTCCTCGCGCACGCTTGCGTCATTCTCGTTGGCAATCGCATTCGTCTCGATCGTCGCAAACTCCTCTCGCGACAGCAACTGCCGCAGCGCCCACACCGCAGCTCCGCGCACCAGCGGGCTTGCATCATCGAGCAAGCGCAGCGCCTCCTCCGCCAGCGCCGCATCACCGGAGTTGCCGATCGCGATCAGCACGTTGCGCAGGAAGCGGTCGCGGCCGATGCGCTTCACCGGCGACTTCGTGAACAGCGCGCGAAACGCCGCGTCGTCGAGACGCGCAAGTTCGGCAAGACTTGGCGCACGCAGCTCGTCGCGCGCCGCGAGCTTGGCTTCGCGACCCTCTTGCGCAAACTTGTTCCAGGGGCAGGCGGCGAGACAATCGTCGCAGCCATAGATGCGGTTGCCGATGGCTTTGCGAAACTCGCGCGGAATCGGTCCCTTGTTCTCGATGGTGAGGTACGAGATGCAGCGCCGCGCATCGAGCTTGTAGGGCGCGGGAAACGCCGCGGTCGGGCAGATGTCGAGACACGCGTGGCAGGAGCCGCAATGATCGATCTCAGCCTCGTCCTGTGGCAGCTCGAGCGTCGTATAGATCGCGCCAAGGAACAGCCACGAGCCGAATTCGCGCGAGACGAGATTGGTGTGCTTGCCCTGCCAGCCGAGATGCGCCGCCTGCGCCAGGGGTTTTTCCATCACCGCCGCGGTGTCGACAAATACCTTCACCTCGGACGGCGCGGTTGCAACCAGCCACCGCGCCAGCGCCTTTAGCCGCTTCTTGATGATGTCGTGATAGTCGTCGCCCTGTGCATAGACCGAGATCGCCGCGCGCGTGCGCTCCTCAAGGATCGCCAGCGGATCCTGGTCGGGGCCGTAATTGACGCCGAGCATGATCACGCTGCGCACATCCTGCCACAGCCCGCGCGGATCGACCCGGCGCTCCGGTTGCGCGGCGAGCCAGTCCATGTCGCCATGGCCGCCCGAGGCGATGAATTCGAGAAAGTATTTTCCGGCGTTCTCGATCGCGCCCGGCGCGGTGATGCCGATGCAGTCGAAGCCGAGCGCTCGCGCCTCGCGCGCAAGCGCCGTCTTCAGTTCAGACAGATCAGAGGCAGAGTTCAGAAATCCAGATCCACATAGGTCCGCGACGCCGGCACGCCGGCCAGCCATTCGCTCAGCAGCGGACGGAACGACGGGCGGGATTTCACCCGCGCGTACCACGCCTTTGCTGCGTCGTCCTCGCTCCATGGCACGTCGCCCAGATAGTCGATCGCCGAAAGATGCGCCGCGGCGGCGAGATCCGCGTAGGTCAGCCGGTCGCCGGCGAGGAAATTGCGCGTCTGCGCCAGCCAGCCGATATAGGCCAGATGATAGCGCACATTGGCCTTGGCGGCGCGCATCACGTCGGCCGAGGGTGGGCCGCCGCCATTCTCCTCGCTCATGAAGCGCTTGTAGATGCGCTCGGTCACCAGCGGGTGCGAGACCTCCTCGAAGAATTTCTCGTTGAACCAGGCCATCAGTCGGCGCACCTCGACGCGCTCGGAGATCGTGTCCGGCATCAGCCGCTTGGCGCCCATCCCCTGGCCATAGGCCTCGTCGAGATATTCGGCGATGATGGCCGCGCCCGGAATCGGCGGCTCCTTCTCATCCACCAGCACAGGCGTTGTGCCCGCTGCGTTGAGCAGCAGAAATGCCTCGCGCCGTTCCCAGCTGCGTTCCTCGGTCAGCCGAAGTTCAAGCCCGTATTCGCCCACGATCAGGCGAATGAAGCGCGAATGCGGACAGAACGGATGATGAAACAGCGTAAACATGCAGCCTGTGACTATTTGATGGTGCTTAAGAATCCATCAATGTTTGTTCGCCGCCACACTAGTCCTTCAAAACCGCGAGACAACCCGTGATTTGGCATTTAGCGATTGCGGCAGCGGGACGAATAGGCGAGAAGAGCCCCGCTTTTCCAGCCGAAATGGACCGTAAATATGTCAGACGCAATACGGGCAGTGATCCTCGGCATCATCGAGGGCGTGACTGAGTTCCTCCCTGTTTCCTCGACGGGTCACCTCCTGCTCGCGGAGCGCTTCTTCGGCCTTGGCGAAGGCGCCTTCTGGGATTCGTTTACGGTTCTGATCCAGCTCGGTGCGATCCTCGCGATCGTCGGGCTGTACTTCAGGAAGCTGTGGGATGTCGCGATCGGCATGTTCACCGGCGATGCCTATGCACGCCGTTTCGTGATCGGCGTGCTGGTCGCGTTCCTGCCCGCGGTCATCGTCGGCCTTCTCGCCGGCAAATACATCAAGAGCGTGCTGTTCAATCCGTGGGTGGTCTGCTTCACGCTGATCGTCGGCGGGGCCATTCTGCTGTGGGTCGACCGGCTCGATCTCAAGCCGCGCGAGCATGATGCCACCAAATTTCCGCTGCTGACGTATCTCTATATCGGCATCGCGCAGTGCGTGGCGATGATCCCCGGCGTGTCGCGCTCCGGCGCCAGCATTGTCGCCGCCATGCTGCTCGGCGCGGACAAGCGCGCCGCGGCCGAGTTTTCGTTCTTCCTCGCGATCCCCACCATGATCGGCGCGTTCGCCTACGACTTCTACAAGAACCGGTCCGAGATGACGATGGACCATATGGGCATTGTCGCGATCGGCTTTGTGGTGTCGTTCATCACCGCGATCATCGTGGTGAAGACGTTCCTCGAATACGTCACCCGCCACGGCTTCGTGGTTTTCGCCTGGTGGCGCGTGATCGTCGGGACGGTCGGCCTGATCGCGCTGGCGCTGGGGCGGTAATCCGCAAAAGTCGCATCCAGACCTCAACGTAAAATAAGCATTTGATTGGTAGGCAGTTTCCAAGGCCGGGCGGCGCGCGCCCGGCAAAGGAGCTGAATGATGACCCTCGTCAGTGGCTGGGGGCGCTTCCCGGTCGTCGATACCGATGTCCTGCGGCCGCGGTCGTTTGAGGCGGTCGGTGAGGCCGTCGCCGGCGCAGCCGGCACTGTGGCCAGGGGTAACGGCCGCGCCTATGGCGACGCTGGAATCGGGGCTAGCCAGCCCATCACGATGACGGGTTTCGACCGGGTCAGGTCGTTCGATCGGGCGACCGGGCGCATTCGCCTGGAAGCCGGCGTGCTGCTGTCGGACCTGATCGATACCTTTGGCCCGCACGGCTTCCTTCCTTTCGTCGTCCCGGGCACGCGGTTCGTATCAATCGGCGGCGCCATCGCCGCCGACGTCCACGGCAAGAACCATCATTGCGAGGGCGGCTTCGGCCGCTATGTCGACAGCATTCTGCTGCGCACGGGAGAGGGCGAAACCATCGAGGCTTCGCGCGAGCAGAACTCCGACGCCTTCTTCGCGACCATCGGCGGCATGGGCCTGACCGGGGTCATCCTGGAAGCGACCATGCGGCTCCGGCCGGTCGAGACCGGCTGGATCCGCGAGCGGGTGGTCTCGACATCCGATCTGGACGCGGCGATGCGCGAGCTCGATGCCGGCGATTCCGCGACCTATTCGGTGGCGTGGATCGACTGCGTGGCGCGTGGCCGAGAGCTCGGCCGCTCGCTGATCTATCTCGGCGAGCACGCTGGCAGAGGCGAGCTTCCCGACGGTGCCTATGCATTTCCGGTTGGCAAGGATTCCGGGCTCGCCGTGCCCGTTGACCTGCCGTCCTTCACGCTGAACCGTTACAGCGTCCGCGCCTTCAACGAGCTCTATTATCGCATGGGCGTAAGGCGCGCCGGCGCGAGCCACATTGTCTCGCTCTTCCCCTACTTCTTTCCGCTCGACAGCATCACTGACTGGAACCGAATTTATGGCCGCCGCGGCTTCCTGCAGCATCAATGCGTGATTCCGGAGCACGGCGCGCGCGACGTGCTCGGCGACATTCTCGATCGTGTCACCAGGCGCGGCGACGCCTCGTTCCTCGCGGTGCTGAAGAAGCTCGGCCAGGGCGACGGCATCCTGTCCTTTCCGATGCCTGGCTACACGCTGGCGCTGGATTTCCCGATGAAGGGCGACATCTTGAACTTCCTCGACGAGATCGACCGCCTGGTCGTCGCCGCCGGCGGCCGGCTTTATCTCGCAAAAGACGCGCGCCAGTCGCGCGCAACTTTTGAGGCCGGCTATCCGGCCTTGCAACGCTTCAAGGCGATCCGCAAATCGCTCGATCCCGCCGGAAAAATCCGATCAAAGCTCTCGCAGCGTCTGTTTGATGAGGTGCAGCCGTGACATCGCGCAAGTCCGTTCTGGTGCTGGGTGGCTCCTCCGACATCGGGCGCGCCACCGCGCGCGCCTTCGCCAAGGCCGGATACGACGTGCAGCTCGCCGGGCGCGACGTCGCCGTGCTCGAGCCTGACGCCGCCGACCTGCGCGCGCGCTACAATGCCGGGGTCACCCTCTGGAAGTTCGATGTGCTGGACACCGCGTCGTTCGAAACCTTCGCCGGCGGCCTTCCGGCGCTGCCGGATGTCGTCGTCTCGATCGTCGGCTTGCTGGGCACGCAGGAGAATGCGCAGAGCGATCTCGATCACGCCACGACGATCATGCGCTCGAACTACGAAGGGCCTGCGTTGATCCTCGGCCTGTTCGCGGAAAAGTTCCTGGCGCGTGGCAACGGCACGATCGTTGGCGTGTCATCCGTTGCCGGCGACCGCGGCCGCGCCTCGAACTATGTCTACGGCTCCGCCAAGGCGGGATTTTCGGCGTTCCTGTCGGGCCTGCGCGCCCGCGCCAGCCGTGGCGGCGTGCACGTCGTCACCGTCAAGCCCGGCTTCGTCCGCACCAGGATGACCGAGGGCATGAAGCTGATCGGGCCGCTGACCGTCGAGGCACCGGTGGTCGGCGACGCCATCCTCAACGCCGTGCAGCGCCGGACCGACGTCGTCTATGTCAGCAACAAATGGCGCCTCGTGATGCTCATCATCAAGGCGCTGCCGGAAGCGATCTTCAAGAAGCTGAAGTTCTGATGTCGGAAGGAATTGCACTGCGGCTGCGGCGGTAGCGCGCTCCCTCGCCCCGTCCTTACGGGGAGAGGGTTGGGGTGAGGGGCCTCTCTCCACGCTTGAGACTGCTGAGAGACCTGTACCCCCTCACCCGGATTGCTTCGCAATCCGACCTCTCCCGCAAGCGGGGCGAGGTGAAGGTCGCCTCTACACGATCATGCGCTGGAACTGCCCGGCAGCGCGGAAGCGCCAGAGATATTGCGGGGCGATCGCCTCGAGCGAATCGGGCGCAATCCCGAGGCCTTCCAGCGTCAGGCCGGCGGCCTTGGCCGCATCCGACACGATGTTGTCGCGCTCGAGCAGCGTGACCTGGTCCGGCGTCAGCTTGAACGCGCCGGGCGCGAATTGCAGGAAGTTGGCCTGGAAGCGGGCGAGCCCAAACGACAGCGGGAACAGCATCCGCTTGCGGTCGGTGATGGCCAAAATGGTCTCGATGATTTCGCGCATCGTCAGCACTTCCGGCCCGCCGAGCTCGTAAGTGGCGCCCTTCTTAGCCTTGCCATCGACCGCATCCGCAATCGCGGTCGCGACGTCGCCGACATAGACCGGCTGCATCCGGGTCTCGCCGCCGATCAGCGGCAGCACCGGCGACATCCGTGCCAGCGCCGCAAAGCGGTTGGTGAACTGGTCTTCCGGGCCGAAGATCACCGAGGGGCGGAAGATCGTGGCCGACGGCACCGCTGATAGCACCGCCTTCTCGCCGGCGGCCTTGGCCCGGGCGTAGCGCGAGGGCGATTCTTCGTCGGCGCCGATCGCCGAGACATGCACCATCTCTGCGCCGGCAGCGGCCGCCGCCTTGGCGACCGTCTCGGCGCCCTTGGCCTGGACGGCATCGAAGGTCTGCCCGCCGCCCTCGGTGAGGATGCCGACGAGGTTGATCGCGACATGCGAATCACGCAGCGCAGCCTCGACCGAGGCGGGGTAGCGCAAATTCGCCTGCACGGTGTGGACCTGCCCGACCCGGCCGAGCGGCTGGAGGAAGCCGGCCAGTTCCGGCCGCCGGACCGCGACCCGGACCCGGTAGTCGCGCTTGCACAGCGCGCGGACGACGCTGCGGCCCAAAAACCCCGATCCGCCGAAAACCGTGACGAGCGTGTCCAGATTCGTAGCCATGGCGGTCCATTCCTGCGGGAAGAGTGCGTCTTGAGGAGGCTTGTATCGGGCCGGTTTGCGATGCGCAATCCGCATCCCTACTCATGATTTGACAAGCGCGTCACCGATCCGTAGTAACCGCCCCCGTGCCCCACAGGCATGCCCAGGTGGCGGAATTGGTAGACGCGCTGGCTTCAGGTGCCAGTGGCTTAACGGCCGTGAAGGTTCGAGTCCTTTCCTGGGCACCATTTTGCGGAATTTCGGCGCAAAATGGGGCTGCTTCCGATCAGTGGAGGTAGCCGGGCGACGATCCAAGCATCGCCGTCGCGACGACCCCCCTATCGCGCCAAATCGGCCACGTTCGCCCTCAGACCACCCGCCTGCCGGCCCGGTTCGCGACCGATTTCTGCACGAAGTACATCGCAAACAGCGAGACGATCGACGTCGCGACGACGATGTATCCGAGCCGGTCGAAATGGAGCAGCGAACCATCCGGCTCTTGCGCGATGATCCCTGCGGCGAGCACCGAGCCGAGCCCGCCGGAGAGCTGCTGCAATGAGGCGCTGACCGCGCTGAACGAGCCGCGCTGGCTGGGATCGGGGATCGCCGACATCAGGGCCTGCGACGGGATCATGCGTGAGAAGATGCCGACGAACATCAGGACGTTGACGAGGATCGCGGTCGCGAGCGAGACGTGGCCGAGATGGGTGTAGATCAGCACCATGATCACCGACACCACGCTGCCGAAGACGAAGGTCGGATATTTGCCGAACGCGTCGCTCGCCCTGCCAACGAGCGGCCCGGTGACGATGCTGAACAGGCCGGAGACGAGATAGATGGTCGGCAAATGCTGGATGTCGATGCCGATATTGTTCACGGTGAAGGCGCTGGAGAACGGCATGAGCATGTAGCCGCCTGTTGCCAGCAGCGTCGTGACCGCGAAGGCCAGCGTGTAGCGCGGCTGTCCGACGGTCGCGATCAAATGGTGGAAGGGGTTCTTGTCCTGCTTCAGCCGCAGATGCGCGTCGACCGGCTCCATGGCGAAGGCGATGATGACGATCGCTGCGATCGACAGTGCGACGATCGCAACGAAGCAGACATGCCAGTTCCAGTGATTGGCGAGAAACAGCCCGGCCGGAATGCCGAGCACCTGGCTCGCGGCGAACGCGGTCTGGACGAAGCCCATCACGCGGCCGCGCAGGTGTAGCGGGAACAGGTCGGTGACGATCGCCAGCACGATGGAGCCGATCACGCCGCCGAACAATCCGGTCACGATCCTGCCGAGCAGCAGCACATGGTAGCTCTGCGCGGCGGCGCAGAGCAGGGTTCCGAGCGTGAAGCCGACATAGAAGAACAGCAGCAGGCGCTTGCGATCGAAGCGATCGGCGAAGCCCGCGGCCAGGATCCCCGAGGCTCCCGCACTGAACGCGTAGGCCGAAACCGCGACGCCGAATTGCGCGGCCGTGATGTTGAGCGAGGGCATCAGGATGGCGCCGAGCGGCGACATGATGATGAAATCGAGAATGATCGTGAACTGCGTGAACGCGAGCAGCGCGATGAGGAGCGACTGGTAGCGCGAAAAGCCGCGTTGGCGTTCCTGTTGATCGTCGATCGGCGCTGCGAGCGTCTGTTCGGTCATGGCACTTGATCATGATGAAAGAGGAAGGGGGGCGAGAAGCTCGCCACAGATAGGGTGGACCGGGCGGATTTCCACGATGCCGCATGCACAAGTTGCGCTGGTATATGGAGCTCGCGCTGGATTGTGGGATCCATGCAACAGCCCGGCGGCCAAAGATCCGTTAAACGGTCCGAATTCGCAGGTTTTTTTGTGCCGATTGTCGTCGGCATCCCCCGGCTGCGGCTTAACCCTCTCCGACCAAATTAAGCCGCCCTTAGCGAATGATCCCCTAGGGTCTGACCGTCCATTTCCCTGCTCCCCGGCTTTGGGCCGGTCATGTCGCGGTCAGTAGAGCGTTTTCGAATGGAGCAGCCTGTCTGGCAGTACGAATCCGGCACGGCGGAGCCGTCGGCGGCCCCGGCGCCTGCGCGCACCCTTGTCGTCGATCTCGAAGGCGCCCTGCTACGCTCGGAGCTGGCCTATGAGGCGTTCTTTGCCGATGTCGGTGGGGCGTTCGCCCGCCTGCGCGCGAAGGGAGCGCTGAGCCCGGCAGCGGTTGGGGACGTGCTTTCGCAGACAGAGATCGACTACGCCCATCTGCCCTATGACGCCGATGTGCTGAACCGGGCCTTGGCGGCCCGGGCGCGGGGTGAAAAAATCTATCTCGCCGCTGGCCGCTTCGCTCGTCATGCGGCGGGGATCGCCGCGCATCTCGGCTTCGATGGCGTCGTTGCGCCGGCTGATCTCGCTGCCGGTGCCGTGCCGTTCGATCGCGCCGCGATCGAGCGCATCAATGACCGCGGCACCAGCCGTCGTGCCAGCTTCCAGACCTGGGCGAAGGCGCTGCGTGTCTACCAATACGCCAAGAACACGCTGGTGTTCGTGCCGGCCATCACCGCACATCAGATGCACTTCGCAACGCTCGGCTATGCGCTGCTGGCGTTTCTGGCGTTCTCGGCCTGCGCGTCCGGCGCCTATCTGATGAACGACCTGCTCGATCTCGCAGCCGACCGGCAGCATCCGACCAAGCGCCATCGCGCGCTCGCTGCGGGCGAGTTGCCGATCTCCTCCGCGCTGCTCGCGATCCCCGCGCTCTGGGGCTTCGCGGTCGCGGCCAGCCTCTGCATCTCCCCCCTCTTCCTTGGTGTGCTCGGCGCCTATCTCGCCACCACGATCGCCTATTCGCTGGTGCTCAAGCGCAAGATGCTGGTCGACGTCGTGACGCTCGCCGGCCTCTACACGCTGCGCATCATCGCTGGCGCGGTTGGCGTCGGCGTCGTGCTGTCGGAATGGCTGTTGATCTTCTCGTTATTCGTGTTCACCTCGCTGGCGCTGATCAAGCGTTTCAGCGAGCTCAGCATGCGCCAGGGCGCAGGGCTCGCCGATCCCTCCAATCGCGACTACAGGATTACCGATCTGCACGTCATCGCCGCCATGGCGGCTGCGAGCGCCATGAACGCGGTGACGGTGTTTTCGCTTTACGTGTCGTCATCGGCGGTGACGCCGCTGTACAGCCGTCCCTGGATGCTGTGGCTGCTCAACCCGCTGCTGCTGTACTGGTTCGGCCGCGCCTTGATGATGGCGCACCGCCGCGAGATGCCGGATGATCCCATCATCTACACCTTCCGCGATGGCGCGAGCCGCATTACCGTGGCGGCGATGATCTGCATCATGCTGGCGGCGATCTGACGGCGCCTGCCGGGGAACAGCCGGCGCTTGCGCGACCCGCCTGCAGTGGATACATCGCGGGCAGCCCGATTAAGCCCATTGTGCCGACGCACCGACTAGACTGAGGTTTTGAAACGCCATGACCGTACGCCTGCATCGCGGCGACTTGCCCGATCTGTCCCGCTACACCGGAGCGGTGGCGATCGACACCGAGACGATGGGGCTGAACCCGCATCGCGACCGGCTCTGCGTGGTGCAGCTCTCGCCCGGGGACGGCAGCGCCGACGTGGTGCAGATCCCGAAGGGGCACACCGATGCGCCGAACCTCAAGGCGCTGCTCGCCAATCCCGCGATCACCAAGATTTTTCATTACGCGCGCTTCGATATCGCCGTTCTGTACCAGGCCTTCGGCGTGATGGCAGAGCCGCTCTACTGCACCAAGATCGCCTCCCGCCTGACGCGCACCTATACCGACCGCCACGGCCTCAAGGACCTCGTGCGCGAGGTGCTCAATGTCGACCTCTCCAAGCAGCAGCAATCCAGCGACTGGGGTTCCGACAGCCTGACCGAGCCGCAGCTCGCTTACGCCGCCTCCGATGTGCTGCATCTGCATGGCTTGCGCGAGCGGCTCGATGCCATGCTGGTGCGGGAGGGCCGCACGGCGCTGGCCCAGGCCTGCTTCGACTTCCTGCCGACGCGCGCCCGGCTCGACCTCCAGGGCTGGGAGGCCGAGGACATTTTCGCGCATTCCTGAAGGCCCCGGCCGGCTGCCAAAGAGGGGTCTTAAGCAGGCCTGCGCCCCGTTTCGGACACAGTCGTAACGGCCTGTCGCAGGCTGCATATTCCGGCGCCGCCGGGTACAATGGGGCGTCCTCGATTGGAGCCTTTGACTGGACAGGCCTGGACTGGACAAGGCTAGCGACGCCCCGGAGCATTGGTGAACTCGGCCCAGAATCCAACCTACGACGCCGCGCTTGCGGCGAAGTTTGCCAGCGCGGCACGGCACAGCCGCCTCGTCCGGATTCTGCGCATCGCGGTGCCGGCGACGGTGCTCCTCTCCTTGGCTGCGATCATCGGCGTGTCGATCTTCAATCCGTTCCGCATGCTGATGCCGAAACTGCCGCTCGATTCCGGAAACCTGGTGGTGTCGGGCACCAAGATCACCATGGAATCGCCGCATCTTGCCGGCTACACGCCGGACCAGCGGCCCTACGAGCTCTGGGCCAAGACCGCAACGCAGGACATCACCGACCCCGACCATGTCGATCTCTCGGACTTGCGCGCGAAAGTGCTGATGGAAGATCAATCGACCCTGTTCCTCGATGCCCGCACCGGACGGTTCGACAACAAGCAGCAGCAGCTCGACCTCCATAAGGACATCTTCCTGCGTACCTCGACCGGCTACGAGGCGCGGCTCAACTCCGCCTTCGTCGACATGGGCAAGGGCACGGTCTCCTCGGATGACCATGTCGACGTCAAGCTCACCAACGGCACGCTGTCCGCAGACAGGCTGCGCATCGCCGAAGGCGGCGACGTCATCCGCTTCGAGGGCAACGTCGTGATGCATCTGGACAAGCTGAGCACGGATGAGCCGGCTGCTGCTCCGCCTGCACCTGTTGAACCAACCCCGCCGGCGAAAACGCGCACGCCGCAGAACAAGTCTGCCAATTCAAGATGATTTTCATGGCCAAGTTTTTTCAGCGCAGTGCATGCAAGGCTGGCGTGGCCGTCGGCGCGGCTGCATTCGTCTTCGGTGTCGCGCTGATCGCAACGGGCGCGGCACATGCGCAGAGCACCATGCAAGGCGTGCCCAACGCGATGCAGGGCTTTTCGCAGAACCGCGACCAGCCGATCCAGATCGAAGCCGCTTCGCTGGAGATGCGCGACAAGAAGAAGGAGGCGACCTTCGCCGGCAATGTGAAGGTCGTGCAAGGCGACACCACCATGACCTCGAAGACGCTGGTGGTGTTCTACGAATCGGGCGGCGACAAGCCGGCAGCGCCGCAGCCCACGGCGGCGAAGGGTACGAAGTCCGCGCCGATGCAGTCGGCGACGCCGGGTCCGGGCGGCAGCTCCGCGATCAAGCGGCTGGAAGCGCGCGGCAATGTCGTCGTCACCCAGAAGGATCAGGTGGTGACGGGCGAGACCGCCATCTTCGACACCAAGACCAACCTCATCACCATGCTCGGCGGCGTGGTCCTGACGCAGTGCAAGAACGTTCTGCGCGGCGACCGGCTGATGGTCGACATGACCACCGGCGTGTCCCGTGTCGAATCCGACAGCGGCAAGGTGCAGGCTCTCTTGCCGCAGGGCGGCGGCAGCGATTGCGGCGGGGCGGGCAAGCCAGGGGCTGGTCCGCCTCTGCAATTGCCGGGTGCAAGTAAACAAAAGTAAATTCCAAAAGTGAATTCAATCACTTAAATCGGACGCGGGCGATCCGAGGTTGAAGCTTGCCCGACAAGATTGTATCTACCCAACGGGCTTTCGAGGCGGGATCCGCCGCTATCAAGGGTGTCTCCTGGGCAGGAGGCATCCTTTCACTCATGCTGCGCGAGCGAATCGCACACGCGCAGCAGGTCGCGGGATCACCGTGAAAGGCTAGAAGGCGGGGATGGTCGATTTACTCAGCATGTTCCGTCGGCGCCCCGCCAAACGCGGCCGGCCAGGATTCGCGCGTCAGGACATCACCGCGCTCGGCGACAGAGTCGGTGGTCTCATGGCCAGTCCGGTCCGGGATGCGCCGCCGATCGCGCGTGATCAGCCGCTCCAGGCGCCGGACCAGTTCCGCGCCGAGCCGCGGCCGCGTCCGCAACCGGCCCAGCCCGCCCAGGCGGCCGCCAGGCCCAACGGTTCGGGTGGCCCGCAGCTTCTCAGGCGGCCGGGCTTTCTGGCTGTGCATAGCGTGGAGAAGAGCTTTGGCAGCCGCCAGGTCGTGCGCGGCGTCAGCATCTACGTGCGCCGCGGCGAAGCCGTCGGCCTGCTCGGCCCCAACGGCGCCGGGAAGACCACCGTGTTCTACATGATCACTGGCCTGATCAACGCCGATCGCGGCGCGATCGAGCTCGACGGGCACGACGTGACGAAGCTGCCGATGTATCAGCGCGCCCGGCTCGGCATCGGCTATCTGCCGCAGGAAGCCTCGATCTTCCGCGGCCTCACGGTCGAGCAGAACATCCGCGCCGTGCTCGAAGTGGTCGAGCCTTCGCGCAAGAAGCGCGAGCAGCAGCTCGACGCCCTGCTCGACGAATTCAACATCACGCGCCTGCGCAAATCGCCGTCGATCGCGCTGTCCGGCGGCGAACGGCGCCGCGTCGAGATTGCGCGCGCGCTGGCGACGCGTCCGAACTACATGCTGCTCGACGAGCCCTTCGCGGGCATCGATCCGATCGCGGTCGGCGACATTCAGGACCTCGTTCGCCACCTCACCAATCGTGGTATCGGCGTGCTCATCACCGACCATAATGTGCGTGAGACCCTTGGCCTGACCGACCGCGCCTATATCGTTTATGCCGGTGAAATCCTGACCGAGGGCAGTCCGGAGGAGATCGTCAACGACCCGGACGTACGCCGCCTTTACCTTGGCGAGGAGTTCCGCCTCTAAAGCGTTTTCCAGCGAAGTGGACACCGGTTCGCGTGAAGAAAACGCGTCAAAACTAAAAGCCAGAGCCCCCGTTCCGATTTAATCGGAAAGGGGGGGGCTCTAGCCCGATTTTCCATTTCGTCAAGGCGTGTACATCGGGCCCGGACTAGGATAAGCAAAAATCGGACCAAATTTTTGGGAACGGTTCTTGCTTCATGGCGCTGACGCAGAGATTAGAGTTCCGGCAGTCGCAGTCGCTGGTGATGACGCCGCAGTTGATGCAGGCGATCAAGCTGCTGCAACTGTCCAATCTCGATCTCACGACCTTCGTCGAGGAGGAGCTCGAGCGCAATCCGCTGCTGGAACGGGCCAGTGACGAGCCGGCCGGCGGCGAAGCCCCGGCCGAGGCAGCCGAGTTCAACGATTCCGATGAATCGGGCGGCAGCAATGCTGACGAGACAGGCACCGGCGAGGCGTTCGAGCCGGGCCAGGAAGAGTGGATGAGCAAGGATCTCGGCACCCGCGCCGAGATCGAGCAGACGCTGGACACCGGGCTCGACAACGTCTTTTCCGAGGAGCCGGCCGAGGCGGCCGCGCGCAAGGCCCAGGATGCGGCGCCGAGCGTCTATACCGAATGGGGCGGCGGCGCATCCGGCGACGAGGACTACAATCTCGAAGCCTTCGTCGCGGCCGAGACCACACTTTCCGATCATCTCGCCGAGCAGCTCGCGGTGGCCTTCTCCGCGCCCGCGCAGCGCATGATCGGGCAATACCTGATCGACCTCGTCGACGAGGCCGGCTATCTGCCGGCGGATCTCGGCCAGGCCGCCGAGCGGCTTGGCGCATCGCAGCAGGACGTCGAGGAGGTTCTCGCCGTGCTGCAAAAATTCGATCCGCCCGGTGTCTGCGCGCGTAATTTGAGTGAATGTCTCGCGATCCAGCTCCGCGAGCTCGACCGCTACGACCCGGCGATGCAGGCGCTGGTCGAACATCTCGATCTCCTCGCCAAGCGCGATATCGCGGGCCTGCGCAAAGTCTGCGGCGTCGACGACGAGGACATTGCCGACATGATCGGCGAAATCCGAAGGCTCAATCCCAAGCCCGGCATGAAGTTCGGCACGTCGCGCCTGCAGACCATGGTGCCGGACGTCTATGTTCGTCCGGGTCCCGACGGCGGCTGGCAGGTCGAGCTGAACAGCGACACCTTGCCGCGCGTGCTGGTGAACCAGACCTACTATTCCGAGCTGTCGAAGAAGATCGGCAAGGACGGCGACAAGTCCTATTTCACCGACGCTCTCCAGAACGCGACGTGGCTCGTGCGCGCGCTCGACCAGCGCGCCCGCACCATCCTCAAGGTTGCGACCGAGATCGTGCGCCAGCAGGACGGCTTCTTCACGCATGGGGTGGCGCACTTGAGGCCGCTCAATCTCAAGGCGGTTGCCGACGCGATCCAGATGCATGAATCCACGGTGTCGCGCGTCACCGCCAACAAGTACATGGCGACAAATCGCGGCACATTCGAATTGAAATATTTCTTCACCGCCTCGATCGCATCGGCCGATGGCGGCGAGGCGCATTCGGCCGAAGCCGTTCGTCACCACATCAAGCAGCTGATCGACTCGGAAGATCCGTCCGCGATCCTGTCGGATGACACCATCGTGGAACGGTTACGCGCCTCGGGCATTGATATTGCCCGCCGCACGGTCGCGAAGTACCGCGAAGCCATGCGCATTCCCTCTTCGGTGCAACGCCGCCGCGACAAGCAGAGCGCTCTTGGTAACGTCCTCTCCACCGCATCGTCCGATCGCTCCCGCAACACTGAACCGGCCTGATTGCGTCGGCGCCAAATCGCGCTACTCTCAATCCCCCATTGAGACCGATCCAAGCTAGGCCCCCAACCAAGCGAGGCATCACATGACTCTCCGGATCTCGGGAAAAAGCATCAGCGTCGGCGACGCCTTGCGCGGCCGCGTTGCCGACCGAACCGACGAGGTTTTGCGCAAATATTTCGACGGCAATTATTCCGGCCATATCACGCTGAGCAAGGATGGCTTCGGCTTCCGCACCGACTGTGCGCTGCATCTTGATTCGGGAATCACGCTGGAGGCCGATTCGAACGCGCCGGACGCCTATGCCAGCGCCGACCAGGCGCTGCTGATGATCGAGAAGCGGCTGCGCCGCTACAAGAGCCGGCTCAAGGACCGCTCGGCCCGCAAGTCGCATGCCGCCTCCGCTGCGCGCGCCGGGCTCGATGCCACGAGTTACGTCCTGGAGGCGCCGACCGAGGGCGAGGACGAGGTCACCGGCTACAACCCCGTAATCATCGCAGAAGCCAGCACCTCGCTGAAACTGCTGTCGGTCAGCGAAGCCGTCATGGAACTCGACCTCAGCGGCGCCCCCTGCCTGGTGTTCCAGCATGGCTCCTCCGGCCGGGTGAACATCATTTACCGCCGGGCGGACGGCAATGTGGGCTGGATCGACCCGCCGGGGGGCAAGCCGGACGGCAAGGCCTGAAGGCCCGGCGCCCGCCCCCGCGCCCCTTAACAATGACCGGGGCAAAGGCTTACGCGGGAGTTGGCACCGGGATTGCGTTGGAGTAGAAGCGCCCCACATCAGCACCGGGGCTAAGTCCCCCTCCTGCTTCACCTTCTTGACGCCGGCCCGGCGTGGTCACGACCAAGCTGGCCAATTCGGAACCTGACGGTTTAATTCACCTCGGAAAGCTCCATGCCGATTACCGATCTGGTCGCACCCGAGGCGATTCTCCCGGCATTGAAGGTCAACAGCAAGAAGCAGGCCTTGCAGGAACTCGCGGCCAAGGCTGCCGAGCTCACCGGACAGAACGAACGCGCGGTCTTCGAGGTGCTGCTGCAGCGGGAGAAGCTCGGCACCACCGCGGTTGGTTATGGCGTCGCCATTCCGCACGGCAAGCTGCCCAAGCTCGAGAAGATTTTTGGTCTGTTCGCGCGTCTCGATCGCCCGATCGATTTCGAGGCGATGGATGGACAGCCGGTCGATCTCGTCTTCCTCCTGCTCGCGCCGGAAGGCGCTGGCGCCGATCACCTCAAGGCACTGGCCCGCATCGCGCGCCTGTTGCGCGACCAGGACATCGCCAAGAAGCTGCGCGCCTCACGCGATGCGCAGGCGATTTATTCCGTGCTCGCGCTGCCGCCCGCATCCGCGGCGTAACGCGCCAACTCGATCAGAACAGCTCAGTCGAGAAAATGAAAACGGGCACGCCTTCGTGTGAGGGCGTGCCCGCTTGAAATTCTATTGATGCGAAGCGCGTCGCGCTCAGTGCACGCTCACCGCTTGCAGCTCGTTGCTCCAGGCATTGGCGATCGCGGCTTCACGGCTGTCGGTCAGCATGATCGGCGTGCCGTCGGCGGCGTGGAGCGCGAAGAGTTTGAGGCCCGGCGCGATCTTGGGAGCTTCGGGAAACAGGCCCGGCACATCCTCGGAGCGGATCTGCTTCACATAGGCGATATGGCCTTCGCCGAGGGTTGCCAGCGTCTCGGGCGAGAGATTCTTGGCTTCGTATTCGAACGCAACGTGACCTTCACTCATGGTCTCGACTCCTCTGGGAAACTAAGCGGTCGAGTCCGCTACTCGTTCCATTATTCGTGCTCATTGATAGCGATTGTCTTAACGATCCTTTCCGGTTCCGGCCGGGCAAGATCGACCGACAACAGCCCGTTCTTCAGATCCGCACCCAGCACCAGCATCCCCTCCGCCAGCACGAAGGTGCGCTGGAAGTGGCGCGCGGCAATACCGCGATGGATGTATTGCCGGGACTTGTCGTCCTGCTGCCGCCCGCGGATCACGAGCTGGTTTTCCTCAATGGTTACATCGAGTTGGTCGCGGGTAAAGCCGGCGACCGCCAGCGTGATCCGTAAGCGTTCGGGCGCACCGTCAGACCGTTCACACCTCTCGATATTGTAGGGAGGGTAACCGTCGGCGCCTTTGACGACGCGATCGAGCACGCGCTCAATCTCGTCGAAGCCCAGAAGGAACGGACTGGAAAGCGTGGGAACACGAGACATAGTTTACAAAGTCCTCTCGAAGCGACTTTGGTGTTTCAGGGCCCGAAATCGGCACCCCTTGGTCAAGAATATGGTCATATCCCCGTGCGGGTTCAAGCACCTAGCCGGGACCTGTGGATTGGCCGATTCGGGGCGGCGCCAAGTGCCGAATTCGGAATCTCGCGCCATAATCTTAAGATCCGCCCCCACACCGGCTACTTTGCATGGGGTTGTTTTCGATATTTTGATGGACCCGTGACGGAAAGCCTCAGGCCTCGATCCGCTTCCGGCCGTCGCCGCTGAATAGATGCAGCTTCTCGCGCACCGCGGCGACGCGGATCTTCTGGCCGATGGCCGGGGCCTCGGTTCCGGGGATGCGGACGATGACCTCGCCGGGCGGCAGCTCGCCGGGATTGGCGGCGACGCGCTGCTCGTCCTGCTGGCGCGAGCCATAGACGAAGGTCTCGGCCCCGACGCGCTCGATCGCTTCCACGGCGAGCGGAAGCGCAACGCCACCGGCCGGCGCCTGGTCGGTGATGACGAAATCCTCGGGGCGGATGCCGAGGATGCCGGCCTCGGCCGCACGGCCGTCGCCGAGCTGCGACCTGATCTCGTCGGGCCGCGTCGACATCAGGTTCATCGGCGGTGCGCCGATGAAGGAGGCGACGAAGGTCGTGGCCGGCTTCTCGTAGATCGCCAGCGGATTGCCGATCTGCTCGACCTGGCCGCCATTCATCACGACCAGGATGTCGGCGAGCGTCATCGCCTCGAGCTGGTCGTGGGTGACGTAGATCGATGTCGTGTTCAGCCGGCGCTGCAATTTGCGGATCTCGACCCGCATCGCGATGCGCAGCTTGGCATCGAGATTGGAGAGCGGCTCGTCGAACAGGAACACTTTTGGCTGGCGCACGATGGCGCGGCCCATGGCGACGCGCTGGCGCTGGCCGCCGGAGAGCTGGCGCGGCTTGCGCTCCAGCATCGGCGCGAGCTCGAGGATGCGCGCGGCTTCCTCGACGCGGGTCTTGATCTCGGCCTCCGCCATGCCGCGGTTGCGCAAACCGTAGGCCATGTTGTTGTAGACGCTCATATGCGGGTAGAGCGCGTAGTTCTGGAACACCATCGCGATGTCGCGATCGGCGGGCTCGATCTGGTTGACGACACGGCCACCGATGTCGATCTCGCCGCCGCTGACGGTCTCCAAGCCGGCGACCATGCGGAGCAGCGTCGACTTGCCGCAACCGGAGGGGCCGACCAGCACACAGAACTGGCCGTCGCCGACATCGACGTCGACGCCTTTGATCGCCTCGAAGCCGCCGGGATAGGTCTTGCGGACGCTGCGCAGGGTGACGTTAGCCATGAAAACTCACTTCTCCGTCTCGACGAGGCCGCGCACGAACAATTTCTGCATGACGACGACGACGAACACCGGCGGCAGCATCGCCAGCACGGCGGTCGCCATGACGACCGGCCACTCGGTGAGCGCGTCGGTGGTGGTGATCATCTTGCGGATGCCGACCTGGATGGTCTGCATGTCGTCGCGCGTGGTGATCAGAAGCGGCCAGAGATACTGATTCCAGCCGAGGATGAAGAGGATCACGAACAGCGCGGCCATGTTGGTGCGCGACAGCGGCAGCAGCGTATCCCAGAAGAAGCGGAGGGGCCCGGCGCCGTCGATGCGCGAGGCCTCCAGCAACTCGTCCGGCACCGTCATGAAGAATTGGCGGAACAGGAGCGTTGCGGTGGCCGACGCGATCAGCGGCAGCGACAGGCCGGCATAGCTGTCGAGCATGTGCAGGTCGGCGACGATCTTGTAGGTCGGATAGATGCGCACCTCGACCGGCAGCATCAAGGTGATGAAGATGATCCAGAAGATCGGCATCCGGAACGGAAAGCGGAAATAGACGATCGCATAGGCCGAGATGATCGAGATCGCGATCTTGCCGACGGCGATCAGCAGCGCCATCACCAGCGAGTTGAGCATCATGTTGGCGACGGGCTCGCGGGTCGAGCCGCTCGTGCCGACGAAGATGGTCTGGTAGTAGACCTCGAAGAAGTGCCCGCCCGGCAGGAGCGACATCTGCCCGTTCGCGATCAGCGCGTTGTCCTGGGTGGAGGCGACGATGGCGAGATAGACCGGAAATGCGACGATCGCGATCCCGATCCAGAGGATGACGTGGGCGACATAGCGCCGAAAGCCTTCTTCCTCGACCATCAGTAGGTCACCTTGCGTTCGACGAAGCGGAACTGGATTCCGGTGAGCACGATGACGAGGACCATCAGGATGACCGATTGCGCCGCGGAGCTGCCGAGATTTCCGCCGAGCAGTCCGTCGGTATAGACCTTGTAGACCAGTGTTACTGTCGATGTTCCCGGCCCGCCGCGGGTCATGGTGTCGATGATGCCGAAGGTGTCGAAGAAGGCGTAGACGATGTTGACGACCAGCAGGAAGAAGATGGTCGGCGACAGCAGCGGGAAGGTCACGGTCCAGAATCGCCGCATCGGGCGGGCGCCGTCGATCGCTGCCGCCTCGAGCACGCTCTTGGGGATGCTCTGCAGGCCGGCGAGGAAGAACAGGAAGTTGTAGGAGATCTGCTTCCAGGCGGCGGCGAGGATGACCAGCAGCGCGGCCTGGTTGCCGTCGAGCAGCGGATTCCAGTCGATGCCGCCGGCGCGAAGATAGCGCGAGAGCACGCCGAGCGAGGGATGCAGCATGAAGATCCAGAGCACGCCGACCACGGGTGGGGCGACCGCATAGGGCCAGATCAGCAGCGTGCGGTAGAGTGTCGAGCCGCGCAGCGGCTTGTCAGCCATGACGGCGAGCAGCAGCGCGAAAGACAGCGACAAGATGGCGATCGCGAACGAGAAGAAGAAGGTCCGGACGATCGCCTCGAAATAGGCGGGGTCCTTTAACAACTCGATATAGTTCTCGAACCAGACGAAGCTGGTCGACAGACCGAAGGCGTCCTGGAGCAGGAAGGACTGGATCACCGCCTGCGCGGCCGGCCAGTAGAAAAAGATCAGGACGATCGCGAGTTGCGGCGCAACCAGCGCGTAGGGCAATAGCTTTGACTGGAAAATGGCCTGCTTTTGCATGATGTCAGGAGAGCGGCAGGCCACGCATCCGCGGCCCGCCGCTCATCGCCTCACTTGACCGCGGTCTTTTCGAACTGCCGCAGCATCGTGTTGCCGCGCTCGACGGCAGCGTCCAGCGCCTGTTTGGCGGTCTTCTTGCCGGCCAGCGCCTGCTCGATCTCTTCCGACCAGACGTCACGGAGCTGCACCATGTTGCCGAGGCGCAGGCCGCGGGAATTCTCGGTCGGCTCCTTGTTGGTCAGCTCGAGCAGCGGCGTCTCGAGGTAGGGCTGGTCCTTGTAGAAGCCCTCGGCCTTCGCCTTCTCATAGGCCGCCTTGGTGATCGGCAGATAGCCGGAGGCCTTGTGAATATACACTTGGCGATCGGTGTCCGAGAGGAAGGTCAGGAACTTCGCGACACCCTTGTACTCGTCAGCCGATTTGCCGCCCATGATCCAGAGCGAGGCACCGCCGATGATCGAGTTCTGCGGCGCGCCCTTGACGTCCGGGTAGTAGGGCATCGGCGCCGCCGTGAAGGCGAACTTGGCCTGCGCCTTGATGTTAGCGAACAGCGACGACGAGCTCAGGTAGATCGGGCACTCGCCGGAGGTGAAGCGGCCCTCGCCGGTGTTGGTGCGGCCGGCATAGTCGTAGGTCTTGTCTTTCTGCAGCTCGACCAGGTTCTCGAGATGCTTGACCTGAAGCGGCCCGTTGAACTCCAGCACCGTGTCGAAGCCGTCGAGGCCGTTGGCCTTGGTCGAGAGCGGCACGTTGTGCCAGGCGGAGAGCTGCTCGAGATTGACCCAGGTCACCCAGGAGCCGGAGAAGCCGCAAGTGGTGTAGCCGGCAGCCTTGAGCTTCTTGGCATCCTCAAAAACTTCCGGCCAGGTCTTCGGCGGCTCGGCGATACCGGCCTTCTTGAGTGCGTCGAGATTGACCCACGTCACGGTGGACGACGAGTTGAAGGGGAACGACAGCATCTCGCCCTTCGAGGTCGAGTAGTAGCCGGTGATCGCGGGCAGGTAGGCCTTGGGATCGAACTTCTCGCCGGTCTCGGCCATCAGCTTGTAGACCGGTTTGACCGCGCCGGTCGCGGCCATCATGGTTGCGGTGCCGACTTCGAACACCTGCATGATGTGGGGCGCGTTGCCGGCGCGGAAGGCCGCGATGCCGGCGTTCATCGTATCGGGGTAGCTGCCCTTGTAGGTCGGGACGACCTTGTAGTCGCTCTGCGAAGCGTTGAAGTCGTTGGCGAGCTTGACGATGACGTCGTTGTTGGCGCCGGTCATCGCGTGCCACCACTGGATTTCAGTCACCGCCAGCGCCGGCGAGGCGGCCATGCCGAACGTGACTGCAACAGCGGCAGCCGCACCAAAATGTCGAAGAGCCATCAAGAAAACCTCCCTTGGGCCGTCAAAAAGATCGCTTGCGCTAGCAGCGACGTATGACGTTCACATGACTGTGTAAGCGGCCGAAACGAAAGCGGCAAGCGCGGGAAAAGGGAAGCTGTCAAATAGGCGAAGGCGCATCCGGCAGCCGCCGCCGTGCGCGGCGCAGCATTAGGATTGCCGACACGTGCAATGTTGCCGCGAAAGCGGAGTGGGGCCGCAGATTAGCCTCTCCCGCTTGCGGGAGAGGGAGCCGCACTGCCTTTGCGGCTACGCGGGTGCTTATTCCATGAAGCCTAGCGCTTGCGCTCGGGGCCGCAGACCACGCCCTTGGCGACCATCGCGTCGATCTCGGCCTTCGAATATCCGAACTCGCCGAGCACCTCGGCCGAGTGCTGGCTGAATTTCGGCGGCAGGCGGCGCAGGCTCGGCTTGCTGCGGTCGAGCCGGATCGGCGAGGCGACGCCCTTGTACCAGTCCTTCTCGATGACATCGCCGCGGTAGATCGTGTGCGGGTTGGTCAACGCCTGGTCGATCTTCTGCACCGGGCCTGCCGGCAGGCCCGCGGCGAGCAGGCGATTGCAGAGCGGCTCGGCCTCGTGCTGGCTGAACACGGCGGCAAGCTCGGCGCGCAGCGCCTCGCGATTGGCGATGCGGTCCTTGTTGCGGGCAAAGCGCGGATCGGTGCCGAGCTCGGGCTTGCCGATCTCCTTCGCGAGCTTGCGGAAGGTGCCGTCATTGCCGACGCCGATGAAGATGTTGTCGGTCCTGGTCGGGAAGATCGCGTAGGGCACGAGATTGGGATGCTCGTTGCCGGTCAGGCCGGGCGGCTTGCCATGCATGAAATAGTTCGCGGTATGCGGATGCATGATGGCAAGGCCGGTCTCGTACAGCGTGGTCTCCAGGAACTGGCCCTGGCCCGAGCGCTGCCGCTCCGACAGCGCCATCAGGATGCCAATGGCCGCATAGAGGCCGGTGGTGATGTCGACGAGCGGCACGCCGATCCGCATCGGTCCGCTCTCCGGCGAGCCGGTCGCCGCGATCATGCCGGTCATGGCCTGGATGATGGCGTCATAGCCGGGGTTGCCGCCGCGCGGACCGTCGGCGCCGAAGCCGCAGATCCGGCAATGCACGAGGCGCGGGAATTTCTCGCGCAGCACCTCGTTGCCGATGCCCCATTTCTCCAGAGTGCCCGGCTTGAAATTCTCGATCAGGACGTCGGCCGTCTCCAGCATCTTCAGCAGCACTATGCGGCCGCCCTCGGAGGCGAGGTCGAGGCCGATCGAGCGCTTGTTGCGGTTGATGCCGACGAAATAGGCCGCGTCTTCCTCGTGGAAGGGAGGGCCCCATTCGCGCACCTCGTCGCCCGCCGGCGGCTCGACCTTGATGACGTCGGCGCCATGATCGGCGAGGATCTGGGTGCAGTAGGGACCGCCGAGCACGCGCGTGAGGTCGATGACGCGCAGTCCGCTCATTGCGCCGTTAGCGGATTCGGAAGTCATGGCAGCAACCTTCGCTTCAACCCTGTGTCGATCGTTGATCACAGGCCTAGCGAGGTTCGCTCATGCCGGCAATGGCTTCCCGCGTAGAGGCGTATGCGCCGCGGCTTCCCAATCCCGCAGGGTGGCAAATCGAGGGCGAATCAAACTGGAATGGCCGGCCCGAGGGGGATCTCGGGCCGGCCGATCCGCCGTCGATCAGACGACCTTCAGGCGGACATCGACATTGCCGCGGGTGGCGTTGGAATAGGGGCAGACCTGGTGGGCTTTTTCGACCAGCGCCTCGGCCTCCGCACGGGCAAGGCCCGGCAAGGAAATGGCCAGATCGATGTCGAGGCCGAACCCGCCCTCGGAACGCGGGCCGATGCCGACCGTTGAGGTGACGGAGGTGTCAGCCGGGACCTTCGGGCCGCCCTGCGAGGCCACGAACTTCATCGCGCCGATGAAGCAGGCGGCATAGCCGGCCGCAAAGAGCTGTTCGGGATTGTTGCCGGCGCCACCGCCGCCGCCGAGTTCCTTCGGCGTGGTGAGCTTGACGTCGAGGGCGCCGTCGAGGGTTGCGGCATGGCCATCGCGGCCGCCGGTAGCCTTCGCGCTGGTCTTGTAGAGGACATTCACGGACATCATCGTCTCCCTGGGGTTCCGGTTGGGGTGCAATCTTTATTGCAAACAATTAGATTGTACGCAATTGAAATTGCGCGGCCTCACATTTAATTGTTCGCAATTGAATGTGCCGCCACCCCGTCCCACAATGCGGGCAAGCGAATCTCCTGAGGCTCACCATGGTTCGGAAACATTCGGCGGCCGATCAGCCGCTGCGGCTCGATAACCAGATCTGCTTTGCGGTCTATTCGGCCGCCCACGCCTTCAATCGGGTCTACAAGCCGCTGCTCGACCGGCTCGGCCTGACCTATCCGCAATATCTGGTGATGCTGGTGCTGTGGGAGCAGGACGATGTGCCGGTGAAGGACATTGGCGAAAAACTGTTCCTGGACTCCGGGACGCTGACGCCGCTGCTGAAGCGGCTCGAGGCGGCCCATTTGGTGCGGCGCACGCGCTCGAGCGAGGACGAACGTCGGGTGCTGATCGCGCTGACGGCGCAGGGGCACGCATTGAAGGACAAGGCGCGCAGCGTCCCGCAGTCGATCCTGGCCGCGTCCGATTGCTCGGTGTCAGAGCTGGTCGGCATGAAGAACGAGATCGTCGCGCTGCGCGACAGGCTCAATGCGGTGATCGGGGAGTAGGGACTAAGAGAGCCGCTTCTTCGTGAAGGCGCGCGACGCGTAGCCCGAAGGGCGAAGCGTGGTGGAGCCAGGCGGGATCGAACCGCCGACCTCTTGCATGCCATGCAAGCGCTCTCCCAGCTGAGCTATGGCCCCTTAAGTCGTCCAGTTGGGATGATCCTGGTGGATCACTCCCGGCCGCCGAGCCCTAGGTGACTCGCGCGGCTGCACCCTTTTTCACAGATCAGGGTTGATCTCAAGTCTCTTCATCACCTCCGACATCACCAATGATGTCGGTCACGTCCTCATCGCCCTCTTCTTCGTCGGCAATGAAGGTCGAATCATCGTCATCGTCGTCATCGAGGGTCTCGTCGACCTCGATATCCTCCTCCGATTCGGGCACGACCGCCTTGACCTTGCCGGTGTTCTCCTCGGCATCGGCCTCCTCGAGCGAGACCATCTCTTCGGTCTCCGCCGGTTCGGGCGCGGTGTCCTGGGCCATGCTGCGCGCCTCGGCGCCGCGGGTGGCACGCACCGGGGCGATCGGGGCAATCGGCACCACCTCGCCAGTATAGGGCGAGATCACCGGACTCTTGTTGAGGTCATAGAACTTCTTGCCCGTGGTCGGGCAAATGCGTTTGGTTCCGAGTTCGGACTTGGCCACGGCAGGAATCCTGGGAATGTCTGAAAAGCGGTGTTTCACTTGGCTAGTTGGCGGCCCGCTGTCAATAGCGCATTACAGAAGAAAGACATGCCCGTGACGGGGCTCGGACCATGTGGTACCTGCGCCTGTCCCGCGAAGGGGCACATCCAAGGACACAATCTTGACTCATTCCGACCAACCGCGGCCGCTCCAGTCTCGCGCCAGCGGCGCCCTGACCGGGAAAGTACGGGTGCCCGGAGACAAGTCGATTTCCCACCGCGCGCTGATTCTGGGCGCGCTCAGCGTCGGCGAAACCCGGATTTCCGGTCTCCTCGAGGGCGAAGACGTCCTCAACACCGCCAAATCCATGCAGGCGCTGGGCGCCAAGGTCGAGCGCACGGGCGATTTTGCCTGGAACGTGCGCGGAGTCGGGGTCGCAGGCTTCGCCCAGCCCAACGCGCCGCTCGACTTTGGCAATTCCGGCACCGGTTGCCGGCTGGTGATGGGCGCGGTCGCCGGATGCCCGATTTCCGCGGTGTTCGACGGCGACGCCTCGCTCCGCAGCCGTCCGATGCGCCGGATTCTCGATCCGCTCGAAAAGATGGGTGCCAGGGTGGTTTCCGGCGGTGAGGGCGGCCGCCTGCCACTGACAATCCAGGGCGCGCGCGATCCGCTGCCGATCACCTACCAGACCCCGGTTGCGTCGGCGCAGATCAAATCGGCCGTGCTGCTCGCGGGCCTGGCTGCGCCGGGCACGACGACGGTGATCGAGAGCGAGGCGAGTCGCGACCATACCGAGCTGATGCTGAAGCATTTTGGTGCCGACATCACCTCGACGACCGAAGGTACTCACGGCCGCCGCATCACCCTCGTCGGGCAACCCGAGCTGCATGGCGCCGAGGTCGTGGTCCCCGCCGATCCATCCTCGGCCGCTTTTCCGATCGTTGCCGCGCTGATCGCCGAAGGTTCCGACCTCGTGCTGACCGATGTCATGACCAACCCGCTGCGCACCGGCCTGTTCACGACGCTGCGCGAAATGGGCGGCTCGATCGAGGAGAGCGAGGTGCGGGGCGATGCCGGCGAGCCGATGGCGCGCTTGCGCGTGCGGGCCTCGAAACTGCGCGGGGTCGAGTTGCCGCCGGAGCGCGCACCCTCGATGATCGACGAATATCTGGTGCTGGCGGTGGCGGCGTCGTTCGCCGAGGGCACCACCATCATGCGCGGCCTGCACGAGCTGCGCGTCAAAGAATCCGATCGCTTGGAGGCCACGGCCGACATGCTGCGCGTCAACGGCGTGAAGGTCGAGATTTCCGGCGACGATCTGATCGTCGAAGGCCGCGGCCATGTGCCCGGCGGCGGGCTCGTCGCCACCCATATGGACCATCGCATCGCGATGTCGGCGCTGGTGATGGGCTGCGCAGCGGATCAACCGGTGAAGGTCGACGACACCGCCTTCATCGCCACCAGTTTCCCGGATTTCATTCCGATGATGCGCGCGATCGGCGCGGAGTTTTCATGATTATCGCCATCGACGGACCCGCGGCCTCGGGCAAGGGCACGCTGGGCAAACGCCTCGCCCATCATTACGGCTATCGTCACCTCGATACCGGCGTGATCTATCGCGCGGTTGCCTATGCGCTCATGCAATCAGGCCATGACCTTCGCGACGAGGAGGCCGCGGTCGCCGCAGCGCTGGAGCTCGATCCCGAAAAGTTCGGCAATCCCGTCCTGAAGACCCAGAAGGTCGGCGAAGGCGCCTCCGTCGTCTCCGCGATTCCCAGGGTCCGCGAAGTCCTGGTCAACTTCCAGCGACAATTCGCCGCCGACCCTCCGGGGGCGGTGCTCGACGGCCGCGACATTGGAACCGTGATCTGCCCGGACGCCGATGTGAAGATCTTCGTCATCGCCGACCCCAAGGTCCGCGCCCGCCGCCGCACCATGGAGGCGAAGGCGCGGGGCGAGGAGGCCGACGAGGCGGCGGTGCTGGCCGACATTATCCAGCGCGACGAGCGGGACAAGAACCGGCCGATTGCGCCTCTGAAACCGGCCCCGGATGCTTACTTGCTAGATAACTCCCAACTGGATATAGAAGGCGGCGTCCGGGCCGCCATCGACATTATCGAGGCCGTCCGAGCGGGCCGTCCGCGGGGTTAAGCCGCGGCCGTCATTGGAGGAAGCGCCCGCTCCCGCTCCTTGAGGTCGATACTTCGGTTCCCTGTTTGGGGCCGGCGACATCCAGGCTTCGGATCAAGATTTTCCACGTATCGAACGTGCGGGCCAAGCCGGCCCGCTCCTGCTGTTCTCGGCAAAAGCCGGGACGACGAGCGGTCGCTTGAAGGTTTTGCGGACCTTCCGACACTGCACGCACGATACGCCCTTAAACCCACTGGCCGGCGAGACGTCCGCAACTGGAGAACAAATGGCTTCGATTTCTGCTGATACCTATAGCCCCTCGCGCGATGATTTCGCCGCGATGCTCGACGAGTCCTTTGCCGGCGGCAATTTGCAGGAAAGCTCCGTCGTCAAGGGCAAGGTGGTTGCAATTGAAAAGGACATGGCCGTCATCGACGTCGGCCTGAAGACCGAGGGCCGCGTCGCGCTGCGCGAATTTTCGGGCCCCGGCCGTGAAAGCGATCTCAAGGTCGGCGACGAGGTGGAAGTGTTCCTCGATCGCATCGAAAACGCCCTCGGCGAAGCCGTGCTGTCGCGCGACAAGGCGCGCCGCGAAGAGAGCTGGGGCAAGCTGGAGAAGGCGTTCCAGAACAACGAAAAGGTCAACGGCGTCATCTTCAACCAGGTCAAGGGCGGCTTCACCGTCGACCTCGACGGCGCCGTGGCGTTCCTGCCGCGCTCGCAGGTGGACATCCGTCCGATCCGCGACGTTGCGCCGCTGATGAACAACTCGCAGCCGTTCCAGATCCTGAAGATGGACCGCCGCCGCGGCAACATCGTCGTCTCCCGCCGCACCGTGCTGGAAGAGACACGCGCCGAGCAGCGCCAGGAGCTGGTGCAGAACCTCGAAGAGGGTCAGGTCATCGACGGCGTGGTCAAGAACATCACCGATTACGGTGCGTTCGTTGATCTCGGCGGCATCGACGGCCTGCTGCACGTCACCGATATCGCCTGGCGCCGCGTCAACCACCCGACCGAGGTGCTGTCGATCGGCCAGACCGTGAAGGTCAAGATCATCAAGATCAACCACGAGACGCACCGCATCTCGCTGGGCATGAAGCAGCTCCTGGACGATCCGTGGCAGGGCATCGAAGCCAAGTACCCGCTGGGTGCCCGCTTCACCGGCCGCGTCACCAACATCACCGACTACGGTGCGTTCGTCGAGCTCGAGCCGGGCATCGAAGGCCTGATCCACGTCTCCGAGATGTCGTGGACCAAGAAGAACATGCATCCCGGCAAGATCGTTTCGACCTCGCAGGAAGTCGAAGTGCAGGTGCTGGAAGTCGATTCCGTCAAGCGCCGCATCTCGCTCGGCCTCAAGCAGACCATGCGCAACCCGTGGGAGGTCTTCGTCGAAGGTCACCCGACCGGTTCGGTGGTCGAGGGCGAGGTCAAGAACAAGACCGAGTTCGGTCTGTTCCTGGGTCTCGAGGGCGACGTCGACGGCATGGTCCATCTCTCCGACCTCGACTGGAAGCTTCCGGGCGAGCAGGTGATCGACAACTACAAGAAGGGCGACGTGGTGAAAGCCGTGGTGCTCGATGTGGACGTCGAGAAGGAGCGTATCTCGCTCGGCATCAAGCAGCTCGAAGGCGACCCCTTCGCCGAGCCGGGCGATGTCAAGAAGGGCGCGGTCGTGACCTGCGAAGTGCTCGAGGTGAAGGAGAGCGGCATCGAGGTGAAGATCGCCGGTACCGACTTCACCACCTTCATCAAGCGCTCGGAGCTCGCCCGTGACCGCAACGACCAGCGCGCCGAACGCTTTGCCGTCGGCGAGAAGGTCGATGCCCGCGTGATCCAGTTCGACAAGAAGGCCCGCAAGGTCCAGGTGTCGATCAAGGCGCTCGAAGTCGCCGAAGAGAAGGAAGCCATCGCGCAGTACGGCTCCTCCGATTCGGGTGCGACGCTCGGCGACATTCTCGGCACCGCGCTCAAGAACCGCGGCGAGAACAAGTAAGCGAAACGCTTGCGTCGCAAAGATCAAAGCCCCGGCGACCCGCCGGGGCTTTTTTGCGTCCGTAGCCCGGATGAAGCGCAGCGAAATCCGGGGGCGTTCCGCGATTGAAGGCATCCCGGATTGCGTTGCGCTCCATCCGGGCTACGCGGCTTCCAAAACTCGGTCGTCGTCCCGGCCTTCTAGGACGACAGCAAGAAGCCTTCATTTCTTCAAATTGCGCCGCAATTGATGTATCCAGATAATCAAATGGTCACGCTGTGACGGCACAACGCGCCTGACCTTTATTTGGAGATTTTTCGATGTCGCTCGATTCGGACATCATCGTCGATCGGCGCAGGATCCGTCGCAAGCTGACGTTCTGGCGTGTCATGGCCGCGGTGATCGCGGTCGCGGCGATCGCGGGCTTCGCCCTGATCGCAACGCCCGGCGCGCGTGGCACCTTCGCGTCCGCCGGCTCGATCGCGCGGGTGCAGATCGAGGGGCTCATCCGCAGCGACGCCGAGCGCACGCGCGCACTGGAGCGGCTGGAGAATTCACAGGCCGCGGCCGTCATCGTTCACATCAATTCGCCCGGCGGCACCACCGCCGGTTCCGAACAGCTCTATGATTCGCTGACGCGGCTCAAGGCCAAGAAGCCGCTGGTCGTGGTGGTCGAAGGTCTCGCGGCCTCCGGCGGCTACATCACCGCCATCGCGAGCGACCACATCATCGCCCAGCAGAGCTCGCTGGTCGGTTCGATCGGCGTGCTGTTCCAGTACCCCAATGTCGCCGAGCTGTTGAAGACCCTCGGCGTCAAGGTCGAGGAGGTGAAATCCTCGCCGCTGAAGGCCGCGCCCAACGGTTTCGAGCCGACCAGCCCCGAAGCGCGCGCCGCGCTCGATGCTCTGGTGAAGGACTCCTACGCCTGGTTCAAGGGACTGGTGAAGGAACGGCGTGGCATGGACGACACGCAGCTCGATAAAGTTGCCGACGGCCGTGTCTTCACTGGTCGGCAGGCGATCGATCTCAAGCTGATCGATCAGCTTGGTGACGAAAAGACGGCCGTGGACTGGCTCGTCGAGCAGAAGGGCGTGAAGAAGGGCCTTTCGGTCCGTGACTATAAGCTGGAGTCCCGCTTCGGCGATCTGTCGCTGTTCAAGGCGACCGCGGTCGTCACGCTCGAAGCGCTTGGATTCGGCTCGATTGCGCACCAGATCGGGCAGACTGGCGTCGTGCAGGCGGTCGATCGGCTCGGAATGGACGGAATGCTGGCCCTTTGGCAGCCGGCAGCGTCGAATTGACGGGAACCAGGCGTGTCCTTTGGGATTTACCCGTTGAACGAGTGCCGTGACAGCCCGCTTTTTTGGTGTTTGTCACGCACTTTCCCATCCGCCATCCCTCATTTAGCGTCTTGACAGTTCAACGTATTTTCACGGAAATGGTTGTCCGCACGCTCCCGGGTCCTATCTCTCGATGATCAAATCCGAACTTGTTCAGCGTATCGCCGAGCACAACCCGCATCTTTACCAGCGGGATGTCGAGAACATTGTGAACGCGATTCTCGAAGAGATCGTCGCGGCCCTTGCGCGCGGTGATCGCGTCGAGCTGCGCGGTTTCGGCGCTTTCTCGGTGAAACACCGCCCGGCACGCGCCGGCCGCAATCCACGTACCGGCGCCCATGTGCCTGTCGACCAGAAGAGCGTTCCGTTCTTCAAGACCGGCAAGGAAATGCGCGAGCGGCTGAACCGCGACGACCCGGATCCCGGTGCCGCCGATTAAAGGCTGTCGTCCGGATTTAACCGAACGGCCGCATGATGGGGCCGTAAGCTTGATTCAAGGCGAGCGATCGCGATGCGAAAGTTTCTGACCGCGCTGGTCGTGATTCCGCTGGGCTTCGTCCTGGTCGACTTCGCCATTGCCAACCGGCACTTCGTCACAGTCTCCTACGATCCCCTGATTTCGGACGACTCGTCATTGTCGTTCTCGTTGCCGCTGTTCCTGCTCCTGATCGTCGTGGGCGTGCTGGGCGTGGTGGCGGGCGGCTCAGCCGTCTGGCTCGCCCAGGGGCGGTGGCGGCGTGCGGCGCGCCGGAACGAGGCCGCGGCGCGGTCCGCCAGGGCCGAGCTGGCCGACCTGCGCGCGGCCGCGGCTCCGGCAAAGCCCGATCCGCAGCGCCTCCCGGTCCCCTCCGGGGCCGGCCTTTACGGCCCCGTCGGGCGAGACAAGCAGCGCGCGACGTTGTAGAAGCGGCCGCAACCGAAAACCCTGTTTTCCGGCCGCGGACGCGCGGCCTCCACCCGTTTTGAGACCATGCCCCTGCTCGTCAAGATCTGCGGCCTGTCAACGCGCGAGACGCTTCAAACGGCGCTCGACGCGGGCGCCGACATGGTGGGGTTCGTGTTCTTTCCGCCGTCGCCGCGGCATCTCTCGCTGGAACTGGGGCGCGATCTCGGCCGGCAGGTGAAGCAGCGCGCGCTGAAGGTGGCGCTCACGGTTGATGCCGATGATGCGACGCTCGACAACATCCTGGACGCGCTGGCGCCGGACATTTTCCAGCTCCACGGCAAGGAGAGCGTCGCGCGGCTGCGCGACATCAAGCAGCGATTCGGCCGCCCGGTGATGAAGGCCGTGCCGGTCGAGACCGCGGCTGATCTTGCCGCACTGCCCGGCTACGCCGCGGTCGCCGATCGCATCCTCTTCGATGCACGCGCGCCGAAGGACGCCACGCGGCCAGGCGGCTTGGGTGCGCCGTTCGACTGGCATCTGCTCGAAAATCTCAAGCTCGCGCTGCCCTACATGGTCTCGGGCGGCCTGCATGCCCAGAACGTCGCGGAAGCCCTGCGCATCACCCGTGCCGGCGGCGTCGACGTGTCCTCCGGTGCCGAGAGCGCCCCCGGCGTCAAGGATCCGGAGCTGATCGAGGCCTTCATTCGCGCCGCGCGCACCACCCAAGAGTTGAGCGTTCGATGAGTATCGCCAAAAATACCGCCAAGACTCCCGCCAAGCCAAATTCCTATCGCAGCGGTCCCGACGAGCGCGGCCATTTCGGCATCTTCGGCGGACGGTTCGTCGCCGAAACCCTGATGCCGCTGATCCTCGACCTGGAGAACGCCTACAACGAGGCCAAGGCGGACCCGGCCTTCCAGGCCGAGATGAACGGCTATCTCAAGCACTATGTCGGCAGGCCTTCGCCGATCTATTTCGCCGAGCGCCTGACCGAGCATCTCGGCGGCGCAAAAATCTATTTGAAGCGCGAGGAGCTCAACCACACCGGCTCGCACAAGGTGAACAACGTGCTCGGCCAGATCATGCTGGCGCGGCGCATGGGCAAGAAGCGCATCATCGCCGAGACCGGCGCCGGCCAGCACGGCGTCGCGACCGCGACGCTGTGCGCGCGGTTCGGGCTCGAATGCGTGGTCTACATGGGCGCCGTCGACGTCGAGCGGCAGCAGCCCAACGTCATCCGCATGGAGATGCTGGGCGCGAAAGTGTTCCCGGTGCAGTCGGGCACGCGCACGCTGAAGGACGCGATGAACGAGGCGCTGCGCGACTGGGTCACCAACGTGCACAACACATTCTACTGCATCGGCACGGTGGCGGGGCCGCACCCCTATCCGACGCTGGTGCGCGACTTCCAGTCGGTGATCGGCAACGAGACCAAGGTGCAGATGCAGGAGGTCGAAGGCCGCCTGCCGGATTCGCTGGTCGCCTGTATCGGCGGTGGGTCGAATGCCATGGGCCTGTTCCATCCGTTCCTCGATGACCCTTCCGTCGAGATCTTTGGCGTCGAAGCCGCGGGCCACGGGCTCACGCAGCTGCATGCGGCGTCGATCGCGGGCGGCCGTCCCGGCGTGCTGCATGGCAACCGCACCTATCTTCTGATGGACGAGGACGGCCAGATCCAGGACGCGCATTCGATCTCGGCCGGTCTCGATTATCCCGGCATCGGCCCCGAACATTCCTGGCTGCACGAGATCGGCCGCGTGAACTATCTCTCCGCGACCGATGATGAGGCGCTCGCGGCCTTCCAGCTGCTGTCGCGCCTCGAAGGCATCATCCCCGCACTCGAGCCAGCTCACGCCATCGCCAAGGTGATGGAGCTCGCGCCGAAGCGGCCGAAAGATCACCTGATGGTCGTCAATCTCTCCGGCCGCGGCGACAAAGACGTGCCGCAGGTCGGCGACATCCTGAAGGGCAAGACCAAGTGACCACGCGTATCGACACCCGTTTTGCCGAGCTGAAGAGGGCGGGCCGCTCGGCCTTCGTGACCTTCCTGATGGCCGGCGATCCAGATCCGGCAACCTCGCTCGAGATCATCAAGGCGCTGCCGAAGGCGGGCGCCGATGTGATCGAGATCGGCATGCCCTTCACCGATCCGATGGCCGACGGCCCGTCGATCCAGGCAGCGGGCCTGCGCGCGCTCAAGGCCGGCATGACGCTGAAGAAGACGCTCGATCTGGTGCGCGGCTTCCGCAAGGACGACAATGCGACGCCGATCGTGCTGATGGGCTACTACAATCCGATCTACATCTACGGCGTCGACAAGTTTCTCGCCGATGCCAAGACCGCCGGCGTGGACGGTCTCATCATCGTCGACCTGCCGCCGGAGGAAGACGACGAGCTCTGTCTGCCCGCGATGAAGGCCGGCCTCAACTTCATTCGCCTGGCGACGCCGACCACCGACGACAAGCGCCTGCCGGCGGTGCTCGCCAACACTTCGGGCTTTGTCTACTACGTCTCGATCACCGGCATCACCGGTGCAGCGGCCGCGGACTCCACGGCCGTGAGCGAGGCAGTTGCCCGCATCAAGCGGCACACCAAGCTGCCGGTCTGCGTCGGCTTCGGCATTCGTACGCCGGAAGCTGCTCGCGCCATCGCTTCGCATGCCAACGGTGCGGTCGTCGGCACCGCGCTGGTCGATGCACTCAAGAACAGCCTCGATGCCGAGGGGCGGGCGACCAGCAAGACCGTTAACGCCGTTGCCGAGCTGACGGCATCCCTGGCCCAGGGTGTCAGGGGCGCGCAGCAGGCGGCGGAGTAGGCCATAATTCCGCTCGCAAGGCGGACGACACGGCGGCTTGCCGGGGCAAGTTTCGGCGGCCATATATCCCTTCAGGCTCTCCCAGCGCGGGATGGCTAATCGGAGCAAACCATGAACTGGCTTACCAATGTGGTCCGGCCGAAGATCCGCAACATGCTGCGGCGGGAGACGCCGGAGAATCTGTGGATCAAGTGTCCGGATTCCGGGCAGCTCGTGTTCTACAAGGACGTCGAGGCCAACCAGTTCGTCATCCCCGGCTCGAACTACCACATGCGCATGGGCGCGGTGGCGCGGTTGAAGTCGATCTTCGACAACGAGACCTGGTTCGACGTGGCGTTGCCCGAGGTCACCCCCGATCCGCTCAAGTTCCGCGACGAGAAGAAGTATGTCGATCGCATCAAGGATGCGCGTGCGCGCACCAATTTGAACGACGCGATCAAGGTCGGCTACGGCAAGCTTGAAGGCGCGGCCGTCGTCGTCGCCGTGCAGGATTTCGATTTCATGGGCGGCTCGCTCGGCATGGCCGCAGGCGAAGCCATCGTGCGCGGGCTCGAGCTCGCGGTCGAAAAGAAGTCGCCCTTCATCGTGTTCGCCGCGAGCGGTGGCGCACGGATGCAGGAAGGCATTCTGTCGCTGATGCAGATGCCGCGCACGACCGTCGCCGTGCAGATGCTCCGCGAGGCAAAGCAGCCCTATATCGTCGTGCTGACCAACCCCACCACCGGCGGCGTCACGGCATCCTATGCGATGCTCGGCGACGTGCAGATTGCCGAGCCCGGCGCGCTGATCGGCTTTGCCGGTGCGCGCGTGATCGAGCAGACGATCCGCGAAAAGCTCCCCGAGGGCTTCCAGCGCGCCGAGTATCTCAAGGAGCACGGCATGGTTGACATGGTCGTGCACCGCCATGACCTCCGTCCGACGCTCGCGCGGCTCTGCCGCCTGCTGACGAAATCGCCGGCGCTGGAGACTGCATCGAAGCCGACGCAGCCGGTGGTAAGCCCGGCGCAGATCGTAGCGGCCCCCGAGGTGGCGCCGGCCGCGCCGCACGCGTGAACGCCTCCGCCGACAGCGCGAAGCCGTCGCTCGGTGAACTGATCGGGCGGCTTTCGGCCCTGCATCAGAAACGCATCGATCTCGGCCTCGAGCGGATGCATCGTCTGCTCGAGCGGCTCGGCCATCCCGAGCGCAAGCTCCCACCGGTGATCCACATCGCCGGCACCAATGGCAAGGGTTCGACGCTTGCCTATCTGCGCGCGATGCTGGAGGCCGCAGGCCTGCGCGTCCACGCCTATACCTCGCCCTATCTCGTGCGGATCAACGAATGCTTCCGGCTCGGCCGCCTCAGCGGCGGCGTGCTCGTTGGCGATGACGAATTGCGCGCCGCGCTCGAACAGGTCGAGCGCGTCAATGCCGGCGAGGCCGCAACGGTCTTCGAGCTCAAGACTGCCGCCGCTTTCCATCTGTTCGCGCAGAATCCGGCCGATGTCGTGCTGCTCGAAGTCGGCCTCGGCGGCCGGCTCGACTCGACCAATGTCGTCGATGCGCCCGCGGCCTGCGTGATCACGCCGATCAGCATGGATCACATGGATTTCCTTGGGCCTACCCTGGCCTCGATTGCCGCCGAGAAAGCCGCGATCATCAAGCGCGGCGTGCCCGTGGTGTGCGCCGAGCAGGCGCCGGAGGCGATGGCCGTGATCGACGCCCAGGCCAAGCGCATGCGTGCGCCGCTGTTCGCCGCCGGCGAGAGCTGGCATGTCAATGTCGAGCACGGGCGGCTGGTCTATTCCGACGATCGCGGCCTGATGGATCTCGCGGCGCCGCGCCTGTTTGGCCGCCACCAGTTCGACAATGCCGGCCTTGCGATCGCGACGCTGCGTGCCACCAACGCGTTCAAGATCAATCATGCCGCGTTCGAAGCCGGCATCGTCGGCGCCGAATGGCCGGCGCGGATGCAGCGCATCACCTCGGGCGAGCTGCTCGGCTGGGGACCGCAGGGGTCGGAGATCTGGCTCGATGGCGGGCACAATGCCGAGGGCGGGCGCGTCGCGGCCGCCGCGCTCGGCGATCTCGAGGAGCGGGTGTCGCGGCCTCTGGTCGTCATCGCCGGCATGATGGCCAACAAGGACGCGCAGGGTTTTCTGGGCAATTTCGCCGGCCTCACCCGCCACATCATCGCGGTGTCGATCCCTGACACCGAGAATGCGATGCCGGTCGACCGCCTCGCGGACGCCGCGCGCGGCTTCGGCATGCGCGTCGAGATCGCGCCGGGCATCGAGGCCGCGCTGCGCGCGTTGTCGCGACTCGCCTATGAGGTGCCGCCGCGCATCCTGATCACCGGCTCGCTCTATCTCGCCGGCCACGTGCTCGCCATCAACGGCACGCCTCCTGCATAGTCTCTCGCGTCCCGGACAAGGTGCAGCGCGTTAGCGATGCACCGCAGATCCGGGACCCAGGGGCCACATGGGCTCCGGCTCAGCAGCGCATCGTTTCACGCTGCGCTGCGTCCGGGGCATGAGATAGGAACGACGATGCGTTTCGCCGCGATTGCCGACGTCCATGGAAACTACCTCGCGCTGGAAGCCGTCCTCGCCGACATCCGCGCGCAGGGCATCAAGGACATCGTTGATCTCGGCGACATGTTGAGCGGCCCGCTCGATGCGCGGCGGACCATCGAGATCCTGATGAATCTCGACGCCATCCACGTGCTCGGCAATCACGACCGTTATCTCCTCGACCGGCCGCCGGAGAAGATGGGCTCCTGGGATCGGCCCGCGCATGCGCAGCTCGAGGCCGGACATCTCGACTGGCTGCGCGCGCAGCCGATGACGCGGGTCCTTCACGACCAGGTCTTCCTGTGCCACGCGACGCCGGACAACGATGAGGTCTATTGGCTCGATACCGTGCATTCCGACGGCACGGTGGCGCTATCGCCGCTCGACCGAATCGAACAAATCGCGCAAGGCATCACGCAGTCCCTGATCCTCTGCGCCCACACGCATCTCGCGCGTGCCGTGCGCGTGAGCGACGGCCGGCTGATCGTCAATCCCGGCAGCGTCGGCAGTCCCGGCTATCGCGACAAGCATCCGTTTCCGCATGTCGTCGAGGCCGGCACCCCGCACGCGCGCTACGCGATCCTCGAACGGATTGACGGTGCCTGGCAGGTCACGTTCCGCCACATCGCCTACGATCACGAGGCGATGGCCGCACTCGCACGCAGCAACGGCCAGCCGGAGCTCGCGAACGCGCTGGCGACGGGCTGGATCAAATCCTGACAAGCAAAACGGCCAGCATTTCGCCGGCCGTTGTCGGAAATAATCGTTTTCGCGACGCGGATCAGACCGCGGAGGTGATCCACTGCTGCAGCTTCGCCTTCGGCGCTGCACCGACCTGGCGGGAGGCCATCTCGCCGCCCTTGAAGATCATCAGGGTCGGGATCGACATCACGCCGTACTTCGACGCCGTCTTCGGGCTCTCGTCGACGTTGAGCTTCACGATCTTGACCTTGTCGCCCATCGCGCCGGCGATCTCGTCGAGCGCGGGTGCGATCATGCGGCAGGGGCCGCACCATTCGGCCCAGAAATCGACGACCACGGGGCCGTTCGCCTTGAGCACTTCGGCTTCGAAATCGGCGTCAGAAACCTTGCCAACGGCCATTGGAGTACCTCGTTCGGTTGAAAGAATCGGCGCGACTTGGAATCGCGCCCGGGATCATGTCGTCAACCTATGAACGGGTCCTTGCCGGGTCAAGGATGCTCACGCCGACATGAAGGGATGCCAGCGCCGCGTCCAGCGCGGGGGCTGAAATCTCCATATATTCAAGGGCCTCGGTCCAGAGCAGGACGGCCCGGATCGGCTTTTGGGGATAAAGGCGGGCGAGCACCGCCCGGTACAGCGCAAGCTGCCGGACATAGGCTGCGGGCGCTTCCGCCGCGCTCTTGGGGGCCACCTGGTTGGTCTTGAAATCGACGATCAGGACCTCGCTCAGCGTCACCACCAGCCGGTCGATCTGCCCGGAGACCAGCGCCGGCGGCCGGCCCGGCCGCTCCAGGCGGCCGACGATGGCTACTTCCGCCCGGCTGCCGGCGGCAAAGACCGGCGCAAAGCGCGGCGCGGCGATCAAGGCGAGCACCTTGTCGGCCAGCGCGGCGCGGTCGGCCTCGGCCCAGTCCGCGGCATTGCGCGCCATGAAGCCGAGCGCGGCCTCGCGCCGGCGCTCGGCGGCGATGTCGGGCAACGATTGCAGGAGACGGTGCACCAGCGTGCCGCGCTGCAGCGCCAGGGCGCGGGACTGGACTGATTCGCCGGTCCGCACCGTTCGGCCTTCGTCAGCGCCTTGCCCGGAGGGGCGCACTGGATCCTCGTCGATCAGCTCGCGCGGCGCGGGCGTTCGCAGCCAGTCCGGCAGCTCGATTGTTTGGTCGACAGCGGTCGCGGGCGTCCCAAGCGCCGCAACATCCTCCGGCCGCGCGAATCGCGTGACCGGACCATGCGGCATCTCGACTGTCTGCTTCTCAAGGCCCGAACCCGTGAGCCCGGTGTCGATCAGGTCGTACCAGCTCAGCTTGCGGACCGTCTTCATGTTGCCGGGCATGCAGCCGCCGACGATCAGCCGGTCGGCCGCGCGCGTCATCGCGACATAGAGCAGGCGGCGATACTCGTCCTCGGTCTCTTCGAGCATCGCTTTGCGCGCGTCGACGAGCGGCTTTGGATCGTCCGCCTTGCGACCAGCCCAGACCACCACCTCGCCGCCATTGCCACGCGGCACATGGATCAGCCGCAGCCGCTGCGTGTCCGCGGGCGAGGACGTGGTATCGACCATGAAGACGACCGAGGCCTCCAGGCCCTTGGCGCCATGCACGGTCATCACCCGCACCTCGTCGCGCGAGATCTCCATGTCGCGCTTCACCTCGGTGTCGGCCGAGCGCAGCCAGGCTATGAAGCCCTGCAGCGAGGCCGGCGCCTTGCGCTCATAGTTCAGCGCGAGCTCCAGAAACTCGTCGAGCGCGTCGTTGGCTTCAAAGCCGAGCCGGCGCAGGATCCGCGCGCGTCCGCCGTCACCCCCGAGCAGCCATGCATAGAAGGCGAACGGCGTCTCGTCGCGCGCCCGCGCCTCGCAGGCTTCCAGGCACAGCAAGGCCGCCTTGAACCTGTCATTCGTTGCCGCGTGTTCGCCGAGCGCGCGGCGCAGCGATCCCTTGCGCTCCCAAGCGAGCGTGAAGAGGTCGTCCTCGTCGAGGCCGAACAGCGGGCTTTTCAAGGCCACCGCGAGCGCGAGATCGTCCTGCGGCAGCAGCAACGCATCGGCGAGGTTGATCAAATCGATGATCGCGATGTGCTCGGTGAGCTTGAGCCGGTCGGCGCCGGCGACCGGAATGTTGGCGTGTTTCAGCGCCTGGATCACCGCGTCGAAGGCATTGCCGCGCCGGCGCACCAGGATCAGCATGTCGCCATAGCGCAGCGGCCGCCGTGCGCCTTCGTGCCCCGTCAGCGTGCCGCTCTCCACCAGCCGCCTGATCTCGGCCTGGATGCGGCGGGCGAGCTTCACCTCGGGACTGGTGACGGAGACGCCGTCGAACGGCGCGCGCCAGCCTTCGATGTCCTGCCGGTCGTCGGCCTCCGCGAGGTCCCACAGCTCGATCACGCTCGGGCCGGCATCGGCGAGCGCATTGTGCAGGGGATGGCCGATCTCGATCGCGTGGATGCTCTTGTAGATCTCCGGCTCGCGGAAGACGTGATCGACCGAGTGCAGGATCGTCGCGCCCGAGCGGAACGAATAGGTGAAGGCCACCGGATCGAACTTCAGCCCGGCAGCGGTGAACTTGCGGTGCAGCTCGCGCCGGCGCGCGTCGAATTCGTGCGGTGCGGCGCCCTGGAACGAGAAGATCGACTGCTTCTCGTCGCCGACGGCGAAGATCGTGCGATTGAGCCCCTCGCGCGCACCTTCGCCGGCAGTGAATTCCGAGATGATGTGCGCGACGATGTCCCATTGCCGCGGGCTCGTGTCCTGGGCTTCGTCGATCAACACGTGATCGACGCCGCGGTCGAGCTTGTAATGCACCCAGCCGGAGGTGACGCGGTTCAGCATCGCCAGCGTCTTGTCGATCAGGTCGTCGTAATCGAGCAGCCCGCGCTCCTGCTTCTCGCTGCGGTAGTTCGCGGCAGCAGCCGTCGCAATGTGCAGGAGCGCCTCGGTGCGGTCGCGCACGGTCACGGCGCGGCGCTTCTCGATCAATCCACCCAGGCGTTGCCCCTCGGCCTCGAACAGTCGCGCGACGGACGGATTGTGGTCGGCGAATTTCTTGGTCAGCACCGCCTTGCGCGGCATTTTTTCATCGGTGAGGAAGACGCCGAGATAGGCGTCGACCTGCGCGCTGCCGGAAAACACCTTTGCCTCGCGAAGGCGGCCTGCCTGATCGTTGTCGGATTTGCTGCCGTCCTCCAGCGCAAAGGCGATGTCGTCCCAGCGCGAGCGTGGCAGGAACGGGCCGTCGAGGATCTCGTTCTCGATGTCCTCGATGCGGTCGCCGGCATCGACGCCCAACGCGGCCGCCATCTGCGCCGCCGCGGCCCCGGCGTTGCCGGCCTCGTCCGTCCAGGCCATGAAGTGATCGCGGCTGAGGCAAGCCTCGCGCACGACCTCCTTGAAGGTGACGTCGGCGGCGTTCGCCATCGCGGTCAAAAGCGCGCGGCCGGTCACAGTCTCCGGATCGCGTGCCGCCTCCAGCAGCACTTTCAGGTTGGCGCGCTCCATCATGTCGGTCTGGTCGCGCTCGTCGATGACGGCGAAGCGCGCCGGCACGTTGGCCTCGAACGGGAACTGCTGGAGCAGGCGGGTGCACAGCGCGTGGATGGTCTGCACCTTCAGCCCGCCCGGCGTTTCCAGGGCGCAGGCGAACAGCTTTCGCGCCTCGCGCCGCAGCTTCGCGTTGGGGTACGGAATGCCGGCGGCGCGGATCGCCGCATCGAGCGCGTCATCGTCCAGCGTCACCCAATGCCCGAGCGTGGTGAACACGCGCTCGGCCATGTTGGCGGCCGCGGCCTTGGTGAAGGTGATGCAGAGGATCTTTTCCGGTGGCACGCCCGACAGCAACAGGCGGATCACACGCTGCACCAGCACATGGGTCTTGCCCGAGCCGGCATTGGCCGACACGAAGGCCGAGGCAGTCGGGTCCGACGCGCGAGCCTGCGTGGCGCGCACCGCATCGGGAATGGGACGCGGGGCCTTCACCATTCTTCGATCCCCAATCCGCCGGCCGCCGACCATTCCTTGATCCGGGCGAGATCGTCATAGGCGCCGTAGCGGTTGGTCCACATCGGCAGGTTCAGCGAGGTGTAGGGCTGGTTCTCGTCCTCGAAGGCACGAATGAGCGCCTCCAGCTTGGCCCTGGCCTCCGTGGCCGCGGTGTCCGGCGGCTGCGGCGTGTCGTTTTGCTTGATCTTGAGCTCGAGGATGCGCTCCTCGCCCGGCGGATTGTTGCCGCTGAGGCGGACATAGACGAGCTGGCTCACAGACGTGCCGGCGTCGATGTCGGGGAAGCCGCCCTCGCGCAGGATTGCTGCTTCCAGCGTGAGCTGCGGCGACAGGCCCATGCGCACCTGCTTGCCGGTCGGCGGCTGGCCGGTCTTGTAGTCGAGGATCGCGTAGCCGCCGCCCTGGCGCCGCTCGATGCGATCGGCGCGGGCGGACAGGCGGAAGCTGCGTTCGTTGTCGAGCGGGATCGAGATCTCGCCATGGGTCTCCGCGGTGATCGCCTCGATCGCGTCGCGGCGCGCGGTCTCCCATTCGCCGAACCAGCGCGCGATGCGCTGGAAGCGCGGCCACCACAGCGCCCGTGCCTCGGGGCGCTCCATCAGCGGCGCAAAATACTTCTCGCCGATCGCGCGCAGCACGCGCGCGGGATCGTCAGGCAGACGCGCCGCATAGGTCTCGGTGAACTCGCCCAGCGCATCATGGATCGCCGAGCCGCGGTCGGCGGCCGAGAGCGGCATGTCGACGGGATCGAGCGCGTCGAGCCGCAGAATGTGCCGGGCATAGATCGTGTAGGGATCGCGCAGCCAGTCCTCGATCGCGGTGACCGACAGTTTGAGCGGCCGCGCGGCGCGCGGCGGTCGCGGCTCGGGCTGCTTGATCGGCCTGACCGTCTCGGGCTGGTCCAGCGCGCCCGCGAACTTCACGAATTTCTCGCCGGCTTGCGTCGCGGCTTTCCAATGCGCATCGCCCGCGACCGCTTCCAGCCGGTGCAGGAAGCGCGAGGCCACCGCCGGCGCGCCGCCGGCCTTGGCGGAATGGGTGAGGATGACCTCGTCGGCGCCGAGCAGTTGCGCGAAGTCATGGGCGGAGAGGCCGATGCGCCGCTCCGGCAGATCGAGGCCGAGCTCATGCCGCATCGGCCGGCTCAGCCAGGGATCGATGCGCGGCGCCGGCGGCCAGACGCCCTCGATCAGCCCGCCGACGATGACGCGGTCGGCCTGCATCAGGCGTGATTCCAGCGGGCCGTAGATCTGGAGCCGGGCGCCCGGCTTGTCCGGCCGGCGCACGGCGCGATCGCCGAACGCGGTCTGGAACACGTCCGGATAGTCCGCCAACGGCACCATCAACCCGCTGGTCGTCCCGCCGCGCAGGAGATCGTCGAAGGAAGCTGCGAGCGCGAGGCCCTCACGTTCTTCGAAGGCCAGCGGGATGCCTTGCTCATCGCGCGACAGCTCGATCAGGATCTCGCGATGCCGGTGCGCGAGCTCGGCGAAGTCGTACGGCTTCGACGACGCCAGGCTCTCGATCGGCGCCAGTGCTTTCTGCAAGGCATCGATCAGCGCCTGGATGCGATCGAGATCCTCCGCCTTCAGACGCACACGCGGCTCGGCACGGTGCAGCGCGGAGACTTCGTTGCGCCATAGCTTTGCAAGCTCCTCGCGAAAACGGTTGAATTCGCGCAGCAGGCCGGCCGTGCCCGCGGGCGGGCGCGTGCCGCGCAACACCGCAAGCTCGAGGCCTTCGATGGCCGCTTTCCATGCACCCGGCGCGCGGCCGAGCCGGCACAGCGGATGCTTCAGCAACGCCAGCAGCGTCGGCGGCTCCAATCCTTTTGTCGCCGCCTCGGCAGAGAGGCGCGCAAAGATGCCGGCGGGGGTTTCCATCAGCACGTCGCCGCCGGAATCATCGAAGGCGAGGTCCCATCGCGTGAGCGCGGCCATCACCCGCCGCGCCAGTGCGCGGTCCGGCGTCACCAGCGCCGCGGACTTGTCGAGATGCCGCGCCTCGCGCATCGCGATCGCGATCGCGAGCGCTTCCATCTCGGGGTTGGGCGCCTCGACGATCGAGAGATTTTTCATGCCGCCGGCGATCTTTGCGGCGACGTCGGGCTGCTTCAACCGGTCGTGCCAGATCTCCGTCTTGGCGGATGGCCGCATCGATTCGGATGCGAGAAGATCGCGGCCGCCTTCCGTCGGCGGCTGGAGAATATCGACATCGCTCCGCTTGATGCCAAAACGCTCCAGCAGCGCGTGCATGGCGTATTGCGGATGGTTCGAGGCCGGATGCTCCGCGAACTTGCCCAGCGAATCGCGCACGCCGCCGATGATCCGCCAGGCGTCCTCGTCGAGATCGGTGTCGAGCCCCGGCAGTACCACGGCGCCATGCGGCAGCGAAGCCACCGCATGCAGGAATTTTGCGGTGGCCGGCATCGAGCCGGTCGAGCCGGCCGCGATCACGGGTCCGCTCGGATGCGCGGTCAGCCGTTTCGCTTCCGCCGCGATCAGAAGATCGCGCCGCGCTGCGGGCTCGATCCTGTTGATCTCGGCGAGATGACCGGGCCAGGCGATGCGCGCGATGCGCAGGAACTCGAGCGAGTGCTGCCAGTATTGATCGAGCTGGTCCGGCACCAGGCCATCGAGCGCGCTCCAGTCGACGCCGCGTGTCACCATGTCGTCGATCAGGCGTGCCAGATCGCCCGCAAGCGCAAGCGTCGAGGCGGGACCACCGACCACCAGCGGCGCCAGCACCGGGCCCTTGGCCCAGGCCGCGACGAGGCGCGCCAGCGTCAGCCGCCGTTCGAGCTCGCCGAGCCGTGGCGAAATGTCGAGCGGTGCGGCGGCCGAAAACTGCTCGGCCTCGTCGGCGAAGGCGAGCTCGTCCTCGTCGATGTCGCCGAGCGCGACGATGCGCGGCAGCACCGCCGCATCCGCCGTCATTTCGTCGAGGAAGATCTCGCGGACGACGCGCATGGCGCGCCGGGTCGGTAGGTACAGCGTCGCGTCGGCAAGCCGCGCCGGCTCCTTGCGCGCCTCGAATCCCTCGACCAGCCGGCCGTCGAGCAGGGCCGCGACGACCGTGCGCAGAAAGGGAACTGAGATGGGAACGCTGAATACGCGCATGGGCCGCCTGATTCGGAATCAGGCGCCAATATAGGGAGGCAGGCTCAAATGGTCATGGGCGAGGGAGAGGTCTTCCCCGCTGTTCGCGGCGTGGTGGCTTTCGTGCCGCGGACGCAGACATCGTAGCGTGGGCAAAGGCGCGTTCGCGCCGTGCCCACCATATCCTTCATCCGAACATCAGCCTGAAGGGTGGGCACGCTTCGCTTTGCCCACCCTACGGCGCCTGCGAGCGGGCCTACGCCACGCTCTCCAGAAACGCCTCTTCCGCGGCATGCACCGCGTCGGGCGTGCCGACATGCATCCAGACGCCGTCGAGCCGCAGGCCGAACAGGCGTTCCTGCTCGTTGGCGCGGTCGAACATCCTGGTCAGCGAGAACTCGCCTTTCGGGGCGTCAGCGAAGATCGACGGCGACAGGATCGCCGCGCCCGCATAGACGAACGGAACGACCTCTTTTTCCTTGCGCTTGCGCAGTGCGCCGTCCGGCAGCATCCCGTAGTCGCCGCGGCCGCTGTAGCCAATGCTGGTCGCGGTCGGCGCCATCAGGAGGAGGATGTCCATCCGCGCGGGGTCGAAGTTCTCCGCAAGGCGCGCCAGATTCGAGCGCACGCCGTCGATCCACAGCGTGTCGGAATTGACGTGGAAGAACGGTGCATCGCCGAGCAGAGGCAGCGCCTTGACGACGCCGCCGCCGGTGCCGAGCACCTGGTCGCGCTCATCGGAAATGGTCACGCGCGGATGCTGGCGGTGCGCGACGTGGTTGATGATCTGATCCGGCAGATAGTGCACGTTGACTACCGCCTCGGTCACGCCGGCCTGGCCGAGCTTGTCGAGCACGTGATCGAGCAGCGGTTGTCCGGCCACCGACACCAGGGGCTTCGGCATCTTGTCCGTCAAGGGGCGCATGCGCAGGCCGAACCCCGCGGCAAGCACCATGGCTTTGGTCGGTTTGACGGACATCCTAGCTTCTCAGACCTCCAGATTTCGCGTTCGCAGCAATCCTAGCACGGGCCTTGGCCAGCCGCACCGCATCTCAACCGCCTTAATCGCCTGCCGTGACGGTTGTACGACGGGTGTTGCCATCACGCCCCGACAGATGTGGAACGCGCCTTTTTCTTCCCTTGGCCCAGCTTGAGGAAATTGACGCCGATCTGATCGCCATTGACCCAGGCGAGTTCGCAGCGCCGGTAGGCCAGTCCGGTGGACGACAGCAGCAGGAAGAATTCCTTGAGATGCAGGCCTTCGACGGAGCCGTCGATGGTCAGCTTGGCGCCAGCCGCGGAGACGTCCTCCATGGTGCAGTCGCGCCGCCAGGTGCCGTCGATCCCCATCATGTGGGCCGGGATCCCGCGTTCGAAAACAACCCGGCTGTTCCCGCGCTGATCCGTCTTCGTCGCCATCTGCCCTTGCTCCAGCCCCGTAGTTATCCGGCTGCCTTGCTGCCAGACTACCGGCGTCTTGGCTAACACCCGGTAAATCGGGCTTCTGGTCAGGATTGCGGCGGCGGGACGTTGGCGAGGTACCATTCGCGCAAATGAGCCAGCGCGGGATGCGCCAGCGAGCGCTGGAGGTAGGTCCAGATCCGCGGCTGGTGGCGCAGATAATGCGGCTTGCCGTCGCGGCGGTTGAGCCGGGCAAAGGTGCCGAGCAGCCGCGTATTCCGCTGCGCCGACATGATGGCGTAGAGCTCGGCGAAGCCGGCCGGATCGAACCCCGCGTCCTGCGCGCGACGCTCCTTGATGTAGCGTGACAGCAGCGTCAGCTCGAGGCTCTCGGGCACGTCGATCCGGGCGTCCTGAAGCAGCGACACCACGTCGTAGGACTGCGGTCCAAGCACGGTGTCCTGGAAATCGATCACGCCGACGCGCTCGATGCCGGCGCGATCGGCAAGCCAGATCATGTTGGGCGAATGGAAGTCGCGCAGCACCCAGGTCTTCGGCGCGGCCATCGGCTTCTGCAACAGCTCGCGCCACATCGCGACAAATTCGGCGCGCGCCTCCTCACTCAGCGGAGCGTTGCGGTCGGGCAGATACCATTCCGGCATCAGTCCGATTTCGATCAGCAATGCGTCGGTCTCGAAGACCGGAATGGCGTAGGTCGTATCTGCCGCCAGCGGCAGTGTCTCCGGCAGCACCTTCGCGTGCAGCGCGGCCAGCATGTCGATCCCGGCCTCATAGCGCTCGGGAAGCGGCCGCGGCGGATCGCCTTCGATCACACCTTCGCTGCCAAAATCCTCGGTGATCAGGAATCCGTGGTCGAGATCGCTGTGATGGATCACGGGCGCGGAGATGCCTTCCGCGCGCAGGCCCTCGTCGATGGCGACGAAGGGTTTGACGTTCTCGGCAAGATGCACCGCGGCGCTGTAGGACTTTCCGTTGTAGATCGCGGCCCCATCGGGGCGCTGCGGAAAGTTCATGAGGATGACGACGCCGTCATCACGCATCAGTCGTGCGTACGAGCGGGTCGACGCGTCGCCGTTCATGCGCCGTCGCGTCGCCTCGATATAGCCGGACGCATCGAGGAATTCGCGCAGCGCCTTCAGCCGCGCGACTTGCGCAGCGCCCTTGCCGTAACCGGTGATGTCGGCGGCGCGCGCGGTCGAGTCCAGCGCCGGCCGGTGCGTCAGTGCGATCTCGATGCGGTCCGCAGGCATCGCCGATGGCGCGCGCTCCGGCCATTCGATCAGCACGAGCGTGCCCTCCGGCAGTGGCGACAGCCCGATCTCCTCGAGCTCGTTCTCGTCCTCCACGCGGTAGAGATCGGCATGCAGCACCGGGAACGGCGGCAGCTCGTAGCCCTGCACCAGCGTGAAGGTCGGGCTCGGCACTTCCAGCGCCTCGTCGTCGGCGAGATAGCGGATCATGGCGCGTGCGGCCGCCGTCTTGCCGACGCCGAGATCGCCGGAGAGCGCGATGACGTCACCCGGGCCGACCAGCAGTGCGAGATCGGCCATCAACTGTGCGGTGGCCGTCTCGTTGACGAGCGTGACGGAGAATGTGGTCGGCGCAGTCATTCGGCGGCGTCGCGATGCGCCGCCTGGTCGGTCGGGAAGTCGCAGATCACGACCGTGCCTCTGCCGACGATCGAATCCACCCGCACCTTGCCGCCATGCAGCTCGACGAAGGAGCGCACCAACGAAAGCCCGAGTCCGGCCCCGCGGTGACGCGAGCCCTGCGAGCGGCTTTCGAACCAGTTGAACACCTTGTCCTTCATGTCGGCGGGTATTCCAGGCCCGGAATCTGTCACAGTGAAGACCACACTGCGGTCGGTGCGGCGCGCGCTGATGCCGACGGTGGAATCCTGTGGAGAAAACCCGACCGCGTTGGCGAGGAGGTTATAGAGCACCTGCACCACGCGCTTCTCGTCGCCGACGAAGCTGCCGACATCGGGCGCGATCTCGACCTTGAGGCGGATGCGGTCGGTGGCGAGCCGGTCCTGGATGCCCTCGGCGGCAAGCTCGATGGTCTTGCTGACGTCGACCGGGCCGAGCTCCAGCTTCATGGCGCCGGCGTCGATGGTGGCGAGATCGAGGATGTTGTTGGTCAGCGCCAGCAGCGCATTGGTCGATTTGGTGACGTAGTCGAGATATTCGGCCTGTTTCGGCGTCAGCGGTCCGGTCGAGGGATCGCTGAGGAAATGCGCGAAGCCGATGATGGTGGTGAGCGGCGAGCGCAGCTCGTAGGAGACGTGGTGGACGAAATCCACCTTCATCTGGTCGGCCGCCTCCAGCGCTTCGTTGCGCTCGCGCAGGGCACGCTCGACGTTTTCGGTGTCGGTGATGTCCTGGAACGTCAGCATGGTGGCGCCGTCGGGCAGCGGCCGGATCATGCCGTCGAGGACGCTGCCGTCCTTGCGTTCCAGCTTCAGCGGCACGTCGCCGCGGTTCTCGATCGAGGTGATGGCCTCGCGGATCTGCCGCCAGACCATGGGATCGTCGAATAGCTGATGGCACCAGCCTTCCACGGTCTGGATGTGCGGCTCCTCGCGCAGCGCGTCGCTCGACAGCTTCCACATCCGGGCAAAGGCCGGGTTGAACAGCTGTGCCTTGCCGTTGCTGCCGAACACCGCAACGCCCTCAGCTAGGCTGTCCAGCGTCTCGCGCTGGACGCGGATCAGGCCGTCGAAGCGGCGGGCGAGGTCGAGGCTTTCGGTGACGTCGTCGAACAGATAGGTGACGCCGCCTTCCGGGTTCGGCGTGGTGACGACCGAGAGCGCGCGCCCGTCGGGCAGGAACCAGGTGTCCTTGGCGGTCTCGACCGCGCGATAGGCCTCGTGCAACTTGGCCTTCCAGGCGCGGAAGTCCGGTTGCTCCTGCAGCTTGCGTGTGGCGCGGAGCTGGTCGAGCACGCTGGAATCGTCGGGATTGGAATCGAGGAACGTGCGGTCGAGGTCCCACAGCCGCCGGTAGGAATCGTTGTAGAAGGCGAGCCGCCGCTGGCCATCGAACACCGCAACCCCTGAGGAGAGCTGATCGAGCGTGCGGCGATGCGCTTCCGCCATCCGGACCAGCGCCGAGCTCAGCGCATCCGCTTCGCTGGCATCGATCGCCACGCCGACACTGCCGCCGCCGACCTTGACGGCGCGCACGTCATAGATGCGGCGCTCGCCGCCGATCACGATCGGCAGCCGCGAGGTGAAGTTGGCAGCGTCCTTCAGGCCGCGCTCCATCGCGGTGCGGTCGGCGCTGTCGAGCAGCTCGAGCTTGCGCTGCTGGGCGTCGGTGATGCCTGTCGCCTCGGTCGCGCGCACATAGGCCGGATTGGCATAGGCCAGCGCGCCGTTCTCGGCCTTGGCCCAGATCGGCCACGGCGCTGCGGCGGCAAAGCCGCGCAGCATCTCGGTCTCGTCGAGCAGCGCCTTGTGGCGCAGGCTGGTCTCGGCCAGTTCGCGACGCAGGCCCGAGAGCTCGCGAATCCTGACAATGGCCTGGCCGCCGATGGCGCGGCCGATGGCCTCCAGCGTGTGGCCGGTGGCGGTGGTCAGCGTGAGCTGGAAGCCGTCGCCATGGTCGCGCAATGCGTCGACCGCATGGTCCATCCTCAGCGCCGGTTCCGGCGGAAGCCATGTTCCGAAAGCGAGCACGCGCTGTGGTGAGGAGTCGCGCGGCAGCACCATGGAGATGTCGCCGGAGATCTGCGCGCGGTTGTCGCCGGCCGGCCAGGAGATCAGGATCTGCGGCTCGGCGAACAGCAACGCACCGAAGCGGTCGGCCTGGAGCTGCAGTTCCCCGATCCGCGCGCGCAGCCGCGCCTCGCTCTTCGCCGTGCGCACGCGCGTGCGCATCAACAGGATCGCCGCCATGACCGAGAAGCCGAGCAGGGCCAGCGCGGTGGTCAGCACCGCGATTTCCTGCCGGTTGAAGTCCAGCAATGTGGAGAGGGTGTCGACGAGGTCGGCGGCCTGAGCCGGCGCAGCCGGCAGCAACGCCGCCAGCGCACTTCCCATCAGGCCGTTGCGCGCCAGCGATGTGCACGACAGCAGCGTCCGACGCATCGACACGATCACGCCTGACATAATTGCCCCAAGACCGCACGAATTTACGCGCGACGACTTTCCCCCGCCGCACGCGAATCAAACGACAATATCCCCATCGTGACTCGACCGGTAAGAGTCCAGATCGTGAACGTAAAGGCGGCCCCACAAAAATGCCGGCCGGCTTGTTCCAGCCCAGGTAAATCTGCGGTGATTCGGCAGAAATTGCCGTGCGTTAGCTTGTCGTGCGGATTGCTTGCCACGATGAAGGCGCTCTCCCTCTCCCGCGAGCGGGAGAGGTAAGGGAACTAGCGGCCGGTCGAGCCGAAGCCGCCGGCGCCGCGATCCGTGGACGACAGCGTGGCCACGGGAACCAGCGCGGCCTGCACCACGGGCGCGATCACCATCTGCGCGATACGCTCGCCGCGCTTGATCACGAAGGGCGCTTCGCCATGGTTGATCAGGATCACCTTGATCTCGCCGCGATAGTCCGCGTCGATGGTTCCCGGCGAGTTCAGCACGGTGACGCCATGCTTGGCGGCGAGTCCGGAGCGCGGCCGTACCTGGGCCTCGTATCCTGCGGGCAGTGCAATCGCGAGACCCGTCGGCACCAGCGCATGCTTGCCGGGCGCGAGCGTCAGAGGCTGAGCTTCCGGAACCGCGGCCATCAGATCGAGGCCGGCGGCTTCAGCGGTCTGATAGGCGGGCAGCGGCAGGCCCTCGGCATGGCCCAAGCGTTGCAGTTCGACGGTGACCTTCGTGCTCAAGATGCTGGCTCCAGGGATTTGTCGGTCACGCTTTTTACGACATGCGCGATCAGTTCGGTGGCGACCTGTTCCTTGGTCATCACCGGCCAGGAATCAACTGCGATCTCGCCATCCTTCTCTCCGTTCTTGCGGCTGATGAGATGGACGGTGTTGCGATCGCCGCCCATCACGCCGGTTGCCGGCGAGACGTCGTTGGCGACGATCCAGTCGCAGCCCTTGCGGGCAAGCTTGGACTTGGCGTTGTCGATGAGATGCTCGGTCTCGGCGGCGAAGCCGATCACCAGCGGCGGGCGCTTGTCCGTCAGCTTCGAGATCGTGGCGAGGATGTCGGGATTCTCGACGAGCTGCAGCGGCGGCATGCCGGCGGACGTCTTCTTCAGCTTCTGCTCGCCTTCGTTTGCGACGCGCCAGTCGGCAACCGCGGCAGCGAAGATCGCGATGTCGACGGGAAGCGAGGACTGGACGTGCTCCAGCATCTGCCGTGCTGATTCGACATGCTTGACGGTGACGCCGTTGGGATCGTCGAGATCGACCGGGCCGCTCACGAGGATCACCTCGGCGCCGGCGGCCTGCGCTGCCGCGGCAATGGCGAAGCCCTGCTTGCCGGAGGAGCGGTTGGCAATGTAGCGGACCGGATCGATCGGCTCGTGCGTCGGACCAGCGGTGATCAGCACGCGCTTGCCGGCAAGCGGGCGCGGCACCGGGGGGCGCAGCAGGCGCTCGGCGGCCGCCGCGATCTCGACCGCCTCCGACATCCGGCCGACGCCGGCTTCGCCGGCTTCCGCCATCTCGCCGGCATTGGGGCCGATCAGCGCCACGCCGTCGCGCTGGAGCTGCGCGACGTTGCGCCGCGTCGAGGCGTTGTTCCACATCAGCGGATTCATCGCCGGCGCAAGCAGGATCTTGCGGTTGGTGGCGAGCAGGATGGCGCTGGCAAGATCGTCGGCATGGCCGTGAGCCATCTTGGCCATCAGGTCGGCGGTTGCCGGCGCCACCACGATCAGATCGCAGTCGCGCGCCAGGCGGATATGGCCGGCATCGAATTCGCTCTGGGGGTCGAACAGGTCGGTGTAGACGCGCTCATGCGAGAGCGCGCTCACCGCCAGTGGCGTGACGAATTGCTGCGCCGCCTTGGTCAGCACGCAGCGGACCTCGATGCGGCGCTCCTTGAGCCGGCGGATCAGGTCGAGGGATTTGTAGGCCGCGATCCCGCCGCCGATGATCAGGGTGACGCTGGCCTCGGGAAGGGCGCCGGTGCGTTGGGATGCGGAGGCTGGAGCGACATCGGGCGGCGCCGCCAATGGCGTCAGCGGCTCCTCGCGTCCCTCGATCAGCTCGCGCAGGATGACCCGGACCTCTTCCTCGACCGATCGGCGGTTCTTGGCCGAGCGCAGGCGCAGATAGGTTTTGACGTTCTCGTCGAGCTTGCGGATGGTCAAGCTTGCCATGACGCCCTCCAGCATCGGAATGATAGCGATGCTATCATCCGTGTGATTGCAGTGCAATCATAGATTCCGGACGGCGATCAGGATGCCGATGAAGGTCGCGGCGATGATCCAGAGCGCCACAGTGCGCCAGCGGTTCTTGCGGCCCTCGCTGCGGCCCATTGCCGCGATGCTCTCCGGCGACAGCCGAAGGCCCTCCCGCGTCATGGTCTCGAGCTGCTCCAGCACCTTGACCGAGCGTGCCGCGATGTCGGGCAGGTTCATCAGCACGCGGGCGATGTCGCCGGTCCCCGCGAGCGCGCCCTGCACCCGGCCGAGCGGGCCGAGATTGCGCTCGATCCATTCGCGCACCACGGGGTCGGCGATCCTCCAGATGTCGAGCTTGGGATCGAAGTTACGCGCCACGCCCTCGACCACGACCATGGTCTTCTGCAGCAGGATCAGCTCGGGGCGCGTCGTCATGTCGAACAGGCCGGTGACCTCGAGCAGCAGCGTGAGCAGCCGCGCCATCGAGATTTCCTCGGCCGTGCGGTTGTGGATCGGCTCGCCGATGGCGCGGATCGCCTGCGCGAAATTCTCCACCGAGTGATGCGCGGGCACATAGCCCGCCTCGAAATGCACCTCCGCGACGCGGCGATAGTCGCGGGTGATGAAGCCGAGCAGGATCTCGGCGAGGAAACGCCGCTCCTTCATCCCCAGCCGGCCCATGATGCCGAAATCGACCGCGACGAGGCGTCCCGTATCGTCCAGGAACAAATTGCCCGGATGCATGTCGGCATGGAAGAAGCCGTCGCGCAGCGCGTGCCGCAAGAAGCTCTGGATGACCTTGCGGCCGAGATCGGGCAGGTCGACCTGCGCCTCCCGCAAGCGGACGTGATCGTTCAGCGCGATGCCGTCGATCCACTCCATCGTCAGCACGTTGTGCGTGGTGCGGTCCCAATCGACGGTCGGTACGCGGAAGTCGGGATCGTCCTGCGTGTTCTCCGCCATCTCGGACAGCGCGGCCGCTTCCAGCCGCAGATCCATCTCCATCGCGACCGAGCGCGACATGGTATTGATGACCTCGACGAGGCGCAGGCGCCGCGCCTCGGCCGAGTAGGTCTCGGCCTTGTGCGCGACGAAGAAGAAATCGGAGAGGTCGCGACGGAAGCGCGAGGCCACGTTCGGCCGCAGCACCTTGATTGCGACCGGCTTGCGGATGCCGTCGCGCAGCACCTCACCGCGGTGCACCTGCGCGATCGAGGCGGCCGCGACGGGGGGGCCGAAGCTCACGAACACGTCCTTGAGCGGACGCTCCAGCGACGTTGAGATCGCGGTTTCAGCTTCTTCCTGCGGAAATGGCGGCAGGCGGTCCTGCAGGCTTTCGAGGTCGCGCGCCATGATGACGCCGACGACATCGGGGCGCGTTGCCAGGAATTGCCCGAGCTTGAGATAGGCCGGCCCCATCCGGGTCAGCGCGCGCGACAGCCGCGGTCCGTGCTTGGGGCCACGGCGCTCGACAATCCGCGCAAGCTTCAGCGCGAGCTGGCCGGGCGGCGGCACCAGGCTGGGGTCGACGGAGCCGAACACGCCCTCGCGCGCGAACACGAATGCAGCGCGCATCAGGCGCGCAATGTGGGGAATCGCAGAGATCACAAACGCCAGCCCGAATGCAGTGCGACGATGCCGCCGGACAGTGTCTGCCAGCTGACGCGGGCGAAGCCGGCATCGCGGATCATGTCGGCGAAGACGTTGGGCTTCGGAAACTTGCGGATCGATTCGACGAGATATTGATAGGACTCGGCGTCGCCCGTCACCATCCGTCCGAGCGGCGGAATGACCTTGAACGAGAACAGGTCGTAGATGCGGTCGAGCCCGGGCATCTCGACGGTCGAGAATTCCAGGCACAGGAAGCGGCTGCCGGGTCTCAGCACGCGATAGGCCTCGCGCAGCGCGAGATCGATCCGCGGCACGTTGCGAATGCCGAACGCGATCGTATATGCATCAAAACTGCGATCGCCAAAGGCCAGCGCTTCGGCATTGCCTTCGACGAAGTCGACCTGGGTTTCCAGGTGCCGCTTGGCGGCGCGCTCGCGCCCTACTGCCAGCATGTCAGCGTTGATGTCACACACGGTGGCGTGGAAGCCGGGCCCGGCCGCCTTGGCGGCGCGGAAGGAAATGTCGCCGGTGCCGCCCGCGACGTCGAGCAGCGCGAACGGCCGGTCGCTCCTGGGCGGATCGAGCGTGTTGATCATGATGTCTTTCCAGACCCGGTGCAGGCCGCCCGACATCAGGTCGTTCATCAGGTCGTAACGCGAGGCGACGCTGTGAAACACGTCGTTCACCAGCGTCTGCTTGTCCCCCAAGGGGACGTCCCTGAAGCCAAAATGCGTGGTATCGCCCGGCCGATCCATTACTCTACTCCGCGAGGCGGACCATAGCGCGGCCGCCGCAATGGCGCTATCACACTGCCCTCATAAGGTGAATGCCTGACCATGCCTGAATTGCCCGAAGTTGAGACCGTCCGCCGCGGCCTCCAGCCCGTCATGGAGGGCGCCAAAATCATCAAGGCCGAGGCTCGCCGGGCCGACTTACGTTTCCCCTTTCAGCCGGACTTCGTGGCCCGGCTCCGGGGCCAGGTCGTCACGGGGCTCGGCCGCCGCGCAAAATATCTCATGGCGGATCTCGCCTCCGGCGACGTGCTCTTGATGCATCTGGGCATGTCGGGCTCATTTCGTGTCATCAAGCCGGACAACGACGTGCAGCCTGGCGAGTTTCACTATCCACGCGGCAAGGACTCGACGCACGACCACGTGCTGTTTCGGATGTCCTCGGGCGCCGACATCGTGTTCAACGATCCGCGCCGCTTCGGTTACATGAAAGTGATTGCGCGCAACGCGCTCGACGAGGAGCCGCTGCTGCGCGGACTCGGCCCCGAGCCGCTCGGCAATGAATTCGACGCGGCGATGCTGGCAAGGTCCTGCGCCGGCAAGACCACCAGCCTGAAGGCCGCGCTACTCGACCAGCGTGTGGTGGCGGGGCTTGGCAACATCTATGTGTGCGAGGCGCTGCATCGCTCGCATCTGTCGCCGCGGCGGATCGCGGCCACGCTCGCGACCAAGAGGGGCGAGCCGACCGATCACGCCAAGCGGTTGGTGGGTGCGATCCACACGGTGCTGAATGACGCGATCAAGGCCGGCGGCTCGTCGCTGCGCGACCATCGCCAGACCTCGGGCGAGCTCGGCTATTTCCAGCACTCGTTCAAGGTCTACGACCGCGAAGGCGAGACCTGCAAGACGCCGGGCTGCGGCGGCACCGTGAAACGCTTCACCCAGAACGGCCGGTCGACCTTCTGGTGCCCGAAATGTCAGAAATGAGGATCAAGCTCTCGGCCGAGAGGCCGTGAGTCTCCGCGAGGGCGACGAGCCCACCACGCGCGTCATTGCGAGCGCAGCGAAGCAATCCAGAATCTTTCCGCGGCGATAGTCTGGATTGCTTCGCTGCGCTCGCAATGACGGGATGGATGGAGCCTCCGAGAAACGAAGCGTAGCAATCCGGCAGGGCTGGTGGCCGGATTGCTCCTTTGCTTGGGCTCGTCGACCGGATGGGGAAGAGCGCGCTTGGCGCCTGAAGCGATCGCTCCGCTCAGGACGCCAGTGTGGTCTCGTCAGACGCACGCTCGGCGGCGACGTGCAAGATTCCGTCCGCTGCCGAGATGACCTGATCGATGAGAAGATTGGTCGTGGTCGAGAGGTCGAGCCGCGTCGCGATCCAGCGCCAGAGGCCGCGGATCTCCTCGGCTGACTTGCCGCTCGGCGCGAATTCGCTGACGGCAAGGCCGGCTGCGAGCGAATCCTGGTGGTCGTTGCGCATCACGATCAGCGGGCGCGCGAGCACCTCGGTGAGATCGAGCGCCGCCTCCTCGGCAAGCGCGTCGGCCGCATTGTCGATGCGCTGGCCTCGGATCGGCGTCTGGTTCAGCACGAAGCCGTAGGGCCGTTTCCAGGCGCGCGCGACGCTCAGCGTCGAGAGGGTCGCCTCGATGTCGGCGACGCTCGGGCGCGCCGGGATCAGGCAGAGATCTGAATGGCGGATCGCGGCGGTGGTTGCGGCGCTGAGGCCCGCCGCGGTGTCGACGATCGCAAGCTGGAGGCCGCTGTCGGCCAGCATCTTCAGACGCGGTTCGATATTGGCGGCGTGATAGATCGGCTCGACGACGGGGTCCTTATCGCTGCGGCGGCGCTGCCAGCTGGACAGGGTGCCCTGCGGGTCGGTCTCGATCAGGCGGACGGTGAAGCCGGCCTGCCTGGCTGCCAGCGCGAGGCCGATGGCAAGCGTGCTCTTGCCGCTGCCACCCTTTTGGGTGGCCAGTACGATCGTATGCATGGAAGGTGAATCCTTTGGATTGCTGGGTCTTGGGAAACGCCACGCGAACGTGCATCGCTTCTCGATGCTGAGCTCTTCTTGCTCAGGACCTGCCCGGCCCGATCCAAAGGGGATCGCGGATGTCCGAATCAACGGTAAGGATGATGGCAGAACAGGGAATGCCAGCTAATCCGTACCAATACTGGACCCGTAGTCGCGCGTATGATGTCGTCGCCGTCGCGAACAAGAGGGACGAGCAGCATGAGCAGGAATTGGCGGGACCTGACGGCAACCACCTTTGAATGCCAGAAAATGCCGGCGCTTTCGAGCCGCGGCATGGTTGTCAGCAACCATCCGCTGGCCTCCAGCGCCGGCGCCGAGATGCTCGCCGCCGGCGGCAACGCCGTCGACGCCGCGATCGCAACGCTGTTCACGCTGACCGTGGTCGAGCCGATGATGGTCGGGATCATCGGCGGCGGCATGGCCCATATTCGCCTGGCTGACGGCAGCCATCGCTTCATCGACGGCCAGAGCACGGTTCCCTCGGCGGTGCGGGAGGACACGTACACGTCCAAGCCGGGATCGGCGCATGATGTGTTCGATACCGTCGGCAACGAAAATCTCAACGGCCCGAAGGCGGTTGCGGTGCCGGGCTCGCTGAAGGCCTGGTGCGAGACGTTGCGCCGGTTCGGCACCATGCCGCTCGCCGATGTCATGCAGCCCGCGATCAAGCACGCCGCGCGCGGCTATGCGGCGACCCCGTACCTGCACGAATGCATCAGCGAGAGCGCCGCCGAGATGCGCAAGGACAAGCCGATCGCGGCGATCTACCTGCCGAACGGTGAGCCGCTGAAGGTCGGCGAGCGCGTGGTGCAGGCCGAATATGCCGAGACGCTGCGCACCATCGCCGACCAAGGTGAGAAAGCGCTCTACGAGGGGCCGCTCGGCGAGATCCTCGTCGATTACATGGAGAAGACCGGCGGTTTCATCCGCCGCACCGATCTCACAGGCTACAAGACCGTCGAGCGGCAGCCGATCCGCGCCGACTATCGCGGCTGGACCATTTTGGGTCCGCCGCCGCCGGCGGCCTCCGGCGTGCATATCGCTGAGATGCTGAACATCCTGGAAGGCTACGATATCGCAAGCCTCGGCTTCGGGACGCCCGAGACCATTCATTACCTCGCCGAAGTCCTGAAGATCGCCTTCGCCGATCGCGCGGCGGCCAGCGGCGACCCTGACTATGTCGGCGTGCCCGTTGAGCGGCTGACGTCGAAGGCCTATGCCGAAGAGCGCCGCCGCGCCATCGATCCGGGGCGGGCGCAGGCCTGGGGCGCCGGCGTGTCGCAGCTCGAGGGCGCACACACCACGCATATGACGGCAGCGGACTCCTTCGGCAACGTGGTCGCGACCACGCAGACCATCAACAATCTCTTCGGCGCCAAGATACTGATCCCGGGGCTGGGCGCCATCGCCAACAATTACATGAACCTGTTCGATCCGCGTCCCGGCCACGCGCTGTCGCTGGCGCCCGGCAAGCGGGTCACCACCTCGATGTCGCCGATGATGGCGCTGAATGGCGGCAAGCTCCGCTATGCGCTCGGCCTGCCCGGCGGCAAGCGCATCTTCCCGAGCGCAATGCAGGCGCTGGTCAATCTGATCGACCACGGCATGAGCTTGCAGGAGGCGGTCGAAGCGCCGCGGGTCTGGACCGAGGGCAATGCGCTCGAGGTCGAGCAGGCCGTGCCGGAGAGCGTGCGTACCAAGCTCGCGAGCATGGGCCACAAGATCGACGCCGTCTCGACGGTGGCCGGCGGCATGAACGGCATCGCCTTCGAGGATGACGGCACCATGACCGGCGCCGCATGCTGGCGCGCCGACGGCACGCCGGTCGGCATTTCGGGCGGCCTCGCGCGTAGTGGTGTCAGGTTCAGGTTGGACTGATCAGGACTTCCGCACGCAGATCACGCGCACGACGGCGGCTTTCGCATCCGTCGATGTGCCATTCGCTGGAACGCCGTTCGCCTTCAGGAAATCGCGCACCGTCGCCGCGGAGACCATCACCGCCTGTGACGCCGGCACAGACGTCGCAGGTCCCGCGACCATCGCCGGCTTCAACAAGGCGACGCCGGCGAACTTGCCCTCGCCGTCGATGGCTGGGCCACCGGAGAACCCGACGGCGGGCGGCGGCGACAGCGCGGAATCGCTGCTCGTGACCGGCGCCAGCGCGGCCTTGAGACTCGAGACGCCGGCGGCACCGCCCTGGTTCTGCGGATCCGCGATGCCGATCAATTCAACGCTGGTCTTCGCCGCGCCGCTTGCGAGGCTGAGCGGCTTCAGGCCGCGCGCGCCGTAGATGTGCAGCAGCGCGAGATCGTGTTCCTTGTCCTCGGCGAGACGGTCGGCGTTGCCGTGGCCGCCGATCGTGATCGCAAGGCAGCTATCGGTAACCAGGCGATCGGTGACGATCGCGCCATCGTCGCTGACGACGATGCCGGTGCCGTATTCGACCGTCTTGCGCGGCGGCGGTCCAGCCATCTGACCGGACGGAAACGCATTGAACGCGCTCGACATCGCGATCACGACCGGCTCGACGGTGTTCTCCATGGCCTGGTCGTAGAGGATCGTCATGATGCGGACCTCATCGCCCTTGAGTGTGCCGCGCACGTAAAATTTCTTCAGCCCCTGAAGTCCGGAGAGAACGAAGAAGTCGGGCTTCACCACGGTGTAGTCGACTTTGCGCCCGGCCGGCTCCTTCTTCTCCATCTCGGCGAGCTTTGCGGTGGTCGGGCTCGCTTCCTTGCGGCGGCCGAGCAGCACCTGCACCGTGCCGGTCGGCGAGGTCCATTTCGAGCCGTTGGCATCGGTCACCTGCTGCGGCACCAGCTTGCCGGGAATGCCGAGCCGGGCGCCGCTGGTCGGCTCCATCACGATCTTCCAGCCGACGCTCTCCTGCTTGCGGCGTGCGGTCTCCGCGAGCGCAGCGCGCTCCTGCGGATTGAGCACGCCGGATGGCTTGCCGCCCTTGGCCTTCTGGTACTCCTTGATCGCATTGACCATGCGCTCGCTGACGTCGCCGGTGATGGCGCCGTTATACTCGCCGACCCAGGCGAGGTCGGACTGCAGCGACAGCCGTTCCGCTTGCCCCATGGCGTCCGCCGTCTCGGACGGCGTCTGCAATGCGGGGGGGCGGATCGGCACGGTCTGGACCGTCTTCGGCTTGGTGCCGGTGACCTGCGGCGTCGTCATCTGGGCGTTCGCGCCTGCGGCAGCCGCGAACATCAGTGTTGCCGCAAGCATCGATCTCATGACAAATCCAGCCAGCCCATTGAACGTGCTGCCATTGAAGCACATCTCGTTGGTCGCGAACAATCTTTGGGTGGTTCAGGAGTAGAGAAGGTGCTGAGCCCGGACGAACTCGAACGCTATGCCCGCCATATCGTGCTGCGCGATGTCGGCGGGCCGGGCCAGGCTGCGCTGAAGCGCGCGTCGGTGCTGGTGATCGGCGCCGGCGGGCTTGGCGCGCCGGCCCTGATGTATCTTGCCGCCGCCGGCGTCGGCACGCTCGGCGTGGTCGACGACGACGTGGTGTCGCTGTCCAATCTGCAGCGCCAGGTCATCCATACGACGCCCGATATCGGCCGCCACAAGGTCGAGAGCGCCGCCGAACGGATTTCGGCGCTCAATCCGCATGTGCGCTTCGTCGGCCATGCGACGTGGCTCAACGCCGACAACGCGCTCAGCCTGATCGGCGACTATGACCTCGTGCTCGACGGCTCCGACAATTTCTCGACCCGCTATCTGGTCTCGGACGCCTGCTTCTTCGCACAGAAGCCTTTGATCACCGCGGCGCTCGGCACATTCGATGGCTCGCTGACGACCATTCGCGCGCATGAGAAGAACGAGCAGGGCGAATTCAATCCGACCTATCGCTGCCTGTTTCCGGAGGCGCCGCCGCCCGGTACGGTGCCGGCCTGCGCCGAGGCCGGTGTGATGGGCGCGCTTGCCGGCGTGCTGGGCTCGATGATGGCGCTGGAGGCCATCCGCGAGATCGTCGGCTTCGGCGACGGCCTGGTCGGCCGCCTCCTGATGATCGATGCGCGCGCGATGCGCTTCGAGACGCTGCGCTATGCGCGCGATCCGGCCAATCCGCTCAATGGCGATGGGCCGGTCATGAGCGACCTGAGCGCCCATCGCACCTGATTGCGCTCCGTTACCTCGTCGCCGGCTTCTCGCTGTCCAGATGCGCCATCTGCTCGGCCGCGTAGCGCGTGCCTGATGCGACATCGGGCGGGAAGGCTTTTGCCAGCGCCGGCGCCAGGGGCCGCCAGCGCGGCGTGCCTTCATCGATTTCGCGGACTGGCGCAAGCAGGAGCGGCGCGCGACAGGCAGAAGCCGAGGTCCTTAAAACACGGAATAGAATAGCTGATCCGGTCGAGGCAGCTTAACTATTAAGCTTGGCAGTTCGATCAAATGCTGAGGCCAAAAAGGGATCCGGAATTCGCTTTGATCTTCGACCCAATTCTGGGGTCCTTGAAAGCGCCACGTAGCTCACAGCCGAACACTGAAATCCTCTAAAAAGACGGGACATCTTTATGCCGTCTAGGTTCAGCACCGTCCCGCGGAAGAACATTCGATGTGCCAGTAGTTCGACGAAGGCTCAAAGAATGAGGAAGCAAGGATGTTACCTCGTCTTCATGTTCAGAGACAGTAGCTTCGCCCGGCTCTATTTCGATGCGCCCTTCCAATCGGTCGGCGATCCATTGATCGCCACCTTCTAGCGCCCTGTAGTGCGAGAGGCTGCCAATCTTGACAGTTCCGTCATTAAGAACCGCGCCTGCATGCGAGGCGTGAAGGAATTTGTAGACTCCTTTGACCATGAGTGAGTCGTATCACTCAGAGCATGCTCGGCAGCACGCGATCCGGCGGCTTGTGCGCGTCGAGGAAGGTGCGGATGTTGATGATCACCTTCTCGCCCATCTCGACGCGGCCTTCGATCGTGGCCGAGCCCATATGCGGCAACAACGTCACCTTGCCGGCCTTGGCGAGTCGCACCAGCTTCGGATTGACCGCGGGCTCGTGCTCGTAGACGTCGAGGCCGGCGCCGCCGATCTCGCCGGCTTCGATCAGCTTGATCAGCGTGTCCTCGTCCGTCACCTCGCCGCGCGCGGTGTTGACGATGTAGGCGTCTTTCCGGATCAGCTTCAGCCGCCGCGCCGAGAGCAGATGATACGTCGCCGGCGTGTGCGGGCAGTTCACCGAGATGATATCCATTCGCGCCAGCATCTGGTCGAGGCTTTCCCAATAGGTCGCACCTAGCTCTTCGGCGATCTTCGGGGCGACGGGCCGGCGGTTGTGATAGTGGATCTGCAAGCCGAAGGCGCGGGCACGGCGCGCCACGGCCTGGCCGATGCGGCCCATGCCGACGATGCCGAGACGTTTTCCTCCGATGCGGTGTCCGAGCATCCAGGTCGGCGACCAGCCCGCCCAGGGTTTGCCTTCCGTCAGAATCGAGGCGCCTTCGATCAGCCGGCGCGGCACCGCCAGGATCAGCGCCATGGTCATGTCGGCGGTGTCCTCGGTCAGAACTTTTGGCGTGTTAGTGACGGTGATGCCGCGCGCATGCGCGGCCTCGACGTCGATATTGTCGACGCCGTTGCCGAAATTGGCGATCAGGCGCAGCTTGCAATCGGGCTGATTGACGACATCGGCGGTAATCTGATCGGTGACCGTCGGGACCAGCACGTCGGCCGTGCGCGCCGCTTCCGCGATCTGATCCGGCGACATCGGCGTGTCGTCCAGATTGATCCGCGCATCGAACAGCTCGCGCATCCGCGTCTCGATCGAGTCCGGCAGCTTGCGGGTGACGACGACGAGGGGCTTTTTCTTCACCGACATGTCCTGCTCTCATGAGACATTGCGGCCCGCCTCCATCATGAAAGGCTGGCCGTTGAGGCCTCATTAACCCGGTTGTTCGACACTGCCCTTGCCGCGTCGTCCCCGGCGTTTCCTTCAAGCTCTCCCGATATTTCCGGCCGGAAAATCGGGACAAACTGGTTGTTCAAGTGCCCGTCCTCTCTAGCAGAAGGCCGGGCCAAGACAAGAACCACGGATCCGGCTTCGGGAACACCCGCGTGGGGCGGGAGAGAGGGCGTACGGCAGAGTTTTGGACTTTGGGGTGAGGGCTCGGCTCGGCGGGGTCTTCAACAGGAGACGGGTTGATGGCGTTGGGGCGTTTTTGTTCGGTGTTGGCGCTCGTTTGCACCTGGTTGAGCGCCTCGGTCAGCCCCGGGCATTCGGCGAAGGACAATACCGTCCAGACCACCAGCGGCCTGCCGGTGCCCCGCTATGTCAGCCTCAAATCGGATCACGTGAACGTCCGCGCCGGCCCGACCAAGGACAATGACGTCGCCTGGGTCTACACCCGCGCAGGCCTGCCGGTCGAAATCACCGCCGAATTCGAGAATTGGCGCCGGGTGCGCGATTCCGAAGGCGCCGAAGGCTGGGTCTATCACTCGCTGCTGTCGGGCCGCCGCACTGCGGTCGTCACCATGAAGCATAAGGACGACCTCGCGCCGATCTACGACCGGGCCGATGCCGACAGCGCGGTTGCAGCAAAGCTCCAGGTCGGCGTCGTCGCGCAGGTGAAGAAGTGCACCGCAAACTGGTGTCACATCATCGGCAATGGCTTTGACGGCTGGATTCAGCAGGAACGCCTCTGGGGCGTCTATTCCGACGAGCAGGTGAACTGACGCGCACCGCCCCCGGAAATGACGGCGCAAAACGAAAATGGCCGGGACAAGCCCGGCCACGACGGTCTCAGATCGATTTCAGAGAAATCTCAGCGCTTCTTGCGCAGGCGCACGACCATGTCGATGCGCGAGATCTCGTAGCCCTCGGGCACCTCCGGCATCTTGGACAGCGCCAGATGCGGGTCCTCGATGTCGACCAGCTCATGGCTGTTCTCGAGGTAATAATGGTGGTGCGTCGTCACGTTGGTGTCGAAATAGGTCTTGGTGCCGTCGACGCTGACCTGGCGGAGCAGGCCGGCATCGGTGAGCTGATTCAGTGTGTTGTAGACGGTTGCGAGCGACACCGGGACCTTGGCCAGGGTCGCTTCCTCGTAGAGCATTTCAGCCGTCAGGTGGCGCGCACCCTTGCCGAACAGCAGCCAGCCGAGCGCCATCCGCTGGCGGGTCGGGCGCAGGCCGGCAGCCTGGAGCATTTCGTTGACGTCGTGCCACGGGCAGCCGGTCAGGGCCGGCTGGCGTCCGGCCAGGAGCGCCGCGGAATGGGCGTCGTCGTCGTGATGGGGCGCGTTATTCTCGCTCATTTCCAATTTCGGGCACGCGTGGACACTTATCTCCCTGCAATATATGGACGGATAGATGCAGATGCAAGTTTCTCGCAACTAGAGTGGTTCTAATCAAGCGGGGAACCGGGCGAGCATCCCGTCATTTTACCTTCATGAGAGCGCTTGGCTACCCGAAAAGGCCTGTGTTAGAGAGCGCGCGGTTCCGCTTAACCGGTTTTGGTGCAGCCAGGGCATTGAGGCCCGGCCTGCAGTCCATTCGGGCTCTTGGTATTCGCGCCAGACGAACGGCTATGGGCGTTGCTTTCCGAGCAAGACGGGACCCATTTTCGCCAAAAAACGCCGCTCAATCGGCATTTTGAACAGAGGCTTCCGCATGCTGAACAGGCGCAACGGTTACGAATATGAGGATTTGCTGGCATGTGCCCGCGGCGAGATGTTCGGCCCGGGCAATGCCCAGCTGCCACTGCCTCCGATGCTGATGTTCGACCGCATCACGGAAATCAGCGACACCGGCGGCGAATTCGGCAAGGGGCTGGTGCGCGCCGAGCTCGACGTGAAGCCTGATCTCTGGTTTTTCGGCTGCCACTTCAAGAATGACCCGGTCATGCCGGGTTGCCTCGGGCTGGACGCACTGTGGCAGATGGTCGGCTTCTATCTAGGCTGGGTCGGCGGCGAAGGCCGCGGCCGGGCGCTGGGCCTGAGCGAGCTGAAGTTCGGCGGCCAGGTGCTGCCCGAGGCGCGCAAGGTTGTGTACAACGTCGACATCAAGCGCGTGATGCGGTCAAAGCTGGTGCTGGGTATCGCCGACGGGTGGCTTTCGGTTGATGACCAGATTATCTATCGCGCCAAGGATCTGAAGGTCGGCCTGTTCAAGCAAGGCACGACGCTGGGCTAAGGCATATCACGAAGAAGACAACGATTTAGGCGAGGCTGTCATGAGGCGGGTTGTGGTCACCGGGATGGGCATCGTCTCGTCCATCGGAAACAACACCCAGGAAGTGCTTGCGAGCCTTCACGAGGCGAAGTCGGGCATCTCGCGGGCTGAGAAGTATGCCGAACTCGGCTTCCGTTCGCAGGTGCAGGGTGCGCCGACGATTGATCCTGCGACGGTCGTCGACCGCCGTGCGATGCGCTTCCTCGGCCAGGGTGCCGCATGGAATCACATCGCGATGGAACAGGCGATCCAGGATTCCGGACTTGGGCCTGACGAAGTCTCCAACATCCGCACCGGCATCATCATGGGTTCCGGCGGTCCGTCTGCCCGCACGATCGTCGAATCCGCCGACATCACCCGCACCAAGGGACCGAAGCGCGTCGGACCCTTTGCAGTGCCGAAGGCGATGTCGTCGACGGCCTCTGCGACACTCGCGACTTGGTTCAAGATCAAGGGCGTGAACTATTCGATCTCTTCGGCCTGCGCGACCTCGAACCACTGCGTCGGCAATGCCTATGAGACGATCCAGATCGGCAAGCAGGACGTGATCTTCGCCGGCGGCTGCGAGGAGCTCGACTGGTCGCTCTCGGTGCTGTTCGACGCCATGGGCGCGATGTCGTCCAAGTACAACGACACGCCCGCCACCGCTTCACGCCCCTACGACGTCAACCGCGACGGCTTCGTCATCGCCGGCGGCGCCGGCGTGCTGGTGCTGGAAGAGCTCGAGCACGCCAAGGCGCGCGGCGCGCGCATTTACGGCGAGATCGTCGGCTATGGCGCGACGTCCGACGGCTATGACATGGTCGCGCCCTCCGGCGAAGGCGCCGAGCGCTGCATGCGCATGGCGATGTCGACGGTGAAGACCAAGGTCGACTACATCAATCCGCACGCCACGTCGACGCCGGCCGGCGATCCGCCGGAGATCGAGGCGCTGCGAAGGGTGTTCGGAAGTGGCGAGAAGTGCCCGCCGATCTCGGCGACCAAGGCGCTGACCGGCCATTCGCTGGGTGCGACCGGCGTGCAGGAGGCGATCTATTCGCTGCTGATGATGAACAACGGCTTCATCTGCGAGAGCGCGCACATCCAGGAGCTCGATCCGGTGTTCGCCGACATGCCGATCGTGCGCAAGCGCATCGACAACGCCAAGATCGGCACCGTGCTGTCGAACTCCTTCGGCTTCGGCGGCACCAATGCCACGCTGGTGTTCAGCCGGCTGGATGTGTGATCTCGGATTTTGTCATGCCCCGCGAAGGCGGGGCATCCAGTCCGCCGCGGCCTCTCGATCAAGCACGACCGTCTCTGGGATACTGGATCGCCCGCCCCAGTGCGCAATTGCGCACAAGGCGGGCGATGACCTCCGAATAGTGGGAGCCATGATGCAGGAATTGATGAAGGGCAAGCGCGGTCTGATCATGGGCATTGCCAATGATCATTCGATCGCCTGGGGCATGGCGAGGACGCTGCATGCCCATGGCGCCGAGCTTGCCTTCACCTTCCAGGGCGAGGCCCTCGGCAAGCGCGTCAAGCCGCTGGCGGAATCGCTTGGCGTTGATCTGGTCCTGCCCTGTGACGTCGAGGACATCGCCAGCGTCGATGCGACGTTCGATGCGCTGCGCGCGAAATGGGGCCGGCTCGATTTCGTGATCCACGCGATCGGTTTCGCCGACAAGAACGAGCTGAAGGGCCGCTACGCCGACACCAGCCGCGAGAATTTTTCGCGCACCATGGTGATCTCCTGCTTCTCGTTCACGGAAGTGGCCAAGCGTGCCGCCGAACTGATGACGGAGGGCGGCAGCATGATCACGCTGACCTTCGGCGCCTCGGAGCGCGCGATGCCGAATTACAACGTGATGGGCGTGGCCAAGGCGGCGCTGGAAGCCTCCGTGCGCTATCTCGCCGCCGATTTCGGACCGCGCGGCATCCGCGTCAACGCGATCTCCGCCGGCCCCATCCGCACGCTCGCCGGCTCCGGCATCGGCGAGGCGCGCGCGATGTTTGCGTTCATGCAAAAGCATTCGCCGCTTCGCCGCGGCGTCACGCTCGACGAGCTCGGCGGCTCGGCGCTCTATCTCTTGTCGGACCTCTCCGGCGGCGTGACCGGCGAGATCCACTACGTCGATTCCGGCTACAACATCGTCCTGATGCCGAAGCCGGAGGATCTGAAGGCCTCGGAATAGGCACCTTCCGTTGTAGGGAGGGCAAAGCGAAGCGTGCCCATCACTTGTAGCGCGATCGCGGAGGCATGGTGGGCACGGTGCGAGCGCCTTTGCCCACCCTACAAACCTTGGTTCGCAGGTCACCCCGCCGCGATCTTTTCCGCGCGCTGGAACGCCGGTCGCGCCATGCAGCGCGCGATGTAGGCGTCGAAGGCCGGGCGCGACGGCACCATCTTGAACAGGCGTACGGCGAAGTTCAGGCCCGAGCCGATCGTGATGTCGGCGGCGGAAAAATCCTCGCCGAGAATCCACGGCCCCTTTTCGAGCGCGGCTTCCAGCACGTCGAAGACCTGCGTCGCGCTGCCCCAGGCGGCGGTCGAGGTCGGCACCTCGATCTTGGTGAAGATCTGGATGATGGCCGGCTCGATGCAGCTTGGCGAGAAGAACAGCCATTGCAGATATCGCGCGCGCCGCGGATCAGTCACGGGTGGGGCCAGCTTCGTCTGGGGATAGCGGTCGGCAATGTAGGCGCAGATCGCGGCAGCTTCGCCGAGCGCGGCATCGCCGTCGGCGAGCGCTGGGACCTTGCCCATCGGATTGACCTTGAGGAAATTCGGCGCCTTCTGCGCTCCGGTCGTGATGTCGGTCAGCACGCGCTCATAGAGCAGGCCGCTTTCTTCCATCAGCCAGATCGCGGAGAAGGAGCGGGAGCGAGGCGACCAGTAGAGCTTGATCATGATGTATTTCCTTTGTTCTTCCACCGATAATACTTCATCATGAAGCCGTTCGACGGCTCGATCTCTTCCTTCTCGAACACAAAGCCCTCGCGCTCGTACCAGCGCCAGGCTTTTTCGTTCTCGCGCACGCAGCGCAGATACATTTCATCCGGCATTTGCGTGCGCGTGAAGGCGAGCAACTTGCGGCCGAGCGATTGACCCTGATAGGCGGGCGCAACGAAAAGCATGTCGAGATATTGCTTTGGCACGTGCAGCGCCAGCATCGCGGCGATCGTGCCGCCATCATCGGCGACAAACAGGCTCCAGCCGTTCTCGATCTCGCGCCGGACACGCGCGCGCAAATTCGCGAGCAGGAAGGCGCTGGCCTCGGCGAGTCCCGTCGAGACCCAGCTCTCCATCCACACGCGTCCGACCTCGTCATATTCATCCGCGCGCGCGGGACGGATGATCGGATCCGGCATCGTCTGCTCTCCGCTTTCGATCATGCCCGATGCGGGCGCCGCATCGGACCTTACACGCACGATTCCGGCGGTTGGGAGAAAATTCCCGCGAGCGGAAGCCGCTCAGGCCCGCGCACTGCGCGGGGTTTGCCGCGCGCGTGTCTTGCCGGCCGACAGGCAGACCACCTCGGATATTTGCAGCAATTGGCGCGCCAGCGGGCTGGTCTTGCGCCAGACCATGCCGATGGTGCGCGACGGTTGCGGGTCACGGAACGGTGCGACCGAGACGGAGGCCGATCGGGTCTCCACCGGCACGGCCATCTCCGGAATCAAGGTGACGCCGATGCCGGCGCTCACCATCTGGACCAGCGTCGACAGCGAATTCGCATCCAGCATTTCCCGCGGCGGTGCCGATTGCATGTTGCAGAACGACAGTGCCTGATCGCGGAAGCAATGTCCCTCCTCGAGCAGCAACAGCCGCATCTCCCGCATCATCTCCCGCGACGGGACGGGTGTTCCCTCATCCGCGCCCGGCCGGACCAGCAGGAATTTCTCCTCGAACAGAGCAACTTCGGTCAGTGAGGGTTCGGACACCGGCAGCGCGACGATGGCAGTGTCGAGCCGGCCTTCCACCAGCTCCTGAATCAGCCGCGGCGTCATGGTCTCGCGCACGCGGATGTCGAGCTCGGGATGCATGCGCGTGAGATTCTTGGTGATCTTGGGCAGGAGGTAGGGCGCAATCGTCGGAATCATGCCGATGCGCAGGCGGCCCGCGAAACGGTCCTGCGAGGCCCGCGCGAAGTCGCCGAGCTCATCGACCGAGCGCAAAATGTCGCGGACGCGCTGCGCCAGCTCTTCGCCAAACCGGGTCAGCGCAACCTGGCGGGCGCTGCGCTCCAGCAGCAGGCCGCCGAGGGCCTCCTCGAGTTCCTTGATCTGCATCGATAAAGCGGGCTGCGAGATGGAACAGGCCTCTGCCGCGCGCCCGAAATGGCCGTGGCGCGCCAGCGCGTCGAAATACCGGAGCTGGCGCAGCGTCACGTTTATCATCAGAAAATCCTATCGCAGCGATCATTAAAGTCAACTTTACCTGATGGGGGGCGCAGCTTAGAGTGCTTCTACCTGGTAATGGGCGAAGTCTGACCGCCACCAGAGGAGGTATTCATGGATGACACTTCGAAGTGCCCGTTTTCGGGCGGAAAACGCACGCCGGCGAACAGCGACTGGTGGCCGACCCAGCTCAGCATCGAGATGCTGCACAAGAATTCCGACCTGTCCGATCCGATGGGCAAGGAGTTCGATTACGCCAAGGAGTTCAAGTCGCTCGACCTGAACGCGGTCATCAAGGACCTGACCGCCCTGATGACGGATTCGCAGGAATGGTGGCCCGCAGATTTCGGCCATTACGGCGGCCTCATGATCCGCATGGCCTGGCATAGCGCGGGCACCTATCGCATCACCGACGGCCGGGGTGGCGCCGGTGCCGGACAGCAGCGCTTCGCGCCGCTCAACAGCTGGCCCGACAACGCCAACCTCGACAAGGCGCGCCGGCTGCTGTGGCCGATCAAGCAGAAGTACGGCCGCAAGATTTCCTGGGCCGACCTGATGGTGCTCGCGGGCAACGTCGCGCTGGAGTCGATGGGCTTCAAGACCTTCGGCTTCGCCGGCGGACGCGCCGACGTCTGGGAGCCCGAAGAGCTTTACTGGGGTCCCGAAGGCACGTGGCTGGGCGATGAGCGCTACAGCGGCGAGCGCCAGCTCGCCGAGCCGCTCGGCGCGGTGCAGATGGGCCTGATCTACGTCAATCCGGAAGGGCCGAACGGCAAGCCGGATCCGATCGCCGCGGCGAAGGACATTCGCGAGACCTTCTTCCGCATGGCGATGAACGACGAAGAGACCGTCGCGCTGATCGCCGGCGGCCATACCTTCGGCAAGACCCACGGTGCGGGCGATCCGTCGCTGGTCGGGCCGGAGCCGGAAGCGGGTGCGCTCGAAGAGCAGGGCCTCGGCTGGAAGAGCAAGCACGGCACCGGCGTCGGCGCCGACGCGATCACCGGCGGCCCGGAGGTCACCTGGACGCAGACCCCGACCAAGTGGAGCAACCACTTCTTCGAGAACCTGTTCAAGTATGAGTGGGAGCTGACGAAGAGCCCGGCGGGCGCGCAGCAGTGGAAGGCCAAGGGCGCCGACGCGTCCATTCCGGACGCGTTCGACAAGTCCAAGAAGCATGTGCCGACCATGCTGACGACCGACCTCTCGCTGCGGTTCGATCCGGCCTATGAGAAGATCTCGCGTCGCTTCTACGAGCATCCGGATCAGTTCGCGGACGCCTTCGCCCGCGCCTGGTTCAAGCTGACCCATCGTGACATGGGCCCGATCCAGCGCTATCTCGGCCCGCTGGTGCCGAAGGAGACGCTGATCTGGCAGGATCCGGTTCCGGCCGTGAATCACGAGCTGGTCAGCGATCAGGACATCGCCTCGCTGAAGACGAAGATCCTGGCCTCGGGTCTGTCGGTGTCGGAGCTGGTCTCGACCGCCTGGGCGTCGGCTTCGACGTTCCGCGGCTCGGACAAGCGCGGCGGCGCCAACGGCGCGCGCATCCGGCTTAGCCCGCAGAAGGACTGGGAGGTGAACCAGCCGGCCCAGCTCTCGAAGGTCCTCGGCAAGCTCGAAGCGATCCAGAAGGAGTTCAACGGTTCGGCAGGTGCGAAGAAGGTCTCGCTCGCCGACCTGATCGTCCTCGGCGGCACTGCCGCGGTCGAGAAGGCCGCGAAGGACGCCGGCGTCGACGTGAAGGTCTCCTTCACGCCGGGCCGCATGGATGCTTCGCAGGAGCAGACCGATGCAGCTTCGTTCGCGCCGCTGGAGCCGCGGGCCGATGGTTTCCGCAACTACATCGGCAAGAAGCATCAGTTCCTGATGCCCGAGGAAGCGCTCGTCGATCGCGCGCAGCTGCTCAGGCTCACCGGCCCCGAACTGACCGTGCTCGTCGGCGGCTTGCGCGTGCTCGGTACCAATGCGGACGGTTCGAAGAACGGCGTTTTCACGGCGAAGCCGGGGACGCTGACCAACGACTTCTTCGTCAACCTGCTCGACATGAGCACGCAGTGGGCACAGGCCGGCGCTGACGGCACCTATGAAGGCCGCGACCGCAAGACCAATGCGGTCAAGTGGACCGGCACGCGCGCCGATCTGATCTTCGGCTCGCACTCGCAGCTCCGCGCCTTCGCCGAGGTCTATGCCTCGTCGGACGCGAAGCAGCAGTTCGTCAAGGACTTCGCCAAGGCCTGGACCAAGGTGATGAACCTCGACCGGTTCGACATCGCGGCGTGAGGTCTTGCTTCACCTCTCCCGCGAGCGGGAGAGGGGGCGCAGATCGCTTGGAGCAAGCGACAAACAAAAAGGGCGGCCGAAAGGCCGCCCTTCGTGTTTCTGATGTAGGTGGCGAGACTTACTCGCCGGCCGCTTCGCGCGGGGGCTGCTGGCCGTCGGCCGGCTTGTCCTTGGCCTCGAGATCCTCGCCGGTGGTCTGGTCGACGACCTTCATCGACAGCCGGGTCTTGCCGCGATCGTCGAAGCCGAGCAGCTTGACCTTGACCTTGTCGCCTTCCTTGACGACGTCGCTGGTCTTCTGCACGCGGTTGGCCGCAAGCTGGCTGATGTGGACGAGGCCGTCCTTGGAGCCGAAGAAGTTCACGAAGGCGCCGAACTCCATCACCTTGACGACGGTGCCGTCATAGATCTGGCCGACTTCGGGCTCGGACGCGATCGACTTGATCCACTTGATCGCGGCCTTCATCGCCTCGCCGTCGCTGGAAGCGACCTTCACGGTGCCGTCGTCCTCGATGTTGACCTTGGCGCCGGTCTTCTCGACGATCTCGCGGATCACCTTGCCGCCGGTGCCGATCACTTCGCGGATCTTGTCGGTCGGGATCTTGAAGGTCTCGATGCGCGGCGCGTATTCGCCGAGCTCGGCGCGCGCAGCGGTCAGAGCCTTCGCCATCTCGCCGAGGATGTGGATGCGGCCGTCCTTGGCCTGGCCAAGCGCGACCCGCATGATCTCCTCGGTGATGCCCTCGATCTTGATGTCCATCTGGAGCGAGGTGATGCCCTGGTCGGTGCCGGCGACCTTGAAGTCCATGTCGCCGAGATGATCCTCGTCACCGAGGATGTCCGACAGAACCGCAAAGCGCTTGTCCTCGAGGATCAGGCCCATCGCGATGCCCGCGGTCGGCCGCTTCAACGGCACGCCGGCGTCCATCAGCGCGAGCGAGGCGCCGCAGACCGAAGCCATCGAGGACGAGCCGTTGGACTCGGTGATCTCCGAGACCACGCGGATCGTGTAGGGGAACTCGTGGTGCGGCGGCAGCACGGGGTGGATCGCGCGCCAGGCGAGCTTGCCGTGGCCGATCTCGCGGCGCTTGGTGCCGCCGAGGCGGCCGGTCTCACCGACCGAGTAGGGCGGGAAGTTGTAGTGCAGTAGGAACGTTTCCTTGTACGTTCCCGACAGCGCGTCGATGTACTGCTCGTCCTCGCCGGTGCCGAGCGTGGTCACGACCATCGCCTGGGTCTCACCGCGGGTGAACAGCGCCGAGCCGTGGGCGCGAGGCAGCACGCCGACCTCGGCGAGGATGTTGCGGACGGTCTTGGAGTCGCGGCCGTCGATGCGCTTGCCGGTGTCGAGAATGTTCCAGCGGACGATCTTGGCTTCCAGCTCCTTGAACACGCCGGCGACACGGAGCTTGTCGTATTTCGGCTCCTGGCCCTCCGGGAAGTAGTGGGCCATCACCTTTTCCTTGGCGACGCCGACCGCGGCATAGCGCTCCTGCTTGACCGGGATCGCATAGGCAGCGCGCAGCTCCTGCTCGATCAGGCCGAGCATTTCCTTTTCGATCGCCGAATTGTCGATCACGGTGACCTCGCGCGGCTCCTTGGCGGCCTTCTCGGCGAGTTCGATGATCGCGTTGATGACCGGCTGGAAGTGGCGGTGACCGAACATCACGGCGCCGAGCATCACGTCTTCGTTGAGCTCCTTGGCTTCCGATTCCACCATCAGCACGGCGTCGGCGGTGCCGGCAACGACGAGGTCGAGCTGGGTATCGACCATCTCGTCGAGCGTCGGGTTGAGGACGAATTCGTCATTGGCAAAGCCGACGCGGGCCGCACCGATCGGGCCCTTGAAGGGCGCGCCGGACAGCGTCAGGGCGGCGGACGCCGCGACCATCGCAACGATATCGGGATCGTTTTCCATGTCGTGCGACAGCACGGTGACGATCACCTGGGTCTCGTTGCGCCAGCCGTCGACGAACAGCGGGCGGATCGGGCGGTCGATCAGGCGGGAGACCAGCGTCTCCTTCTCGGTCGGACGGCCCTCGCGCTTGAAATAGCCGCCGGGAATGCGGCCGGCTGCATAGGCCTTCTCCTGATAGTCGACGGTCAGCGGCAGGAAGTCGACGCCTTCGCGCGGCGCCTTCGCCGCGACGACGGTGGCGAGCACCACGGTCTCGCCATAGGTCGCGAGCACGGCGCCGTCGGCCTGGCGTGCGATCTTGCCGGTTTCAAGCTTGAGAGGGCGTCCACCCCAGTCGATCTCGACTGAATGCTTATTGAACATAGAGGTCTTCTTTCATGGGTTCTCGAAAGAGGAACGGCCCGAAAAACAAAAACCATGCGCAAGATTGCGGGACGCTGATCGAAGCGGGCGATCAGCGTCCTGCGATCCTGCCATGGTTTTTAGATTTCGGATGGCGTCCATCCTTTCGGGTCATACGGGCACCTTGCCCGTTGCGCCCAGCCGCCGGATTGCTGCTGGACTGGTCAGTCGGCATGAACGTGAAGTCTTCGAACACCGTACCGCGGCCTTCGAACATCATGCCCCGGATGCGAATCATCTTGGGCTCGCACCCGACATACGCGTGAGCCTCGATCAAAAACCTTGAAATAAAGTGCTTTCGCTCGAAACCACGCGCAAAAACGCGCGCCAGTGGCGCGCGCAGGAACACTTAGCGACGAATGTTGTGCTTCTCGAGCAGCGCCTTGTACCGCGCCTCGTCCTTCTTCTTCAGATAGTCGAGGAGCGAACGGCGGGTCGACACGAGCTTCAAGAGGCCGCGGCGCGAATGGTTGTCCTTCACGTGGGTCTTGAAATGGTTCGTGAGGTTGTTGATGCGTTCCGAAAGGATCGCGACCTGAACCTCGGGCGAGCCGGTGTCGCCGGCTTTGGTGGCATTCGTCTTGATGACTTCCGCTTTGCGATCTGCGGCAATCGACATCGTCAATTTCTCTCGTTGCGACCGGGGCTGGCAGTCAGGCCGGTCAGGTTGAACACACGCTTGGGGATGATTTCGCCATTGCCGACTTCGGCAAGCGCGAGAAGCCGGCCTGCCACCGTGACATAGACTGTGCCGCTACAATTGGGCGCATCCCGTCCGCGCAACAAAACGGCTTGGCCCCGATGGAGCCTTGCCGCATCAGCCCGAGTGACGGCCAGTGCCGGGATGTCGTCCAGCGCGGTCTCAACGGGCAAAAGCGCGTCGGCGAGGCTGCCCTCGCCGGACGCGGCTCTATCGCACAAAGCCTCCAACTGATCCAGCGGAATCATGTCGTTCTCGCCAAATGGGCCAACCAGGGTCCGCCGCAGCGCGCAGATATGGCCGTAAGTGCCGAGAATTCGGCCCATATCGCGGGCAAGGGCGCGGACATAGGTGCCCTTGCCGCATTCGGCCTCGAATACCGCCCGATCATTATCTGGTTGATCTACAAGGGATAAATGGTGAATCTCGACCGGGCGGGGGGCCAACTCCACGACCTCGCCGTCGCGGGCGAGGTCATAGGCGCGCTCGCCCTGCACCTTGATGGCGGAATAGCGCGGCGGGACCTGCTCGATCACCCCGGTGAAGCGGGGCAGGAGCGCCTCGATGGCCTCCCGGGTTGGGCGCTGGTCGGAGGTCGTGGTCACCCGGCCCTCGATGTCGTCGGTGTCGCGCTCCTCGCCCCAGCACACGGTGAAGCGGTAGCGCTTGCGGCCGTCCATCACGAAGGGAACCGTCTTGGTGGCCTCGCCGAGCGCGATCGGCAGACCGCCGGAGGCGAGCGGATCGAGCGTGCCGGCGTGGCCGGCGCGCTTGGCCTGGAACAGGCGCTTGAGCACGGCGACAGCCTGGGTCGAGGTCATGCCGATCGGCTTGTCGAGCACGACCCAGCCGTGGACGTCGCGCCGGTCGCGGCGCGGCTGGTTGCCCTTCTGCTGCTTGGCGCGCGGATCGTTGTTGACGCGGCGCGGCTCCTGGTGCGGCTGCGTGTCGCCGCCGACTCCTGCAAAATTATTCTTCTGCACGTCGCGTGTATCGGGCTCTTCGCTGCCGATCGTGCCGTGAGCCGGGTCCATCATCATTGTTCTTCTTCCCGATCCGTATCCGGATCCTGTTCCAAATCTCTTTGCACCGCAGGTGTTCGCAATAGCTTCTCGATCCGTTCCGCTTCGTCGAATCGCTCGTCGACGCGGAAACGAATGTCAGGTGCAAATTTCAGGTTAACGCGCCGCGCGACCTCGCCGCGCAGGAATTTCTTGTTGCGCTCGAGCGCAGCGATCACGACCTCGGTGTCGCGGCCACCGAGCGGCATCACGTAGATTGTCGCGAGCTTCAGGTCAGGCGACATCCGTACCTCCGGCACGGTGATGATGTGACCTTCGAGGTCCGCATCATGCGCACTGCCTTGCGCCAGAATATCGGCCATCGCATGGCGAACCTGCTCGCCGACGCGCAACTGCCGCTGCGAGCCGCCGGGTGCGGAACTCTTTTTCTGATGATGCCGGGGCATTCTCGAAAATCACCTCGCCCTGCCCGTGTTTGGGACACGGGCATTGTCATTTGTCCTGCTGCAACGAATGAGGCGCGGATGGCCGGAAAAATCCGGCCATCCGCACTCCCACAATTTCAATTCAAAAAGATCCGAGCGCTTCGGTAAGATTTGGACTTACAGGGAGCGCTGGATCGTCTCCACTCGATAACACTCGATCACGTCGCCCACGCGCATGTCGTGGTAGCTCTCGAAGGCCATGCCGCATTCCTGGCCGGCCTGGACTTCCTTCACTTCGTCCTTGAAGCGCTTCAGTGTCGACAGCTTGCCTTCGTGCACGACGACGTTGTCGCGGATCAGGCGCACATTGGCGCCGCGTTCCACGGTACCGTCGGTGACGCGGCAGCCGGCGACCTTGCCGACCTTGGAGATGTTGAAGATCTCCAGGATCTCGGCATTGCCCAGCATGGTCTCGCGCAGGGTCGGCGCGAGCAGGCCGCTCATCGCCTTCTTCACGTCATCCACGAGGTCGTAGATGATGTTGTAGTAGCGGATCTCGATGCCGTTGCGCTTGGCGGCCGCGGCCGCCTCCTTGTTGGCGCGAACCGAGAAGCCGATGATCGCGGCGTTGAAGCCTTCCGCGAGCGTCACGTCGGATTCCGAGATGCCGCCGACACCGGCATGCAGGATACGGGCTGCGACTTCGTCGGTGCCGAGCTTCTCCAGCGAGCCGAGGATCGCTTCCAGCGAGCCCTGCACGTCGGCCTTGACGATCAGCGGGAATTCCTTGCGGCCCGCCGTCTTCAACTGCGACATCATCTGCTCAAGCGAGCCGCGCATGCCGGAGATAGAGGCCGCGGCGTTCTCGCGCTTCTGGTGCGCACGGTAGCTGGTGATCTGGCGGGCGCGGGCTTCGTTCTCGACCACCGCGAGGCGATCGCCGGCCTCGGGCGGGCCGTTGAAGCCGAGCACCTCGACCGGCACCGAGGGACCGGCCTCCTGAACCGTCTCGCCCTGGTCCGAGATCAGCGCGCGGACGCGGCCCATCTCGGCGCCGGCGACGATGATGTCGCCGACACGAAGCGTGCCGCGCTGAACCAGCACGGTCGCGACCGGGCCGCGGCCGCGGTCGAGCTTGGCCTCGATCACGGTGCCTTCGGCCGGGCGGTGCGAATTGGTCTTCAGGTCGAGGATTTCGGCCTGCAGTGCGATCATCTCGAGCAGCTTGTCGAGATTGGTCTTGTTCTTGGCGGACACCTCGACGTCGACGACTTCGCCGCCGAACGATTCGACCTGCACCTCGTGCTGGAGCAGCTCGGTGCGCACGCGCTCCGGCTTGGCGTCCGGCTTGTCGATCTTGTTGATGGCAACGATGATCGGCACGCGCGCCGCCTTGGCGTGGTTGATGGCTTCGACCGTCTGCGGCATCACGCCGTCATCGGCCGCAACCACCAGCACGACGATGTCGGTCACCTTGGCGCCGCGAGCGCGCATCGCGGTGAACGCGGCGTGGCCGGGCGTGTCGATGAAGGTGATCTTCTTGCCGGTTTCGGGCGATGACACCTGATAGGCGCCGATATGCTGAGTGATGCCGCCGGCTTCGCCCGAGACCACATTGGCGTGACGGAGCGCGTCGAGCAGCGAGGTCTTGCCGTGGTCGACGTGGCCCATCACGGTCACGACCGGCGAACGCGGCTCGGTATCGGTGGAATCATCGACGGTGTCGAACAGGCCCTCTTCGACGTCGGAGGCGGCGACGCGCTTCACGGTGTGGCCGAGTTCTTCGGCGATGAGCTGCGCGGTGTCGGCGTCGATCACGTCGGTGATCTTGTGCATCGCGCCCTGCTTCATCAGCATGCGGATGACGTCGACCGCGCGCTCGGACATGCGGTTGGCGAGTTCCTGGATGGTGATGGCTTCCGGGATCGTCACCTCGCGGATGAGCTTTTCCTTCGGCTCGTTCGAGGCATGGCCCTTCAGGCGCTGGGTGCGGCGGCGGAACGAGGCGATCGAGCGCTCGCGCACGTCGTCGGCGTTGAGCGCGGTGACGACGGTCAGGCGGCCGCGCTCCTTCTGCGGGCCGGGCTTGTGGGTGGTCTTGGGGGCTGCCGCAGGACGCGCGGCGCCGCCGGGACCGCGACGGATCTGGCGCGGACCCTCATCCTCGTCCGGTCCGGCCGCGACCGCGGGTGCGCGACCTGCGGGGCCAGCCGGCCGCTGTGTGGTCGTCGCGGGCCGGGCCGCGGAGGCCGTCGGCCGCGCGGTGGTCGTTGCGGGGCGTGGCGCCGGAGCGGCCGGTGCAGCCGTCCCGGTACGTGCGGCCGATTGCGGCTGCTCGCCTTCGCCGAAACGCTTCTTGGCCTCGGTCTCAGCCTTGCGCTTGGCTTCGTCCTCGTGACGGTGGCGCTCTTCCTCGGCCTTGCGGCGGGCTTCGGCGGCTTCGCGCTCGGCGCGTTCGGCGGCCTCGCGGACGGCGCGGCGCTGGGCCTCTTCCTCGGCCTGGCGGCGTTCCTCGACTTCGCGCAGCTTGGCGTCGGCCAGCGCGCTGGCGCGGGCGGAGCGCTCATCCTCGGTCAGGGTGCGCAGCACTACGCCGGAACCGGCGTTGCGCGGCTGGGCGGGCGGCGGAGCCGGGCGCGACGGAGCGGGCGCGGCCGGCGCCGGCTTCGCAACGACCTCAGCAGCCTGCGGTTCGGGGCCAGTGTCGCCGATGCGGCGCTTGCCGCGCTTTTCGACCACGACCTGCTTGCTCCGGCCATGGCTGAAGCTCTGGCGCACGGTGCCCGTCTCGACGCGCGGCTTGAGCGATAGCGTCTTGCTCGGAACGCTCAGCTTCTTGTCGCCAGGGGTCTTGGTATCAACCATTCAGTAGTCCCAATCTTGATCTTGTTAACGTTGTGCGTTGCCGCACCATCGTCCGGTTTGTCGTTGTCTTCAGAAATCCTGGCCGTGATTTTCGGCAGTCTTGTCATCGTCCGCCAGCCGGTATCGGACCAGCATCTGGCTACGTGACAGGAATGTCCTGCTCGCCGGGCCCGCGAGCAGCGCAGCATGTATCACATTTGACCGGGTAAGTGCCAAATCCAATTCTGCCGATTTCAATGCGGTAACGATGGGAATCGGCGGCTTGGTGCCGCGATTCCCGTCATTTTGCCGTGCCAGCGTGTCTAATTTGCGGATTCCGTCCGGGGCCCCGTCGCTGGCATGGATCAGGACCTCGACCGTGCCCTCCCGCAAGGCGCTTTCGACCTTGCCAAAACCGGCCACCACCTGGCCCGCTTTGGCGGAAATCGCGAGCGCTTCGGCCACGCTCCGAACCAGGAGCGTCTCGGTGTCGAGCGGGAGCGTCGGAGGAATGCGCAGGTCGCGCTTGAAGGCTTTGCTAAATTGGTGACGGCGAACGGCTTCCGCAACCGCCTTGCGCGATGCGGTGATCCACATGCCCCGTCCGGGCAGCTTGCGCTTGAGATCGGGAACTATGTCGCCCTGGGGTGATACGACGAAGCGGATCAGTTCGTCGATCGGGCGGACCTCGCGGCTGACCACGCACATCCGCATGGTCGCGGACCTTTCGGTCCGCGGTCCATGGTCGAGTTCGGGGTCAGAATGAGCGAGCATCCGGGCGACATCTCCTGTTGCCCTTAAGCCGGCTGATCTTCGGTCGCCTCAGCCTCTTCGGCGGGCTTCGCAAGGTCGGCCTCGGTGATCCAGCCGGCCTTGACGCGGGCCTGCATGATCATGGCTTCGGCATCGTCGCGGGAGATGTCGATGCCGTCGAGCGCGCCCGGATATTTGGTGGACTCGCCACCTTCCTTGCGCTCGGTCCAGCCGACCAGGTCGTCGGTGGCGCAGCCGGCGAGATCCTCGACGGTCTTGATGTCGTTCTCGCCGAACTTCACCAGCATCTTCGAGGTCACGCCCGGCACGTCCTTGAGCGCGTCCTCGACACCGAGTTCCTTGCGACGGGCTTCGAGCTCGGCTTCCTGCTGCTCGAGATATTCGCGCGCCCGGTTCTGGAGCTCCTGCGCGGTCTCCTCGTCGAAACCTTCGATGCCGGCGAGTTCCTTGACTTCCACCATGGCGAGCTCCTCGACCGAGGTGAAGCCTTCGGACGCCAGCAGCTGGCCGACCACCTCGTCGACATTGAGCGATTCCATGAAGACGCGGGTGGAGTTCTCGAAATCGGCCTGGCGGCGCTCCGATTCCTCCTGCTCGGTCAGGATGTCGATGTCCCAGCCGGTGAGCTGCGAGGCGAGACGGACGTTCTGGCCGCGGCGGCCGATCGCCAGCGACAGCTGGTTGTTGGTATCGGGAACCACGACCTCGATGCGCTCGCGGTCCTCGTCGATGACGACCTTGGACACTTCGGCCGGCGCCAGCGCGTTGACCACGAAGGTCGCGATATCGGGCGACCAGGGAATGATGTCGATCTTCTCGCCCTGCAGCTCGTTCACCACAGCCTGCACGCGCGAGCCACGCATACCGACGCAGGCGCCGACCGGATCGACCGACGAATCGCGGGAAATCACGCCGATTTTCGCGCGCGAGCCGGGGTCGCGGGCCACCGCCTTGATCTCGACGATGCCGTCATAGATTTCCGGCACTTCCTGCGCGAACAGCTTCGCCATGAACTGCGGGTGGGTGCGGGAGAGGAAGATCTGCGGACCGCGGGTCTCGCGACGCACGTCGAAAATATAGGCGCGGACGCGGTCACCGTTGCGGAAGACCTCGCGCGGCAGCATCTCGTCGCGGCGGATGATGGCTTCGCCACGGCCGAGATCGACGATCACGCTGCCATATTCGACGCGCTTGACGACGCCGTTGACGATGTCGCCGATGCGATCCTTGAATTCCTGATATTGCCGGTCGCGCTCGGCCTCGCGCACCTTCTGCACGATCACCTGCTTGGCCGACTGGGCGGCGATGCGGCCGTACTCGAGCGGCGGCAGGGTGTCGGCAATGGTATCGCCGACCTGGGCGCCGGGATTGGCGCGCTGCGCGTCCGTCAGCGAAATCTGGTTGGAATGGTTTTCGACCTTCTCGACCACCAGCATGTGGCGCGACAGACGGAGCTCGCCCTTCTTCGGGTCGATTTCGGCGTGAACGTCAGTCTCGCTGCCGTAACGGGCGCGCGCCGCCTTCGCGATGGCGTCCTCCATCGCGGCGATGACGATGCTGCGGTCGATCGATTTCTCGCGCGCAACGGCGTCGGCGATCTGGAGCAGTTCGAGTCGATTGGCGCTGACTGCCATGGCTAGTCTCCTTCGTCAGGCTCGATTTCGCCGCGCCGCGCGCGTTCTGCGGCAAGGCGATGTTGCTTGGTGTTCTTCGGTGCCGGCTTTTTCTTCGGCTTTGTGTTCTTTGTCGTCTTCTCGCTGATCTTCGCATGCGGGGCCTGCGGCGGCTCCAGCCCGAGATTGCGACGCATCTCGCGCGCCTCGGCCTTGCCGCGGCGCATGGACTCCGCGATCAGCTCGTCGGTCAGCACCAGCCGTGCGTCGCCGATATCCTCCATCACCAGGAGAACCTCGGCCTCGTCGCCGGCCTTGACGTCGTCGCGCTTAATCCGCACGCGATCGCCTTCGACGCCGGCCAGCGTGCCGCGGAAGCGCTTTCGTCCCTCATGGGCGACCGCCATTTCGATCCTGACGAGATGCCCCGTATACCGCTCGAAATCGGTGCGCCGCACCAGCGGCCGGTCGATTCCCGGCGAGGAGATTTCCAGCCGATAGGCGCGATCGATGGGGTCGGCGACGTCGAGCACGGGCGACAGCGCCCGCGAGATCGCCTCGCAATCCTCGAGCTGCATCGAACCGTCGGGACGTTCGGCCATGATCTGCACGGTGCAGCCGGCCTCGCCGGAAATCCGGATCCGCACCAAGCGGTAGCCCATGCCCTCGAGCACCGGGCCTGCGATCGCCGACACCCGTGCCGCCACGCCCGGCTCGACCACAAGCCGCGGCTCGGCCAGCAACTCGGCATCCGTGGAACCAGGGTTCGGTTCGGTCATATTCAGGGTCAAGGCGCTCGATGGTTAAGGCTTGGTTACAACGCTTCAGAGGCTGCTTCGATACGTCCTCGGCTCCGACAAGCCGTCGGGCCGCTCTTCTTCCGCCAAGCCGCGCTCAGGTAATAAAAAAGAGCGGGTCCTTTCGGGCCCACCCTCACTACGCGGATCGTATGAGAAGATTAAGTTGGTGCTGATATAGCGCTTTCCACCCCCCCGGACAAGGCCCATCGCAGCCGGCGGTTGGCTTTTTGCGTCCGGTTTGCCTGCTCCCAGCGCAACGCTTCCTTCATCAAGGGGGCCTAAATTCGCCGATCGTGGGGCGGCTTGAGCCTATGGCGCACCCGCGGCGTGCCAGATTCGAGTTGCGTTCCATGACCGTTGCCACGTCGCTCATCCCCGGACTGGACGATATCGTCAAACGCGGCGATCCGCGGCGTCGCGGCGAGGTGGCGCGCGCCATCGCCGAATTGTTCTTCCAGGATTCCGCAAAGCTCCGCCCCGACCTCGTTGCGCTGTTCGACGATCTCCTGATCGACCTCGTCCCGCATGCCGAGCTTGCCTCGCGCGTCGATCTCGCCGAGCGCTTCTCGAGGCTCAACAACGCGCCGCGCCATCTGGTGAGGCAGCTCGCCCGCGAGAACGAGATCATGGTGGCCGGTCCGGTGCTGCGCCGCTCGCCCGTGCTCGACGAAGCCGCACTGATCGAAATCGCGCGGCTGAAGGGGCAGGGCCACCTGCTGGCGATGACGGAGCGGCCGACCTTGTCGACGAAGGTCACCGACGTGCTGGTCGAGCGCGGTGATCGCGAGGTGGTTCGTCGCGCCGCCGGCAATGCCGGTGCGGTGTTCTCGCCGGGCAGCTACTCCGAGCTGGTCAAGCGTGCCTCGCAGGACGGCGTGCTGACGCTCAAGCTCGGTCAACGCGAGGATCTCTCGGGCGACCATCTGAAGGAGCTTCTCGACGGCACGCTCGACGTCATTCGCCGCCGCCTGTCCAGCGTGGTCAATCCGGTTCGCCAGGTCGAGATCAAGCGCGCCATGACTGCGATCGAGGAAGCGGCGCTGCCGCCCGGACCGCGGCGCGATTTTTCGGCGGCGCAGCGCACCGTGCTCACCCTGCAGCGCGAGGGGCATCTCGGCGAGAGCGCGCTGCTCGGCTTCGCCAAGGCGCACAAATACGAGGAATCGATCGCCGCGCTCTCCGCGATGTCAGGCCTCAGGCTCGCGACCCTCGATCGCCTGATCGGAGGCGACCGCTATGATCCGATTCTGATCGTTGGCCGTGTCTTGAATCTCGGTTGGCCGACCGTGCGCGCGCTCATCCTGCTGTGGTACGGCCCATCTCGCGCGCCGGCCGACGCCGACATCGAAGCCGCCCGCACCAACTTCACGCGCCTGATGCCCTCGACCGCCGAGCGCGTCGTGACTTTCTGGCGCAACCGGCAGACGGTCTAGAGCCTCCGAAACCGCAGATACGCCGCCTTGCGTCCCTCGCGTGCGGCCTTCCTGCCGTAACGGGTCATGGTGTAGCCGACCCAGGGCAGGCGGAAATCATCGGCGCGCTCCGCGAGCCATTGGAAGTCCGGCGAGCGTGCGAGATGCGACAGCGTCCAGGCGCAGTAATCGTCGATGTCGCAGACGAAGCGGAATTCACCGCCGGCCTTCAGCACGCGCGCCATCGCCGCGATGCTCTTGTCCTGGACGAAGCGTCGCTTCCAGTGTCGCCGTTTCGGCCAGGGGTCGGGATGGATCAGGTCGATCCGCGACAGCGATGCTGGCGGCAGCCAGGCGAGCAGCTCGGCGGCATCGCCCGCGAACAGGCGGATGTTGCCGATGTTGCCGGCCTCGATCTGCGCGAGGATTTTCGCCATGCCGTTGACATAGGGCTCGCAGCCGATGAAGCCGGTCGCGGGAAAGAGCTGGGCTTCCGCCGCGAGATGCTCGCCGCCGCCAAAGCCGATCTCGAGCCTGAGATCGCTCGCGGCCGGATCGAAGATCTCGACGACATTTGCGGGCGCTTCGCTCTCGATGTCGAGCGCCAGATGCGGCAGCAAATTGTCGACGAGGTCGGCCTGGTGCTGCCTGAGCTTGTGGCCCTTGCGGCGTCCGAAGAAGGCGCGCTCGTTGTCTTCAGTGCGGCGCGGGTGCAGCTTGTCGTCGTTCATTGCAGCGTCTGATAAAGCCGATAGAGCAGCCGCGCGCGCGGCTCGAGCGACGAGATGTAGAGCTGCTCATAATGAGTGTGGGCGCCCTTGCCGTCGACGCCGAGGCCGTCGAGCGTGCCGGTGTGCGCGGCGGTGAAATTGCCGTCGGAGCCGCCGCCGGTGTGGACGTCGATCAGCTCGAGGCCGAGCTCGGCGGCGAGCGTCTTCGCGTGCTCGAACAGCGCGGCGCCCGAATTGCTCTTCTCGTACGGCGGACGATTGAGGTCGCCGGTGACCTCAACGGTGACGCCGTCGGTTTTCGACTTCAGTCCGAGAATCTTGCCGACGAATTCCTCCGCATCGGCGAAGCTGGGGACGCGCAGATCGACTTCAGCATAGGCCTCTTCCGGCGTCACGTTGGGTCGCGTGCCGCCGCGCACCACGCCGACATTGACGGTGACGCCGCGCTTGAGATCGTTCATTCCTTCGAGCGCCTGGATGACGTTGGCGAGCTCGCGGATGGCGCTGCGGCCGTCTTCGGGCCGTGTGCCGGCATGTGCGGGCACGCCCCTGATGAACACCTCGAACCGCCCGACGCCCTTGCGTCCGGTGACGATCTTGCCGCCGTCGCGCGCCGGCTCCGTCACCAGCACGTATTTGGCCTTGCGCCCTTCCTGCTCGATCAACGCGCGCGAGGTGGGGCTGCCGATCTCCTCGTCGGAGGTGAACATGTGGGTGATGCCGAGCGGCGAACGGTCCGCGGTGGCGCACAGCGCGCGAAAGGCGTGATGGGCGATGTAGGCGCCGCCCTTCATGTCGTAGATGCCGGGACCGAAGGCGCTGTCGCCTTCGATCCTGAAAGGCAGCCGCTCAATGAATCCCATGGGATGAACGGTGTCGAGATGACTGAGCACCAGGATACCCGGCTGGTCCTGGCCCCACGTCGAGCGGACCACGAGGTGGTCGCCACAGCCGTCGACGCCGGCAACCCGTTCGATCGTCGCCGGCAGATCGCGATAGTGATCCGCGACCAGCGAGACCAGCTTGTTGACCTGTTCAGGCGTGTCCGTCGGCGTCTCGATCTCCACCCAGCGGCGGATGCCATCGAGAATAGTTTGGGAATCGAACCAATTGGAGCTCGCCATGGAAACATCTGAGCCTTTGAGCCGCATCATCGCAAGAGGACACGCCTAAAGCGCGGCCGCAAATGACGACATAGGCCAGATTTGGCGCAGCCTCAAATCGGAATGAGGTCGCGCGTCAGCGCTTGTCGGGCCCTTCGCGGGCAGCGATCTGTTCGACCAGATCAACGATCGAGCGGCGCAGCTTCGAATCGGTGATTCGGGTGAATGCCTTGGTCAGGGCTAAGCCCTCCGATGTCGCGAGGAAGTCGGAGACATAGGACGGCGATGCGCCTTCGCTGAAGCCGTCGGGACCGGGCGTGCCGCTCGGTCCGCCCTCGAACAGGAACGATACCGGCACCTGGAGAATCTCGGCGATCTGCTGGATGCGGCTCGCGCCGACTCTGTTGGTGCCCTTCTCGTATTTCTGAATCTGCTGGAACGTCAGGCCCAAAGCTTCACCGAGCTTTTCCTGACTCATGCCCAACATGATGCGGCGCATACGCACGCGACTGCCGACATATTTGTCAACAGGGTTGGGCGCTTTCGACATTTCCTCAGCCCTCCAAACACCACCGTTGGCGCAATGGAAGTATTGCCTCAGGTGACAGCGACATCAAAACTTCACTCTGATTGGGGAAACATTGCGGAGAAATTTAGCAATGCACCGCTGTCTTGCTGCAGCACGACCAGAATGCGGAGGCTGCCAGCGGTCTGTCAACCGTGGGACTACGGTTGTCAAAGGTTTCCAGGAACCGCGCCGAATACCGCGCGATCAGGGGTGCCGTTTGGCAACACGTCGCCGCACTGCGAGAATCACGGCCAGCGCGACGAGCATGGCCGCGGGGATGTCGCCCACCCGCGCATAGATGGTCGGTGGGATCGCGGCAGGCAGACTTGCATCCAAAATGCCTTCGATCCCGAGGCCGAGGCTGGCGATGGTGCGCCCCACCGGATCGATCACCGCCGACACGCCGGTATTTGCGGAGCGAACCAGCGGCAGTCCGAGCTCGATGGCGCGCATCCGCGCCTGCTCCAGATGCTGGTAGGGGCCGGTCGAGATGCCGAACCAGCCGTCATTGGTGAGGTTCACGATCCAGCCCGGACGTTCGTCGCGTGCCGCGACGTCACCGGGAAAGATCGCCTCATAGCAGATCAGTGGTAGCGCACGCGGCGCGCCCGGGATCGGCAGCGCGTGCCGCACGGTACCCGGAATAAAACCGCCGCGCACGCGCGTCAGTTGCTCGAAACCGAGCTTCTCCATCAGGCCCTGGAAGGGAAGAAATTCTCCGAACGGCACCAGATGGAGTTTGTCGTAGACCGCGAGCACGCTGCCGTCGTGGTCGATCACATAGATCGAATTGTAGGCGCGCGTGATCGGCTTGCCCGGCGGCAGGTCAGGAGCACGAACCGATCCGGTGATCAGCACCGTCCCCTTGGGCAGGAGTTCGGCGATCTCGGCCATCGCGTCGGCTTCGCGGGTCAGGAAGAACGGAAAGGCGGATTCCGGCCAGATCAGGATGGTGGCATCGCGCACGCCGGTCGACTGCGGTCCGGAGGAGCGGTCCGACAGCGAGAGGTATTTCTTCATCACCTCCGCCTTGGCGGCGTAGTTGAATTTTGCGTCCTGCTGGAGGTTCGGCTGCATCAGGCGCAGCTTGGCGCCGGCGACCATCGTGGTCGGATGCAGCGACAGGCGGATGGTGCCGAAAATGCCCATGACGATCAGCAGCGCGACCGCCGCCGCCGGCGCACGCCACGCCACGCGTTTGTCCGGCGTGCGGTCGATCAGCGCCGCGGGGCTCGCAAAGATCGCAACGGTGAGGAACGTCATGCCCCACAGGCCGATCAGAGATGCCGTCTGCGCCAGCGGCAGCGGTTCCGACAGCGCATAGCCGAAGGCGTTCCAGGGAAAGCCGGTCAGCACGTGCCCGCGCAGCCATTCGCTGAACGTGAGGCTTGCGGCGAGCGCGAGCACCCGCGTGGCATCCTTGGTCCAGATCAGGCGCGCCAGCGCGAATCCGATCGCCGTGAAGATCGCAAGATAGGCCGGCAGGCCCAGCACGGCGAAGGGGGTCAGCCAGGCAAAGACGTCAGCTTCGACGAAAAAGGCGTAACCGATCCAGTAGAGACCGGGAACGAAATAGCCGAGCCCGAACCAGTAGCCGGTCAGCGCCGCCGCGGGGACGCCACCGAATCGCCCGCCGCCGGAACCGTCGATCAGCCAGACCAGCACCGGGAAGGTGACGAACAGCACCGGCCAGGCGTTGAACGGCGCCAGCGCCAGCACCGACAGGGCGCCGGCCGCCATCGCAATGAGGGCGCGCTTCCAACCCCAGGTCAGGATGATGGCGAGCGCGATCGTCCGCAGTCGTTGAGTGAGGTTCACGGGGTGCCGGCCCCGTCGCTCGGCGGCGGCGTGGGTGCGTCGCCGGCCGGCGGTTGGCCAGCGTCCGGCGGCGCCTCGCGGCGGCGGCTCTCGCGTTGGGTGCGCGGCGCAGGACGCTCCTTCCGCGTCGAGATGCGCAGCCGCTTGACGCGGCGCGGATCGGCATCGAGCACCTCGACCTCGTAATTGCCGGGGCCCGAGATCACCTCGCCGCGGACCGGCAGGCGGCCGACGAAGCTGACGAGATAGCCGCCGAGTGTCTCCACCTCTTCGCCCGCTTCGCCGGTGACGAAATCCGCACCGATCACCGAGCGGACGTCGTCGAGGCTGGCGCGCGCATCGGCGATGAAGGTGTTGTCGGGCAGACGGACGATCGACGGCGGCTCGTCGCTGTCGTGCTCGTCGTCGATCTCGCCGACGATCTGCTCGACGATGTCCTCGAGCGAGACGAGGCCATCACTGCCGCCATATTCGTCGACCACCAGCGCGAGATGGATGCGCGTCGCCTGCATCTGCGCGAGCAGGTCGATCGCCCGCATCGACGGCGGCACGTAGAGCAGCTTGCGGATGATATGCGCGTCCTGCAGCGGCAGCGCGAGGTCGACGGCGCGCAGGTCGAGACCGGCCGGCAGCGGCTTCTTGCGCTTGGCCTTGGTCGCCTCCGACACGCGTGCGCGCGCGGTCATGAAGGTGAGCAGGTCGCGGATGTGGACGATGCCGACGGGATCGTCCAGCGTCTCGTTGTAGACCACGAGGCGCGAATGCCCGGCGTTCTCGAAACGGTCCATCAGCTCGCCGAGCGGGATGTCGTTCTTCACCGCGACGATGTCGGCGCGATGCACCATGACATCGGCGATGCGGCGCTCGTGCAAACTGAGGATGTTGCGCAGCATGGTGCGCTCGACAGCGGAGAAACCGGTGTCGTCGGGCGTGGTGGCGTCGAGCACCACCTGGAGATCGTCGCGCACCGATCCCGCCTTCCAGCCGAACAGCGTCCGGATCGCGCGCAGCAGCCAGCCTTCCGCGGTCGGTCGCAGGACCTCGCCGGGCGTTACCACCGCCGGCAGGTTGCGGGTGTTGCGTGGATTGTCGTGGGTCGGTTCGGAATCCGCCATCTCAATCAATCTGTCAGCGCTCTGCATAGGGGTCGGGGATGCCGAGATGCGCCAGGATCTGCTGCTCGAGCGCTTCCATTTCCTCCGCGTCGTCGTCGTTTTCGTGGTCGTAGCCAATCAGGTGCAAAAACCCGTGCACGGCGAGGTGACTCAAATGGTGCTCGAAAGGTTTCTGTTCCTCGTCAGCCTCGCGCCGCATGGTCTCGTAGGCGATGGCGATGTCGCCGAGCATGCGCGGTGCATCGCCCGGTTTCCATTCGCCTTCGGGCTGCAGCGCCGGAAACGACAGCACGTTGGTCGGCTTGTCGATGCCGCGCCAGTTGCTGTTGAGCGTGCAGATACCGGCATCATCGGTCAGCATGACCGCCACTTCCGCCTCCGCGACATCCTCATCGACCGACTCGGCCGCGGCGGCGATCGCGCGCTGGATCACGGCGTCGGCTTCGGGCTCGCCCTGCCAGCAATCGGCGACGACGAGGACCTCGGTGGTGGGCAGGTTGGAGTGCGACATGGTGTTATTCGGAGCGGACTGCTTTTCTTCGCGGCCCGGATCCGGCTGTGTCCCGTTATGACTTGCCCGCGGCCGGCCGCTGGGCCAAGCCTTCATAGGCGGCGACGATCCGCGCCACGAGCTCGTGGCGGATCACGTCTTCGGCGGTGAAACGAACTTGTGCGATGCCCTCGACACCGTCGAGCAGGCGGGTCGCTTCCTGCAGGCCCGAGGTCTGGCCGTTCGGCAGGTCGATCTGCGAGGGATCGCCGGTCACGATCATACGGCTGTTCTCGCCGAGACGGGTCAGGAACATCTTCATCTGCATCGACGTGGTGTTCTGCGCCTCGTCCAGGATGATGATGGCATTGGTCAGCGTGCGGCCCCGCATGAAGGCGAGCGGCGCGATCTCGATCTCGCCGGTCTGCAGCGCGCGTTCGACGATGCGGGCGTCCATGAGGTCGTAGAGCGCGTCGTAGATCGGACGCAGATAGGGATCGACCTTCTCGCGGAGATCGCCCGGCAAAAAGCCGAGCCGCTCGCCGGCTTCCACCGCCGGACGCGACAGGATGATCTTGTCGACCTCCTTGCGCTCGAACAGTTGCGCAGCATGCGCCACCGCGAGCCAGGTCTTGCCGGTGCCGGCGGGGCCGATCCCGAACACCAGCTCGTGCCGCTTCAGCGCGCGGATGTAGGAATCTTGCGCGGCGGTGCGTGCGCGTACCGGGCGCTTGCGCAAATTGATGCTCTCGAAGGTCGCCTTGGCCGACTTGGCGTCGAACTCGAACAGTGAGCCCTGCGCGATCACGGCGCGGATCGCGCCTTCGACCTCGCCCTGGTCGAGATCCTGTCCCTTCACGGCCTGGGCATAGAGCGTCTCGAGCACGCGGCGCGCGGCATCGCAGCCGTCGCGCGTGCCGCCGATGGTGATGTGGTTGCCCTTGGAGTCGACGACGACGCCGAGCCGCCGCTCGATCTGTGCGAGGTTCTGGCCGTAGGGGCCGACCAGCGCGGATGCGGCGCGATTGTCGTCGAAGTCGATGACGACCTGGGTCTCGGGCGGAACTTGCATGTCGCGGTCAAATTTGCGGCTGGGAGCGAAAGAAGGCGAATCCGATGCGCTTTTTGGCAAGGGTTCAGGCTCCAGTGGCGATTGGCGATAAAGCGGGCGCGTGCGCAGGATGCTGCGTCACGAGTTCACCCAAAAGGCTGTAGCGCTCGAGGCTGCCGATCCGGACCGGCAGGATCTGTCCGACGATGTCGGCCGAAGCCATCACATGCGCGGGCTGCAAATAGGCGGTACGGCCGACGATCTGGCCAGCATTGCGCGCGGCGCGCTCGAACAACACGTCGACGGTTGTGCCGATCGCGGCCTTGTTGAAGGCCGATTGCTGGCTGTCGATCAGTTCCTGGAGCCGCTCCAATCGCTGGTCCATTTCGGCCGGGGACACCGTCTCCTGCATGTCCGCGGCCGGCGTTCCCGGCCGGGCGGAATACTTGAACGAATAAGCTGCAGCGTAGCCGATTTGTGCGACAAGCGCGAGAGTGGCGCGAAAATCTTGCTCCGTTTCGCCGGGAAAACCGACGATAAAATCCGATGAAAAAGCAATGCCTTGGCGCGCGGTACGGAATCGGTCGATGACACGCCGATAATCATCGGCGGTATGTTTGCGGTTCATGGCCGCCAGAATGCGGTCCGAGCCAGATTGCACCGGCAGGTGGACGAACGGCATCAGCGAATCGAGATCGCGATGGGCTGCAATCAAACTGTCATCGACGTCGCGGGGGTGGCTGGTCGAATAGCGCAGCCGCGCAATCCCCGGAACCTGCGCGAGGCGCTCGAGCAGTTTGCCGAGCGGCCAGCTTTTTCCGTCGGGTCCCTCGCCGTGATAGGCGTTGACGTTCTGCCCGATCAGCGTGAGCTCGCGCACGCCGTTGTCGGCGAGCCGCTTCACGTCGTCGAGAATCTTCGCCACGGGGCGCGAGACTTCGGCGCCGCGCGTGTACGGCACGACGCAGAAGGTGCAGAACTTGTCGCAGCCTTCCTGCACCGTGACGAAGGCGGAAATGCCGCGCGCGCGGATCGCATCGGGTTTCGGCTGGGCGAGGAAGCCGAACTTGTCCTCGGCCGGAAATTCGGTCTCGATCGCGCGGCCTTCGTCGCCTGCGCGCTTCAACAGCTCCGGCAGATGATGATAGCTCTGCGGGCCGACCACAACGTCGACCACCGGCGCACGGCGCACGATTTCCTCGCCTTCGGCCTGCGCCACGCAGCCCGCGACCGCGATTTGCATCGTGCGGCCCTCGCGAGCGGCCTCGTCCTTGGCGACGCGCAGGCGGCCGAGCTCGGAATAGACCTTTTCGGAAGCCTTCTCGCGGATATGGCAGGTGTTGAGGATGACGAGGTCGGCGTCCTCGGCGCTCGCCGTCTCCACGAATCCTTCCGGAGCCAGCGTGTCCACCATGCGCTGGGCATCGTAGACGTTCATCTGGCAGCCATATGATTTGATGTGCAGCTTGCGCGGCGGCTTCATGGAACCCGGATTGAGGTGGAGGTTGGCCCCCAGATATAGGCTGGTGGAGTGAAAATCCAGCGATTGGGCCTCCAAAACACGTCATTCCGAGGCGCACGTCAGCGAGAACCCGGAATCCAGAGGTTTTGGAGCGAGATTCCGGGTTCGATGCTCGGGGTCGCGCTTTGCGCGGTCCTGGCGCATTGCCCCGGAATGATGGTCAGGGGCCGATTTAGCCCGCCAGCGCTTCCGCCTCGACCCGCCGGATCAGTTCCGGCAATTGCCGCATATCGTCAAAGGTAATCGCGGCGCCGGCGGCGCGCAGAATGGTGGCATGACCCGGCGGGCAATGGCTGCCGCCGTGGAAGCCGAACACGGTCATGCCGGCGGCCCGGGCACCGGCTATCCCGGCGAGGCTATCCTCGATCACGACGCAGCGGTGCGGTGGTACTCCCATTTCGGCAGCCGCAAACAGGAATAGGTCCGGCGCCGGCTTGCCGTTCTTCACTTGCGAGGCGGAGAAGATGTTGGGCGCGAGCCGCTCATAAAGTCCGGTGCTTCCGAGGCTCACCTGCATGCGCTGATGCGAGCCGCTCGAGGCAACGCAGACGGCTTGCGTGACGACATCAAGCACGTCGTGGATGCCGCGGATTGCAGCGAGGTCGGCCTCGAATGAGCGGAACAGCTCGTCCTGCAGTTCGCCATGATAGGCCTCGGGCAGCTTGCGGCCGAGCTCGGTTTCGATCTCGAGATTGGCCTGCCGCGTGGAGCGGCCGAGGAAGCGCTCGAACACCTGCTCCGACGTGATCGGATAGCCGTGCCGTGTCAGCACGTCGGCGTGCGCGCGACAGGAGATCACCTCACTGTCGACCAGCACACCGTCGCAATCGAAGATGATGAGGTCTATCGGCACCACAGCATGATCCGGAAAAGTGTAGTGCGGTTTTCCCTCGCGACAAACGCGGAACGCGTTTGCGCGGAGATCATGCTCAAGAAGTGGGCTTGTCGTCGTCGAGCGGGACGCAATAGAGCTCGAGGCGGTGATCGACCAGCTTGTAGCCGAGCTTGCGCGCGATTTCCGCCTGCAGCTTCTCGATTTCTTCGGAGGTGAACTCGATCACCTTGCCGTCGCGCAGATTGATGAGGTGGTCGTGATGGCTGTCGCGCATCTGTTCGTAGCGTGCGCGGCCCTCGCGGAAATCGTGGCGCTCGATGATGCCGGCATCTTCGAACAGTTTTACGGTTCGATAGACGGTCGAGATCGAGATCTTGTCGTCCACGGCGACGCAGCGCCGGTAGAGTTCCTCGACGTCGGGATGATCCATCGCCTCGGCGAGCACGCGGGCGATGACGCGGCGCTGCTCGGTCATGCGCATGCCGGTTGCGGCACATCGCGCTTCGATGCCGGTCGTCTTGGTCGCGGAAGATTTCAGTACGGTCATAGGGTGTCTGCCTGGCAGGCGCTTCTTGCCACCAATGTTACGACAAGTCACGCCGCATCAGAAGTGCGTTCAAATGTTCCCCGTTCGGCTGCTTATAGTAGCGTTCGCGGCGTCCCACCACCACGAATCCGGCGCGATCGTAGAGCCGGCGCGCCGGCTGGTTATTCTCCTCGACTTCCAGAAATATAGTACGGACGCCGCGCCCCGCGAGATGGCCGAGATGGGTCATCAGCAGCGTGCGTGAGAGGCCGTGGCCGCGCTGGCCCTTGTCGACCGCGATGGAGAGGATTTCCGCCTCATCCGCACCGATCCGCGACACCGCAAAGCCGATGATCTTGCGGCCCAGGCGCAGGCGATGGACCAGCGTGTTGCGCTCGCTGATCATGGTCTCGAACTCGCCTTCGCCCCAACCGTGCGCGAAGGATGCGCCGTGAAGCTGCGCCAGCCGCGCCGCATCGCGCGCGAAAGCGGGCTCGACGGCGGCAGTGCCGCCGCGCCACCATTCCGACAACCATCGTATCATGAGGTTGGCATCATCAGGTTGCGGCTTGGACTGCGAGCTGCGGCATCGCTGCCGGCTTGGCATCGGGCGCGCGCAGGTAGAACGGCCTCGCCGGCGTGGCGTCGGGATCGGCCGCGGCGCCGAGCCATGCGACCCAGCCGATGTCGGGCGCGCCTTGCGCGTCGACGGCAACGGGTTGCGGCATAACCGTCGGCCAGCGGTCCGCGAGGATCTTTGCAGCATTGCCGACCAGATGCGGCGCGCCGAATTGTGAGGCCGCGATCGCTTCGTCGATAGGGGCCACTTTCGGCGGCACCAGCTGGCTGCCGTCGCCGGCGACGATCTGGAAATAGACGTGATCATGCCGCGCATCGATCGCAGAGATCACGGGCGCCGATCCATTCCGGTCGACAATGGCCGCAGCATAAGCCGACAACGTTGTCAGCCCGACGGCAGGCCGCTTGGCCGCCAGCGCGATTCCGCGCGCAGCCGAAATGCCGACGCGCAAGCCGGTGAAACTTCCGGGACCGACGGTGACGGCAACGCGGTCGAGCGCGGTGAAGGAGAGATTGGCCGATTGCATGACGCGCGCGATCATTGGCATCAAGGCTTCGGCGTGGCCGCGCTTCATGGGAAGCTGCTCCTGCGCAAGGAGCTCGCCTGCATCGGTATCAAGGGCGGCGGCTGCGCAGGCTTCGAGCGCGGTATCGATGGCAAGGATCAGCATGAAGCAATCATAGCATTGGCAATCGGATGATGCCCAGATTCTGGCCGTCGTGGCCGGGCTCGACCCGGCCATCCACGACTTTGCGGCCCAAAAACGTCGATGCCCGGGACAAGCCCGGGCATGACGGAATTCAGTGCCTCGATCGCCCAACTCACATCGGCCGCACTTCGACCACGTCCGGCACGAAGTGCTTCAGCAGGTTCTGGATACCGTGCTGGAGCGTGGCGGTCGATGACGGGCAGCCCGAGCAGGCGCCCTTCATGTTGAGATAGACGATGCCGTCCTTGAAGCCGCGAAAGGTGATGTCGCCGCCGTCATTGGCGACCGCGGGCCGTACGCGGGTCTCGATCAGGTCCTTGATCATGTCGACCGTCTCGGCATCCGCCTCGTCGAAGAATTCGTCCTCGTCGTCGAGATCGACATTGCTCGACACCACACCGTCGGCGAGCAGCGGCGCGCCGGACATATAGTGCTCCATGATGGCGCCGAGGATCGCGGGCTTGAGCTGCTGCCATTCACCGCCGGCTTTGGTCACGGTGATGAAGTCCGATCCGTAGAACACACCGGTGACGCCGGGCACGTCGAACAGCTTTTCGGCGAGCGGCGAGCGGGCGGCGGCCTCGCGGGTCGAAAACTCCATCGGGCTGCCGTCGAGCACGAGGCGGCCGGGAATGAATTTCAGCGTGGCAGGGTTGGGGGTGGCTTCGGTCTGAATGAACATGGTTTTCTCCGGACGTCGCCGGTTCAAGGCCGGCGCGTGAGCTATCAACTAGCAGATGGCGACGGGGAACGCACGATCAAGGGTCATCGCGGCGGTTCGGTAGAAATTTCATAGGCTTATGCAGCCGCTTCACCCTCCCCTCCAGGGCAAGGTAAGCTACGACAGCGAATCCACGCTTTGGTCGCTCAGCGCGCCCGAGATGATCGTCACCGGGATCGGGAACGTGCCCACCTCATGGGCAAGCAGCGCAACCAGCGGTCCCGGGCCTTCCGCGCCGGGACTTGCGGCCAGCACCAGCATGGCGATGTCCGGATCCTCGTCGATCACCTCGAGGAGCTGTTCCATCGCGCTGCCTTCCCGGATCACCCGCTCCGGCGTGATCGCGGCGATGCCGTTGGCGCGACCGGCGGCGCGGTCGAGCGCTGCGTTCGCCGCCTCATGCGCCTCGGCACGCATGATCTCGGCAACGCCGAGCCATTCCTGGTTCTGCTGCTCGGGCTCGATGATGCGCAGCATCACCACGCCGCCATCGGCGCGGATCGCCCAGCGGCTGGCGAAATAGACCGCGCGATCCCATTCGGCGGTGTCGTCAACAATGACGAGGCATTTTGGCTTGTGACCCGGCTCGAAGCATCGTCGCGTGCTGGTCATACATGTCCCGGCGTGTCCCTGCCCGACATGCTGCCACACTCCCTCACTCTTTGGGAGAGGGGAAACGGCCGGCGCCGTGGCGCAGGCCGCATTTTGCGAGCGTGGCAATCAACGTGGGCGGATGAAGCCGACGATGTCCTTCGAGAGCTTCATGGTCTCGTCGGCGATCACGCGCGCCCGGTCGGAGCCGTCGTTCAGGATCGCGTCGATATGGCCGGGGTCGGCGACGAGGCGCTTCATCTCGCCGGCGATAGGCGCCAGCTTCGTGACGCAGAGATCCACCAGCGCGTTCTTGAAGCTGGAGAACTGGCCGCCACCGAAATCGCGCAGCACCTCCGCCTTTGTGCGGCCTGAGAGCGCTGCGAAGATGCCGACGAGATTGTCAGCCTCGGGGCGCGCTTCCAGACCCTTCTCCTCGGTCGGCAGCGGTTCCGGATCGGTCTTCGCCTTGCGCACCTTCTGCGCGATGGTGTCGGCGTCGTCGGTCAGGTTGATGCGCGAATAGTCCGACGCATCGGACTTCGACATTTTCTTGGTGCCATCGCGCAGGCTCATCACGCGCGTCGCCGGTCCCGTGATGAAGGGTTCTGGCAGCGGGAAGAACAGGCCGTCATTGCCGCCGTGGCTGCGAATGGAGTCGCCGAAATCGTTGTTGAACTTCTGCGCGATGTCGCGCGAGAGCTCGAGATGCTGCTTCTGGTCCTCGCCGACCGGCACGTGGGTGGCGCGGTACAGCAGGATGTCGGCCGCCATCAGCACGGGATAGTCGTAGAGCCCGACGGAGACGTTCTCGCGATCCTTGCCGGCCTTCTCCTTGAACTGCGTCATGCGGTTGAGCCAGCCAAGGCGCGCGACGCAGTTGAAGATCCAGGCCAGCTCGGCATGGCCCGAGACCTGGCTCTGGTTGAACACGATGTGCTTCTTCGGATCGATGCCGCTCGCGATGAACGCTGCGGTCACCTCGCGGGTGTTGCGCGCGAGCTCGGCCGGCCCGCCCCAGACGTCGACGCCCTGCGTGATCGCGTGCATGTCGACGACGCAATAGATGCAGTTGTGGGTTTCCTGCATCTTCACGAAATTGACGATCGCGCCGAGATAATTGCCGAGATGCAGATTGCCCGTCGGCTGGACGCCCGAAAAGACCCGTTCAACGAATGGCATGGTTAGTTTTCCTGGCAAGCCTTCCCTGAGGTAGTGGGCCGTCGTTTCCAACAGCGGCGCTGCCCCGTCAAGGGCAATTACACCTCTCCCATAGGGAGAGCACAGGCCGCCATACGGCGGCCGTTCTTAAAAACGACGCCGAAGCAAAGCTTCGGCTATGGCCGAAGGCGCGGGTAAGGGGCTAGGCTTTATCGAGGGACCGGACCCCTCACCCGATTTGCTGCGCAAATCGACCTCTCCCCATGGGAGAGGTGAAGAGCCCCCCGATGTGCCACCCTAAGTGACCGGCCGCTTCAGGGCGTGAACCGCTTCGCGCCAGGAGGCGACGCCGAGGATTTGCAGGAGCAGGCCGTAGACGACGATCCCTGCCGCGATCTGCAAGCCCAGCGCGATGAACTTGACGAGGCCGTGGCTGCCGGGGTGCGCAAGACCGGAAGTCAACCAGAGCAGGCCGCCCATGACGAGCGCGGCGAGCACGATCCGCGGCAGCCGCCTTTGGGCGGCTTCGTCGGCGTTAAAGCCGAATTCGGTGGTGCCCTTGCGGAGCAGCGAGAACGTGCTGCCCCAGGCGCCGGCCGCGATGCTCGCGGCAATTCCGGTCGCGCCGAAGAAATGGCCGAGAACGACTGCCAGCGCGACCGCGACCACAAACCCCTTGGCCGTTGCCAGGAGCGGCGTCATCGTGTCGCTGCGGGCGTAGAAGGCGGGGGACAGCGCCTTGATCAGCACATGCGCCGGCAGGCCCAGCGCCAGCCACATCAGCGCATGCGCTGTCGCCGTGCTGTCGTCGGCGCCGAAGGCGCCGTGCTCGAACAGCAGCCGCACGATCGGCTCGGCCAGCACGATCAGGCCGAGCGTCGCCGGCAGTGCCAATCCGGCGGCGAGCTCGAGCGCGCGCGATTCCGCATGCGCCACCGCGCGACGGTCGCCGCTGGCGACCGCGCGCGTCAGCTCCGGCACCAGCACGGTGCCCATGGCGACGCCGACGATGCCGAGCGGCAGCTCGACCAGGCGGTTGGCGAAATAGAGCCAGGAAACGGCGGACGGTGTTGCCGAGGCGATGATGGCGCCGGCCACCATCAGCCATTGCGGCCCCGAGCTTGCGAGCATGCCGGGGATCGCTTTCGCAAAGAAGCCGCGCATCTCCTTGTCGAAGCTCACGCGCAAGGGTGTCGCGAGACTCGCGCTTCGCTGCGACAGCAGCATCAGCAATTGCAGCAGGCCGGCGATGCCGACGGTCGCCGCCAGCGCCCAGCCGGCGAGGCCGGCGTCGGCCTGCCAGAGAAGGAGCGCCGCGATCGCGGCGATCAAGGCGATGTTGAACAGCAGCGGCGAAAACGCCGTCAGTGCAAAACGGCCTTGCGCGTTGAGCAGTCCCATCAGCACCGTGACGGGACCTGCAAAGGCGAGATAAGGCAGCATCAACCGTGCATTCTCGACGGCGAGGTCGCGCGTCTCGCTGCCGAGAAAGCCGGGCGCGATGATCGTGATGATCAGCGGCATCACGAGCGCGATGAGAAGCGATACTGCAATCAGGGCCACGCTGACCGTGCCGAGCACGCGCCCCGCGAAGGCGGCCGCGGCCGCCTCGCCGTCGCGGGCTCGCACGCCGAGCCAGGCCGGAATCAGGGCCGCATTGAGCGCGCCCTCGCTGAGCAGGCGCCGGACCACGTTGACGAGCTGGAAGGCCGCCAGGAACGCGTCCGCCACGGCGCCGGTGCCGAGCAGCGCCGCGATCAGGGAATCGCGCGCAAAGCCCAGCAGCCGCGAGGCCAGTGTTCCCGTCGAGACGGTCAGGAAGGAGCGGATCATTGCTCGTTATAATACCGTTGCTTGCTCGCGCCGGGCCGAACGTGATAGGCCGCGAGCCGGATTTCGAGCCGAACAGGAAGCGGATTTCCCGCAAGATCGCAATCGGGCAACAGGATCAAAGTGAATGGCTGACGCGAAATATGACGTCTTGGGCATCGGCAACGCGCTGTTCGACGTGCTGGTCAGAACCGATGAGGCTTTTCTCGCCAGGCACGGCATGACCAAGGGCAGCATGTCCCTGATCGATGAGGCGCGCGCGGCGGCCATCTACAAGGATATGGGGCCGGCGACCGAGGTCTCGGGCGGTTCGGCCGCCAACACCATCGTCGGCATCGGCAGCTTGGGGGCGCGCGCGGCTTATGTCGGCAAGGTCAAGGACGACCAGATCGGCAATCTCTATATGCACGACATCCGTGCCGCCGGCGTTGCCTTCAACACGCCCGCCGCGAAGGACGGTCCCGCCACCGGCTGCTCCTACATCCTGGTGACGGGCGACGGCGAGCGCACCATGAACACCTATCTCGGCGCCGCACAGGACCTGTCGCCCGCCGACATCGATCCCGCCGAGATCGCCAGCGCCGGCATCGTCTATCTCGAGGGTTATCTCTGGGATCCCAAGAACGCCAAGGACGCCTTCGTCAAGGCGGCCAAGATCGCGCATGATGCCAAGCGCAAGGTGGCGCTGACGCTGTCGGATTCGTTCTGCGTCGACCGCTACCGCGACGAGTTCCTGGCCTTGATGCGCAACGGCACCGTCGACATCGTCTTCGCCAACGAGTCCGAGCTGCACTCGCTCTATATGAGCTCGGACTTCGACACCGCGCTCAAGCAGCTGCGCAACGACGTCAAGCTCGGTGTCGTCACCCGCAGCGAGAAGGGCTGCGTGGTGGTGTCGCCGGACGACGCCGTTGCCGCGCCCGCGTCCGCGGTCGCGCAAGTCGTCGACACCACCGGCGCCGGCGATCTCTTCGCCGCCGGCTTCCTGTTCGGCCTCGCGCGTAATCTGCCCTACAAGCAGTGCGGTGAGCTCGGTGCGCTCGCCGCCGCCGAAGTGATCCAGCACATCGGCGCGCGTCCGCAGGTGTCGCTGAAAGAGCTCGCCGAGCAGCGCGGGCTGACGGTTTAACGCGGGCTCGCCTCGTTCTCCGTCATTGCGAGACTGTCACCGCGGAAAGATTCTGGATTGCTTCGCTCCGCTCACAATGACGATGTGGATGCGCGCTCGCGCCAAACACTCAATCGTCATGCCCGGGCTTGACCCCGGGCATCCACGTCTCTCCTCACGCCCGGCTGTACGTGGACGGCCGGGACAAGCCCGGCCATGACGCGTTGTGAGAGTTCTGCGCTCTTCTCACGCCGCCCGCTGCCCGCTTCCCGCATCCAGCCCGGCATAGACGCCGCGCTCGAAGCCTGTGAAAGCCTCCACGCACTTGGCGTCGACGAACGGCAACACCTGCATCAGGATCACGCCGGAAACGTCGCGCGCCGGGTCGATCCAGAAATAGGTGTTGGCAAGACCTGCCCAGGCGAGGCTGCCGGCGCTGCGCCCCTCGGCCGTCTTGGCCGTGTTGATCAGGAAGGAGAGCCCCCACTTCTTCACGATGTCGGGGAAGAGATCGACATCGTTGGTGTACATGGGCGCCACCGTCGGCATCTTGCCAATAGTGAGATCGTCGATGTGGTTCTGGCCCATCAGCGCGACCGTCTCGGGCTTGAGCACCTGGTTGCCGTTGCCGCGGCCCCTGTTGAGGATCATCTGAGTGAACTTGATGTAGTCGCCGCAAGTGCCGTAAAGGCCGCCGCCGCCCATGTGGAATTCCGGATTCTGCTCGATTTCGAACGGCATCGGCGCCAGCGATCCATCCTCGCCGCGTGCATGCGTGGCGACCAGCCGCTGGCGCATGTTGTCGGTGATCTTGAAGCCGGTATCGTTCATGCCGAGCGGCGTGAACATGTGGTCGCGCAAGTAAACATCGAGACGCTTGCCGCTCACGGCTTCCACCGCCTTGCCGACGAAGTCGATGTTGATGCCGTATTCCCAGCGCGTGCCGGGATCGGACATGATCGGCGTCTTCAGCGCGACGTTCTGGCAGGAGAAGATGTTCGGGATTCCGGTCTTCTCCAGATAGACCGCGAGATCGCCGTTCCACACGTTGTAGGCAAAGCCGGCGGTGTGGGTCATGAGCTGGCGCAGCGTGATCGCGCCCTTCGCCGGCCGCAGCTTCGGCTCGCCCTTCTCATCAAAACCTTCGAGCACCTGCGGCTGGGCGAGATCGGGCAGCAGAGATCCGATCGGCGCGTCCAGCGAGAGCTTGCCCTGCTCGACCAGTTGCATCGCGCCGGCGACCGTCACCGCCTTCGTCATCGAGGCGATCCAGAACACGCTGTCGAGCGTCATCGCATCTTGCTTGGACAAATCGCGCTTGCCGAACGCGCCTTGATAGAGCACGTCGTTGCCGCTCGCGGCGATGGCGACGACACCGGGAATCTCCTTGGCGTCGCTCTTCTGGCGCAGAACCTGGTCGATCTCTGCTTGGCTTTGCATACGCGTTTCCTCCGGTTTGATTATTGTTGGAAGCGATGGATTGTCCTCCTACAGATCGCGCGCGGCAAGCGCGTCAACCTTAACGTACGGTCGCGATGTCGTGACTTGACGACAGACGCCCTGCGCAGGACGACAAGGCAACCGAACTGCAACACGTCGATACAATCTGCGGTGGATGGCCGCACTTGGGCCGTGACCCCTCAGGCGGCAAGACGATATGTTTCGAGAGTTTTCGAAGCACTTGAAACATTTTGTGCGCTGCGACGTTCGGCTTACCGCCGGACCGATGCGGCCCGACGTCAAGACTTGAAGCAAATTTTGGCGGCAATACGCCGCGAGGGGACTTGAGATGATTTCGACCTGGAGCGAATGGAAGCGCTATCCCCGTCCCGGACGGGGCGAGAATCTGGAGGCGCCGATCGCGCCCGGCATTTACGAGGTCCGGATCGCCGGCTCCGGTGCACTCTACTCCTTCGGCGCGGTCGACAATGTGGCGCAGGCGCTGGCGCTGCTGCCGGTCGGCTCAAAATCCTGGTTCGGCCGTCGCGACACCTCCGACGTTCCCGATCTCGAATACCGGACCTGCGCGACCTCGTCCAAGGCCGACGCCAAGGCCGCAGCCGAGCGCATGATCGGCCGGCGCGAGACCTATATGAGCGGCGCGGCCTAGAGCATGATCCGGAAAAGTGTGCAGCGGTTTTCCGAAAAGATCATGCTCAAACAATAAGTCACGCCGCTCCCAGCTTAATTCCAAGCAGATGTGCGTTGCGGGGCGGTGCATTGTGCGTCGCCTGTCCCTATATTCCGGGCCGATCTGATCGTCCCAAGGAGCAACGCCATGACCCCGACCGCCGCCGCACGCGCCTCGCAAGCCACCTCCACCCTGCGCGACCGGTTGAAGGACCCCTCGCTCCTGAAGGAGGCCTGCTTCATCGACGGCGCCTGGGTCGGTTCGCCGGTGTTTCCCGTGAACAATCCCGCGACAGGCGTGGAGCTGGCAAAAGTCCCGCAGCTTTCGGCGGATGATACGACCAAGGCGGTCGAAGCCGCCGAGCGCGCCTTCCCGGCCTGGGCGAAACTCACCGCCAAGCAGCGCTCCAACATTCTTCGCAAATGGTTTGAGCTGATCGTCGCCAACCGCGAGGATCTCGCGCTGATCCTCACCTCCGAGCAGGGCAAGCCGCTCAGCGAAGCCCTAGGCGAGGTCGATATCGGCGGTGCCTATGTCGAGTTCTTCGCGGAAGAGGCGCGTCGCGTCTATGGCGAAACCATCCCGACGCAGCGTCCCGACGCGCGGCTGCTCGCGATCAAGCAGCCGATCGGCGTCTGCGGCGCGATCACGCCATGGAATTTTCCGAACTCGATGATTACGCGCAAGGTGTCGCCGGCGTTGGCCGCCGGCTGCACCGTGGTGCTGAAGCCCGCGAACGAAACGCCGCTGTCGGCGCTGGCGCTTGCCGCGCTCGCCGAGAAGGCCGGCGTGCCCAAGGGCGTGTTCAACATCATCACCGGCGATGCGCCGCCGATCGGCAAGGTGCTGTGCGAGCATCCGGCGGTGCGCTTCGTCGGCTTCACCGGCTCGACCGCCGTCGGGAAGATTCTCTATCAGCAGGCCTCCGTCGGCGTGAAGAGGCTCGGCCTGGAACTCGGCGGCAACGCGCCGTTCGTGGTGTTCGACGACGCCGATATCGATGCGGCGGTCGAAGGCGCGATCGTCTCGAAGTACCGCAACATGGGCCAGACCTGCGTCTGCGCCAACCGCCTTTACGCGCAGGACAAGATCTACGACGAGTTCGTGCAGAAGCTGTCGAAGAAGGTTGCGGCGATGAAGATCGGCGATGGCACCGAGAGCGGCGTCACGCAGGGACCGCTGATCAACATGAAAGCGGTCGACAAGATCGAGCGCCACATCGCCGATGCAGTGAAGCGCGGTGCCAAGGTCGTCACCGGCGGCAAGCGCAGTGCGCTCGGGCGCTCCTTCTTCGAGCCGACCGTGCTGTCCGACGTCAAGCCGGACTCACTGGTGTCGCAGGAGGAAACCTTTGGCCCGCTCGCGCCAGTGATCCGCTTCAAGGACGAAGCCGACGTCATCGCGATGTGCAACGCCTCGCCGTTTGGTCTCGCCTCCTACTTTTACTCTCGCGATCTCGGCCGCGTCTGGCGCGTCGCCGAGGCGCTGGAGTCGGGCATGGTCGGCGTCAACACCGGCCTGATCACGACGGAAGTCGCGCCGTTCGGCGGCGTCAAGGAGAGTGGCCTGGGACGCGAGGGCTCGCATCACGGCATGGAAGAATATGTCGAGATCAAATACGTGATGATGGCGGGGGTGTAACCGTAGCGCCGCCGTAGCCGCGGATTACCCAGCCGCGAGTAGCGCGAAGCGTTTGGTGCGCTGATGCCTCCACACCGTCATGGCCGGGCTTGTCCCGGCCATCCACGCTTACCCCACGACACAGAAGAACGTGGATGCCCGGGATAAGCCCGGCCTGACGACCTCCGGTATATGCAATCGCACTCGCTGCGCATTTCACCGCCGCAGCACCGCGATCGTCCGATTGGCAAAGCTCAGCCGCTCGGCCATGACCGACACGAAATAGGTCAGCAGCTTGTGGCTGAGCTCGGGGTCTTCGTCCTTGATCGCGTCGAACTGGTGCGTGTTCAGCACGTAGAGCACGCTTGCGACTTCCGCCTGAATGGTCGCGCTGCGCGGCGTGTGCGCCACGAGGCCCATTTCGCCGATCGTGGTGTAGCGGCCGAGGCTGCGCACGCGCGTGGTGCGGTCGTCGTCGGCCGGGACCATGATGCCGACGCGGCCGTCGAGGATGAAGTGCATGGAATCGGCGGCATCGCCGGCCTGCACGATGACCTCGCCGGCCTCGACCTCGAGGCGCTGGCAGCGGCGGATCAGCTCGTCGGCGTCGTCCTCGCTGTCGAGAATCCCCGTGAACCAGTCCTTCAAGCTGGCTTCTTCCTGCGCCAAGCCCTGATGCTGCGAGATGATCTCGTTCTCGCACCACTCCAGCGCATGATCGAGCTCGGGAATGAGGGCGACGCCTTCGCCGATGAAGTCGCTGGACCGCAGCACCTTCTCGGCGGCGGCCGACAGATGTACCAGGATCAGCTCGACGCCGAGATCCGCCGCGCTGCGCTTGATCTGAGCAAAGCTGTAGGCGGCTGAGGAATCGACGCCGGTCACGAGCTTGAAGTCGAACAGCAGATAGCGGCACTCCGGGCGCTCCTGCAGCAGGCGCTTGACGTGCTGATAGAGCCGGTTGGCGGAGCCGAAGAACAGATAGCTCTGCAGGTTCAGGCCCTGGATCTTGCCGCCATGGGCCAGCAGCACCTCCTGGTCGTCGCGCGAGCGGTCGAGCGAGGAGCGATATTCGGAGCCGTCGAAACTGTACTTGATCGATTCAACCCGCGCCGCGCTGAACGCGAAGGTCGCGCAGCCGATGATCACGCCGATCAGGATGCCCGGCACGAAACCCCAGGTCACGATGATCGCGATGATGGCGATCAGCGACAGATATTCGAGCTTGGAGAGCCGTTTGCGCGACTCGATGATCCATTTGTGCAGTTGGTCGGCGCCGAGGTAGAGCAGGAGGCCGCCGAGCACGAATTTCGGCATGAAGCCGAGCAGCTCCGGCGCGACGGCGAGCATCAGGAGCGACATCGCCGCGACGGTGAGGCCGGAGAGGCGTCCGCGCCCGCCGCTGCTGAAATTGAGGATCGAACGGCTCACCGAAATGCAGCCGGCATAGCCGCCGAGCGCGCCGGTCAGGATGTTGGCCGCGCCCGTGACGTTCAGCTCGCGCTCCAGGTTGGCCTCACGATGCACGGCGACCTCGATCCCCGTGGTGTTGAACAGCGTGCTCGACGCCGTGACGAAGATGACGGCGACGAGGTTGCCGAGCAGGTCCGGCACGGCGTGCCAGGGATAGTGGACGAAACCGTCGGTGTGCCAGGGCAACATGAACGACGCCGGCGGTGGCGGTTGGAAAGTCCAGCCCAGGCTCCGTGCTTCGTCCGGCGAGATGCCGGCGATCCAGAACGCCATGTGCGCCGTGAGCATGCCGCCGACCAGGATGATCGGCAGCCCGAAAGGGCTGCGCGAGCGATGCCAGGTCAGGTACAGCACCAGCGCCATCCCGCAGGCCGCGCCCAGCTCCGACAGCGTGATCCCGCTGGTGAAGCGCAGCAGCGTGGAAAATTGCACGGGATGGTCAGTTATCACCCGGATCGCGCCCATGACGATCAGAAGCCCGGTGGCGCCGAGGAAGCCGCCGACCACGGGATAAGGCACGTAGCGGATCGCGCGGCCCATCCGCGTCAGTCCCAGTCCGCACAGGGTGACGCCGGTCAGAATGGTCGACAGGCCGAGCGTGATCAGGACGGACGAGAGCAATGACGTCGGCAAATTCGCCGCCTCGATGCGCTCGACCAGCGAGGCGGCGAGGATTCCCGTCACGGCCGCGGTTGAGCTGTCAGGCGCGGCGACCGCGAAGGGCAGTGAGCTTCCGAATGCGACGACGGCCGCAAGCATGGCGGAGCTGATGAAGGTCGCGGCAATCCCGTAGGACAAATAGGCCGACAGCGGGCCTGCAAAGATCAGCAGCGCGTAGGAGAGCCCGAAGGTGACGGTCAGGACGCTCGCGGCGCTGCCGCCCAGGATATCATTCAGCGCACGTTTGAGGGTTGGGCTGGAGCGCGGGACCGGACTGTAGGTAATTGCTGGATCTGTCACGCCTTTGTGCGCCCCTGAAAGTTCCCGTCCGAGACGTAGACGAGTCGGAGGCTAGCGCAACAGGATTCTTCTGATTGTGAAATGTCCGACAATTTCTGGCAAAATCGTTCGCGTCAATTGTCCTGGCCGGAGGCCTCGGCGCCGCCGACCGGACGCCCCCGGTGAGGATGAGATCCATGGCATGTGAATGGCCAATCATACGCGGCAGGCGGAGGGTGCCGAGATCGATCAGCGGCCCGCCGAATCGGCGGCGGAATATGCCGAAGGTCGCGTCCTCCGCGACCACGCGCATGTCGGTGGGAGGGGCAACGACTGATTAAATCTTCAGCTCCGTCCCCGTCACGCGCCGATACGCTTCCAGATACCGTTTGCTGGTCGCGTCCACCACGCTTGCCGGCAGCGGCGGGGGCGGGGCGTCGCCGTTCCAGCGCCCGGCGTGGCGCTCGATGTCGAGATAGTCGCGCAAGGGCTGCTTGTCGAAGCTCGCCTGCGGCTGGCCGGGCTTGTAGGCATCGACGGCCCAGAAGCGCGAGGAATCCGGTGTCATCACCTCGTCGATCAGGATGATGCGCCCGTCCTTGTCGCGGCCGAACTCGAACTTGGTGTCGGCGATGATGATGCCCTGCTCACGCGCTCGCTCCTCGCCGAGCGTGTAGACCGCGCGCGTCATGCTCTCGAGCGTGTAGGCGACCTCGTCGCCGACGACCTCGCGCATCCGCGCGATGGTGATGTTCTCGTCGTGGCCGGTCTCGGCCTTGGTCGCCGGGCTGAAGATCGCAGGCTCGAGCTTCTCGCTCTCGGCGAGGCCGGCCTTCAGCTTCTCACCCGCGAGCGTGCCGCTTGCAGCATATTCCTTCCAGGCCGAGCCGGAGAGATAGCCGCGGATCACGCATTCGATCGGAAAGACGGTGGCGCGGCGGGACAGCATGGCGCGGCCGTGGATGTCGGCGCGGTGCGGCTTCAAGGCCGGCACGGCGGCGATGATCTCGTCGGTATCGGCGCTGATCATGTGATGCGGCACCACGCCTTCGAGCTGTCTGAACCAGAACGCGCTCACTTGCGTCAGCACGGCGCCCTTCATCGGGATGGTCTCGCCCATGACGACGTCGAAGGCGCTGATGCGGTCGGTGGTGACGAGCAGCAGGCGGTCGTCGTCGACGGCATAGATATCGCGCACCTTGCCGCGTCCGATCTTGGAGAGGGGCAGGTCGCTGGAGAGCATGGTGGTCATCGGCAAGGCTTTCGGAGACAGGGCTTTCGGAGACAAGGCCTTCGGGCAGGAAATCCAGCCGCGCCGGACAGCGCTGCCGGAAGCGGGGATAGCCTATTCCGGCAGCGGAATGAACTCATGTTCCTGCGGAACCGCCGCAAAGCGGCCGGTTTTCCAATCCTGCTTGGCCTGCTCGATCCGCTCCTTGCTGGAGGAGACGAAATTCCACCAGATGTGGCGCGGCCCTTCCAGCGCATCACCACCCAGGAACATCATCCGCGTGGCCTTGAGCGCCTTCACGGTGATGCGGTCGCCGGGGCGGAAGATCAGGAGCCGCGGCCCCTCATAGCGCTCGTTGGCGATCTCGACCTCGCCGTCGACGAGGTAGATCGCGCGCTCCTCATGGTCGGGGTCGAGCGGCACGCTCGCGCCCGCAACCGCCGTAACCTCGGTGTAGAACCAGGGTGAGACCATCGACACCGGCGAGGCGATGCCGAAGGACGAGCCCGCGATCACCCGCGCGGTGAAATCGCGCTCCGAGATCATCGGCAGGTCGCCGGCGGCGTAGTGCTGGAACGACGGCGCGATCTCCTCGGATCCCGCCGGCAACGCGATCCAGCTCTGCAGGCCCAGCATCTTCTGGCCCGATGCGCGCTGCGTATCCGGCGTGCGCTCGGAGTGTGCGATGCCGCGCCCGGCGGTCATCAAATTCATCGCGCCGGGCTGGATCTCCTGGACGTTGCCCTCGCTGTCGCGGTGCATGATTGCGCCGTCGAACAGATAGGTGACGGTGGCGAGCCCGATATGCGGATGCGGCCGCACGTCCATGCCCTTGCCGGAGACGAACTGCACCGGGCCGAAATGGTCGAAGAAGATGAAGGGCCCGACCATCTGCCGCTTGCCATGCGGCAGCGCGCGCCGCACCTCGAATCCGTCGCCGAGATCGCGAGTACGCGGCACGATGACGAGGTCGAGCGCATCGCATGTCTTGGGATCGCCAAGCACGGGGTCGTTGTCGGGCATCCAGCTCATGGTGGACTCCTGTTTCTTGCTGATATGATTGTAGCAGAACAACGTTGGGAACGGGAGGAGACAGATGATTCCGCCGCTCAAGCCTGGCGCCAGGCTGCTCGAGGTCACGGGCCCAAGAATCGAGACGGAGCGTCTGATCCTGCGGCCATGGTGCGCAAGTGATATTGCGCCGAATGCCAAGATGTTGACCGATCCGGGTACGGCCCGCTTCATCGCAGCGGACGGCAAGCCGGTCGCGACCGAGATCGCCGGCTGGCGCAACGCGGCCGTTATCTCGGGACACTGGGCTCTCCACGGCTTCGGCATGTTCGTGGTCGAGGAAAAGTCGAGCGGCGCCTATATCGGCCGGGTCGGTCCGTGGTGCCCGCCGGGCTGGCCCGGTTTCGAGGTCGGCTGGGGCATTGCCAAGGAATTCCGCGGAAAAGGCTATGCCTTGGAGGCGGCCCGTGCATCGATCGATTGGGTGTTCGACAGCTTTGAGGTCGACGAGATCATGCACTGTATCGAAAGCGTGAATGCGCCGTCGCAGGCTGTGGCCCGCAGCCTCGGGGCGCGAAAGGATCGCGAGATCGATCTGTTCGGCAAGCCTGCCGACGCCTGGATCACCTCGCGCGCCTTGTGGGTCCGGCAAAATTGAATCGGTCTTTGATCTAACTTAAGTTCGGGGCATGGGCGCGGCTGCGCAATCGGGTCGACCGGATGTTGCTGACCAATCTCGAACTCGCCTTTCGCGCCGGCGCCGTGGCGGTGCTGCTGGTGCTGACGGCGTCGCTGTTCTCCGGCTTCAGGAGCGTGCTGGCGGGGCGGCTTGCGATTGCCTTCGCGCTCGGCTCGGCGGCGCACGCGGCGAGCTATTCAATCGGCGCGCCGGCGCTGGTGTCTGCCTGGCACGCGCCGCTGATCGCGCTGTCGACCGGCAATGTCGCGGTGTTCTGGCTTTTCACGCGCGCGCTGTTCGATGACGATTTTCGCTTGCACTGGTGGCATGGCGCGGTCTGGGCGCTCGTTGCGGTCTTCAGCTTCGTCAGTTGCCTCTGGATCGCGCCAAGCGGAAACCTGCGGCTCGCCGTCGTCGCGACCAATCTGATCTCGCTCGGCTTCATCGCGCTGGCGGTGATGCAAACCATCACGTCGTGGTCGGCGGACCTCGTCGAGCGGCGACGCCGCCTCCGCGTCTTCATCGTCGTGGCCGCCGCACTCTATGGCGGGCTGAACGCGTTGCTCCAGGTCTTCGTTGGTGGGAGCGGCGCGGGCGACATTGCCAACACGATCAACGCCGGCGTGCTCGCCTTGGTCGTCGCCGCGATCGCTTGCGCGATGATGCGCGTCGATGGTGCTGACCTGTTTCCGGCGCCTGCCGAGCCCGCGCCGACGATCGTGCCGAGCCAACCCGTCGCGGCCGAGGAGGCTGCCGACCAGAAGCTGATCGATGCCTTGATGCGGCTGATGTCGGACGAACGCATCTACCGCCAGGAGAACATCACCATCGGTGCCCTGGCGGGCCGGCTCAAGATCCCCGAATACCGGCTGCGCCGCTTGATCAACCAGCGGCTCGGCTATCGCAACTTCAATGTGTTCCTGAACAACCACCGGATCGAAGAGGCCAAGGCCGCGCTCGCCGATCCCGCCCAGGCCGAGGTGCCCGTCATCACCATCGCCATGGACGCCGGCTTCCAATCGCTCGGTCCCTTCAACCGCGCCTTCAAGGCGGTCACGGGTGTGACGCCGACGGAATACCGGCGGCTGAAGGTGAACGCGGCGTGATTGCTTCTTCACCTCTCCCCGCTTGCGGGGAGAGGTCGAATTCGATCGCAGATCGAATTCGGGTGAGGGGGTACAGGTCTCTCGGTGGTCTCACGCGCGGATAGAGGCCCCTCACCCCAACCCTCTCCCCGCCAGCGGGAAGAGGGAGCGGACCGCCGCCAGGGCGGTGGGCACCTTAAAAGCTTAAACCGTTGGATTTGTTTGATTATTCCGGAATCGGCCAACTCCCGCCCACATTCAGCAAGGCCAACTTCCAAATCCGGCGAGCCATCGTCCGTGCGCTCCGGCTTTCTCCCGCCATAACTGCACAAGCCGGAGAACCGCCGTTGACCCGCCGCCGCAAGATCATCCTCCTCATCACCACCATCGCCTGTGCCGGCCTCGCGCTCGGCGCAGCCCGCGCTCGCGACGTGCCGAAGGTCGCCACCGGCTTCGTCGCCGATATCCTCTGCGCCGAGACGTTCGTCTCCGGCTTCGATCCCCGGCGCACGTTCACTGAAACCACCGATGCGATGCCCGGCACCGGCCTGATCACCTGGGCGATGAACTACCAGGTCGACCGCGTGCGCAAGGATGTCACGGTGACGCTGTTCGGCATCGGCCGCAGCCATGCCGTCTATCGCGAGGGCCTCGGCTGCACGCTCGAGCACGGCGCTGGGATCGTCGACGTCGAGTTGCCGCCCGATGACAAGCAGCCCGCACTGCTGCCCGAGATCGCCGGACCTTCGATCGTGCCGCCGCAAAGCGAGGGGCTAGCCGTCGCGATCGACCGCGCCTTCACCGAGCCCGCGCAGCCGCCATATCGCCGGACACGTGCGGTGGTCGTCATGAAGAACGGCCGCATCATCGCCGAGCGCTATGCGGACGGCGTTGGACCGGAGACGCCTCTGCTCGGCTTCTCCATGACGAAATCGGTGACCTCGGCCCTGACCGGAATCCTGGTGCGGCAGGGCATGCTGAAGCTCGACGGGCCTGCACCGGTTGCCGCGTGGAAGAATCCGGAAGATCCGCGCCACGCCATTACCGTCGACCAGCTCTTGCGCCACACCGCCGGCCTTGCGCTTGGCAGCTCGCTCCAGGCTTCGCTCGGCTCCGCGTTCGAGCCCGTCAATCGCATGAAGTTCATGGAAGCCGACATGGCCGCCTATGCCGAGAGCATGCCGCTGGCATCAGCGCCGGGCGCGGCCTGGAACTATCACGACGGCAACACGCTGATCCTCTCGCAACTGATCCGCAACGCGGTCGGCGGCAATCCGGCCGATGTGCTTGCCTTCGCGCGCCGCGAATTGTTCGCGCCGCTCGGCATGCGCCATGTCACGCTTCAGCTCGACGGCGCCGGCACGGCGGAGGGTTCGAGCGAAATGCTGGCATCCGCGCGCGACTGGGCGCGCTTCGGCCAGCTCTATCTCAACGACGGCGTCGCCGGCGGCAGGCGTATCCTGCCCGAGGGTTGGGTGAGCTACTCCGCGTCGGCCACGCCGAACGCGTGGGTCGGCATCGGCGCCGGCTTCTGGACCAATCAGGGCGACAGTTTTGGCGCGACCTACCGCATCGAGCACGGCTGGCCGCGCGATGCCTTCTTCGCCAAGGGCACGATCGGCCAGTACACGATCGTGATCCCGTCGGAGCGGCTGGTGATCGTGCGGTTAGGTCGCTCGCCGAACTGGCCGCCGGATGCGGATGGTGTGTTCGATTTGGTTCGCGACGTGGTCGCGGCGACGCGCGAGAAGGGGAAAGTGGCGGGGGTGAATTGACTTCACCTCTCCCCGTAAGAACGGGAAGAGGGAGAAGAAAGAGCTATTGCCTTCCCAGCTCCGTCGCTTTCGCCACGCGGTCGAAGCGCTCCAGCGACAGGATCGCGTCCGCAAATTTCTCCGCCCGTGCGTTCAGCACGGGGCGCGCCAGCGTCAGGAATTTCTGCTGCATCGCCTGCGCGTCGGGGAAGGAGGTCGGCTCGCCCGACGGATCGGCATAGAGCCGTTCATGCACGCCGTCGTCGGTGGTGATGCTGACGCGCGCGCCGAAGGGGTGGGTGCGGCCGATCTCGAGCCGGTCATCCTGCACCACGTCGAACTTGTCCGCGAGCTTGTCGATGGCGGCATCGCCGAGGCGGTTGTAGTCGTCCCAGCCGAAGCTGCCCTGATCGAGCGCGAGCGCGCCGGTGAAGAACATCGAGAACTGGCCGCCGACGATTGACGTCGGATGCCGCTTGGTTGCGGCGTCGCCCGTCAGCGTGATGCCGTTGCGGTGCAGCCCGATCTCGACGCGCTTGACCTGGTCGGGCGTCAGATTGTGCTCGCGCCGCATCGCGATCAGCGCGTCGATGGCGGCATGGGTGTAGCGGCAGCTCGGATACGGTTTTACGCCGATCTTCATCGTCTCATAGGTCTTGCCGAGCTCGGCGACCGCCTTGTCGGGATGCGCGTCGTCGGTGTAGCCGGCGAGCAGGCCGTGCTTGCCTTCGACCGATTCCGTTGCGCCGACGAAATCGTTGCGCGCCAGCGTCGCGGCGATCACGCCGTTCATCGCGGCGGCGCCGACCTGGTAGCGCTTGTTCCAGGCGCCGTTGACCAAAAACTGCAGCGAGCCCGCGGCCTGGCTGCCGGCGACGCCGAAGGCGGCGATGATCTGCTTCTCGGAGAGACCGAACAGCTTTGCTGCCGCCGCGGCCGCGCCGTAGGTGCCCGCCGTCGCGGTCGGGTGAAAACCGCGCGCATAATGCGAGGTCGGGTCGAGCGCGTTGCCGAGCCGGCAGCAGACTTCATAGCCCGCGACGATTGCGGTCAGCACGTCGCGCCCCGACGCGCCGACCATCTCGCCGACGGCGAACGCCGCCGGCACCACCGGCGCACTCGGATGCAGCGAGGAATCCGCATGGGTATCGTCGAAGTCGAGGGAATGGCCGAGTGCACCGTTGAGCAGCGCTGCGACCGCGGGCGTCCAGGTCTTGGCATCGCCGAACACGGTGGACTCGCCCTTGGTGTCGAGCGCGAGCGCCTCCAGCATCTTCAGGAGCGACGGGGTCGATTCCGCTTCGCTGCGCGCGCGGATTGCGCTGCCGAGGAAATCCAGCGTCAGCACTTTTGCGCGATCCAGCACTTCCGCCGGAATATCAGGGTATTTCAGGTTGGCGACATAAGCGGCGAGCGTTGCGGTTTCCTGGGCCATCGTGTTTCCTCGTTTTGGCCGGCAAGTTAGGCGGGCTGATTTTGCCTTTCAAGCGGCCTTGCGGCCGCGGGGATCAGCTATGCTTTTGGCCGGTTACGAGGATTTGGACCGGGATTTTTGACGATGACACTCGCAAAACAGGTGTTCGACCAGATCCGGTCGCGAAGGACGCAACTGGGGCTGGCGGTCCGGGTCACGGTGGCGGCGACCGTCGCCTACGTGGTCGCGACCGCGCTGCATTTGTTGCTGCCGCTCTGGGCAGTCCTGACCTCGCTGATCGTCACCCAGATGAGCGTCGGCCGCTCGCTGAAGGCGACGCGCGACTACATGCTCGGCACGATAGGCGGCGCCATCTATGGCGGCGCCATTGCTGTGTCGCTGCCCTATTCCAGCGAAGCCGGACTGCTCGGGCTCCTGGTGCTGTCGGTCGCCCCGCTTGCCTTCATCGCGGCGATCAATCCGAGCCTGAGCGCCGCTACGGTGACGGCGGTGATCGTGCTGCTGGTTCCTACCATGCACCACTCCGATCCGATGACCTCGGCGATCGACCGCGTCAGCGAGGTCGCGGTCGGCGCGATCACGGGGCTGCTGGTTTCGTTCCTCGTGCTTCCCTCGCGCGCGGTGCGACAGATCCGCGCCAACGCGGCGCTGCTGCTCGAGCTGATCGCCGACGCCTTCACCGAACTGCTTGCAGGCCTGACCCGCGGTCGCGACAACGAGGCGCTGCATCGGATCCAGGACGGCATCGGGACCGCGATGGTGGGCCTCAACGCCATCGGCGCCGAAGCCGAGCGCGAGCGCGCGGCACGCCTGTCGAGCGGACCCGACACCGGACCTCTGCTACGAACCATCCTGCGGCTGCGCCATGACGTCGTCATGATCGGCCGCGCCACCGTGGTGCCGCTGCCGGCCGAGGTGCAGACGCGGCTCGCAGGGCCGTTGGCCGAAGTTTCGACCGTCATCGCCGGCTTTCTTCGCTCGGCTGCCGTGGCCCTGCGCGAGGGCGCCGGCGCGCCGCCGATCCATCCCGTGCACCTTGCGCTCCAGCATTACTCCGAGGCGGTCGCGGCCGTGCGCCAGGACGGCCTGATCCGCGGCCAGCCCGCCGATACCGCCGAGCGCTTCTTCGCGCTCGGCTTCTCGCTCGAGCAGATGCACCAGAATCTCTGCGATCTCGACCGCGTCGTCGGCGAATGGTCCGAGGCCGCGGCGGGCAAGCCGGCGCGGGTTGCGGAGTGACCTAGCGAGTGCGCTAACAAACGTCGGCTTCTGACAGCAAAGCGGAAGTCGCTCGGCTTGGCCGTGATCGGCGGCATATGACCCTGGCGAAACTCGGCCTGAAGATCAGAAGCGAGGTGAAGTGAACGCGACGGCCGGCACAACTAATTGTGGAGCCGCGTTCAAATGCTCTAAGCAGAAAGTGATTTGCTGAGCTATTCTTGTCGGGTCGTAGGAGTAGGCAATGTCGAAAGCAATTGCTGTCTTCGGCTCCGCTCTGTTCTTCGTCATTGCGCCGTTGGTGCTGGCAGGCTTCATCCCCTGGTGGGTCACGCAGTGGGAATTTCGGCCAGCTTTTTTCGGCGTCGATCTAACCCGCATCCTCGGCGGTATATTGATCATCGTCGGAGTGCCCGGACTTGTGGATTCATTTGCCCGTTTTGCGCTGGAGGGGCTGGGGACGCCCGCCCCGATCGCGCCGACACAAAAGCTCGTAGTGACTGGCCTTTATCGCTACGTGCGAAATCCGATCTACATCGCGGTCGTTGCAGTCATTTTTGGTCAGGCCCTTTTGTTTGGTGACTGGCGTCTCCTCTGGTACGGCGCGCTACTCTGGCTGTTTTTTCATCTCTTTGTGGTGATGTACGAAGAACCAACGCTCAAGCAAACATTCGGAACGGAGTACGAGAGCTTTCGGACTAATGTGCCGCGCTGGATTCCGCGGTTGACGCCATGGCGAGCCGCATAAAGGAATCGCTGCAAGCGGCTCGATGCCGGCTGCAACAGACAGTGCGAGATGGCGAAGCGTAGCAAGCACGCCTAGTGGCCTCGCCCCGGAGGGCCGACTACCTTTGCCGCCAAGGTCGAAATAGCGCATGGGCCGGGCAACTGCTTCGCACGCCGTGTCTTTCCGATCCCGGAGGAAGACCGGCCGTCTGCGCCTGCGCATTATGAGGACCGAATCTGGCCCAGGGGCGACATGCATCAATGCTAGCTTGAACGTCGACTTTCGAGAGCGAAGCGGACTTGGCAATTTCGCGAGTGTAGGCCCTACCGCCGCAGGCCCTTACTCTGCATGCGCCAGAGCAGGAGATCGATGCGGTCCTGGCCGAAGAACGGCTCTTTCTCGAACACGAAAGTCGGCACGCCCCAATGGCCGGAGGCGGCGTGATCCTTCTCGTTGTCGGCGATCACCTGCTCGTAGCGATCCGGATCGCTGCTGATCGCGGCGTCCATCGCGGCGAGATCGAAGCCGGCCTTTTCGGCGGCGCGCGCGAGATGGTCGCCTTCGTTCCATCCCGTGACCGAGCCGTCCCACAGCACGCGCGCGATCGCGGCGGTGAATGCGAGCGCGCGGCCGTCGAGTTGCGCCATCGCGCCCAACCGGGTCAGGCGATGGATGTAGGGCTGCTCGGCAGCGACCTCCAGCGTCGCCATGTCCTGCACGATCGGATCGGGCCGCGGAAAGCGGAACGGAATTTTCTCGTGCTCGGCAACGCGGCGGGAGTCCAGCACGATATAGCGCGCGAATTGCGGATTGGCCTTCTTGAAGAAGCCGGGCACGCGAACCGCGAGCGGATAGACCGGACGCAGATTGACCGCGAGATCGTAGTCCTCGACGAGCTTGAGCGTCTTGGGTAGCGCCAGATAGCTGTACGGGCTGCGGAAGGAGAAGAAGAGGTCGACCGCAAGTGTCATCGCGCCGGCTCCATGATCCGTCCCATCATGCCGCGGACCACGAGCTTGTGGAACGGCATGATCAGGGTGAGATAGGTCCGTCCGAGCAGATTATGCGTCCGCACCAGCGTGGTCGAGGTGACCTCGCGGCTTGTCGCTTCGCCAGCCAATTCGACCACGATGCGGAAGTCGAGGTGATAATCGTTGAAGCCCGCGACCAGCCGCTCCGGCGTTTCGCTGACCACCGGAAACAGGCCGATCAGGCCGTGCGGTGCCGGCGTGCCTTCGCCCGATGTCTTCAGCCCGAACGGGCTCACCAGGATGTTGCGCAGGCGCACGAGTGTATCGACCCAGCGCGGTCCGTGCAGCACCATCCGGACGCAGGCCTCGCGGGCATCGATGGGGCTCGCGCCGATCTCGACGCGGTACGCGTCGATGAACTGCGCGCCCGCCAGCACGGCGCCGGCATCGATCTCGGGGGTGACTTCGCGGACTGTCCCGGTCATCCCGCCAGTCTGCGCGTCAGCATCCCGAAGCGCAAGATCAGGAGCCCGGCATAGACGAACGTCCCGATCGAGAACCCGATCCAGACGCCGACCGCGCCAAGCCCGGCGTTGAAAGCCAGCAGCCAGGCGACGGGAAACGCGACGCACCAATAGCCGATCGCCGCGAACACCAGCGTCATCCTGGTGTCATTGATGCCGCGCAGCGCGCCGCCCACGATGGTCTGGAGGCCGTCGGCGATGAAGAAGGTCGCGCCGACCAGCAGAAGCGTCGCCGTCAGCTCGACGGTCGCCGCGCTCGCCTCGCCGCTGCCGAAGAACAGCCGTCCCAGCTGGTAACGGCCGAGGATGATGGCGACGGTCAGGGCCGAGACGAGGACGATTCCGAGCAGGGCCGCGACGAGGCCCGCGCGCTTCACCGCGAGCGGCTCGTTGCGGCCGAAGGCGTGGCCGACCCGCACCGTCGCCGCCATGCCGATGCCGAGCGGGACCATGAACAGCACGGCGGTGACTTGCAGCGCGATCTGATGCGCGGCGAGCGCGGTGGTCGAGATCAGCCCCATCAGCAGGGCCGCCGAGGAGAACAGGCCGTATTCCATCAGGAGCGAGAACGAGATCGGCGCGCCGAGCACGATGAGCTGGCGCATCAGGGGCCAGTCGATCCGCCAGAGATGGGCAAGCGGATGATAGTCGGCGAACGGCTTGCGCATCCCAGCGATGGCGAGCGCAGCGATGAAGGTGCCGAGATTGACGAGCGTGGTCGCGAGCCCCGCGCCAAGCAGGCCGAGCTCCGGCAGGCCGAACAGACCATGGATCAGGCAGTAGACCAGCGCGGCATTGGCGGGAATCGCCGCAATGGTGATCCACAGCGGCGGCTGCGGCCGGTTCACCGCGCTCATTATGCCGCGCAGCGCGATGAAGCCGAGCGCCGGCGCGATGCCCCAGGCAAGCCCGTTCAGATAGCGCTGGGCGAGCGCTGCGGACTGCGGCGCCTGTCCAAGCGCAAGCAGAATGTGCTCGCCGTAGAGCGGCGAGGCCATCATCGGCAGCGAGATCAAGAGCGCGACCCACAGGCCGACGCGCAGGGAGCGGCGGATCAGCCTGACGTCCCCGGCGCCAAATGCCTGCGCCGCCAGCGGCGACACCGCAGCCATCAATCCGAGCCCAAAGGTGAAGCTGACGAAATAGACCGTATGCGCCAGCGCTGCAGCAGCGACCGAGTCCTCGCCGAGCCGCCCGATCAGCGCGAGATCGGTCGTGATCATCGCGATCTGCCCGAGCTGCGTCAGCATCATCGGCACGGCCAGCCGCAGCGTCTCGACGAATTCATCGGCGAGATGATTTTGCGGCATGCCGGCTCGCGGCTGCGGACGAGGCTGGACGGTGTCGAGCATGGCCGGTCAATAGCACAGCCACACGTCGAAAACATGGCCTCGCGCTTCATCTCCCTCTCCCCTTGCAAGGGGAGAAGGGAGGGAATCGCGGGGAGAGACGAAAACCCCTCAGCTCTTCCGCTCAGGCACGCGCTTGATCTTCGCGCCCAGCGCGTTCAGCCGTTCCTCGATGCGCTCGTAGCCGCGCTCGATCTGGTCGGCGTTGTTGATGGTCGAGGTGCCCTCGGCGCAAACGGCGGCGAGCAGCATGGCCATGCCGGCGCGGATGTCAGGCGAGGTCATCGGCGCGCCGCGCAGGCGGCTGGGACCTGCGATGATGGCGCGATGAGGATCGCAGAGAACAATTCGTGCGCCCATCGCGATCAGCTTGTCGACGAAGAACATCCGCGACTCGAACATCTTCTCGAACATCAGGATCACGCCCTCGCATTGCGTGGCGGTGACGATCGCGATCGACATCAGGTCGGCCGGGAAGGCCGGCCAGGGCTGGTCTTCCAGCTTCGGCACATGTCCGCCAAAGTCGTCCTGGATCTTCAGCGTCTGGTTGGAGGGCACGATCAGATCGTCGCCCTCGACGCGGCAGACGATGCCGAGCCGCTCGAATCCCATGCGGATCGAGCGCAGATGCTCGACGCCGGCGCGCACGATGCGAAGCGGCGAGCGTGTCACGGCGGCAAGCCCGATCAGCGAGCCGACCTCGATATGGTCGGGCTGGATCGAATAGGTCGCCTCACCCAGCGTCGCCGGGCCATGGATCACCATGGTGTTGGTGCCGATGCCCTCGATCTTGGCGCCGAGCGCGACCAGGAAATTGGCGAGGTCCTGCACGTGCGGCTCGGAGGCCGCGTTACGCAAATAGGTGACGCCGTCGGCGGCCACGGCTGCGACCAGCGCATTCTCGGTCGCGGTGACGCTCGGCTCGTCCAGGAACACGTCGGCGCCGGTGAGCTTTGGCGCGCGGAACTCCAGCCGGTCGGTCGCGGTGACCTTGGCCCCTAACTGTTCCAGCGCCAGCACATGCGTGTCCAGCCGGCGCCGGCCGATGACGTCGCCGCCGGGCGGCGGCAGCATCAACTCGCCACAGCGGGCGAGCAGGGGACCTGCGAGCAGGATCGAGGCGCGGATGCGAACGCAGAGCTCGGGGTCGAGATCGGCGGCGCGGATGCTCTTGGCCTCAATGACGAGCGTATTGCGGGCGGTCCATTCGGCCGCCGCGCCGACCGAGCGGACCAGTTCGACCAGCGTCTCGGTGTCGCGAATGCGCGGTACGTTGTGAAGCGTGACCGGATGCTCGGTCAGCAGCGCGGCCGCGATGATCGGCAGCGCCGAGTTCTTGTTGCCGGACGGCTCGATCGAGCCCGAGAGCCGGTGACCGCCCTCGACGATGTACTGGATGGGCGCCACTTGGGTGTCCTGTTGGTTGGGCGGGGCTGCCTTCGGGAAGCGGAAAATACAGAGAATTGAGCGTGGTAGCAATTGCACTTGCCGCGGTTCAGGCCCGTTCCTCAGTCTCTAAGGGGCTCTCTGGACTTGCTGCGTCACGAGCACCGCCCTCATCCTGACAGCTTGTGAGGTTTTCTCGTCATTCCGGGGCGCGACGAAGTCGCGAGCCCGGAATCCATCGGGCCGCAGAGACGGCCGCGCAATGGATTCCGGGCTCGCGCTACGCGCGCCCCGGAATGACGAAGGGAGAGAGCGAGACACCGCGCTCAGGCCCTCATCCTGAAGGAGCCCGCCAAAGCGGGCGTCTCGAAGGATGGCCGCGGGCGGGATCACCGACCAAGTTCTGCTTAAGCTGCGAAAGCCTCTCGGCACGCGACCGACGTCAGATATCGATCGTCGCGCTCAGTGAATGTTCCTGGATGAAGTCGCGCCGCGGCTCGACCACGTCGCCCATCAGCTTGGTGAAGATGTCGTCGGCCTCGTCGACCTCCTTGACCTTCACCTGCAAGAGCGAGCGCACCTCGGTATCCAGCGTCGTCTCCCAGAGCTGCTCGGGGTTCATCTCGCCCAGACCTTTGTAGCGCTGGAGGGTGATGCCCTTGCGTCCCGACTCGGTGACCGCTTCGAACAGGTCGACCGGTCCGTGGACCATGAGCTCGCTGTCCTTGCGCCGCAGCTTGCCGGAGCGCGCATAAACGTCCTGAAGCTTCGTCGTGTACTCGTCGAGCTTGCGGGCCTCGGCCGAGCCCAGGAAGGCGTCGTCGATGATCGCGGCTTCCTTGACGCCGCGCACGGTGCGCTCGAACAGGAAGCCCTGGCCTTCGACGAATTGCCCGACCCAGCCGCGCTCGACCTCCTCGGCCTGGTTGTCCAGCCGGTTCGCGATGTATTGCGCCGCCGCGGCGGCGTTCTCGGGATTGCCGTAGATCGATTTGTTCAGCACGCCGGTGATGGCGGCCTGCTCGACGACCTTCCGGTTGTAGCGGCTGTGCAAATTGCGCAGGATGCTGCGGACGACGCGGGCGTCGTCGACCAGCGCGCGCAAGTCGCGGCCGGAGCGGTCGCCGCCGGTTCCGGGAGCGAACACGCAATCGTCGAGCCCGGCGTCGATCAGATAGTCTTCCAGCGCCCGCTCGTCCTTCAGATACTGCTCGGACTTGCCGCGCGAGACCTTATAGAGCGGCGGCTGGGCGATATAGAGATAGCCGCCGTCGATGATGTCGCGCATCTGCCGGTAGAAGAAGGTCAGAAGCAGCGTGCGGATGTGGGCGCCGTCGACGTCGGCGTCCGTCATCACGATGATCTTGTGGTAGCGCAGCTTCTCGATCGAGAAATCGTCGCTGATGCCGGTGCCGAGCGCGGTGATCAGCGTGCCGATCTGCTCTGACGACAGCATCTTGTCGGGACGGACGCGTTCCACGTTGAGGATCTTGCCGCGCAGCGGCAGCACCGCCTGGAATTCGCGGTTGCGGCCCTGCTTGGCGCTGCCGCCTGCCGAGTCGCCCTCGACGATGAAGAGTTCGGACTTTTCCGGATCCTTTTCCTGGCAGTCGGCGAGCTTGCCGGGCAGGGAGGAGACCGAGAGCGGGCTCTTGCGCGTCAGCTCGCGCGCCTTTCGCGCGGCTTCGCGGGCGGCGGCGGCCTGGATCACCTTGCCGACGATCATCTTGGCTTCGCTGGGATGCTCCTCGAACCAGGCCTGGAGCGCCTCGTTCAGCACGTTCTCGACCACGGGTCGCACTTCCGAGGACACCAGCTTGTCTTTGGTCTGCGACGAAAACTTCGGATCGGGCACCTTCACCGACAGCACCGCGGTGAGGCCTTCGCGGCAGTCATCGCCGGTAAGCGCGATCTTTTCCTTCTTCGCGTTGGCCTCGGCATAGCCGTTGACCTGGCGCGTCAGCGCGCCGCGGAAACCGGCAAGATGGGTGCCGCCGTCACGCTGCGGGATGTTGTTGGTGAAGCACAGCACGTTCTCGTGGTAGCTGTCGTTCCACCACAGCGCGGCCTCGACGCCGATGCCGTTGGCTTCCGAGCGCACCATGATCGGCGCGGGCACCAGTGCCTTCTTGTTGCGATCGAGATATTTGACGAATTCCTCGACGCCGCCGGAATAGTGCATCTCCTCGCGCTTCTCGACTGCGTGGCGCATGTCGGAGAGGATGATGTTGACGCCGGAATTGAGGAAGGCGAGCTCGCGCAGGCGGTGCTCGAGCGTGGCGAAATCGTATTCGACGTTCTTGAAGGTTTCGGTCGAGGCGAGGAACGTCACTTCGGTGCCGCGTTTGCCCGGCGCATCGCCGACGACCTTCAGCGGTGCGACCGCATCGCCATGGGCGAATTCGATGTAGTGCTCCTTGTCGTCGCGCCAGATGCGAAGCCCGAGCTTGCTCGACAGCGCGTTGACGACGGAGACGCCGACGCCGTGCAGGCCGCCGGAAACCTTGTAGGAATTCTGGTCGAACTTACCGCCGGCGTGCAGCTGGGTCATGATGACCTCGGCCGCCGAGATGCCTTCGCCCTTGTGGATGTCGACGGGGATGCCGCGGCCGTCGTCGCGCACGGTGACGGAATTGTCGGCATTGAGCACGACGTCGACGCGCGTGGCATGGCCCGCGAGCGCTTCGTCGATCGCGTTGTCGACGACCTCGTAGACCATGTGGTGCAGGCCGGAGCCGTCGTCGGTGTCGCCGATATACATGCCCGGACGCTTGCGGACGGCATCGAGACCCTTGAGCACGCGGATCGATTCCGCGCCGTATTCGCTCGCGTTGGAGGGCTCGTTTTCGGCACGCGGCTGCCGAGCAGGTTCTGTCATGAGATGCCTTCGAGGATGTCGCCCGAATCAGCGGCGCAGAAGGCGCTGATTTCGGAGGTATTTGTGCCACGAAAGGAGGATTGCGCCTAGCGCAAAGTATCCTCCCGCAACCCTTTGAGCAGATAGGGATTTTTAGCCGCGTTTCAAGGCTTTTGAAACCTGTTTTGGGGCTTCGAAAAAAGCGCGATTCGAAGGGGCGCTTCGCGCCTTTGGAAGGCCTGGTTTTGCGGGCCGGGGAAGGGTGTTCCGAGGCGCCTCGCGCGTCTTCACAAGTCGTCGTCATGGCCGAGAAAGCCGGCGTTCCAGCAGATGCATTGCGTCCTGCCGGACCGCGTCGCGGGCTCAATAGAACTGGAGCGGCGACCACAGGTCTCCGTCGGGCCCGACCGTGACGTCCCAGGCATCGCCGGCCACGAGATCTATGGTCGTGTCGCGGTCCGGGCGGCCTTCGATCTTCAGCGCATATGGGTATTTGCCCGGTGGCAGATCGAACAGCGGGGCCTTGGGGCGTTCCGTGCCGGCGCGGGCGGGGAGGGTGATGGTCCGGTGGTCGAGGATGAACACGACGTCCTTGCTGCCGAGATTGGTGAACATCAGCGCCGCACGGCCGGGCTCGGGCATGACGCGCGCTTTGGTTGCGGCGTCTCGGTTCCGCTGCACCAGATGGACCGAGGTGCCGCTGTCCGCGCGGTCGAGCTCCAGCATGGCCGGCCCCAGCGGGGAGACGAAGACGAGATGCACGCGATCGGCGGTGACCACCGCGCCATCATGCTGTTCCTGCCAGCCGCGCTTGCCGAGCTCGGCGCGATAGAAGGCGAGCACGTCGCTGAGATCCGCGGGGATGCGGGCTATCAGCTTGGTGCGAAGCGGAGCGTCGACGTCGAGCATCGTGGTGGTGTCGATCTCGCGATAGCTGTAGCGGGTCGGCGCCGGCAGGGCGGCCTCGGGATCCGGCGTGAGCGAGGCGGAGAACAGCCGGGGCAGATGCGGCATCCAGGCGCTCGCGCTGGCCGCAAGCACGCAGCTTGCGAGGAAGACGAGACCGCACACAAACGCCCGCCATCGTGCCGGGATTTTCGCCCCGAGCCTTACCGTCCGCATCTTGCTCTCCAGAGATATCGCGCGTGTCTGGGCTCTTGCGCGATTTGCGACGGCTGCGACACCGTTCGGCGCGGCCTCACACAGCTAGTCGCTTCCGGAAGGTGGCAGGTTCAATTGTCACGCCCTACCGGCGCCCGCTGATGCGCCCGTTCTCGACGTCAAAGACCTCGCCGCCGGCGCCGATCTCGGCGAAGGCGGCCGGGTCCGCGCCGGTCAGCCAGACCTGCGCGCCGAGCTTCCTCAGCTCCTCGAACAGCGCCGCGCGCCGGTTCGGATCGAGATGCGCGACGACTTCGTCGAGCAGCAACAGCGGCACGATGCCGGTCATCTCGGCGACGAGGCTCGCATGCGCCAGCACGAGCCCGATCAGCAGCGCCTTCTGCTCGCCGGTCGAGGCATCGCGCGCCGGCATGCTCTTCGGCGCATAGACGACCTGGAGATCGGTGAGGTGCGGGCCGTCGGTGGTGCGGCCGGCGATCGCATCGCGCGGACGGTTGTCGCGTAGGATCTGGCGGTAGCGGTCCTCGACGGCGGTCGCGGTTTCGGTGAGCAGCGCGTTCTCCATCCAGCCGTCGAGTGCGATCTGTGCCGACGGGAACGCGGAGGCCTGCGCGCGGGCATTCAGCATGCCGGTCAGCCGCGCCGCAGTCTGGCCGCGCGTCGCGGCCACCGCGACCGCGAGCTCCACCGTCTCGCGCTCGATCGCATCACACCAATGATCGTCGTAATTGCGCGTCTCGAGCAGGCGGTTGCGCGAGCGCAAGGAGCGCTCCAGCGCGGAGATGCGGCTGGAATGCTCGCTGTCGATGGCGAGCACCAGGCGGTCGAAGAAGCGCCGCCGTTCGGACGCCGCCCCCATGAACAGCCCGTCCATCGCCGGCGTCAGCCACACCATGCGGATGTGGTCGCCGAACGCGGCGGCCGAACCCACGGGCTCGCGATCGACGCGGCAGCGGCGGCTGACGGTGTTGTCGGGGCGCGGCGCATCGATGCCGGTGCCGAGAGTTGCAAGGCCCAGCGCGCCCTCGACCTGCGCTGAGACCGCCCAGGAGCCGTCGCCCTGATTGTCGGCGACGTCTTCCAGCGTCGCCCGCCGCAAGCCGCGTCCCGGCGACAGAAACGAGATCGCCTCGATGCAATTGGTCTTGCCCGCACCATTGGGCCCGACCAGCGCCACCATGTCAGCCGCCGTCTCGAGCCCCGCCGCCCGGTAATTGCGAAAATGCGTCAGCGTCAGGCGATGAATGCGGGAGGGGGTCATGAAATCCGCTTTTCGTCATGCCCGGCCTTGCGCCGGGCATCCACGTTCTTGGGCTCCGAAGACGTGGATGGCCGGGACATAGACGAGCGAAGCGACGCCGTCCTACAGACGGCTACGCCCGGCCATGACGGATGTAGTCGATACGTAGGGTTGCCGGTAGCCCTCACACCCGCATCGGCATCAGCACGTACAGCGCGCTCTTGTCGTCGCGGTCCTGGACCAGGGTCGGCGAGCCGGGGTCGGCGAGCTTCAGGGTTGCGACCTCGCCCTCGATCTGGGCGGCGATGTCGAGGAGGTAGCGCGAATTGAAGCCGATATCGAGGGCGTCGGAGGCGTATTCGACCTCGATCTCTTCGGTCGCGCTGCCTGAATCCGGATTGGTCACCGACAGCACCAGCTTGCCCGCCGACAGCGACAGCTTGACCGCGCGACCGCGTTCGCTGGAGATCGTCGAGACGCGGTCGACCGCGTTCTCGAAATCCTTCTTGTCGACGACGAGTTCCTTGTCGTTGTTCTGCGGGATGACGCGGCCATAGTCGGGGAAGGTGCCGTCGATCAGCTTCGAGGTCAGCACGACATTGCCGATGGTGAAGCGGATCTTGGCCTGCGACAGCTCGATCGTGATCTCGGCCTCGGAGTCCTCGATCAGGCGCTGCACCTCGCCGACGGTCTTGCGCGGCACGATCACGCCGGGCATGCCCGCAGCGCCCGCGGGCTGAACCAGGTCGAGCTGGGCGAGGCGGTGGCCGTCGGTGGCAACGCCGCGCAAGGTGGCGGCCTTGGCCGTTCCGGCGGCATGCAGATAGATGCCGTTGAGATAATAGCGCGTCTCTTCCGTCGAGATCGCGAACTGGGTGCGGTCGATCAGCCGCTTCACGTCCTTGGCGGCCAGCGAGAAGGAATGCGACATGTCGCCGGCGGCCAGATCCGGAAAATCATTCTCCGGCAGCGTCTGCAGCGTGAAGCGCGAACGGCCGGCGCGGATCGCGAGCACGGCGCGGTCGCCGTCGGCTTCCAGCACGATCTGCGAGCCGTCCGGCAGCTTGCGCACGATGTCGTAGAACATGTGCGCCGGCACGGTGGTGGAGCCCGCGGTCGCGGTTTCCGCGGGAAGCGTCTCGGTCACCTCGAGGTCGAGGTCGGTCGCCTTCAGCGACAATTTGGCGTTCTCGGCGCGGACCAGGACGTTGCCGAGGATCGGAATCGTGTTGCGGCGCTCGACCACGCGATGGACATGGCCCAGCGATTTCAGGAGTTGCGCGCGTTCGACCGTAACCTTCATTGCACTACTCGCCCGATCCCCAAGAAAACACAGCATTGGAAAAGCCGGGCGGCCGGAAGCGCGCCACGGCACCGAAGAACCCGAAAAGCCGGATCATCCACCCGATATGATCAAAGCCCCCCGGGTCGCGCAAGGTGGCGCGGATGGCTATCGGATTCAAGGGATTGGGGCCTAGTTCCCCACGATTTAGGCGCAAAACGCGAGCCGCCGCCCCGGCGGGACCGGGGCGGCGGGAGAAAAAGAATTCGGGGCGGCTTAGGGGTTTATTCCTGAAGCTGGCGCTTGAGGGACTCGACCTCCTCGGAGAGCGCCGTGTCCTTGCCGACCAGGGCCTCGATCTTGCGCACCGCGTGCAGCACCGTGGTGTGGTCGCGTCCGCCGAAGCGGCGGCCGATCTCCGGCAGCGAGCGCAGCGTCAGCGTCTTGGCGAGGTACATCGCCACCTGTCGCGGACGGACCACGTTGGCCGTACGGCGCGAGGACAGCAGGTCGGAGCGGCTGACGTTATACTGCCGCGCCACCACGCGCTGGATGTCCTCGATCTTGATGCGCTTGGGCTCCTGCGGCCGGATCAGGTCGCGCACCTCGCGCTCGGCCATCTCCAGCGTCACCGGCTGGTTGTTCAGCTTCGAGTGAGCAAGAAGCCGGTTGATCGCGCCTTCGAGGTCGCGGCCGTTATGGGTGATGGCGCGTGACAGATAGTTCAGCACTTCTTCCGGCACGTCGAAGGTTGCATGATGGGTGCGGGCCGCGGCGACGCGCGACTTGAGAATGCCGAGCCGCAGCTCTTCGCCGAGCGAGCCCATCTCGACCACGAGGCCGCCGGCAAGCCGCGAGCGAACGCGGTCGTCGAGGCTCTCGAGATCGGACGGCGGACGGTCGGCCGCGATCACGACGTGGCGGCCGGCGTCGATCAGCGCGTTCAGCGTGTGACAGAACTCGGCCTGCGTCGACTTGCCCTGCAGGAATTGCAGATCGTCGATGACGAGCACGTCGATGCCGCGCAGCGCCTCCTTGAAGGCGAGCGCCGTCTGCGTCTTCAGCGCGGCAACGAAGCCGTACATGAATTTTTCCGCGGTGAGATAGAGCACCTTGCGCTCGTTGCCGGAATTGCCGGCCCAGGTCACCGCCTGCAAGAGATGTGTCTTGCCGAGGCCGACGCCGGCATGAATGTAGAGCGGGTTGAACATCACGGGATCGCCTCTGCGACCTTCCGCAACCTGGCGGGCGGCCGCATGCGCCAGCGTGTTGGAACGGCCGACGACGAAGCTCGCAAAGGTCAGGCGCGGATCGAGCGGTGAGCCGCCGAGCGCATCATGATTGGCGGAGACCGGTGCGGTCGCCGTCGAGCGCAGCTCGGGCGCGGGCGCGCGGCGCGCCTCGACCGGCGCGGGCGCTTCCTTCGTCTGCATCGTCGGACGTACCGCGGAGCGAACGGTCAGATCGATGCGATGCACTTCCGGCATCTCGGCCTGCCAGCACGACAGCACGCGCTCGGCATAATGGGCCTGGATCCAGCTCTTGAGGAAGCGGGTCGGAACCGAAAGCCGCACGCTCTCGTCCTGCACTCCTTCCAGATCCATACGGGCAAACCAGCTCGTATAGACGTCTTCACCAACGCTCGAGCGCAGCCGTCCCTTCACGCGTGACCAGCGATCTTGTTCCGATGTGTTCATCGTCGAAAAACTTCTCTTGAGAGATAAAGTTGCGTTGTGAGCGCCATGCGGGGTTTCCCGCCATGGCGCGACCTCAAGCGAGTCCATCGTCAGGCATAGCTTGACCGTTCGGCGGAAACGCCGCGGGTCAGTTCAGCGATGTCAGAGATGGAGGGGTCGCGAGGTCAGCGCGTACTCGGCGCTCCGTCACACGCGGGAGGCTGGATCTCGGACGGATTTAGAACGGCATCGTTGGAGAAGGAAGCTTGGTTGGAAGCTTGTTTCAATACCGCGTTGAGTCCGTAAGACATGATACCTCCCCGTCCTGCCGTGATTGCTCACGGCAAGGTCCTGCGTGTCCTAAAGACAACCGCGTCGGAATTGCTCCACTCGCGGGTGCCCTGCCCGTATGCACTAGCCGTTCACTCGGCTTCGCCTTTCACGCCCGTCGTGTAGCCTCGAGACGTCTCTCATTTCCGCTTCTAGCGAACGAGACACACATGCCCCGCTTGGAGACATTCAGACAAAGAGCTACCGTTCCCACATTGCTATGGGCTTTGAACCGACAATCGCTTGGTAAAGCGTCGCCAACGTGCAGACCGCCGCCGATTTGCACGCTCACCCCGTTTCCTAAACCGCGCTGGTCTCAAGATCGTGGGCGCCGCGAACGACTTAAGGAATACACTATGCGGAAAGACTCGCAACGAAATTGATTCACACTTGAGGCGCCCAAATTCTTGATCTGCGTTAACGCCGCGCGCGGGTTGTTCACAGGCCCGAGACCAAGTTTTTGAATCCGCGTGGAGAATCGAGAGCACAACCCGTTGTGTGACAATTGGCGGACAGCGGCCAAAAATATTTTACAAAACCTTCACGCGAGTGCCGCGTGAGCTCATTTTCCAAATGGTTGTCGCTGCTATGTGGATAAGTGATTATCGAAACATCGTTTTTCGAGTCTCTTTTTGCAGGGTAGCTTTGCCGCGACAGGCTGTCCGGTGAAACTACGGTGTGTAGAACTCATCCCAGCGAAATTCATTTTGGCCCCGTGCCGCAGGGGTTTTTCGCAACGCAATGAGAGTTTCCGGTGTTGCACAATGACCAGCGGTAAAATTACGGAGCGGTACCTGCCGCGGACGACACGATCCTTCCGATTGAAGGCGGATTTGTCGTCTGGTGACCGCACGCGGGAATTGTGACAGGCAACAAAAAAGCCCGGCAAGGGTGCCGGGCTGATTGTGTCGAGCGCAATGATCGATCGGATCGATCGGGTGTCGCAGCAAGCTTACTTGGATACTTGCGTCGATGCTTACTTGGCGAGCTTGGCGATCTGCGCGGTGAGCCGCGAAACTTTGCGGCTCGCATTGTTCTTGTGAATGATGTTGCGCTGCGCCGCGCGCATCAGGGCGGGCTCGGCATTCGCCAGCGCCTTCACGGCGGCGGCGCGATCGCCGGTCTTGATGGCTTCTTCGACGGTGCGAACGGCGCCGCGCATCTGGGTGCGGCGCGACTTGTTGACGGCGGTGCGGCGGGCGATCTTGCGCGTCGCTTTCTTGGCGGAGGTGGTGTTGGCCATGGTCTCAATGTCCTTTGCGGTAACCGGTCGCGTTTTGGTCGGGTAGCGCCGGCTGCTTGAACCGCGTAATCGACGCTCGGATTTAGGGTGTTCGGTGCAAGGCTGTTCCCGGAACATGAGCGAAGGCCTTGCGGCCATCTCTGAGACTCGAAGAGCCTGCAACTGCTCAAAGAACAGCGGCGGCGGGATTGCGCCCGCCGCCAGTTGGCGCCCTTATAGAGGGGGTCTGCCGCACCGTCAACGCCTTCGGGGGCTGGAAAACCCGGTTCCGGGCCGCGTGAGGCGGGTCGTAACGTGCTGATGAGGTTGAATTTCTGCCGCCGCCCCGCTATTGGCTGGCGGCGCTTCGAGGCCGCCTTATTCGGACGGCCCTATAAGGTGATACATGATCCGCGGCTTTTTCCGACTGATTGGGCTGTTGCTGCTGGCCGGCGGTTTCATCTTCATGGTCTATGACGGTGCCCGCTGGGTGGCCGACCAGAACCTGCGGTTCACCCGTTTCGGCCAGTTCTGGAACGATATCCATCAGGCCAGCCAGCAGGCGTTCCGGACCTGGGTCGAGGCCAAGGCGCCCTGGCTCTGGACCTCCGTGATCCGCCTGATCCTGGACCAGCCGGTCTTCGCCGTCCTCGGCATCCTCGGCATCCTCCTGATGATCCTGTTCCGGCCGCGGAAACCGCTGATCGGCTATTCGCGGGACTGACGCCCGCTCGCACGGGCGCGTAACAGGGCTGCCCGTCCGGACGTAATTGCCTATATTCCACCTGTACCGACGAGCACGCCGCCCGAGCGTCTGGTTTGGGCGGCCGTGAATCTCGTCCCGGAGATCCGATCATGCTGTTCATGCGCAAGTCCTCTGCACTGCCGAGCGCAGCCGAAGCGCTGCCGGGCCGTGCGCAACCGATCCCGACCGCGACCACGCACTTCGTCAACGGTGCGAAGCTTCTTCCGCCGTATCCCGCAGGCCTGGAGCAGGCCGTGTTCGGCCTCGGCTGCTTCTGGGGCGCGGAGCGCAAATTCTGGGAGCTTGGCGACGGCGTCCATGTCACCGCCGTTGGCTATGCCGGCGGCCACACGCCGAACCCGACCTATGAGGAAGTCTGCTCGGGCCGCACTGGTCACACCGAGGTGGTGCTGGTCGTGTTCGATCCGAAGAAGATGTCATACGAGCGGCTATTGAAGGCGTTCTGGGAGAACCACAACCCGACGCAGGGCATGCGCCAGGGCAACGACGTCGGCACGCAATACCGAAGCGCGATCTACACCTATTCCGATGCGCAGAAGAAGGCGGCCGAAGAGTCGAAGACGCTCTATCAGAAGGCGCTCAAAGCCAAGGGCCTCGACGCGATCACGACCGAGATCGCGCCGGTCGGCGAGTTCTACTTTGCCGAAGACTATCACCAGCAATATCTGGCCAAGAATCCGGCCGGCTATTGCGGCCTCGGCGGCACCGGCGTGTCCTGCCCGATCGGCGTCGGCGTGAGCGCCTGATCGCGCCACGAATGCGTCATGCCCGGGCTTGTCCCGGGCATCCACGTTCTTGGTGACGCACGAAAAACGTGGATGGCCGGGACAAGCCCGGCCATGACGGCGTGGAGACGTTGGCGCAGAAGCCGTCCGCACTGTGCGCGGCGGCGGAAAGCAGCTTGAGGGCTGCTGTCATCGCGTCAGTATCGTCGCGTCTGTCCCCCTGAACGCTTTATTAACCATACCCGGTGCAAGACTGGAACTGTCTCCTTTCAAGGGATGGGTCCGGTGCCGGTTGCACACGCGTTTCGATGGTCGGTCTTGGTAGCGTCCGCTGCGCTCGCCCTTGGCGGCTGCATGCAGACCACGGGCCCGGTCGCGATCGCGCAGCCGGGTAGCGATCTCGACTACATGGCCTATGGCCAGCCTGGAGGGCCGCAGGCAGTCGCTGTCGCCGACACGTCCGGTGGCGGCGCCATCGACGCGCTCCGCAATTCGTTCGCCGCAGCGCCTGGATCAATGCCGGTCGGCTACGCTGCGCGCGGTCCGGCCCGCTATGATGCGTCCTATCATCTCGACGCCGGCGACAGGCTGCGCGTCGTGGTCTACGGCCAGGAAGGTCTCACCAACACCTATGCGATCGATGCCGGCGGCGCGATCACCATGCCGCTGATCGGCGCGGTGCCGGCGCGCGGCCGCACCACGGCGGGCCTTGCCGGCGAAATCGCGGCGCGCCTGCGCAACGGCTATATCCGCGAACCTTCGGTGGCCGTGGAGATCGAAGCCTATCGCCCCTTCTTCATCCTCGGCGAAGTGACCGCGCCCGGCCAATATCCGTATGTGCCGAACATGACGGTCGAAAGCGCAGTTGCGATCGCCGGCGGCTTCTCCCCGCGCGCCAAGCGCGACGCCGTCACCGTCACCCACACCGAGGCCGGCGGATCGATGCGCGCGATGGTGCCGCTCGGCACGCCATTGAGCCCCGGCGACACCGTGTTCGTCGGCGAACGCTGGTTCTAGACCTTCTCTTCTCCGTCATTCCGGGGCGCGACGAAGTCGCGAGCCCGGAATCCATTGTGCCTCCGAGTTGGCGGCGCGATGGATTCCGGGCCTGCGCCTGTCGGCGCATCCCGGAATGACAGCAGAGATGGCGATCTTGTTCGCCCACGCCTTACCTCTGAAAATCCAACCGCCCGTTCGGAAAGCAGCCGTCGATGCGTGACGCATCGACAACGAGCCCGACCCATGGCCGCGTGATCACGGGATTTGTCAGGTTGATATACTTGCCGACGAGGCGATATCCGCCATCGCGCCGCGCGTCGATCAGACCGTGCCGGCGGCCGCCGTCCCAGTCGAACCGCAGGTAGATTCGCTCGCCTGCGACCCGCACCTCGCCGCGGCCCTGCTTCCACCTGTCGGGCGTATCGCCGGCGATGGTCGGATCGGCGCCGCCGTTCCAGCGGCTCTGCCACACGCCATCGAGCGGATCGGAGGGCACGGGGATCGCTGCCCACTGCGCCGCGTTGATGTCGTCGGCGTCACCGGCAAGCGTGACTGTTGCGGCATAGTCCATTACCTCGCGATCGTTCGGCCCGGGGACATCCGTGGTTCCGAACGGATTGCGGATGATGAGGTTCGTGTTTGGTTGCTGCATGACGATGTTCCGGGGTGAGCTGGATTGATCGGCCAGCTCTATCGTTATGGGCGGGGCGTAGCCCACCCGATTTCCGCCGGAGGAGGGGGCCGCTCTCTCCCCTCGTCATTCCGGGGCGCGCGCAGCGCGAACCCGGAATCCATCGTGCCAACAACTCTGCGGTCCAATGGATTCCGGGCCTGCGCCTGTCGGCGCATCCCGGAATGACAGTGGTCAGAGTTGCGCTCTACTTCAAATGCTTCGCGAAAAAAGCCATGCTGCGCGGCCAGGCGATGTCGGCGCTGGCCTTGTCGTAGCTTGCGCGCTCGTCGCAATGGAAGCCGTGCTGGGCGCCGGGATAGATGAAGACCTCGACGTCTGGCCGTTTCGTCTTGATGGTCTCGACATCGCTGAGGGGAATGCCGGCATCCTTCTCGCCGAAATGCAGCTCAGTCGGCACCTTCGGCGTCTCGTCGGCGAAGCGCACGATGGCGCCGCCGTAATAGCCGACCGCGGCCTTGAGGCCCGACAGCCGCGTTGCCGCGACAAAGGCGACGCTGCCGCCGAGGCAAAAGCCGATGATGCCGACCGGACCGACATTCTTCACCGCATCGATCGCGGCCTGCGTGTCGCGCAGCATCGCGGCCCAGTCGGGATTGGCGACGAACTTGCGCGCCTCGGCGATCTCATCGGGCGAATAGCCCGACTGGAAGTTGGGCGAGGTGCGGTCGAAGATCGACGGCGCGATTGCGACGTAGCCCTCGCTGGCAAGGCGATCGCACACCGAGCGGATGTGGTGATTGACCCCAAAGATCTCCTGGATCAGCACGACCGCGCCCTTCGCCGCGCCGCCGGGATCGGCGCGGTAGGCACCGAGCTGGAAATTGTCGGAGGCCGTCAGTTTGATGTCTTGTCCCACGAGGGTTGTCCTTCTTCAGGTATCGATCGCGAACTCCGCTCTCGCTCCTCATCCTGAGGAGCTTGCGAAGCAAGCGTCTCGAAGGATGAAGGCCGAGAGGCAGCAGCGGGGGCCTCTATGGTTCGAGACGGCGCTTCGCGCCTCCTCACCATGAAGGGATAGGTCTACTCCCACATCCAGTTCTCGCCGTAATCCTCCTTCCATCCTGCCAGCCGTCCGTGACGGAATTGCAGGAACAGGCGATGACGGTAGGGGATCAATCTGCTGCCACCGATGTTGCGAAGCGCGAGATAGATCTCGTTGCCCGGACGGCCCCGCACATATTGCAAGGGCTGCCCCAGCGCCCGCGCGGTCTGCTCAGCGTCCATGCCGAATGCCAGCGGCGTGTTGTTGGATAGCGTCATCACGAAGGGCAGGCGCGGCGGCGGTACGCCGAACTGATCGGCCATCGCCAACGCCGGCATCGAGAGAAGCCCCGCCAACATGCCCGCGGCCAACATCGCCTGCTTCATCGCCTGTGCCCTCGTTCAACCGGCCTGTTGCGGCAAGTTCTTCAGGAAAGGCACGACCGCGTCAACAAAAGCCTGCGGCTGATCGATGTTGACGGCGTGTCCGGCCGCGGGGATCACCACCTTTTGTGCGCCGGGGATCTTCGTCGCCATGTAGTCGGCCGCTGCCAGGAAGGGCGCATCGTCGGCGCCGACCACGATCAGCGACGGCACCTTGATGTCGGGAAGCAGCTCCATCACCCTGGCGTCGCGCTGGGTCAACATGCCGCGTGCTGCGAGCGCCAGTCCACTGGCGTTGCGATGGCTGGCGGTGGCGCGTTCGCGGGTCGCCGCTTTCAGCACGTCGAGACCTTCGCGATCGAGCTTGTCGGCCGTGGCGAGCGCGCGCGCATTCCAGGCCTCGCGCGCGTCGTCCTTCCTGAAGCCGGGACCGGTATCGATGATCAGGAGCGCGCGTGTGGCTTGCGGATGCGCGCGATAGAAGGCGAGCGACATGTAGCCGCCGAGCGACAGCCCGCCGATGACAGCGCTGCTCGCGCCGATCGCGTCCGGGATCGCCGCCATGTCGCCGACCGTGAGCGCTTCGCTATAAGCGTTCGGATCGTCCGGATAGTCGGACTGGCCGTGACCGCGCATGTCCCACAAAACCAGCTTGTGGTTCGCTGCGAGCGCGTCGATCTGGCCGTGCCACATCGCCGATGTCGAGGAATAGCCGTGGGTGAGCAGCAGCGGCGGACCTTCGCCATGGACCTCGTAGTGGATTCCGACGCCGTCCCGATCGATCCTTGGCATTGCATCCGCCCTTTTTGGTTTTCTGCGCTCATCCTAGCCCGCCCGGTGATGCGGAGGAAACCGCCCCTTCCGCGATGGCATATGCATGGAGGCGCAAGCGGCGCGAGACCTGCCCGACACGAGCCGCCGGAGGGCTAGCCTCCGGCTGAGTTTCATTTGCAGAAAACCCTGCTTCTTCAACGGTCGCCCTACTTTGCATGGGGTTGTTTTCGACGTTTTCGGTCGGAGGGGGCCGCGTCTGCCAAAATCCCTAAAATTCGACCAATCCCCGCAGGGTTCCGTTGAGCACGCCTCTTAAGGGCCGGAGAACCTGATCCAGCTTAGGCTGCCCGACAATACGCCCGTGCTCTCAGTTGCTTTGGGGAAGCCATGACCGCCTCAGCCAATCCAGCCGCCAAACGCCGGCTCCTGCTCGCCTCCGACCGGAGCGACGAGAGCAGCGAGCTCGCCGGCATCCTGAAGGCGGTCGGCGACGTTTCGACGGTTTCGACGCAGGACATTCCCGAGCAGCCGGGGCGTGATCTCTCCGGCATCGTGGTCGATATCAACCTGCGTTCGCCCGAGAGCGTGCAGCGGGTGCGCAACAAGCTGCGCGGCGATGCCTATCGTTCGATGCCGCGGCTGTTCGTGCTCGCCGACGCCCTGCACCACGGCACCATGCAGGCCTGGGCGCTGGGAGCCACCGACACGATCTCGCGGCCGCTTCAGGCCGAGGCCATCCTGCAGCGCATCCGGGCCGCCTTCCCCGACACCGCCGCCTATGACGCGACCGATCGCGGCAAGACGCTCAACCGCGGCGTCGAAGCAGCGCATGCGGTGCTGGCCAAGATGTTCGAGAAGCTGCCGCTCGGCGTGCCCCTGACCTTCGACGACGTGATCGCTGCCGAGAGCAAGATTTTGAAGGCGATCAAGCATTCCTCGCTGCGCGAGTGGCTCACCACCGTCGGCTGTCACCATGTCGGCAGCTATCGGCACTGCCTGTTCGTCACCGGCTTCGCCGTTGCCTTCGCCCAGCATCTCGGCATGCGCGAGGACGACCAGCGCCGGCTCACCCGTGCAGCCCTGCTGCACGACGTCGGCAAGGCCTTCGTTGCCTCCGCGCTGCTCGACAAGCCCGGCAAGCTCACTGACGAGGAGATGGACGAGGTCCGCCAGCATCCGCGCCGCGGCTATGACGCGCTCGCTGCCCAGGGCGGCTTCCCGCCGGAGATGCTGGACGTGGTCCTGCATCACCACGAATTCCTCGACGGCAGCGGCTATCCGAATGGCCTCTCGTCGAACCAGATCAGCGACATCGTGCGGCTGACGACGATCGTCGACATCTACGCCGCCCTGGTGGAGAAGCGCGCCTATCGCATGCCCTTCACCCACTCCCGCGCGTTCGCGATGATGGAAGGCATGGGCGGCAAGCTCGACCAGCAACTGCTGCAGGCGTTCCGCCCGGTGGCGCTGGGGTCGTTCTGATCACGATGCCGTAGGGTGGGTGAGCGAAGCGTAACCCACCACTTCCGTCTCCGCGGATACCAAAGAGGTGGGTTGCGCCAGCGGACTGCGCTTCGCGCAGCCGCGGGGCTAACCCACCCTACGAAGTCACCCCACCATCTTCCTCAGCTCCGCCTTCGCAACCTTCTCCAGCGTCGAGCGCGGCATGTCGTCGACGAATCTGATCTCGCGCGGCAGCTTGAAGTCGGCCAGTCCCGCGCGGCAGGCCGCCATGATCCTGTCCTTGAGATCAGGCGGCGCGCCGGCGACGCCGGCTTGCGGGATGACGAAGGCGACCGGCACCTCGTCCAGCATCGGATGCGTCTTGGCCACCACGGCCACCTCGCGCACGCCGGGGACGACCGCGATCACCTGCTCGATCTCGGATGCCGCAACGTTCTCGGCCCCGACCTTCAGCATGTCCTTGGCGCGGTCGCCGAAACGGATGTAGCCGTTGTCCAGCCGCACGACGCGATCGCCGGTGATGAAGAATCCGTGCTCGTCAAAGCTCTCGCGCGTTGCTTTCTCGTTGTGCAGATATTCGGCGAACAGCGACAGGCCGGGAATGCCCTTGATCGAGAGATTGCCGGTGTCGCCGACCTCCGTCGGCCGGCCGTCGTCGTCGGTGACGCGGATCTGGTATTCCGGCGCCGCGCGGCCGATCGACATCGGGATGTTGGGCTGGTCGACCTCGCCGATGATGCCGTGGGTGATGGTCTCGGTCATGCCCCACCAGCCGATGATCTTGACGCCGAAGACGGCGAAGGCCGGCGGCTCGTTCACCGCGGTACCCCACAGGCGGAATTTGTGATCCCGCGGGATCTCGTGCTCGAGCAGCGCCTTCATGCAGAACGGGATCGTCGAGGTCCAGGTCGAACCATGCTCGCGCGCGACCGGCCAGAAGCGGCTTGCGGAGAAGCGCGGCTGGATCACGCAGGAGCCGCCGACCCACAGCGTCGCCAGCATCGAATAGGCCAGTGCGTTGGTGTGAAACAGCGGCAGGTAAGTCTGGTGCACGTCGCCGGCGTGCAGGTCTTCATGCGCGGCGTTGATCTTGGCGCCCCACAGCGCGTTGGCGTTGGTCCAGAGCACCGCCTTCGGGCGCGACGTCGTGCCCGAGGTGTATTGCACGCTGCACGGCGCGAGCGGATCGGTGGCACGCTTGGGACGGTCGGCGCTGTCCGCAAACAGCGCCTCGAAGCTGTCGCCGCTTGAGACCACTTGCGCAGGTGCGGCGCCTGCGTCATGCGAGGTTACCGCCATCCAGCGCAGATTGCGGCAATGCTTCGCGACGATCTCCGCATAAGCCGGCTGCGTGATCGCGGCGACAGCGCCGCAATGATCGGCGAAGTATTCGATTTCGGCAGGCGCCGAACGGGTGTTGGTCGTCACCGCGATCGCGCCGAGCTCGACGCAGGCAAACCAGGCGAGCAGCGCCTCGATGCAATTGTCGAGATGAATGAGCACATATTCGCCGCTCTTGACGCCGCGTTTTGCGAGGCCCGCCGCGAGCGCGCCGACCCGCTCGTGAAATTCGCCATAGCTCCAGTGCCGCGCCGGTGCATCGAACGGCGCCCAGATCAGGAACGGATGTGAGCTGCGCACCTCGGCGCGCATCCTCAGCAGCCAGGGCACGTCGAGGCCCGCAAATGGACCGACTATTCCGGCTGCGGCTTGCGACTTCGGCATGTGTCCTCCCGTGCAGCCCGCTTTTCATTGCGGCTGCTCTTGTTGTCGGGAGTCTTTCTGCCACCGGATGGCGCGAGGGGCAAACGTGTGCGCCATGCCGTAGCGGAACGCAGGCTCTCTCCACCGTCATGGCCGGGCCTGCCGGGCGGAATTTGGAGCGGGGCTGTTTCCACACGACCCTCGGGGTCGGCAGCGTGCCCCGACGCCCTAATCCTCGTACGACGAAATCTCGATCAGGCTGCCATCCGGATCGCGGCAATAGACCGAGCGTAGCGTGCCGCGAGCGCCCTGCTTGGGAACCGGGCCTTCCTCGATTGCGACGCCGTTGGCCTTCAGATGCGCCACCACCTCGTCGGGCGTCGCTGAGGTGAGGAAGCACAGATCCTCGCTGCCGGCGGTCTGGTGGTCCGCGGTGAACCATTCCACCTTGTCGGCATGGCGCGGCCGGACGTTGATCTTCTGGTTACCGAATTGAAGCGAAGTCCGCGGCGCTTTGCCGCCGCCGGGGTCGAAGACCTTGACTTCCATGCCGAGGATCTTGCGATACCACTCGGTTGTGCGTGCGACGTCGGCGACGTTGATCACGAGGTGATCGAGGGCCTCGACCTTGACCGGCATGGGTCATCCTTTCGGTTACTTATCCTTTCGTCGCGGCGTGCCGCGCGCACTTTCCGCGTGCGGCAAGCTTTGTTACAACGCCGTCCGCGTTGCTTTCAAGATGATGACGCTTTCAAGAACAACAAGTCGGGAGAGACTATGATCACACGCCGTACCGCGCTGGGCCTGCTCGCAGCCAGTCCGCTTGCAGCCACCCCGCTGTCGAAGGCCTTTGCCGCCGATTATCCGACGCACCCGGTGAAATGGGTGGTCGGCTATCCGCCGGGCGGAGCCACCGACATCCTGGCGCGGCTGATCGGCCAGCGCCTGTCGGAAAGGCTCGGCCAGCAATTCGTGATCGAGAACAAGCCGGGCGCCGGCAACAACATCGGCACCGAATCCGTCATCAACGCCGAGCCCGATGGCTACACTCTGCTGCTGGTCAATCCCGCCAACTTCATCAACGCCTCGCTCTACGCCAATCTCAAGTTCAACTTCGTCCGCGACGTCGCGCCGGTCGCCTCGTTCCAGCGCGTCCCGAACGTGATGACCGTCAACAAGGACGTTCCGGCGAAGAACGTCGCCGAGTTCATCGAATATGTGAAGGCCAATCCCGGCAAGGTGAACATGGCCTCGTCCGGCAACGGCACCTCGGTGCATCTGTCCGGCGAGATGTTCATGGCGATGACCGGCTGCAAGATGCAGCACGTGCCTTATCGCGGCGCAGCACCCGCGATCACCGACATGCTCGGCGGCCAGGTGCAGGTGATCTTCGACAACATGCCCTCGATCATCCAGCACATCCGCTCCGGCTCGCTTCGCGCCCTCGGAGTCACCACTGCGCAGCGCTCGCCGCAGCTCCCCGACGTGCAGGCGATTGCGGAAACCGTTCCGAACTACGAGGCCAGCGCGCTGTTCGGCATGGGCGCGCCGAAGAACACGCCGAAGGAGATCATCGCCAAGCTCAACAATGAGATCAACACGCTCATGAAGGAGCCGGACATGACCAAGCGCCTGATCGAGCTCGGCGGCGAGCCGCGGGTGCAGACGCCGGAGGCGTTCGGCGAGGAGATCAAGGCCGAGACCGAGAAGTGGAAGAAGGTCGTCGAGTTCGCCGGCCTGAAGGTCGAGTAGCGATATCGTGATGGTCGTGACCGATCAGGAATGGAGCCCTGCCGTATGGCAGGGCTTTTTTCTTGGTGCCTTCCGGTTGATCCGGAATAAAATGGTGGACCGAGACCTGATGATGGATGGCGCTGCATCTCGCGCCACGAACAGAGGAGTTGGGATCATGCGCAAGACGCAATTGGCGTTGCTGACGCTGGGCGCGACGGTCCTTGCCGGCTTCGTCAACATCACCCCTGCCGCGGCGCGCGAATATCCCTGGTGTGCGCAAGGCGGAGAGTTCGACTATCCCGGCGAATGCGCCTACAGCACCTATGAGCAATGTCAGGCCAGCGTGTCCGGCCGGCTGCTGTACTGCGGTCCCAATCCGCGTGTGGCCTATGGCGCCTATGGCTCTTATGGCCAGGCGCCCCAGCTCCAGCCGCAGCCGCGTCGGCGCATGCGCCCCGTCGCGCCGTACTAGCGGCGGCTCGGACAGATTTCTTCCGGGCTGTTCTGGAATAACAGGCTGCTCCGGAATAAATCGGCTCTGCAAAACCTTCTCACTTTGGGGGCTCGCGCGGCGAGCATGGGAGATCGGTCATGCGCAAGACGCAGTTTGTGCTCGGCATCTCGGTCCTCGCCGGACTTGCTGCCATTGAACCGGCGCGCGCGGATTATGATTACCCGTGGTGCATTCAGGGCGCGGCATACGACTATCCCGGCGACTGCTCTTATCAGACCCGCGAGCAGTGTCTGGCGAGCGTGTCCGGCCGCAAGGGGTATTGCGGACAGAATCCAGCCTTCCTGCTCGCGCGGCCTCCGCTTCAACCGTCGCCGCGCGGCCGTCGCTTTCCTCCTGCCTAGCGGAGAGTCAGAGCACTCTGCGCCGAGGCTGCTCGACGGGCTCGACCTGCTGTACGTGAAGCATCCTGACCCAGCCTGACTGCGGATCACGCGCTTGTGCGGGTTCCGGCTTGACGGCTTCCCGTTCGCGCTTATACTAAACCATATGGTTAAGTATAAGGACGAGACGCTGGACCGCACCTTTGCTGCACTGTCCGATCCGACGCGGCGCGCGCTGCTGGCCCGCCTCGGCGAACGGGACAGCCTGTCGGTGAGTGAACTGGCTGCGCCGTTTCCGATCTCGCTGCCGGCGATCATGAAGCATCTCGACGTGCTGTCGGATGCAGGGCTGATCGTGCGGGAGAAGAGCGGACGCACGGTCGCTTGCCGGCTCACCGCGAAGCCGATGGAGCAGGCGATGAACTGGCTCAATCGCTACGCGCAGTTCTGGTCCGACAATCTCGACCGCCTTGCCGCCTTTGTGGAGGAAGACCCATGGCCAACGCAGCCGCTGGCACCGATATCAGTGCCGCCGAACGCCCAAGCCTCACGCTCACACGCCGGCTCCGCGCGCGGCCGGAAAAAGTCTACGCTGCCTGGACGCAAGCCGAGCAGCTAGCGCAATGGTTCGGGCCGCCGAACATGAAGCCTGCCACGTTGAGTGCGGAACTCGACGTCCGCGCCGGCGGCCGCTACCGGATCAGCTTCACCCGCGACGACGGCGAATATTTCGAGGCCGGCGGGACCTATCGCGAGGTCGTGCCGAACGAGCGGCTCGTCTTCACCTGGGCCTGGCATTCGACGCCGGAGCGTGAATCGCTGGTGACGATCTCGTTGAAGCCGGACAGCACCGGCACGCTGATGATCTTCCATCATGCCCAGTTCTTCGATGAGACGGCACGCGACAACCACCAGCGCGGCTGGAGTTCGTTCTTCGACAAGCTCGACGCCTTCGTCGCCTGATCGCTTTCAAAGGAGAATACCATGCAGCACCATCAGATCGTCTCGCGCGAGCAATGGATCGCGGCTCGCAAAGCCCATCTGGCGCATGAGAAGGAGTTTAGCCATGCCCGCGAGCGGCTCGCCGAGGAACGGCGCCAGCTACCCTGGGTCAAAGTCGACAAGAATTACGTCTTCGACAGTCCGAACGGCAAGGTCACGCTTGGCGACCTCTTCAAGGGTCGCCCGCAGCTCGTGGTGCAACACGTGATGTTCGCGCCCGATTGGGACGCCGCCTGCAAGAACTGCTCGTTCTGGGCCGACGGTTTTGAGCGCATGGTGCCGCATCTCGCCGCGCGAGACACCACGATGGTCGCGGTCTCGCTGGCGCCGGTCGCAAAGCTCGACGGTTTCAAGAAGCGGATGGGCTGGACGTTCGACTGGGTCTCTTCTGGCGACAACGACTTCAACTATGATTACGAAGTCACGTTCACGCGCGAGCAGATCGACAAGGGCGTGCCGAAATACAATTTCGGTACCACGCCGTTCTATGGTCCCGAGCTGCCCGGCATCAGCGTGTTCTACCGCAACGAGGCCGGCGAGATCTTCCACACTTATTCCTGCTTCGCCCGAGGCCTCGACATGATGAACGCCGCCTATCAGTACCTCGACCTCACCCCGCTCGGCCGCCACGAGGACGGCCTGCCCTATCCGATGGACTGGGTCCGACTGCGTGACCAGTACGAGCCGCAGGCGACGAAGGCGTCGTGCTGCCAGGGGTGAGGGGGCGACTTTCTCACCAATGTCGTCCCGGACAAGCGCAGCTCTTGGCGGCGCGTATGGGTTGATGGGTCCCCTGAGTTCAAAAAAGAAGTGCAGCACTTCCAATTGGAGGTGTTGCCATGGGGCGGGCGCGGTCGCCGCGCTACGCGAGAAGGCACGCGTCTCGTCGTTGGTGAAGGCGCCGCCGATCTAGTTGCCGGTGTTGACCGTGCCGAATGGCCCCGCCGCATTCGCAACCCCGATCGCGAATGCCTGCAGCGCGCACGCGATGACAGCTGACTTCAACATATTAACGCCCCCGGACCGCCATGATCCGCATCTTATCTGTCCGATACGATTCGGTGCAACCGTTAGTTGCGAATTCGGGGCGTGTCGCAGCAAGCGACTTTCAGGCTTGCCATTACTTTGCGACGCGGTATACTTTGCGATACAAAGTGATCGAGCAATCGATCCAGAGGAAACGCAGACGAAGCGAGGCTTTGGCGTTGCAGATGCGCGATCTCGACAAGGCACTGGCCGACATTGTGGCGATCCGCAGCCAGATCGCGGCCGGCACGGCGTTCCGCGGCTACGGCCCTGCGACCATGGCGGCGACCGGCGCGGTCGCGCTGACCACCGCGATCCTGCAATTCTGGCTGCTCGGTGACCCCACCGGCGAGCCGCTCGGCTTCTTCCTCGGCTGGTTCGTTGCCGCCACGCTGTCCGGCCTGATGATCTGGTTCGAGATGCGCGCGCGTTCGCGCCGCCACCATTCGGGTCTCGCCGACGCCATGATCCACCAGGCGGCCGAGCAGTTCCTGCCCGCCGGCATCGCCGGCGTGCTGCTTGCGGTGGTGATGTGGAAGTTCGCCGCCGAGACGCTCTGGCTGCTGCCGGGCCTGTGGCAGATCCTGGTGTCGCTCGGCATCTTTGCTTCCGTCCGCTCGTTGCCGCGCACCGTCGCGCTCGCCGGCGCCTGGTATTTCGTCTCGGGCTTTTCGGTGGTGGTGCTGGCGAGCCAGACCCACACGCTGTCGCCCTGGACCATGGGCCTGCCCTTCGTGATCGGCCAGTCGGTGATGGCGGCCATTCTGTATTTCGCGTCCGGAGACAATGATGCCGAAGACTGACAGCGCGCCGTTCTCCTATGAAGGGTTAGACCGCGTGATCCACGAGAAGGCGAGGCTCGGGCTCCTGACCTCGCTGATGGCCCATCCCAAGGGGCTGGCGTTCGCCGATCTCAAGCAACTCTGCGGCCTCACCGATGGCAATCTCAGCCGGCACCTCGCCGTGCTTCAGGAAGCCGGCCTCGTCGAGGTGACCAAGGGTTACGAAGGCAACCGGCCGCATACCACCTGCCGCCTGACCAAGGCCGGCCGCCGCCGTTTCCTCGACTATCTCGCCGTGCTCGAGCGCCTCGTGCGCGACGCTGCCAAGGCCGCCGGCCGCGAGGCACCGCCGCTCGGCGGCCGGCTCGGCATCCTCTCGACCTGATCGCCCCCTTTTTTGACCGGAGACTTTGCAATGCAAAGTGACCTCGCATCCCACACCGAGAAGCTTCACGTCGGCATCATCATGGACGGCAACGGCCGATGGGCGACGCGGCGCGGCCTGTCGCGCGTGCGCGGCCATGAGGCCGGCGTCGAGGCGATCCGCCGCATCGTCGAGGCCGCGCCCAAGCAGGGCATCGGCACGCTGACGCTCTATGCCTTCTCGACCGACAATTGGCGCCGGCCCAAGGCCGAGGTCGCCGCGCTGATGACGCTGCTGCGCTTCTATCTCGCCCACGAGGTGCAGAGCCTGGTGAAGAATGGTGTGCGCCTCTCCGTGATCGGCCGCCGCGACCGCCTGCCCGACGGCATCGCCACCGCCATCGCGCGCGCGGAGGGCGCAACCGCGCACGGCAACGTGCTGCATTTGCGCATCGCCGTCGACTATTCCGCGCGCGACGCCATCCTCAACGCCGCGGCGAAGGCGGCAGCATTGACGAGCCTCACCCGCGAGGCGTTCTCCCAACTCGTCACCGGCGAGGCCTGCTTGCGCGACGTCGATCTGATCATCCGCACCTCCGGAGAGAAGCGGCTGTCGGACTTCCTGTTGTGGGAAGGCGCCTATGCCGAGCTGCATTTCACCGAGCGGATGTGGCCCGAATTCGAGGCCAAGGACCTCGCCGAAGCGCTGGCGTCCTTCTACGGCCGCGAACGCCGTTTCGGCGGTCTCCAGGCAATCATGCCCGAGGAGGTGCCCTCACTGTCTCGGGCGTGACGCCGACGCGGGGCAGAAACTCCCGGGGGAGAGGCGCCAATTGTTCGTTTTCGGCCGCATGATTGGCAGCAAGGTCCAAGCGGCTGGTGCGCGGTCTCGGCTAGGTCTGCGGTTTCATGCAACCTGCCGAAAGCGTCGCGCATGTCAGAGATATTTCCGGGGGATGTTGTCGAGCCGGCCGAGCTGGTCATCGTGCCTCTCGGCGGATGCCAGGCCGGCGTTGTGGCCGAAGCGAAGGGCATGGTCCGCATCAGAGCCGCCAGTGCATCCGATGTGGCGAGCCTGTCGGCCTATTTCATCAGCCTTTCCCCGACATCACGTAACAAGCGCTTCATGGGAGCGCGCGCCGACTTTGCCGTGGTCGCCGCCGAATGTCTGCCAAAGACGAGCCATCCCGATCGCTTCACGCTGCTTGCCGAACTCAGGCGGGAGGGGCAGGGCACGATCATCGGCGAGACGCGATACGCCTATGACGCAGCTGCGAGCCAGGGCGAATTCGCCATTTCGGTCGCCGATGCCTTCCAGCGCCAGGGCGTTGGCTTCCTGATGATGACGGCGATGGAGATGCGCGCCGTCAATCTCGGCCACGACATGATCGCGGGCGAGACCGCGCGAACGAACGCTGAAATGCGCGGTCTTGCGAAGAAAGCGGGGTTTCGGGATACCGGACTTGGCGATTGGCAGTCGATTCATCTCGCCAAGCGCCTGTCGCGTCGACGGTGAACGAAAATGAGACGCCGCTCCAGGCGCTCGTTGGTTGGTTTGCCGTAAATTTGAGCAAGCGTGCCGCGCGGATCGTGCTCTAGTGTCTCGCCTTAAGGGAGTTTTCGGCGATGCGCGCAGTTCTGGATTACTGCACCGGCGGAACGGAGCGGCAGGTCAAGGCCGGCACGCTCGTCGTCACCGAGGGCGGGACCTCGGGCCATCTCTACGTCCTGATGGAGGGCAAGCTCGAGGTGATCAAGGGCGACACGGTGGTCGCCACTGTCGCCGAGCGTGGGGCGGTTCTCGGCGAGATGTCGGTGCTGCTCGGGCAACCGCACACCGCGACGGTGCGGGCGTGTTCGGATGCCGTCATCTACGAAATCGAGGATGCCGCCTCGTTCCTCAAGCAGGAGCCGGAGGTTGCGCTCCTGATCGCGCGCATGCTGGCGCAGCGGCTCAACGTCGCCAACACCTATCTCGCCGATGTCAAGCGGCAATATGCTGGACACGGCACGCATCTGGCGATGGTCGGTGAGGTGCTCCAGAGCATGATCAACCTGCCGCCGCTTGAGGTCTCGCCAGGCTCGGATCGGCAATCCGATCCAAGGATGTGAGCCAGTCCGGCGGATCCTCGACGGGCGCGGCGGGCCGCGTCAGCGCGGCGTCGAGATCGATCCATTGCGCTTCGCCGGCGGCAAGCCAGTACGCCTTGCTCTCATCGAGATCCAGCACGATATGCGTCGGCGTCCGGCCCGGCTGCAAGCCGGCATTGAACACCCAGGTCGGACCCAGCCGGTCGAACCACGAGCCGTCCTTGATGAAGGGCGACTGATGCACATGGCCCGAGATGACGATGGATGGCTGGTATTGCCCGACCCATTGCACCAGCTCGACATCGCCGAAGAAGCGCTTGCCGCCCCAGCTCGTCGGTGAATCCGCCGGCGGTGCGTGATGCGCCCAGATCCATCGCTGCGGCCGGTTGGCGGCGGCGTCGCGAAGCTGGTCGGCGATGCGCTGCTTGACCAGCGGCCCGTCCCACCACGGGCACACCGTGAACAACGTGTCGTCGATGGTGAGGCTGTCGCCGTCGCAGGCGATCCCGAGCTCGCGCACCTCCGAGATCCATCGCGCGACTTTTTCGCCCTCCGCGTTGCGCTCGTCGAGATCGTGATTGCCGGAGCAGAGGATGACGCGCGTCCGGGCCGCCAGCAGCTCGAGGTATTTCTTCACCACCACGATCTGCGCGCGAAAATCCACCATGGAGCCGATGTCGAGCGCATCGCCGGCAAAGATGATCAGGTCGAAATGCGGCGCCGCGCTCACCAGCCAGTCGAACTGCGGCAGCGCGTAATGCAGGTCTGCAACGACCAGGCAGCGCATTTGAAAATCCATTGGGTCGGAAATGGACGTTTGGGAATTCCGGACGAGAAGGAAAAGCAAGAACCAGACCAGTGCCGCACCCATTGGCCGCGTCAAATCAGCCGGGAGGCCGCCCATTGGACCTATACTGCATCGCGTTCGAGTGCGCCGATGCGGAGGGTGGCGCCGCACTGGACGGGCTCTTCGAACTCTGCTGTCGTAACGCGCCTCAACGCGGTGACCCATGACCCCCTTCAAGACCATTCGCGCCCGTGCCGAGAAGCGCAAGGGCGGCCCCAAGGCGCTGGAAAAGCTGATGCCGGAAAAGCCCGACCTGAAGCGGCTGGCGAAGCTCGGCGACGATCGCATCCTCAGCGAGATGACCAGGCGGGTGTTTTGCGCAGGCTTCGCATGGAGCGTGATCGAGGCGAAATGGGACGGCTTTGAAGACGCATTCCTGCACTTCCAGCCGGCCAAGCTCACCTTCCAGCCTGAGGACTATTGGGAGGGCCTGATGCGCGAAGCGCGCATCGTGCGCAACGGCGCCAAGATCATGTCGGTGCGCGCGAACGCCGCCTTCGTGCAGGAGATCGCCAAGGAGCACGGCAGCTTCGCCAAGTTCCTGGCGAAATGGCCGTCATCCGACGAGATCGGCCTGCTCGATCTTCTCGCCAAGCGCGGCAGCCGGCTCGGGGGCAACACCGGCCAGATGCTGCTGCGCTTCGTCGGCTGGGACGGATTTGTCACGTCCAAGGACGTGGTCGCCTGCCTGCGTGACGCCGGCCTCGACATTGCCGAGGAGGTGAAGTCGAAGGGCGACCTCGCCAAGGTGCAGGCGCAGTTCAACGCCTGGGCCGGGGAGACCGGTCTGCCCTACACGCATCTGTCGCGCATCTGCGCGCTGTCGGCCGGCGAGAACCGAAGCCAATAGCCGCGTCCGGTCCTGCCGGCTCGTTCAATGATGTGCGCAACGTGGCGATCTCGCGCCATGAGCGCGGCGGGTGAAACCCGACATCACGAAATGCATCGCGCAGGAACATTTGTCTGCAGCATCCGTTCGGAAGTTGAGCCAGGCGGACAAGGGCGCAGGGAACGCCCGCCTCGGCCTCGATGAAACCGGACATGACAGAAACGGAGCAGCCCATGAAGCTAACGTCCGAGCAAGTGAAGCAGACCGTCAGGCAACTCGGCGCTCAGGTGCTTCCCGACGAGCATCCTGCCATGCCGCAACTCAACAGCATGTTCGGCGAGCACACGTTCTTCGTCGACGAGAGCGGACTGAAGGTCCTCGAGCCCGCGCAGTCGCTCGGGGCGGAACGCTCGAGCGGTGAAGTCGTCAGCCTCGCCGATTGGGGCGATTCGGACCTGACGCGCCTGATGGCACATGAGCCCGAGCCGACCGGCGTGATCGTGGTGTTCGAGCAGATGAAGCATTGAGCGGGGACGACGGTGCGAGGCGGGCGATCAGCCCGCCGAAGCATTAGCCACGAAGTGGCGGAGCTAAGGCGCGTGCCGCCGGCAAAGTAGCGCGGCGCCGCTACAGTTTTCCATAGACCCGCCCGGCGACCGCCCTCAGGCGCTCGACCGAGCCGGATTCCGCATGCGGCTTCACCGGCGCGAACAGGATCGAAGCCTGCCTGCCGTTCTTCCAGACATAGATGTTGACGGCGTTGCCGTTGCCCTTGGTGCAGGAATGCTCGCCGAACGCTTCACTGCCGAGCTCGGGTATCGCCACGTGTTTGCACGGGTCCGTGCGTTTCATCATGCTGATGACGGTGTCGCGCGAAATCGCGATCACCGCGACGACCATGGTGTTGCCCTCGCGATCGAACATCATGCAGCTGCGCGCGCCGGTCCGCTGGACCGTCAGCGTGCTCTTGTCGAGAAAGCCGTCGGCATCCGCGCCAGTGAGCCATTCGCAATCGCCGAACCGCTCGCTGGTCTTGCCCATATTACCGATGGCAACGCGCGCGACTTCGGTGAGCGGTCCGAGCAGCGCGTCGTCGGCACGCCGGCCGATCGGATAGACGCTGATCTGCAGAATGTAATCGCCTGACAAGGCGACGACCGAGGCCTCCTGGCGCTGCGCGCCGGCGGCGCTCGCTCCGCCCTGGCTTTCGTCGCCGATCCCGGACACTGCGTTGAGCGGCATGCGCTCGCCAAGCGTCTTGATGAAAGTCGCGTACAATTCCTTGGCGCGGTCCTTGTCGGGATTGCGGAACACGGTCAGCATCATCGTGTCGCCGCGCCCGCCCTGATAGATGCAGCCGCGGCCGTCCTGATTTGAAATCAGTGACCATCTGAGCGCCGGCATCGCGCCGGCGAGCTCCTTGGCGCCGATGAACGGGCAGGCTTCGGCAGCGTGCACGGGAAGCACCGGGGCGGCTGCGATTGCAAGGAATAGAACGAGGCAAGAGAACAAACGATCGATAACATGCATTGGATAATTGCTGCCGCTGTTGGCGCGTCACGGCCGATGAAGATGGGCGCTATTGCTACGCTGTGGCACTATACCGAACCGTGCGGATCCGCGCACGGCTATCCCGCCGCGCCGAAGCTCACCCGGGTCTTCGCACGTAGAGCGAGACAAACCGGTCGATCATCGGGTTGATCTGCTCCGGCACTTCCAGCGACAGGAAATGCCCGGAGCCGACGGCCTTGGCCGTGACCAGTTGCGGGCACAGCGCCGCAAAACGATCCAGATCCGCGAGCCGATGGGCCGCTTCGATGTAGAGCACCGGGACCCGGCACGCCTGGGCGCACTCACGCGCCCGATGCAGATCCCAGGGAAACAGGCTTGTAAACGTGGACACCAATACGTGCTGTGGCGTCGCCAGAAAGGTCTGTTCAACATGGGCGCGGCATCTGTCGGTCGGCAGACAGGAGTCCGCCACGATTTTTCGCGCCTCGTCCGCAAAGTCCGCGCCCCTTAAGCCTTCCAGATACCCGGCGAACACCGTCCCTGCCGAGGCAGGGAAGAGCACCCCTGAATCGAGCAGCACCAGGCCCGCCGGAAAGTCCGGATAGCGGGCGGCGATTTCGAGCGCCATGTTGCCACCCATGCTTTGACCCACGATGACCGGCTTTGTGATCTGCTGTCGGTTGCACAGCCAGACGAGATCATCGGCGAAGCCTTCGATCGAATACGCCTGTTGCGGCTTGTCGCTCTCACCATGCCCCCGCAGCTCGGCATTCAACGCCCGACCTTGACGGGCGAAGTACTCCATCTGCGGCGCAAAATGCGTGCGATCCCCGCCCAGGCCATGGACGAACAGGAATTGAAGCGGTCCCGCCCCGGCGATGTCGAAGGAGAGCTGAACGCCGTCATGCGCGAGTTTCATGGGTCATCTCCGTATTCACCGACATGTCCAGGTGTCTCAAGCGGGTCCTTGATCCAAGTGGCGGACCCGACGCGATTCGAACGTGTGACCTTTGCCTTCGCAACAAGCGAAGGTGAGCAGATTGTCCCTGCTTACCTGAAGTGCATGTGATGCGTGCGCCTGTCTGACATTACCCCCATCTTTAGCTCGAACTAACCTTCGAGCTTCACCTTCGGCGCGCATCGCGTTCGAAGTCGCCTGTCATGGTCCCTTGCGGTGGTAGCTGTCCTACTCTGATAGACGGGAGGTCGTTAGCCGATCCGGTTGCCTACCCGGTGCTTACCCACACGGAGCGTCTCAAATCCCGGGATTGCGCGCAACTGACTGATATTGCTGGCGCACCCGACACGATTCGAACGTGTGACCTTTGCCTTCGGAGGGCAACGCTCTATCCAGCTGAGCTACGGGTGCAGTGACCGCTCATTTAGCTGATTGGCGAGGGGCGGGCAACCGCTTCTCGCTGCGCAAGCATGATCCGGAAAAGTGTGCAGCGGTTTTCCGAAAAGATCATGCCTAAACAAGAACCTAAAGCGCGAATCGCGCTTTAGGCCGATTTGCGCGCGGTCGCGGCCGGAACCTGCGACATCTCACGGTCGAGCCTCGCAAATTCGGTCAGGACCCGCTCGGCGCAGATGACGCGGTTGCGGCCGAGGCGTTTTGCGGCATAGAGCGCCTGATCGGCCGAGCCGAGCAGCCGGTCGGGGCCGTCGTCGCCCTCGCCGGGGACGTGGCTTGCGACGCCGACGCTGAGGGTGACGTGATCACCGGCCCCATTGGCGCCATGGGCGATCTGCAAGGCCATGACGGCACTGCGGATCTCCTCGGCCACGGCGCAGGCGGCCTCACAATCCAATTCCGGCAGGATCAGCGCGAACTCCTCCCCGCCATAACGGCTGGCGAGGTCGAGCGGGCGGTCGGCATGCCGGCTGACGACGGTGGCAACCGCGCGCAGGCATTCGTCGCCGGTCTGGTGACCGTGCAGGTCGTTGAACAGCTTGAAATGGTCGACGTCGACGAACAGCAGCGCCAGGGGTTTTTGCGTCCGCTGGGCGCGGGCCCATTCCGTCAGCAGCATCTGGTCGAAGGAGCGGCGGTTGGACAGGCCGGTCAGGCCGTCCTTGGTCGCAAGCTCCTTGAGCGCCATCTCGGCCCGCTTCTGATCGGTGAGATCGCGCAGCGTCTCCACAACGGCGATCAGATTGCCGGCCTCGTCATGGATCGGGCCGGCGTCGATGGCGAGATAGAGCTGGTTGCCGAGTTTCGGCATCACGCACCAGTTCTCTGCGCTGAAGCCGAGCCCGTTGTGGCCGCGCGCCGCATATTCCGAATAGAACTCGGGAAGCTGTTCCGGCCGGTCGAGCGCGACGAGGTCGGCAAGACAAGGGCGTTTCGTCCCGTAGAAGGCCTGCCAGTGCTTGGTCGTGCCGATCACCTCGGATGCGGCGACACCGGTCAGCCGCTCGCAGGCTCTGTTCCAGATCACGACCCGGCGCTTCGGGTCGATCACGAAGGTCGGCACGACGAGGTGCTGCATCAGCCGCACGGCGTAGGAATGCGCAACGTCGACGGTCTTGGCCGGTTTTGCCATCTCAGGCCACCGCCGCCACCAGCATGTCGCCCGATCCGAACAGCTTGCGCACCTCAGTCGCAGGCTTCGGCGCGCTGAACAGATAACCCTGCATTTCCGTGCAGCCGAGCGTACGCAGCATCTCGCGCTGCGCTTCGGTCTCGACGCCTTCGGCGACGGTGGTCATGTTGCTGGCGGCGGCGATGTTCACCACTGCCTGCACGATCACGGGTGCGCCGCTCGCGTCCGCAATGTCGGCGACGAAGCAGCGGTCGATCTTGATCTTGTCGAACGGGAAGCGCTTCAAATAGCTCAGCGAAGAATAGCCCGTGCCGAAATCGTCGAGCGCGATGCGCACACCGATCGACCGGAGCTGGTGCAGGATCGAGAGCGCCGCCTCGTCGTCGCGGATCAGCACGGCCTCGGTGATCTCGAGCTCGAGCCGGCGGGGATCGAGCCCGGAGGCAGCAAGCGCGCCCGCGATCTTCAGCGCCAGCGTGTCGCATTTGAGCTGCACCGGCGAGACGTTGACCGCGAGCCGCACATGCGCCGGCCAGGTCGCAGCCTCCATGCAGGCGGTGCGCAGCACCCAGTCGCCGATCTCGGTGATCAGACCGGTATCCTCGGCGATCGGAATGAACTCGGCCGGTGATACCATGCCGCGTTCGGGATGACGCCAGCGGAGCAGCGCCTCGCACCCGGAGACCTCATTGGAGTGCAGATTGACCAGCGGCTGGTAGTTGAGCTCGAAGCCGCCGTTGACCATGGCTTGGCGCAGATCCTGCTCCATGGTGAGGCGCGCCTTGGCGCTCGCATCCATGGCGGGCACGAAGAAGCGGTAGGTGCGGCGTCCTTCTGCCTTGGCGCCGTACATCGCGAGGTCGGCATTCTTGATGAGCTGGTCGAGGTCGGTGCCGTCCTGCGGCGCCAGCGCGATGCCGATGCTGGCGTCGGTGGAGAGCTGATGGCCGAGGCAATGATAGGGCTGGCGGATCACCTCGTGGATGCGGGTCACGAACGACAGCACGTCGGCGGACGATTCCACCTTGGTCTGGATCACGGCGAATTCGTCGCCGCCGAGCCGTGCGATCAGATCGCCGTGCTTCAGGCAGCCGCGAATGCGGCCCGCGATCGCCTTGAGCAGCTCGTCGCCGACATGATGGCCGAGCGAATCGTTAATGCCCTTGAATTCGTCGACGTCAATGTAGAGCAGCGCGAATTGCTCGCCGTCGGCGACCTTCTCCAGCTCGCGCTCGATCTGCTCGCGGAACAGCGAGCGGTTGGGCAGGTCGGTCAGCGCATCGTAATGCGCCATGTGCGCGATCTTCTCGTCGGCCTTTCGCCGTTCCGTGATGTCCTCGATGACGTTGATGATGTAGCGCGGCTCGCCGGCCTTGTCGCGGATGCTGATGCGCTTCGAGATGACATGGCGATGGCCATGGATCCGCGTCTTCCAGCTTTGCTCCTTGAGCAGCAGTCGATTGGGCGATCGCAGCAGGGCGTCATCATCGCTGGTGACGATATCGGCATCCGCTTTCGGCAGAATGTCGGCCGCCGTCTTGCCGACGATGGTCTCGCCCGATTCCGTGAAGATTTCCTCGGCGATCCGGTTGACCAGCAGATATTGCCGCGTGTGGGCATCCTTCACGGTGATCTGCGAGGGGATGTGATCGATGATCTCGCGCAGGAACGTGTAGTTGCGGTCGCGCTCCTGCTCCAGATTGCGCCGCTCGGTGATCTCCTCGATGGTGGCGACCCACCCACCCTGCGCGAGGGGGGTGTTGATGACCTGGAACGAGCGTCCGTTGGGCAGTTGATGAATCCGTGTGGAGACCGTGCCTTCGGCGACGATCCTCATCACGTCGGCGCAAAACGCCTCGACATGACCGTCGAACGCTCCACGCTCCTTGCGATGGTACATCGCCTCATGGATGTGGCAGCCGGGCTTGATGACGTCGTGCGACAGGCCGAACATGTCGGCATAGCGGCGGTTGCAGGTGACGATAGTCCCGCTGGCGTCGTACAAGATCAGTCCCAGCGACATGTTGTTGATTGCAGTGTCGAGCCGCAGCCGCTCCGCTTCCAGCCGTTCCTGGGCCTCGCGGTTCTGCCGGTTGATCTGCCGGATGATCAGAAACAGGATCAGCGCGATCACTGTGGCCGAAAGCGTTGCCGTGGTGACCATGAAGCCGGTCTGCTGCCGCCAGTCGGCCAGGGCGGCGCTCATGGTGTTGGTCGCAACGATGACCAGCGGGAAGTGCATCAGCGACGCGGCGGAGCCGAGCCGCTCCTCGCCGTCGATGGGACTCTTGACGCGAAGCGTCTGCTGACCGCCCTTGGTCAGCACCTTCTGCATCAGCGGCGCATCCTTGAGACTCCGGCCGATCAGTTCTTCGACGTGCGGGTAGCGGGCCAGCATCTTGCCTTCGCGGTCGAACAGCGAGATGGCCGCTCCTTCGGCGAGCGCCACGGAGGCGAAATAGCGTTGATAGCTGTCGGGATCGATCCGGCGGACCATCGCGCCGAGGAAGGTGCCATCCGGCGTGCTCAGCCGGCGTGCCACGATCGTGGTCCATTTGCCGATGATGAAGCTGCGCACGGATTCCAGCAATACCGGCTCGGCAAGCGGATCCGACTTGAAGGTCTGGAAGTAGGCGCGCGCGGAGACGTTGATCTTGGGCAGCGGCTGCGCCCGCGACCAGTTGATCAGCTCGCCGTCCGCGTCGTAGATCGCGATGTCGCCCAGATAGGAGACGGCGCCGACCTTGCCACGCAGCATCTGGTTTGCGGCAGGCCCCGACATCCGCTCGCGGAACATCTCGGGCGAGGTGATCTCCGGCAGACGCATTTGTCCGATCAGATCGGCCGCGACGAGGTCGGAGTCCTCGAACTGCTGGTCGAAATGGCGTGCGATCAGCTGAACGGTGTTTTCCAGCTCGCGCTCGCGGTTGACGAGCGTGCGCTCGCGAAACTCGCCGACCGCCACGGCGGTCACGGCGAAGATGCCGGCTACGAGCAATGCGCCGGACAGGGTCAGCCACAGCACCGGGCCGCGCCGCGACGCTGCCTCCCAGCCGCCTCTCGCGGCTCGGGACATTCTGGCCGCGATCCCTGAAAATACCTGACGCATTCCCCCTCCCTGAGGGAACACGAATACACCGCACAAATGGCCTAAACCTTAGGAAAGCCAGTTACCTAAGCATTAATCCGGTTGTGCGGCCGCGATGGCGTGCAGCTCAGCGGGAATTTTTTGGTCTCATCCGCAGGTTGCGCGACACTTGCTGCAAACGTTGCGCTGCATCATTAATCGCGGCTTAATGCGGGGCGGCTGCTTTCTTGTCGCCGCCGCCACCGCGCAGCCGTCCGACCACGCCGGTCGGGAAGAAGTAGACGCTCGCAATGAACAGCAGCCCCAGCCACAGCAGCCAGCGGTCTGGGTGCAGGAGTCCCGGCAGCAGAGGCAGGCCGGCTTCGCTCGCCGCCTTGGCTGCGACACCCATCAGCGACTGGAGATAGTTTTGGGCAAGGATGAAGATCGTGGCGCCGATGATCGCGCCATAGATCGTGCCCATGCCGCCGATCACCACCATCAAGAGAATGTCCAGCATGATCGAGAAGCTGAGCGAGGTGTCGGGGCCGGCGTAGCGCAGCCAGAGCGCATTCAAGATGCCGGCACTGGCGGCGACCAGAGCGGCGAGGCAGTTGGCGTAGGTCAGGTGGAAGACGGTGCGGAAGCCGAGTGCTTCGGCGCGGAAGCGGTTCTCGCGGATCGCCTGGAGCACGCGCCCGAACGGCGAGTTCACCACGCGCAACAGACCAAGGATCATCAGCGCCGAGACGGCGAAAACGAGGTAGTAGGTCAGGGTACGGCCGTTGATCTCGAAGCCAAAGAGACTCTTGGAGATCAGCACCGTGCCGGGCCGCAGCAGCTCGGGCAATTGGAAGCTGCGGCCGTCCTCGCCGCCGGTCAGCCAGGAGAGCTGTGAGGCCAGCACCTGGAACGCGGAGGCGACCGCGAGCGTGATCATGGCAAAGAAGATCGCCGCCACCCGCAGCGAGAACAGGCCGATAGCGAGCGCGAGCAGGGCTGCGAGCGGCAGGCCGACGACGATGCCGGTTGCGACCGCGGCCCAATTGGGGCCCATCGCGTACAGCGCGATCGCGATCGCGTAGCTGCCGATGCCGTAGAACATGGTATGGGCGAACGACACCGTGCCGGTATAGCCGAGCAGCAGATCGTAGGAGGCGACCAGCGCGGCGAAGACGCAGATCTTGGCCGCGACGTTCAGCGCCTTGGCGCCGGGAAACAGGAAGGGCGTCGCCGCCAGCGCCAGGATGATGACGACGAGAATGAGGGTGAGGACGCGGCTCCGCGGCGGGTCGCCGGATAAAATCATCATCGGCTGGTCACCGCATAGAGGCCGCGCGGCCGCCACATCAGGATGGCGACCATCAGCAGGATGTTGGAGACGAGGGCGAGCTTCGGCACCAGGAAGCCGCCGTAATTGGCGACCATCGCCACCAGGATGGCGCCGATGAAGCAGCCGCCGATCGATCCCAGCCCGCCGATGATGACGACGATGAAGATCAGCACGGTGAGGTCGTCGCTCATGGAGGCATGGACCTGCTCGCGATAGAGCGCCCACATCACGCCGCCGAGGCCGGCGAGTGCCGATCCCGTCATGAACACGCCGAGGAACAGGCGGCGGATGCGATAGCCGAGCGCCTCGACCATCTCGCGGTTCTCGACCCCGGCGCGGATCAGGAGCCCGAGCTTGGTACGGTTCAGCACGAGCTGGATCGCGATGAAGACGGCGAGGCCGATCAGCGTTGCCAGCACGCGATATTTCGCGATCGCGACGTCACCGATCACGAACGAGCCGCGCAGCGAGGCGGGTAGCGGCAGCGGGATGATCTGCGGCCCCCACAGCGCGTAGAGCGTCTGCTCGGCGACGATCAGGCCGCCGGTCGTCATCAGGATCTGCTTCAGGTGCTGGCCGTAGACGGGCAGGATCAGCACCCGCTCGACGACGAGGCCGAGCGCGCCCGAGACGGCCATCGAGAGCAGCGCCGCCGGCGCCAGCACGGCGAGGTTCAGCCAGAGCGAGTCCGCCTGCATCGAGGCCGCGAAGGGCGCCAGTACCAGCGTCGCGATATAGGCGCCGACCGCGATGAAGGCACCGTGGCCGAAATTGAGCACGTCCATCAGGCCGAACACCAGCGTCAGGCCCGACGCCATGATGAAGATCATCATGCCCATGGCGAGGCTCGCGGCCGTCAGCGTCAGCCAGGAGCTGGTCGAGCCGATGAACGGGATCACCGCCAGCGCCAGTGCAATCGGCAGGAGGATCGGCGCGATGTCGCGCTTCGGCTTCGGCAGCGGATCGGTTGCGGCGAGTTCAGTCACTGATGCGCCTCCAGGCTCAGGCCGAGCAGCCGCTCCTGCAGCGGCACGTCGGCGGCCAGCGCCGCCATCCCGCCGCGATGGACGATGGTGCCGTTGTCCATGACCAGCACGCTGTCGCCGAGCTCGCGGGCGGCGAAGAAATTCTGTTCGACCAGCAGGATGGTGGCGCCCTTGCGCTTGATGTCCTTCAGGCATTCGATCAGCGCCATCACGATGGCGGGCGCCAGCCCCTTGGTCGGCTCGTCAATCAGCAGCAGCTTGCGCGGCTCGATGATGGCGCGCGCGATCGACAGCATCTGCTTCTGCCCGCCGGAGAGGCTCCCGGCGCGCGACAGCCAGAACCGGCGCAGCGCCGGGAAGAAGCCAAAAATCCAGTCGAGCTGGGTGTCGTCGAGCGGCCCGTCGCGCGCCGCCAGCACCAGATTCTCTTTCACCGTGAGATCGGAAAACACCGCCATGCTCTCCGGCACGTAGCCGACGCCGCGCCGCGCGATATCGGGCGTGGCGCGACTCTCGATGCGCTCGCCGGCAAGGTTGATCTCGCCGCTCGAGGCCTGCCACAGCCCCATGATGGTGCGCAGCGTCGTGGTCTTGCCGGCGCCGTTGCGGCCGAGCAGCATCGTGGTCTGCCCCTGCGGGACCACGAGATCGATGCCCTGGAGGATGTGGTAGCGGCCGATATGGGTGTGCACGCCGGACAGTGTCAGAAGGTCGGTCATGCGGCGCTCTTCGGAGCAATGCCGAGATAGGCTTCCTGCACGATCGGCGAGGCGATCACCTCGGCCGGCGGGCCGTCGGCGACGAGCTGGCCGTTGTGCAGCACGATGATGCGGTCGGCGAGCGAGCGCACCACGTCCATCTTGTGCTCCACCAGCAGGATGATCTTGCTCTTGTCCTGCTTGAGCTGCGCGATCAGGTTGAGGACGACAGGCACCTCGTCGATGCTCATGCCGGCGGTCGGCTCGTCGAACATGAAGACCTTCGGCTCCAGCGCGATCATCAGGGCGACCTCGAGCTTGCGCTGGTCGCCATGCGACAGCGCGGTCGCCGGTACACCGCGCCGATTGCCGAGCGCGACTTGGTCGAGGATGCCATCGGCGCGCGCGATCAGGTCACGCCGCACCATCCAGGGCCGCAGCATGTCGTAATGGGTGCCGTTCGCCGCCTGCACGGCGAGGCGGACGTTCTCTTCCACCGTCAGGTTCGGGAAGAGATTGGTGAGCTGGAAGGCGCGCCCCAGGCCTGCGCGGGTGCGCAAGGGCGCGGAATGCTCGGTGATGTCGGTGCCGTCGAACAGGATGCTGCCGCTCGAGGCGCGAAGCTGGCCCGAGATCAGGTTGAAATAGGTGGTCTTGCCGGCGCCGTTCGGCCCGACGATGGCGGTGAGCTCGCCCGGGCGAAAAATGCAGCTCACATTGTTGACCGCGACATGGCCGCCGAAGCGAATCGTCAGGTCGCGGGTTTCGAGAGTCAGAGCCATTGTGAGTCCGGCGAACGATAGGGTTGGGACGTATCCAGGATCACGCTGCGCTCCCTCCCCCGCTTGCGGGGGAGGGGTGGGGAGAGGGTGTTTTCCACGATCAAGACTGCCCAAGAGGGCAGAGCCCTCTCCCGGCCTCCCCCGCAAGCGGGGGAGGTGAAGCAAGAGAACTCAGCGCTTGTTGCGGACCGGAACGTCCATGTCCTCGATCTTCAGCTCGCGGACCGGCTCGAGGATCGCCCAGGCGACGTTCGGATCGACCTTGACCTTGAAGTGATACATGCTCTGCAGCGCCTGATGGTCTTCTTTGCGGAACACCATCTTGCCCTTCGGCGTGTCGAATTCCAGGCCTTCCATCGCCGTGATCAGCTTCTCGGTGTCGGTCGACTTCGCCTTGGTGACGGCGGCGACGACGGACATCGCGGCGGCGAATCCGCCTGCGGTGAAGAAGTCCGGCGGCGCGTTGAAGCGCTTCTGGTGCTCGGCGACCAGCCAGTCGTTCACCGGGTTCTTCGGAATGTCATAGTAGTAATAGGTCGCGCCTTCCATGCCCGGCAGGCCCTTGTAGGCGGCGAGCGCCGGCAGGATGTTGCCGCCGGTCGAGAGCTCGATGCCGTAGCGCTTCGGGTCCATGTCCTGGAGCTTGGCGAGTGGATTGCCGGCGCCGGCCCAGATCACCCAGATCACCTTGCGGCCGGGCTTGTCCTTCAGCGCATCGAACAGGCGCTGGCCGACTGCGGTGAAGTCGGTAGTGTTGGTCGGGGCATATTCTTCCGCCGCCAGCGTCGCGCCGGTCTTGGCGAGCGCTTCCTTGAAGGCGGCGACGCCGTCGCGGCCGAAAGCGTAGTCCTGCGCCAGCGTCGCAACGGTGACGCCCTGCTTGCCGATCGCAACCGCGTTGGAGATCGCGTCCTGCGAGGAGTTGCGCGCCGTGCGGAAGATGTAGCGATTCCACTTCTCGCCGGTAATCTGGTCCGCAACCGCCGGCTCGACGATCAGGATCTTCTTGTTTTCCTCGGCGACGGGGAGAATGGCGAGCGCCGCGGCCGACGAGGTCGTGCCGATCGCGATGTCGGCCTTGTCGTCCTGATAGGCCTCGGCCAGCGCCGCCTTCGAGAGGTCCGGCTTGCCCTGGTCGTCCTTGGTGATGATGACGATCTTGCGACCGTCGAGCGTCATGGTGCCCTTGGTGGCGTATTCAAAACCCATCTGCAGGCCGGTCTCGGTCTGCTTGGCATAGGCCTCGAGCGGACCGGTCTTGCCGTAGATCAGCGCGACCTTGAGATCATCTGCGCGCGCGGACGTCGCCGCGGCAAGGCCGAGAATGGTTGTTGTTATGATGAATGACAAACGCAAGACAGTCCCTCCCGATAAAATTTGTTGGGCAACAGCGATTTGCACAGCCTGACGAACATTGCAATTGAACCTTCCGGCCGAGGCCGTGCCTGCAAGATGCGCATCATTTTTCCGCCCGCCGCGCCGCGCGCTGCGCATCGCCGTCGGATGCGACGTCCTCGGTCTGGCGCCAATCCGATTGCGCCTCTTCGGCGCTCTCGAAGATGTGCGGCGCAACGCCACGCTTCTCCAGCGCTTCGCCAAGCTTGATTCGCAGGAAGCCGGAGGTGGTGTAGCGCGAGACGCCCGCATAGAAGCGATCGGTGAGGCTGCGCACCATGGCGGAATAATCGTCGAGCAGCTCGGGCAGGATCGAGAAGTTGTCATAATTGACGATGGCATAGACCCGGCGGCCGAGCGGGGCGAGCCTGGCCTCGACGATCGCCGCGATCGCGTCGATCTCGGCCTTGCTGCGCAGGGGAAAGCGCTCCAGATTGACGAAGAACAGGTTCTGCTGCTCGTCGAGCGTGAAGCGCTGGTCGAGCGGGATGGTGAGCAATCGCTCGCGCAAATCCATGGGAGCGTCGCGGAAGATGCGGGCGTCCATCAGCATGGGATCGCGCGGAACCAGCGGCTTGAAGTCCATCAGGCGCAGAATGTCGCGCTCGATATCGATGCCAGGCGCGACTTCCGTGAGCTCGATCCCGTCAGGGCGAAGCTCGAACACGCAGCGATCGGTGACGTAGAGAACCCGCTGTCCGCGCGCGGCGGCAACGGCGCCGCTGAAGGTGACGTGCTCGACCTTGTCGACGAATTTGCGCGACGTGGCCTCTTCGAGGATCGACAGCCTGCCGTCATTGACTGCGATGCGCTGCCTGCCCGCACCGAAGGTGCCGACGAAGACCACCTCCTTGGCGTTCTGGCTGATGTTGATGAAGCCGCCGGCGCCGGCGAGCTTCGGCCCGAACTTGCTGACATTGAGATTGCCGGCGCGGTCGACCTGGGCGAGCCCGAGAAAGGCGGCATCTAACCCGCCGCCGTCATAGAAGTCGAACTGGTAGGGCTGGTCGATCACGGCCTGCGTGTTGATCGCGGCGCCGAAATCGATGCCGCTGGCGGGGATGCCCCCGATCACGCCGGGTTCCGCCGTCAGCGTGATGAGGTCGATGATCCGCTCTTCGTTGGCGACGGAGGCGATCCCCTCGGGCATGCCGATGCCGAGATTGACGACGCTGTTGGCCTTCAGCTCGAAGGCGGCGCGGCGGGCGATGATCTTGCGCTCGCTCATGGGCATCACCGGCAGCGAGGCGGCGCGGACCCGGATCTCGCTGCTGAACGCCGGATTGTATTGCGTGCCGAATGTCTGCCAATGATGTTCGGGCTTTGCCACGACGACGCAATCGACGAGGATGCCGGGAATCTTGACCTGGCGCGGATTGAGGCTGCCGCTCTCGGCGACGCGTTCGACCTGGGCGATAACGATGCCGCCGGAATTGTGCGCCGCCATCGCAATGGCGAGCGCCTCGAGCGTCAGCGCCTCCTTTTCCATGGTGAGGTTGCCGTCGGGATCGCCGGTGGTGGCGCGGATGATCCCGACATTGATCGGGAAGGTCTTGTAGAGCAGGCATTCTTCGCCGCCGATCGTGATCAGTTCGACCATCTCCTCGGTGGTGCGTGCATTCAGCTTGCCGCCGCCGTTGCGGGGGTCGACGAATGTGCCCATGCCGACGCGGGTGATGTGTCCCGGCCGGTGCGCGGCGATGTCGCGGAACAGGTGCGTGATCACGCCCTGCGGCAGGTTGTAGGCCTCGATCTGATTGGCGATCGCGAGCTGCTGCAGTTTTGGCGCAAGGCCCCAGTGCCCGCCGATGACGCGGCGGACCAGGCCTTCATGGGCGAAATGGTTGAGGCCGCGATGCTTGCCGTCGCCCTGGCCGGCGGCATAGACCAGCGTCAGATTGCGCGGCTTGCCTTGCGTGTAGGGCGCATCGCCTTCGTTGGAGAGATAGAGCTCCTCCAGCGCCAGCGCGATCTCCTCGGCAAAGCCGATGCCGACGAAGCCGCCGGTGGCGACCGTGTCGCCGTCACGGATCAGTATGACGGCTTCCGCCGCGGTGACGACTTTGCCCTTCTCGGCGTTGCGCAAATAGGGCAAGGCAGGATGCTGGCTCATGGCATTCCCTCCCATGTCTGTTGCGGACCGCATGCCCGTTCTTCTCGTTTGGCCTTATTGGTATCGCGTGGAGCGGCTGGCGACCAGCCGCTCCGGCGTCGCGGGCGTCGCACTGAGCCCATTCAGGGCTGAGCGATCTTGCGTGTTTCGGTGGCAAAATACACCGACACGACGGTGATGATGGCCAGCCCGATCATGTAGAGCGAGATCGGCCAGGTCGCAGGGGCGTAAGCCGTCATCAGGCCGGTCGCGATCAGCGGCGACAGCGCGCCGGCGAAGATCGAGGCGAGGTTATAGCCGAGCGAGACGCCGCTATAGCGGACCTTGGTTCCGAACAGCTCCGACAGGAAGCTCGCCTGCGGCCCGTACATCGCGGCGTGACCGACCGCGAGGCCCAGCACGATCGCGATCCAGGCGAGGTGCGGGTTCTTGGTCGACAGCAGCATGAACAGCGGGAACGACATTAGCGCCGAGAATACGGCTCCGAAAATGTAGATCGGTCGCCGTCCGACCTTGTCGGACAGCGCGCCGAAGGCCGGAATGGTGAAGGTTTCGATCGCCGCTGCGATCAGGACGCCGTTCAGCATGTCCTGCTTGTTCATGCCGAGCGATTGCGTTGCATAGGCGAGCACGAAGGTGGCGTAGATGTAGAAGAAGCCGTTCTCGGCGAAGCGCGCACCCATCGCCAGCAGGATGTTCTTGGGATACATGCGGATCGCGTCGACGATCGGCATCTTCACTTCCTGCTTGGAGTCCTTGACCTTCTGGAACTCCGGCGATTCCGCGATGGTGAAGCGGATCCACAGGCCGACCAGCACCAGCGCGATCGAGAACAGGAACGGAATGCGCCAGCCCCAGGCATAGAGCTGGGCGTCGGTGAGCATCGAGGACACCACCGAGAACACCAGCGTGCCGAGCACGAGGCCGAGCGGGGCGCCGAGCTGCGGCCAGCTTCCGTAAAAGCCCTTCTTGTCCTCGGGCGCGTGCTCGACCGCCATCAGCACCGCGCCGCCCCATTCGCCCCCGAGCCCAAAACCCTGGACCAGCCGGCAGGTGACGAGCAGGACCGCGGCCCAGATGCCGGCGGTCTCATAGGTCGGAAGGAAGCCGATCGCCGCAGTCGCCGCGCCCATGATCAGGAGCGTCAGATAGAGCATGGTCTTGCGGCCGATCTTGTCGCCGTAGTGGCCGAACACGACGCCGCCGAGCGGGCGGGCAATGAAGCCGAGGGCGTAGGTCGCGAACGCCAGGAGCGTGCCGACCATGGCGTCGAAGGTGGGAAAGAACAGCTTGTTGAAGATCAGCGCCGCGGCGGTGCCGTAGAGGAAGAAGTCGTACCATTCGATCGCCGTGCCGATCAGGCTCGCGGTGGCGACCGTGACATGCGAGGGCTGTTTCGCCTCAAGCTGATTGACGGTGATCGCTCCACTCATCTTGCGTCCTCCCTGGTTGCGAATGCGCATTTGCAGCATGCGTCATTGTGCAAAGCGAAGAGCAAGCTCCGCGCCAGTTGCGGTCGGTTTGCGCAAAATGGCTGAAAATCCGGCATTTCCCGCACCGGGGCGGGGAAAGCCGCGCGAGGCGCCGTGTCAGGAATCCGAGACTCCGGACAGTCCCGTGTCTCGAAATTCAGACGGAGGAGGGTCCCGACGCCAGGCCGAACTTGGCGAGCTTCTTGTAGAAGGTCGCGCGCGAGATACGCAGCATCTTGGCGGCTTCCGAGATCTGGCCATTGCTGGCGGCGAGCGCCTGTTCGAGTGTGTGCTTCTCGAACTCGGCCTCGGCTTCGGCATAGGGCACCACGATGCCGGCCGGCCGCGCCGGCGCGGCGTGCCTGGTCTCGATGCCGACGGGGAGAATGCGGACGAAATCGTCGCCGGTCAGCCGTGCGGAATCGCTGAGGATCAGCGCGCGCTCCAGGATGTTGCGGAGCTCGCGGACGTTGCCCGGCCAGTCGTAACGGGCGAGCGCGGCGAGTGCGCTCGGCGTGATCTTGGCGTTGACGTAGTCGCCGGAGGCGCTGATGTCCTCGAGCAGCCGCGCACAGATCTCGGGCAGGTCATCGAGGCAGTCGCGCAAGGGAGGCAGGTCGATCGAGAGCACGTTCAGACGGTAGTAGAGGTCGGCCCGGAACGCGCCCTCGCTGACGCGCTTGTGCAGATCGACATTGGTCGCGGCAACCACGCGGACGTCGACCTTCGATACCTTGTCGGAGCCGAGCGGCTCGATCTCGCGCTCCTGCAGCACGCGCAGGAGCTTTGCCTGCAATTGCAGCGGCATTTCGCCGATCTCGTCGAGGAATAGCGTGCCGCCATCGGCGATGCGGAATTTTCCTTCGCGGCCTTTGCGGTCGGCGCCGGTATAGGCGCCGGGCGCGGTGCCGAAGAATTCCGACTCGATCAGCGTGTCCGGGATCGCGGCGACGTTGACGCTGACGAACGGCTTGTCGGCGCGGGACGAGGCATTGTGTATAGCCTGCGCCAGCATCTCCTTGCCGGTTCCGGTTTCGCCGGTGAGAAGCACCGTGACGCTCTGCCGCGCGGCGCGGCCTGCGAGCTCCTTGGCCCGGGCGATGCCCGGCGTCTTGCCGACGAAGTCGGCGAAAGTGAAGCGCGCCGCGCGGGCGTTCGACAATTGCCGGCGGGCCAGCCGCAGATCGCTCTCGAGCTGGCTGACGCGGGCGAGCAGCGGTTTGAGGCTTTCGAGGTGATCATAGAGCACGAAGCCGATCGCGCCGATCACCGTCCCTCTCTCGTCCTCGATCGGCATGCGCGTGACGACGAGCTGCTCGCCGCCGAGCTCCATGATGTCGAGCAGGATCGGCTCGCCGGTCTCGGCCACCTTCCGCATCAGGCTGTTCGGGATGATCTCTTCGATGGGACGGCCGATCGCCTCGGTGGTGCGCTTGAGGCCGAGGGAGGTGAGATACTTCTCGTTGACGTAGACGACCCGGCCGTTGCGATCGATCGCAATTGCGCCCTCGCAGAGCTTTTCCAGCCGTTCGAACAGCGTCTCCATCGCGCGCGCACGGAGATAGACGGGATCGCTGACGGAGGCGGGGACGGACATGGCGTACCTCGGACGAAGTCCACCTGCTTATTACCAAAAGGGTAGCAATTTCAAAGCGGGATTTGGTGGATGAGCCGCTCTCGATCTATCCCCGTCACCCTGAGGTGGCCGCTTCGCCAGCGACCCTCGAAGGGCGACGGCCCGGCTGCATCCCGGCCGTTCATCCTTCGAGGCTCGACCCGCGATGCATTCGCATCGTGGGTCTCGCACCTCAGGATGACGGAATGATCAGCTCATCGCATGATCGCGTCGCGCCCCCTACCGCCGGTACCCGCTCGCGCGCGAATAGCCCTGGCGGTTTTGCTGCATCGGGCGGCTTGCGACGCTGACGCGCGCCTCGCTGGAGGCCGGCGTTGCCAGCTTCAGCTCCTCCAGGAAGATCGGCCGGGCGAAGTAATAGCCCTGCGCGTAGCGGATCTTGGTTGCGGCCTGCAGATAGGCCAGCTCCTCGTAGGACTCGAGCCCCTCGGCGATGACGGTCATTCCGAGCGCTTCGCTTAAGGATTCGATCGCGCGCAAGATGCCCTGGCTGCGCGGACGCTTATGGATGTCGGTGATGAAGGAGCGGTCGATCTTGATCTCGTCGGCGGTGATGTCGGCGAGCGCAGACAGCGAGGAATAGCCGGTGCCGAAATCGTCGATGGAGATGCCGACGCCGAGCTTGCGGAACATCGGCAGGATCTCGGCCTGGAAATGATTCTTGGCCACGAACGCGTCTTCCGTCACCTCGATCATGAAGCGCTGGGGAAAGCCAGTCTCCTCCAGCGCCTGCGCGAAGGTGCGCATGAATTCGGGATTGCCGGCCTGCTTGGCGGCAACATTGATGCTGATGGTGGCTTCGGCGCCGAACGTGTCGTTGATCAGGTCGATCGACTTCACGATCTCGGCGAGCACGAGATGGGTCAGCTCGTCGATCAGCCCCAGCTCGCTGGCGAGGTTGATGAACGAGCCGGGTGCCTGGATCACGCCCTCGTCGTCGCGTAGGCGCACCAGCGCCTCGATGCCCTTCACCGCCTGCGTCCTGATGTCGACCTTGGACTGGAAGGTACAGCAGAAGCGCTTCTCCAGGATCGCGAGCCGCAGCGACTGCTCGATCTTCATGCGCGCGAGCGCCTCGCGCTCCATGCTGGAATCGAAGAAGGCCGCCGTGCCCTTGCCGTTGTTCTTGATCCGGTACATCGCGATATCGGCATTCTGTCGCAGCATCTCGAAGCTGCGGCCGTGATCCGGGTACAGGCTGACGCCGACGGAGGTGGAGGCGAAGATCTCGGAATGATCGATGAAGAAGGGTGCGGTCAGCCGCTTCAGCGTCGACTGCATGAACTCGGCGACCTCCTGCTCGCTCTCGATCGGCGAGAGCAAGAGCAGGAATTCGTCGCCGGAGATGCGCGACAGCATGTCGGTTTCGCGCAAGTCCCGGCCGAGCCGCTTCGATAGCTCGACCAGCAGCGCGTCGCCGACGGCGTGGCCGTAATAGTCGTTGATGTGCTTGAAATTGTCGACATCGAGGAAGGCGAGCGCGAAGCGTTCGCCGGACTTCTCGCGTGCGAGAATGCTGTTTGCGCGATGCTCGATCACACGCCGTGACGGCAGCCCGGTCAGCTCGTCGAAATAGGCCGAGCGGAACAGCTGGTCCTCGAAGTTCTTCTGCTCGGTGATGTCCGCGGAGGCCGAGATCAGGAGGTCGCGGCCGGAAAGGCGGACCAGCCGGTGCGTGGTGAGCAGCACCTGGCGCGCGGCGCCGTCCTGCAGCGCTTCCTCGGTGACGATGGCCTGGCCGGCTTTCAGTGCCTGCTGGCAGGCATCCCGGCGCTGCGCGAGATCGTGTGCGGGGCGGCTGCCGTCCATGCCGAGCTGGGCGGCGGCGGCATCGTTAACCAGGAGAAGGTCGCCGCGCGCGTCCTGAACGGTCAGGCCGGCGGGCAGCATTCTAATGATTTCCTTGAGAAATCCGAGTTCGGCTTCACCCGCGCCGGAGTATTTGTTGTCGTTCATAGAATTCATGAATCTTCTTGTTCAGGCGCGCCTTTGCAATGCGCGCGATCATGCGCAGCTCCCTCTTAGGTTTGGTTAAGGGGTCCGCAGAAATACGAGGGTGTTTTGGCGGAAACTTGCGACGTTGCGACGCGCGGCGCCGATCGTCATTAACAGAGCGTCAACAGCGCTTGCGAAACCGCGAGCGAAGCGCGCGATCTGCTTTCGTTTGCAGCGAGGCTACCCCTTTTGTGGGATGCGACACTGCATGATGCAATGCAGCCCGGTCCTCAGATAGGAGATCTCGGTCTTGCCGTCGAAGGCGGACAGTGCCGACTTCAGCAATTTGGTGCCGAAGCCGGGTGCCGACACCTTGTCGACCGTCGGGCCCTCGGTTTCATCCCAGGTGATGGTGAGACGATCGTCGTTGACGGTCCATGACACCTGCAGCAGTCCGCGCGGCGAGGAGAAGGCGCCGTATTTGCCCGCATTGGTGGCGAGCTCGTGAAACATCAGTGACAGCGTGACCGCGAGCTTCGCCGGCAGGAACAGCCGATCGCCGTTGAGCGTGAAGCGGACATGGCCGTAGGGACCGAGCTCCGAGATCAGGAGGTCACGGATGTCGCAGCCGGTATTGTCGATCCGTGAGATCAGATCGTCGGTTGCGGCCAGCGACCGCAACCGCGGATCGATCCTGGACCAGACCTGCGGCTGCTCGTGCAGCACCTGGTGCAGCACGGCATGCACCGTCGAGAGCTTGTTCTTCAGCCGGTGCTGGAGCTCGTCGACCAGGAGCTTGCGATAGTCCTCTTCCTCGATCAGGCGTTTGGCGATCCGGCGCTGCTCCACCAGCATCGTGCGGTAGTGCTCGACGCCCCAGATGGTGAGCGCACAGACGGCCCAATAGAGCGCCATCAGTGCAAATCGCGCGTGGTCGGCAACGGTGTCGCCGAAGTTCAGGACCACGCCGAGCACGCCGCCGACGATCGCCGTCAAAATGCCGATCCGGAAACCTCCGAACGCGGTGGCAAAGAACACGGCCGGGAAGTACGGAGTGAAGTAGACGTCAGGGCGGACATGGGCGAGGCCCCAGCGCGCCAGCGTTGCAAGCGCGATGCAGGCCGCCGCGAAGACGAGGCTCAGGCCGAGCGACGGCGGCGCCACGCCCTGCCAGCCTTTCCGGAATTCGTCGACCAGCTTCACCATGCGCGGCCCAATCGCGTCGTGGGTTCGAAATTCGAGCGGCAGGTGAGAATGTTACGCATAACGCGCGCACAAGCATAGCTTGCCTTGCCGGGAGCGGGGCGGGATAGTTGCCATTGCGGCCGCGGCATCGACCGGTGCCCGCCAATTGGCCTCAAATCACTCAAAAAGGGGAACATTCAATGGGCAGGCTGGACGGCAAGGTTGCGGTGATCACCGGTGCGACGAGCGGAATCGGACTGCGTACGGCGGAAGTCTTCGTTGCGGAAGGTGCCAAAATTGTGATCGCAGGTCGCCGTATACCGGAGGGCGAAGTTTTGGCGCGACAACTCGGCGCCGCCTGTATCTTCCGCCAGACGGATGTGACGGTGGAAGAGCAGATGCGCGCGCTGATCGCGCTTGCGGTGGAAAAGTTCGGCCGGATCGATTGCCTCTTCAACAACGCCGGCGGGCCGGCACAAACCGGCGGTATCGAAGGCCTCGAGGTCGAGCGCTTCGATGCGGCGATGGCGACACTGGTGCGGAGCGTCATGCTCGGTATGAAGCACGCCGCGCCCTACATGAAGAAGCAGGGGTCTGGCAGCATCATCAACAATGGCAGCATCGCTGGCCGCCTCGCCGGTTTCTCCTCCTCGATGGTCTATGGTGCGGCCAAGGCCGCGGTGATCCACCTCACCAAATGCACGGCAATGGAACTCGGCGAGTCCAACGTGCGGGTCAATTCGATCTCGCCGGGGGCAATCGCGACCGGCATCTTCGGCAAGGCGCTGGGGCTAACCACCGAAGCCGCCGAGAAGACGCTGGCGGTGATGCGCGAGGTTTATAAGAGCGCGCAGCCGATCCCGCGCGCGGGCCTTCCTGACGACATCGCGCACGCCGCGGTGTTCCTGGCGAGCGACGAGTCGAGCTTCATCAACGGCCATGATCTCGTCATCGACGGCGCCATGACCGGTGGCCGCAACTGGAGCCAGCAGCAGCAGGGCTATGTCGCGCTGCGCAAGGCATTCGATCAGGGGGCGGGGTAGGTCTCGTGCCCCAGACGCAGAATCCGTAGAGTGGGCAAAGGCGCGTTCTTCGCGCGCCGTGCCCACCAACGGTGCTTGAACCTGGAGGAGATGTGGTGGGCACGCTTCGCTCTGCCCACCCTACGATCTACTGTCCGTGTGGCGAATTCACACCGCCTTCACCACCACCCGCAGCCCGTCCCTCGGCTTCGGGATCGGCCACATCTGCCAGTCAGGCTTGTAGCCGGACTCCAGCGACACCTCGATGTTCTGCAGGAAATGCCGCGCGAAGCATTTCGCCTGCATGTAGGCGAAGTGCAGGCCGAGGCACATATGCGCGCCGCCGCCGAACGGCACCCAGGCGAAGCGGTGGCGATTGCGCTGTGCCTCCTCGGTGAAGCGCAGGGGATCGAAGCGGTCCGGCTCCGGCCAGATGTCCTCCATGTAGTGCGTAAAGAGCGGATTGACGCCGACCGAGGTGCCGGCAGGAATCGCAAAGCCCTTGAAGGTGAAATCGCGCATGGCGCGGCGCGGCATCGACGGCACCGGTGGTCTGATCCGTAGCGTCTCCCTGAACGCCATGTCCGACAGCGGCATTTTTTCCAGATCGTCAACGCCTGTGGGCGCGTCGGCTGCCAGCCCGAGCGCAAAAACCTCGCTGCGCAGCCTCTGCTGCCAATCGGGGTACGCCGCGAGCGCGCCGATGAAGGACGTCAGCGACGAGGTCAGCGTATCGTGGGCGGCCATCATCAGGAAGCTCATGTGGTCGATGATGTCCTGTTCGGAGAGCAGCGCGCCGTCCTCATGGGTGGCGCGACAAAGCTGCGAGAACAGGTCCTCGCCGCCGTCTTTGGCGCGGCGGAGCGGAATCTGTTCGCGAAAATAGGCGACGACGCGCTTCCGCCCGGCCACGCCGCGCGCCATCTGCGTGCCCGGCAGCGGACGGCGGATCGGGGCGACAGAGGCTGCCACCATGTCGGCAAAAGCGCGGTTGATCTCGTTGACCTCCGGTCCGATATCGGCGCCGAGGAAGGAGGTCGCAGCGAGATCGAGCGTGAGCTGCTTCATCGCCGGATAAAGCTGCATCACGCCAGGCTTCGCCTTCCACTGCGCGATCCGCGCTGCGATGCCCTTGTCGAGGTCGATGAGATAGGACTTCATCGGCCCGGACTTGAAGGCGACCGACAGTGCCTTGCGGTGCAGGCGGTGCTCTTCGAAATCGAGCAGCATCAGGCCGCGCGGGAACAACAGTTCGAGCACGCGGTTCCAGCCATGGGTCGATGAGAACAGCTTTTGCTGGTCGAACAGCACGAACTCGTTGGCCTCGGGTCCGAGCAGCACGACGTTGGTCTGGCCAAAGGTGTGGGTGCGATAGACGAGACCGTATTTCGCAGCGCACGCCTCGACATTGCCCTTCGGGTCGGCCAGCACCTCGAATGTCTTGCCGATGATCGGCCAGCCCTCGTCGCCCGGGATATGCTTCAGCTCGTTGCGCTTGGGCGACACGAAGCCGAGCGCAGGCGAGGCGACGTTCTGCATCGACATGACGAGTGCTCCGGTTGGCCGGCCGAACGGAACAGCGTGACCACGGCATTATTGCGGCCCGCGCAGCATAGCACAGGCCGGTCGATAACATGTGATCGTCATTTAGCGCGTGGCTGCGATCGGGCCTTACCGCTTCGCCGCTTCCTTCTGCAAATCCGGCGCGTTCACGGCCGGAATCGCAACGCGGCCCGGGCCGGTTACCTTCAGCGCCTCGGCGGCCTTCTCGTTCTCCATGATCTTGGCCATCACGGCCTGGCCGGCGCGTTCGAAGATCGCGCGATTCTCGATCACGAATTTTTGCGACTTGCGCAGGCCATCGATGTAGCCGTTGATCTCCGGCACCACGTAGCGCGCGACCAGGTCCCAGCTCCGGCGGGTGTTCTCCGGATTGGCCCAGTCGTGCACGAAGCCGATGATGGCCCCGACGCCGCCGGACACCTGCATCACGTTCTTGATGGTTTTGACGAGATCGTCGGGCGTGCCGATGGTGGAGGCCGCGCCCTCGACGAAGGCGGTCTTGTCCACGGCCTCGTCGGGCGAGGAGAATGCGGTGAGTCCCGGCCGTTGCAGCGTGCCGACATTATATTCGTTGTGCCAGCGCATCAGGCCGGCGCCGGCTTCGCGGCGGGCCTGCTCGCGGGTCTCGGCGATGTGCCAGGTCAGGAGCACGCGCCAGTCGGCGCGGTTGACCTTGGTGCCGTGCTTCTTCGCGGCATCCTCGGCGAATTGCCATTGCTGCTGGAGCGACATCAGGCCCTGCGTCGTCATCGAGCCCAGCGAGATGATGCCGATGCCGTATTTGCCGGCCAGCGTCATGCCGGACGGCGAGATTTGCGAAGCCACCACGAACGGCATCTCCTCCTGCAGCGGCAGGATCTGGAGCGCGGCGTCGTTCATGGTGAACCAGTCGCTCCTGGCGGTGACGCGCTCGCCGTTGAAGAGACGGCGGATCACACCGATCGCCTCGTCCTGGCGGTCGCGCTGGGTCATCGGATCGATGCCGAGCGTGTGTGCGTCCGAGGCCAGCGCGCCGGGACCGGAGCCGAAGATGGCGCGGCCGCCGGTCATGTGGTCGAGCTGCACCATGCGCTGGGCGACGTTGAAGGGATGATGATAGGGCAGCGACACCACGCCGGTGCCGAGCTTGATGCGCTTGGTGCGCTCGCCCGCCGCGGCCAGGAACATTTCGGGAGAGGCAATCATCTCCCAGCCGGAGGAGTGATGCTCGCCGCACCAGAACTCGTCATAGCCGAGGCTATCTAATTGCTCGACAAGATCTAGATCGCGCCGGAACTGGAGCATCGGATGCTCCCCGATCGGGTGATGCGGGGCAAGAAAGGCTCCGAATTTCAGGCGCGCCATGGCGTTCTCTCCGGCTTGTTTTCTGTCTTGTTGCCCGCGCGAGGCTACGTGCTGGCGGATGCGAAGGCAATCGCGGCACATCCCGCGCGACGGAATGCGGGCATGCGGAGAGACGAGAGGAATGGCCTTCTTCTCGGCTAGCACGATCCCTCCTCTCCCTCTCCCCGTTCTTACGGGGAGAGGCGAAGGAAGCGCGGAAATCCTACCTCCGAGGTAATCGCGGCGCCTCATCCGATCTGAAATCATCGGGCAACGACATTGAAGGTCCTGCGCCGATGCATCAGATCGTCACACAACAAGTCGATTCGACCCGGCGCTGGTGGGTGCTGGCGATCGTCGTGGCCGCGCAGTTCATGTTCGGGGTCGATGCCTTCGTGGTCAACGTCGCCATCCCGACCATTGCGGTCGATCTGCATGCGACGCCCGCGCAGATCGAATCCGTGATTGCGATCTATCTGATCGCCTATGCCACGCTCGTCGTCACCGGCGGCCGGCTCGGCGACATCCACGGTACGAAAAACGTGTTCCTGGCCGGTGTGCTCGGTTTCACCGTGACGTCGCTGTGGTGCGGCCTGGCGCAATCCGGCGCGGAGCTGATCATCGCGCGGCTGGCGCAGGGCGCGACCGCGGCGCTGATGGTGCCGCAGGTGCTGGCGACGCTGCATCTGCTCTTCACCGACGAATCGCGCAGCCGCGCCTTCGGCATCTATGGCATCGTGCTTGGACTTGCCGGCGCCGCAGGCTTCCTGCTCGGCGGTCTCCTGGTCACGATCGATCTTGCCGGAACCGGCTGGCGCTCGGTATTCTTCGTCAACGTGCCGTGCGGACTCGTCATCGCCGCCGCCGCTTGGCGCATCATGCCGTCGGTGCCGCGCCGCGCCACGACCCGGCTCGACATCAAGGGCAGCGTCGTCCTGTTCGCAGGTCTGTTGGGCCTGATCGGGCCGCTGCTGTTCGGCCATGACGTCGGCTGGGCGCCGTGGCTGTGGGCGGTGATGGCGATCGGCGGCGTCATCCTCGCCGCATTCCCCAAGCTCGAACATGCGGTCGCGCGCGCCGGCGGCATGCCGCTGATCGATCTGACGCTGCTGTCGGATGCCGGCTTTCTGCGCGGCCTCGGCGCGGCATTCTTCTTCTTTGTTGCCAATCTGTCATTTTATCTGGTCATGACGCTGTTCATGCAGCGGGGATTGAAGATCCCGCCGCTGTCCGCCGGCATGGCCTTCATTCCCCTTGCGCTCGCCTTCGTGGTGGCGTCGCGCCACAGCGGTGCGCGGGCGCGACATCGCGGCACCAAGGTATTGATCGAAGGCTGCGGGATGCAGATCGCGGGCCTCGCTGCGCTGGCATTCGTTGTGAGCCACGTCGATACGCCGACGCCGGTCTGGTTCGCGCTCACCATGGTCATCTTCGGCTACGGTCAGGGATTGGTGATGGCGCCGCTCTCCGGCGCTGTGCTCTCGACGGTGAAGCCCGTTGCCGCGGGCTCTGCATCCGGCATGTACGGCACGACAGCGCAGATCGGAAATGCGGCCGGAGTGGCCGCAATCGGCGCAGTTTTCTTCGCCGTCGAATCATTGCAATCAGCGCGCGCAGGATTCTTCGTCTCGCTCGCCTTGTTCGCGACGTTAATCATGATCTGCGCCGCATTTCTGGCGTGGATGCGCCGCGCATCTGCATGAAGTTGAGGCACCGCGGTTAATACCTGCGGATTTCTGCGGGTTTTCCCGCGATTCCAGGCAGATCGACAGCACACGGGCTTTTTATTTTGCACTGCAGCAACTATTTGGTTTGGGTGATCGTTGAAAGTCGCCCACCAGGAAGTTGCCGTGTCGTTAGCAAGAAATGTCGATCTGTTAAGACGTCTGCCAAAGCTGGACGGTCTGCGCCTTGCCGAGTTCGGCCGGAGCGCTGATTCCTCCAGCCCGCTGGAAGAGGTCACGAGCTTCGGTGCCAATCCCGGTAATTTGCGCATGTTCGCGTTCGTGCCGGCGCAGTTGCAGGAGCCGCGCGCGCTCGTCGTCGTGCTGCATGGCTGCGGCCAGACCGCGGCGTCGTACGATCTCGGTGCGGGATGGTCGACGCTCGCGAGCCACTATGGCTTTGCCGTGTTGATGCCGGAGCAGCAGCGCGTCAACAACGGCAACACCTGCTTCAACTGGTTCAGTCCGGAGGATACCGCGCGTGACAGCGGCGAAGCGCACTCGATCCGCGAGATGATCGCGCACATGGTCGCGGCGCATGAGATCGATCCGCGCCGCGTTTTCATTACCGGCCTGTCCGCCGGCGGCGGCATGACGTCGGTGATGCTTGCGACCTATCCGGAAATCTTCGCGGCCGGCGCCGTCATCGCCGGACTTCCCTATGGCATCGCGTCCAACCTGCGCGAGGCGCTGGACGGCATGTTCCATTCACCGGAGCGCTCGGCGGGCGCGCTCGGCGATCTCGTGCGCAACGCTTCGGATCATCGCGGCCCCTGGCCGAAAATCTCGGTGTGGCACGGCAGCGCCGACCGCACCGTCAATCCCGGCAACGCGAACGAGATCGTCAAGCAGTGGCTTGATCTGCACGATCTGCCGGCGGAGCCGATGGCGGAGACCGATGTCGACGGCTATCCGCGCCAGGCCTGGTGGAACAAGAAGGGCGAGACGCTCGTGGAGTCCTACACCATCACCGACATGGCGCATGGCACCCCGCTCGGCATCGCCGACAATGACCACCGCTATGGCATGGAAGGCGCGTTCCTGATCGAGGCCGGCATCTCCTCGTCCTATCACATCGCGAAATTCTTCGGCCTGACCGACTGGATCCGCGATGCCGAGACCAAGCAGCCGACGGCAAGGCCGGCCGTTGCCGCGAAACCGGCGGCGACCTTGTCGCCCGCACCCCACCTTGCGCGGTCGATCCGCTCGGCCATGGCCGAGCAGCCGGCCGAGCCGAAGCGCAAGCGGAGCCGCGGCTTCGATCTCGGCGCGTTCGTCACACGGGCGCTGACCGCCGCGGGATTGATGAAGTAGTTTTTGTCGTCGTCCGGGCCTGGTGCGCAATTGCGCACGGGGAGCCGGGACGATACCTGCATTTTGGCAGCGCTGCGGATCAGAGTTCGGTCTGATCAATCACCTCGATCGGCGTCACCGTCACCTCGCCGCCGGCGACCTTTCGCGTCATCTCCGTGTAGTGCTTGAAGAAGTCGCGCGATTGCAGCGTCTTCTGCGCGGCGTCGTCGCTGACGCTGGCGATATGGAAATAGTTGTCGTCGTCGCGGTTCTTCATGCAGCGATAGCCGATCCGTCCCCTAAGCTCCGGATCGTCGTTGATCGCCTTGATGAAGCGGCCGATCTCCTGGTGCCAGGCCTCCGTCGTGCCGTTCCTGAACTGATATTTGATCATGAAGTGCTTCATGTGACGCTCCCTGTTCGTCTTGTGCGTCATCATCTGCGGCCCAACGCGCAGTCCTGCAAGTATGGACAAAATTGATAGTATGGACTTTTTTGCCGCCCCTCCTATCCTCATCGCATGGCGTTTTCGAGCGAAGTGGATACCGGTTCGCGTAAGGAAAACGCGTCAAAACAAGAATGGCTGGCGCATGGAGGAGACGACATGGCGAAGGCAAGAGCGGCACCGTTGCGCACCTGTCCGGTCGCGGCCTTTCAGAAGATGATCAGCGGCAAGTACAAGCTTCGCATCGTCTGGGACCTGAAGGACGGCCCGCGCCGCTATGGCGAGATCCGGAGCGGTCTTTTGCGCGGGACCGCCGGCAGCGCCGAGATCACCCCGCGCGTGCTCAGCCGCGAACTGAAGGCGCTGACGGAGAGCGGCCTGATCGACCGCAAGGACTTCGGCGAGGTGCCGCCCAAGGTGGAATATCGCCTGACCCGCAAGGGCAATAGTTTCGTGCCGGTCGTTGCCGCGATCCGCGAGTGGGGCGAGCGTCACCTCGGCGAGCCCGCGGCGTTGGCGGACGCCGCCGAGTAGCGTGGCCTGAACTTACTGCGAGACCCTCATGGTGAGGAGCGCGGAACGCGCGTCTCCGGACGATGCTTTGCATCGCCGGGCGAACCATTCAGGCCCGGCCCTCACCGGCAGCCATCCTTCGAGACGCCCGCTCGTCGCGGGCTCCTCAGGATCAGGGCGTGTGCTCGTGGCCCAGTAAAGTTAGATCGCGCCGGTGATGAACGGGTTGGTCATCCGTTCCTGGCCGATGCTGGAGCCTGCGCCGTGGCCGCAGATGAAGCCGACGTCGTCGCCGAGCGGCAGCAGCTTGGTCTTGATCGAATTGATCAAGGTCGCGTGATTGCCGCCGGGCAGGTCGGTGCGCCCGACCGAGCCTGCGAACAGCACGTCGCCCACATGGGCGAAGCGCAGCTCCTTGTTGAAGAACGCCACGCTGCCGGGCGAGTGGCCGGGGCAGTGCAGGATGTCGAAGTGCAGGCCGCCGATCGACACGCTGTCGCCCTCGTCGAGCCAGCGGTCGGGGGTGAAATTGCGCACGCCGGTCATGCCGAAGCGCGCGCCGCTCTCCACGACATTGTCGAGCAGGAACTTGTCCGCGACATGCGGGCCCTCGATCGGCACCTTCAGCGCATCGCGCAATTCGGCGGCGCCGCCGACATGGTCGATATGGCCGTGCGTCAGCCAGATCTTCTCGACCGTCACGCCGGTCTGCTTGATCGCCTCGAGGATCTTCGGCACGTCGCCGCCGGGATCGATCACCACGGCCTTCTTGCCGGGCTCGTCCCAGATGACGGTGCAGTTCTGCTCGAACAGCGTCACGGGAACGATGATCGCGCCCGCCTTGGCTTGTCGGGACTCTTGGGTGTCATTTTGCTCGGTCATGGCCGCACAATGCCGATTTTTAACGGGCCGCCAAGCAAAAGATTCGCGCCCGGACCGAGGAACAGCCGTGCCTGGCGTCATATGGCCGTCCCAATTGGCTTGCTGGTTTGAACCGGGACGTTCCTTCCGCGTTCTCTCGCGCAGGGAAGATATCAGGTTGGTGTTTCCGGCATGGCTCAGGGCGGCGAGAATTGGTGGCGCGACGGCATCTTCTATCAGATCTACCCGCGCTCATTTCAGGACAGTGATGGTGACGGCGTCGGCGATCTCGCCGGCATCTTCCAGCGGCTGTCCTATGTGAAATCCCTCGGCGTCGACGCGATCTGGCTGTCGCCGATCTTCGCCTCGCCGATGGTCGATTTCGGCTACGACATTTCCGATTACACCGGCATCGATCCGCTGTTCGGCACCATGGAGGATTTCGATGCGCTGCTCGCCGCCGCGCATGACAGGGGCCTGAAGCTGATCCTCGATCTCGTGCCGAACCACACCTCGGACCAGCATCCCTGGTTCATCGAGAGCCGCGCCTCGCGCGACAACCCCAAGCGCGACTGGTACATCTGGCGCGACCCCGGACCCGATGGTGGCGCACCGAACAACTGGCTGTCCGAGTTCGGCGGCAGCGCGTGGGCTTACGACGAGACGACGGGTCAATATTACTATCACGCCTTCCTCGCCCAGCAGCCGGACCTCAACTGGCGCAACCCGCAGGTGCGCGCGGCGATCTATGACGTCATGAGGTTCTGGCTCGAGAAAGGCGTCGACGGCTTTCGCGTCGACGTGATCTGGCATCTGATCAAGGATGCCGAATTCCGCGACAACCCGCCGAACCCGCATTATGTCGAGGGCCGGCCGCCGAACGAGACGATCCTCACGCAATATTCCACCGACCAGCCCGAGGTGCATGACGTCATCGCCGAGATGCGGCGCGTCACCGACGCCTATGACGCGCGCGTGCTGATCGGCGAGATCTATCTCCCGCTGCACCGGCTCATGGCCTATTACGGCAACGATCTCACCGGCGCGCAGATGCCGTTCAACTTCGCGCTGCTCTCGACCTTCTGGAGCGCGCGCTCGATCGAGAAGATCATCGAGGATTACGAGAAGGCGCTGCCGAAGGGCGCCTGGCCGAACTGGGTGCTCGGCAATCACGATCGTCCGCGGGTGGCGGGCCGTGTCGGCCCCGAGCAGGCCCGCGTTGCCGCCATGCTGCTGCTGACGCTGCGCGGCACCCCGACGCTCTATTACGGCGACGAGATCGGCATGCATCAGCTTGCGATCGCGCCGGAGGATGTCCGCGATCCCTTCGAAAAGAACGTGCCCGGCATCGGCGTCGGCCGCGACGGCTGCCGCACGCCGATGCAGTGGGATTCATCGCCGGCCGGCGGCTTCTCGGGCACGCGGCCATGGCTGCCGCTGCCGGAGGACCATATCCATGAAAACGTCGCCAATCTCCAAGCTGACGCGCGTTCGATCCTCAATCTCTACAAGCGCCTGATCGCCTTGCGGAAGGCCTGTCCGCCGCTGGTGTCGGGCGATTACGTTCCGATCTCGGCGCAGGGCGACCTGCTGCTCTATCGCCGCAAGACCGAGGATCGCGCGGTGATCGTCGCGCTCAATCTTGGCCCCGAACCGATCGCCGTCACCACCAGCGCCATCCGCTTCGGCAGCGAGATTCTGCTCTCAACGTATCTGGATCGGGAAGGGGAACGGCTCGAAGGCATGCTGAATCTGCGCGGCAACGAAGGGGTGATCGTTGTGCCGTCGCGCCTCTAACCGTCGTCTCGGACAAGCGCAGCGAAGCGAAGCGCAGATCCGGGACCCGTTACCACAGGGAGTAGCTTGGCGAAGACGGGCGGTTATCAGCTCGCGCTACAACGACCCGCTGGGTAATGGGTCCTGGCTTTCGCCAGGACGATGCTGTCACCTACCCCCATGCCCCCTCCCGCGCATCGTCTTGCGGTCGACATCGCCGCGCTTCAAGAGATAGTCGAGCCCGCCGACCCGATACCAGCGATAGCCGTAGGGCTCCAGCACGACACGGTGCTGGCTGCGCTTGTCGGCGCGGCTGTGGTCCTCGGCGAGCAGGTTGATCAGGAGCTTCCCCGTCTCGCCGGGCAGCTTGGCCGAGAAGACGATCTCGCGCGGCTTTTCGTCGAGATTGTGCACGAACAGCACCGAATTGTTGCGCCAATCGTAGCGGATGATGATGACCGCGGGATCGCGCGCCGGAATGATCGTGAAATCGCCCCAGCCGACCTCGGGCACCTCCTTGCGCATGCGGACGATGCGTTCGGTCCAGTTCAGCAAGGAATTTGGATCGCGTCGCTGCTTGGCGACATTGACGTGCGGGAAGCCGTAAGGACCCTCGTCGATGACCGGGCAGGCCGGCCTGCTGCTCTTGGTAAAGCCGCCATGCGGCTCGTCCGACCACTGCATCGGTGTGCGCGCGCAATCGCGCTCCGGCAAGGAGAGATTATCGCCCATCGCGATCTCGTCGCCATAGCGGATCACCGGCGTACCCGGCAGCGTGCACATCAGGCTGTAGGCGAGCTCGAGCCGCCTGCGGTCGCCTCCGAGCATCGGCGCGAGCCGGCGGCGAATGCCACGGTCGTAGAGCTGCATGTCCTTGTCGGCGCCGAAGCATTTGAACACGAGGTCGCGCTGCGCTTTCGTCAGCCGACCGAGATCAAGCTCGTCATGATTGCGCAGGAACAGGCCCCATTGCGCCGAGGCCGGCCGCGGCTTGGTTGCCGTCAGCGCCTTCGCCAGCGGACGGGAGTCGGCCGAGGCCAGCGCATAGAACAGATGCTGGTTGACGTGGAAGTTGAACATCATGTGCATGCGGTCGGCGTCGCGGCCGAAATATTCGAGATCGGTCTTGGGCAGCACATTGGCCTCGGCCAGGACGATGGCGTCGCCCTGCCGCCATTGCAGGAACTCGCGGAACATGCGCAGCATCTCGTATTGCTCGACCGGCTTCTTCACCTTCGCGCCCTTGGTGGCGATGATGAAGGGGACCGCGTCCATGCGGAAACCGGAGACGCCGAGCTGGATCCAGAACCCCATGATCTTGAGGATCTCGGCCTGGACGTGCGGGTTCGACGTGTTGAGATCGGGCTGGAAGTCGTAGAAGCGGTGGAAGTACCAGGCGCCCGCTTCCTTGTCGCGCGTCCAGGTCGACTTCTGCACGCCGGGAAACACCATCCCCTTGTTGGCGTTGGCGGGCTTCTTGTCGGACCACACATACCAGTCGCGATAGGGTGAGTCCTTGGATCGCCGCGCCTCCTTGAACCATTGGCACTGATCCGAGGTGTGGTTGACGACGAGGTCGATGATGACGCGGATGCCGCGCTGCTTGCAGCCATGGGTGAATTCGACGAAGTCGCCGAGCGTGCCGTAGCGCGGATCGACACTGTAATAGTCGGCGATGTCGTAGCCGTCGTCGCGGCCCGGCGAGGGCTGGAACGGCATCAGCCAGATCGTGGTGATGCCGAGGCCGTCCAGATAGTCGAGCCTGCGCTGCAGGCCCTTGAAGTCGCCGACGCCGTCGCCGTTGGCATCCATGTAGGTGCCGACGGACAGGCAGTAGATCACGCCGTTCTTGTACCAGAGATCGTCGATCATGCGCCGCGGCCTCATCGTGCCGCCGGGTGCGGCGGCTGCGTGATAAGTGCCGGGGGGAGGCGAGGTTCCGTGCCTCAGTCTCGCTGTCGTCCGGTGGCGCGACGCGCGCCCCGGAATGACGGATGGAGATGGTGTCCGCCTATGACGGAATCGGCTAAGCTGCCCCCCATGGACAGCACCGCCCGCAACATCGCCCTCGTGCCGCCGCCGGACCGCCGCCAGTCGGAGACGGCGCTGGCGATCGCGCGCGGCACGTCGCGGCTGTTGCGTTCGCTGGGCTTCACCTGCATCAGCGAATTGCCGCTGCCGTCGGGCCGACGCGCCGATCTCGTGGCGCTGAACGAGCGCGGCGAGATCTGGATCGTCGAGATCAAGTCGTCGGTCGAGGATCTGCGCGCCGACCAGAAATGGCACGAATACCGCGCCCATTGCGATCGGCTGTTCTTCGCCTTCACGCAGGATCTTCCTTGCGAGATATTTCCGCAAGACACCGGCCTGATCATCGCGGACGCCTACGGCGCGCATCTGCATTGCGAGGCGCCCGAGCACAAGCTGCCGGCGCCGACGCGCAAGCAGATGACCGTGCGCTTCGCCATGGCGGCAGCGCTCAGGATCAACCGGCTGGTCGATCCGCTGGGGCACGCGGATTTTTGGGAGTAGCGGTACCGCGAACGCGGATTCCGGTAGGGTGGGCAAAGCGAAGCGTGCCCACCAAATTCCAGCCAATCAGGTCGAAGCATAAGTGGTGGGCACGGCGTTGCGCGCCTTTGCCCACCCTACAAGGTCAGAGGTTACCTCGGCGCGCGCTTCGCCAGAATACGCTGCAGCGTGCGGCGGTGCATGTTGAGGCGGCGCGCGGTTTCCGAGACGTTACGGTTGCACATCTCGTAGATGCGCTGGATGTGCTCCCAACGCACGCGATCGGCCGACATCGGGTTCGCCGGGAGCTCGGACTTTTCCGTGCTGGTCGAGAGCAGCGCCGCGACGACGTCGTCGGCATCGGCGGGCTTCGAGAGATAATCGATCGCGCCCATCTTCACCGCGGTGACGGCGGTGGCGATGTTGCCATAGCCGGTCAGCACGATCGCGCGCGCCTCGGGCCGCTTCTTCTTCAGCGCGGAGACGACGTCGAGACCGTTGCCGTCGCCGAGCCGGAGGTCGACGACGGCGAAAGCCGGCGCGGCTTTGCCGATCTGTGCCAATCCGTCGGACACCGTGTCACACGACGTCACGGTAAATCCGCGCGTCTCCATCGCCCGCGACAGCCGCTCCAGAAACGGCTTGTCGTCCTCGACGATGAGCAGCGAGCGGTCGGTCTGTTCGTTCAGTTCGGCGATGGCGTTCAAGGTTTTGTCCTCTCTCCAGCGCATCTACATATGGCGGCACAATCTGTCGGTGCCAAGGCCGTCGATAGTCGATCAGCCCTTCCGTGCGACGCAAGGTCGCGGTCTATCCTATTGTTTCTTCGAGCGTCTCGATAGCCTCAAAACGCTGCCTGGGCCACGTGATCTGAACCACCGCACCGTGTTCCGGGAAGGTCCGGTTGGTAAACGAGACCTTGGCGCCGGTGCGTTCGAGCAGCGTGCGCGCGATGAACACACCCAACCCGAGGCCGCCGCCCTCGTCCTGGGTGCGGCGCCGCGACAGATAGGGCTCGCCGATCCGGTTGAGGAGATCGGGCGGGATGCCGGGACCGTCGTCCGAGATCACGAGTTCGATCGTGTCGTTGTTCCACCAGGCATTCACCTCGACGGTGGTGTGGGCGAAATCGACGGCGTTCTCGACGATGTTGCCAACGCCGTAGAGGATCGCCGGGTTGCGCGAACCGACCGGCTCGGCCGCGGCGGCCACCGCAATCCGAACCTTGATCGCGACGCCGAAATCGCGATGCGGGGCCACCACCTCCTCGATCAGCTCCGACAGTTTCATGCGATCGAACGGCGCACCGGTGGAGGAGAGCTGAGTGATCTTGCTCAAAATGTCGCGACAGCGCTGCGTCTGCTCGCGCAAGGTTTTCAGGTCGGCGGCAAAGCTCGGGTCCTTCACCGTCTTCTCCAGCTCGCGCGAGATCAGGAAGATCGTGGCGAGCGGCGTGCCGAGCTCATGCGCGGCGGCCGCCGCCAGCCCGTCGAGCTGGGTCAGATGCTGCTCGCGCGTCAGCACCAGTTCGGTTGCGGCAAGCGCGTCCGCAAGCTTCCTCGCCTCTTCGGTGACCTGGAAGGAGTAAAGGCTGGTGACGCCGATCGCGAGCACGATCGAGAGCCAGACGCCGACGAGATAGATCGGCGGCAGCACCAGGGGATCGTCCGAGTCCCAGGGCAGCGGCAGATGAAAGAAGAAAAGGATCGAGGCGCAGGCGACGGCCAATAGACCAAGGCCGAAGGTGAGGCGGGCCGGCAGCGCGGTCGCCGAGATCAGCACGGGGGCGAGGAACAGGAACGAGAACGGGTTCTGCAATCCGCCGGTGAAGAAGAGCAGGCCGGCCAGTTCCACGATGTTCAGTGCAAGCAGCGCGGCGGCGTGGACCGGGGCGAGCCGCTGCATCGGATTGGCGGCGGTCTGGAGCACCAGATTGAGCGCTGCCGACAGGGCGATGATGCTGACGCAGGGAACGATCTCGACGTTGAACTCGAGCCCCTGCGCCACGATGAAGATCGCGGCAAGCTGGCCGAGCACAGCGAGCCAGCGCAGCCGCAGGATCGTGTCCAGGCGGATATGCCGCTGTGAGGGGCGGAATTCGGACGTGGCGATTTCGGTCATATCGGCCAATGGGGCGGCGCCTTCTCGATCACAAACACGGTGGCTCACACAATCCGTCTGGTTACAAGCCTTGCGCTTGCCGCTGCAATAGCAGAAGAACGCCCAGCATGACCGAGAATGACAAGGCTTCAAGTCGGCTCACTGTCGCGGACCGCTCCCCGACCGCGGCGATCGAGGTCGACCATCTCGTCAAGGTCTACAAGCAGACCCGCGCCGTCGACGGTATCTCATTCACCCTGCCGCCCGGCAGCATCGCGGGACTTCTGGGCGGCAACGGCGCCGGCAAGACCACCACCATCGCGATGATCATGGGCCTGGTGCTCCCGACCTCGGGGCGCGTGCGCGTGCTCGGCCACGCCATGCCGGAGGAGAGCGCCGAGGTTCTGGGGCGGATGAATTTCGAGAGCCCTTATGTCGACATGCCGATGCGGCTGACCGTGCGGCAGAACCTCACCATCTTCGGCAAGCTCTATGCGGTGAAGAATCTGTCCGACCGCATCGCAAAGCTGGCCGACGATCTCGATCTCACCGAGTTCATCGACCGCGCCAACGGCAAGCTCTCCGCCGGACAGAAGACCCGCGTTGCGCTCGCCAAGGCGCTGATCAATACGCCCGAGCTGCTCCTGCTGGACGAGCCGACCGCCTCGCTCGATCCTGATACTGCCGATTGGGTGCGGGCGCATCTGGAGCGCTACCGCAAGGACAACAACGCCACCATCCTGCTCGCCTCGCACAACATGCTCGAGGTCGAGCGGCTCTGCGACCGCGTCATCATCATGAAGCGCGGCCGCATCGAAGACGACGACACGCCCGAGGCCATCATGGCGCGCTACAACCGCTCGACGCTGGAGGACGTGTTCCTGGACGTCGCGCGCGGACGCGTGAACGGCGTCCGCGAAGAGGCGGCGCGATGAGGGAGGTCGCCCTCCATCGCGGCCTGTCCATGCACCGTATCGGCGCGATGATCCTGCGCTACTGGTACCTGCTGATGTCATCCTGGCCGCGGCTCCTGGAGCTTCTGTACTGGCCGGCGCTCCAAGTCATCACCTGGGGCTTCCTTCAGCTCTACATCGCGCAGAATGCCAATTTCTTCGCGCGCGCCGGCGGCACGCTGATCGGCGCTGTCATCCTGTGGGACATATTGTTCCGGGGGCAGCTCGGCTTCTCCATCTCTTTCCTGGAGGAGATGTGGGCGCGCAACCTCGGCAACCTCATGATGAGCCCGTTGAAGCCGATCGAGTTTCTGCTCGCGCTCATGATCATGAGCCTGATCCGGCTCGCGATCGGCGTCATTCCGATGACGCTGCTCGCTCTGTTCCTGTTTCACTTCAACGTTTACAGCCTCGGCCTGCCGCTGATCGCCTTCTTCTGCAACCTGATCTTCACGAGCTGGGCGGTCGGCATCTTCGTCTCCGGCCTCGTCCTGAGGAACGGCCTGGGGGCCGAGAGCATTGTCTGGACGCTGATGTTCGCGGTCATGCCGCTCGCCTGCATCTACTATCCCGTCAGCGTGTTGCCCGGCTGGCTGCAATACGTCGCCTGGTCGCTGCCGCCGACCTATGTGTTCGAGGGGATGCGCGCGCTCCTGATCGAGCACACCTTCCGGACCGACCTGATGCTGGATGCGCTGGCGATCAATGCCGGCCTCCTGGTTGCATCCTTTTGGGCATTCCTTGCCCTTTTGCGCAGCGCCAAGAAGCACGGGTCACTGCTCTCGAGCGGTGAATAGTCGTCACTTTCCCGTGGATTTTCGCTGTTTTATCCATTCGGGCTACGTAAATGTACGGAAGCATACATTGACGCAATATTACGCATTCGGCAGTATGCTGCGATGCGAGAGGAATTGAATATGCCCATTGGTGAGTTTGGCGGCGCACCGCCCCTGGCGGCCGAAGGCAGTCCGGTCCTGACGACGCCGATGTACTGGATGTACGAGATGGCGCACGCCTCTCTCAATCCGGCACGCGCGGTCACCGACGCCACCAAGATCCTGTTTCAGAATCCCATGAATCCCTGGGCGCACACCGAGGTCGGCAAGTCGGTGGCAGCGGCCTGCGAGCTGTTCGAGCGCACCACGCGCCGCTACGGCAAGCCGGAATGGGGCTTGGACGACACCGAGGTCAACGGCATCCGGGTCCCCGTCGAGATCCGCCCGGTCTGGGAAAAGCCGTTCTGCAGGCTGCTCTACTTCGATCGCAAGTTCACCCGCCCGCTGCGCAGCCCGCAGCCGCGCGTGCTGATCGTGGCGCCGATGTCCGGCCACTATGCAACGCTCCTGCGCGGCACGGTGGAAGCCTTCCTGCCGGCGCATGAGGTCTACATCACCGATTGGGCCGACGCCCGCATGGTGCCGCTCAGCGAGGGCCGCTTCGATCTCGACGACTACATCGACTACGTCATCGAGATGCTGCACGTGCTCGGCGGCAACACCCATGTGATGGCGGTGTGCCAGCCTTCCGTTCCGGTCGTCGCTGCTGTCTCGATCATGGAAGCGCGGCGCGACCCGTTCGTGCCGCTGTCGATGACGCTGATGGGCGGGCCGATCGACACCCGTCGCAATCCGACCGCGGTGAACAAGCTCGCCGAAGAGCGCGGCATCGACTGGTTCCGCAACACCGTCATCAGCAAGGTGCCGTTCCCGCATCCGGGCATGATGCGCGACGTCTATCCGGGATTCCTGCAGCTCAACGGCTTCATCAGCATGAATCTCGACCGTCACATGGACGCGCACAAGCAGCTCTTCGCCAATCTGGTGAAGGGTGACGGCGACCTCGTCGACAAGCATCGCGACTTCTACGACGAATATCTCGCGGTGATGGACCTCTCGGCGGAGTATTATCTGCAGACGGTCGACACGGTGTTCGTGAAGCACGCGCTTCCGAAGGGCGAGATGACCCATCGCGGAACACGCGTCGACCCCTCGAAGATCACGCGCGTGGCGTTGATGACGGTCGAAGGCGAGAACGACGACATCTCGGGTCTCGGTCAGACCGAAGCAACGCACGGATTGTGCAGTTCGATTCCTGATCATCGCCGCGTTCACTACGTCCAGAAGGGTGTTGGACATTACGGCGTGTTCAACGGCTCGCGCTTCAAGTCGGAAATCGTGCCGCGGATTCATGATTTCATGGTCTCGGCCGCGAATCCGAAGGCGGCGCAGGCTCTCGCTGCCGAATAGCCGCGTTTTTCGGCTTTCCCGCTGCAAATTTGGCCTCTGTCGCAGGTCTCGACAGGGCTGCGATACCGCCAGATTCGCGGTATTTAGGTAGTCTTATAAGAGTGAGTCTTCCCTCAACCCTTGGGGAGGCCGCATGCGCCGGGCGGGGGCGAAAAATTGGGGTTCCAACCCCAGTCTGTAGGGTCTCCCGGTCCGCCAACCCCTGTATATTGGGCAAATGATTTGTTTTTGCGCCGAGCGCTTTCCCTGGCGGCGGTTATGGCAGAATCCGGGCGAACTCCTGCTCCCCGGACTCACAGACATGGCCACTCGCGCGCTCCTCTATCGGCGGCCCCACGAACCAAAGACCCTCCTGATCACCCACGGATCGCAATATTTTGCCATCCGATTGCGCCGGCACCGCCGCGCGCGTCGCTACACGCTCAGAATTCATCCGAGCGATCGCGAAGCCATCCTTACAATGCCGCCGCGGGGCACACTCGCCGAAGCCAAAGACTTCGCGCAGCGCCACGGCGCGTGGATCGCGGCACGCCTCGGCCGTTTGCCGAAGGCAGCACCCTTCCAGGCGGGCACAGTGATACCGCTGCGTGGCGTGTCCCATCGCATCGTGCATCGCGCCGGCATTCGCGGGACGGTGTGGACGGAAGTGCGCGATAGCGGCGAGCGCATCATCTGCGTCGCCGGCGGTCTCGATCATGTCGATCGCCGCGTCCATGACTTCCTCAAGCGCGAGGCGCGGCGCGATCTGCAGCGTTCGGCCGAAGCCTATGCCGCCGAGCTCGGCGTCAGGGTCAAGCGGCTCTCGATCCGCGACCAATCGAGCCGCTGGGGCTCCTGCACCTCGGCGGGCTCGCTGTCATTCTCCTGGCGCCTGATCCTGGCGCCGCCCTTCGTGCTCGACTATCTCGCCGCCCACGAGGTCGCCCATCTCGTCGAGATGAACCACTCGGCGCGGTTCTGGCGCGTGTGCGGAAAGGTCTGCCCGTCAATGGAGCGCGCCAAGAAGTGGCTCGACACCCACGGCAACGATCTGCACCGGTACGGGATCGAGGATTAGGGCTCGCTGTTGCCCCAACTGACGCTGTCATCGCCCGCCTTGTGCGCAATTGCGCGCTGGAGCGGGCGATCCAGTATTCCAGAGGCAGTGACGCATTACGGAGAAGCCGCGGCGTACTGGATTCCCCGCTTTCGCGGGGAATGACAGTCGAAAATGCGGCGACGTCTGCGCCCTTCCAGGCGCCGACAACAATTCATCTCCAGGGTCAGGCGTTGAAATCCGCGCTTGTCCCCGGCGGCGTGGGTGACGCGAGATAGGGCGATTGCCGTTGCGCAGTGGCCTTTTGGCCCTCGGCCAGCATCGCCTGGAAAGCCGCGTCGAGTTGATCGCGGCTATAAGCCGCGGAACTGCTTTCACGCGGCGTCCATTGCGATTGCGTGATCGCGGTGGGAGCCTTTTCGACAGTGCCACCAAGCAGCTTGGCGTAGCTGTCGGCCCGCCACTGCGCCAGATCTGGTCCGCTCAGATCCGGAGGGTCCTTGAGGTCGCCGATCCTTGCGGCCGCCTCGTTGGTCATTGCCGACGACCCGCCATTGTACAGAGTGGCAACCACCTTGCCGTTAACCGTCACCCGAGCATAAGTGTTCTCGGGTGCATTGTCCGCGACGGACGATTGAGTTGCAGTCGCGCCGTGGGTCATCAGCCAGTTCGTCGCCATCAGGTCGCGCAGAACGGGATTGTCCGCCGCCGATATTGGCTTGGCACCTTGCAGCGGCTTGAGCTGGGAGACGTCGATCCGGGGGCCACCGGCCGCCGCGTCGCTTGCAGCCGACACCTCCGATTGGACGCCCGCTGTCGATGTCGCATTTGAACTGGACGTTGATGCAGGGCGCAGATAAGTCGACGCCGCACTGGCTAGGCCTGAAATCATGGAACGCTCCTCGGCACTAAACTCAATTCCTCAGCACAACCTAAGGGAGCAAATCCTGGGCCGATGATGGGAGCTTGAAGGGACTGGAGTTTTTGCGTTCAGGGATACCCCGGCCTCGGTAAGTCTTGCCGCCGTAGGCAGGACTTGCCTCTCCGAGCCGCGGATCGCAGGCTTGTGGCATCGCGCGACCGAATGATCCGACGCGTCAATAACTTCGCAAATTCCACCTCGCATCGCGCCGCCAATCACCGGCTACTTTGCATGGGGTTGTTTTCGAGATTTTGGCTTTGACGTCACGAAGACCTCAGGCCGAGGCTACCTGTTGCCGCCAAACAGCCGGTCCATCAGCCAGCCATCGAGCCCCGCCGCCGCTTCCGGCCGCACATTCGCGCGCGTAGGTGGCGGGCGATAGCCGCCGTTGTTCGCCGGGGCCGGCGCGGGCGCTGCCGACGGTGCCGGTGCCGAGACCTGCGACGCCGCCTGCGCGAGGTTCGACAGACCCCAGCTACCTTGCGAGTTCGGCAAGGCTGCCACCGGCACGCCCTCGTGCGCCGTGCGCATGAAGCGTGACCAGACCTCCACCGGCAGGCCGCCGCCGGTCGCCTTCTTGGTCGGCGAGTTGTCGTCATTGCCGAGCCAGACGCCGGTGACGAGGTTGGCGGTGTAGCCGACGAACCAGGCGTCGCGGTAATCCTGGCTGGTGCCGGTCTTGCCGGCCGCCATCCAGCCCGGGATCTCCGCCTTCTTGGCAGTGCCGGAGATCAGCGTCTCCCGCATCATCGTGTTCATCATCGCGACATAGCGCGGCTCGATCACCTGGTTCCGCTCGTCGGGCTGGCGCATGTAGAGCAGCTTGCCTTCAGCCGTCTTGATCCGCGTCACCACATGCGGCGCCACCGCGAAGCCGCCATTGGCGAAGGGCGCATAGGCGCCGACCAGCTCGACGACGGAGACCTCGGAGGTGCCGAGCGCGATCGAGGCGTTGGGCTCGAGCTTGGAGGAGATGCCGAGCCGGTGCGCGGTGCGCACCACGTTCTTCGGCCCGACTTCGAGGCCGAGGCGAATTGCGACCGTGTTGAGCGACATCGCCAGCGCCTGCGTCAGCGTGACCGCGCCGAAATATTCATGGGTATAGTTCTCGGGCTTCCAGCCCTTGACCTCGATCGGCGCGTCCTGGCGGACCGTGTCCGGCGTCAGCCCCTGCTCGAGCGCGGTCAGGTAGACGAATGGCTTGAACGAGGAACCCGGCTGGCGCTTGGCGGTGACCGCGCGGTTGTACTGGCTCTCGGAATAGTTCCGGCCACCGACCATGGCGCGCACCGCGCCGTCCGGCGTCATCGCCACCAGCGCGCCCTGGCTGACGTTGAACTTCACGCTCTTGGCCGCCAGCTCGTCGATGATGGCGGCTTCCGCGACGCTCTGGAGTTTCGGATCGATCGTGGTCTCGACCGTGATGCTCTGGTCGATCTGGCCGACGAGGTCGTCCAGCACCTCGCCGATCCAGTCGGCGACGTAGTTGACGGTGCCGGCGCCGACCGGCTTCACGTTGTACGAAGGATGGCCGATCGAGGCCTGGGCCTGCGCTTCCGTGATGAACTTGGCGTCCGCCATCGCGGCCAGCACGACCTGCGCGCGCGCTTCCGCGCCTTCGGGGTTGCGGTTCGGCGCAAGGCGCGAGGGCGATTTGACGAGGCCGGCCAGCATCGCGGCTTCGGCAATGGTGACGTTCTTCGCCGACTTGCCGAAATAGCGCTGCGCCGCGGCCTCGACGCCGTAGGCGCCGGAGCCGAAATAGACGCGGTTGAGATAGAGCTCCAGGATCTCGTTCTTGGAATGCTTGCGCTCCAGCCAGATCGCGAGCTCGGCCTCCTGCAGCTTGCGCTGGAAGGTGCGCTCCTGGGTCAGGAACAGATTCTTGGCGAGCTGTTGCGACAGCGTCGAGCCGCCCTGCGACACGCCGCGATGGAGCACGTTGGTGACCGCTGCGCGCAAGATGCCGACCGGGTCGATGCCGAAATGCGAATAGAAGCGGCGGTCCTCGATGGCGATGAAGGCCTTGGGCAGATAGGGCGGCAGGTCCTTCAGCGCGACATTGGCGCCGGCCATCTCGCCGCGCTGCGCCAGCATGCTGCCGTCCATGCCGACGATCTGGATCGTCGGCGGCCGTTTGGGAATCTCCAGCGACTGGATCGGCGGCAGATGGGCGCCGACCCAGATCACGACGCCGATCACGGCGATCGCGCCCCACAGGCCGAGCACTGCGCCCCAATAGACGAGGCGGCCGATGCCAAAACCTCTGCGCGACTTCGACCGGCGCTTGGCGCTGCTGCGGTTCGGCTGCGCCTTGCGCTCGCGCGGCGGCTCGGCGTCGGAATCATCGCTTTTGCGCTTGGCGGATGATTTGGCTGATTTCTTCGGCTTGTCGTCCTCGGCGTTCGGGATGCGATCCGCCGCCGTCAGGCGCAGATCGGCGAGCGCCGCGGGCAAGCCGAACAGCGGCTCTTTCCGCCCGCCCTTTTTCTTTCCCCACGCCATACGCAAACGCCCAGTCAGCCGCCCTGCCGCACGCTAGCGGTCGCGGTTTAAGACCCGGTTACCCAAAGCTTAATGCGCGATTAGGAGGTGCGGCGGCGCGGAGATTCCGTTCCGCACTCCGCGTGACGAAGCTAGGATCGGCGGCACAAAGATGAGGGAACTCGAGATGGGCCATATCGATCCGACCAAGGAAATCTTCGCGCAATTCCGGGACAATGACCGCCCGGGTCCGATCCACATGCTCAACCTGGTGCGCTTGCGGAAGGAAGCGGCCTATCCCGACGGCCGCAAGGCGACCGGTGCGGAAGCCTATGCGGCCTATGGTCGCGAGAGCGGTCCGGTGTTCGAGCGCCTCGGTGGCCGCATCGTCTGGCAGGGCAAATTCGAGCTGATGCTGATCGGTCCGCAGGAGGAGCGCTGGGACCACTGCTTCATCGCCGAATACCCGAGCGTCGCCGCCTTCGTCGAGATGATCCGCGATCCCGTCTATCGGGAAGCGGTGAAGCATCGGCAGGCCGCGGTCGAGGACTCGCGGCTGATCCGGCACGCGGTGCTGCAGGTGGGGAAGAACTTTGGGGAGATACCTTCCTGATTCAAGGGTGGGCAAAGCCCCGGAGTGCGCGAATGCGCACCCCGGGGTGTGCCCACCACTTCTATCGCGATCGTGGAGAGGTGGTGGGCACGGCGCTTGCGCGCCTTTGCCCACCCTACAATGTGAGACTAACCCGCCGGGCCCGCATCCTCGAGGATCGGACCGAACAGTTCCCAGCGCTCGCCGTTGAACTTCATCATCTGAAGCTGCTTGTTGACGCGGTAGTCGGTCGGCGTGGTGTTGGCCTTGATGCCGGGCAGCCCGGTGTCGCCGGTCACGTCCTTTAGCGAAGCCGCCTGCTTCATGACGTTTTCCCGGGTGAGGTTGTCGCCGCACTGCTGCAGCACGTGCACCAGGAGCTGGGCGGTGCCATAGCCATAGACGTTGAAGTTCGAATCCTTGTCGCCGTCCGGATAGTACTTGGCCATGAAGTCGAAATACTTCTTCATGCCGGGATCGTCCTTCCAGGTCGGATCGAGCGGATCCTTGCCGTAGTTGACGCTGATCACGCCCTTGGCGGCCTCGAGGCCCGCGGGCTTCATCACCGCGCCGACCGAGGTGGCGTTGATGTCGACGATCTGCACCGGGTGCCAGCCCATTTCGCCGATCTTCTTGATCGCCTGCGCCGCCTGCTTCGGCGTCGTGGCGCTGAAAAACAGGTCGGCGCCGGCGTCCTTGATCTTGAGGATCTGCGAATCGACCGTCGGATCGGAGACCTCGTAGGACGTTTCCGCCACGATCATCTTGGCGGCCTTGTCGCCGAGGCCGGCCTTGAGCCCGTTCAGGTAATCTTTGCCGAGGTCGTCGTTCTGATAGAGGATGCCGATCTTGGCATTCGGATGCTCCTTCAGAATGTACTGGCCGTAGATGCGGCCCTCGACGAAGTAGTTGGGATTGTAACCCATGGTCCAGGGGAAGTTCTTCGGATCGGTGAACTTCGAGGCGCCGGTCGCTGCAAAGAGCTGCGGCACCTTCTTCGCATTGAGGTACTTTTGCACGGCCGCGTTGGATGGCGTGCCGACGATCTGGAAGGTCAGCAGCACCTCGTCGCTCTCGACGAGCTTGCGCACCTGCTCCACCGCTTTCGGCGGCGAATAGGCGTCGTCATACTGGATCAGGTTGATCTTGCGTCCGTTGACGCCGCCCTGGTCGTTGATCATCTTGAAATAGGCGGCCTGGGTCTTGCCGATCGTGGCATAGGCCGACGCGGGCCCTGAGAACGGCACGGTTTGCCCGACCTTGATCTCGGTATCGCTGGCACCCGGATCGTATTTCTTCTGGGCGCTGGCCGCTGAGACCGACAGCGCCATAGCCAGCGCCGTCGCCGTGACCAGGTGCAGAACTCCATTCCTCATTCGCAGTTTCCTCGGATTGTTATTGCCGACAGTCTGTCCAGCGCGCTGTTAAGCACCGGACGCCATCGCTGCGCCGGAGTGTGGCGGAGCGGTTGCTGCGACGCAAGGTCGACGCATGTTAAGAGTTCGTAGGGTGGCTTAGCGGAAGCGTAACCCACCACTTCTGTCGACATGCGGTGAAGAGGTGGGTTACGCCTAGCGGACTGCGCTCCGCGCAGCCGCGGGGGCTAACCCACCCTACGAAGAGGCTAGCCCGACGGACCGGCGTCCTCGATGACCGGGCCGAACAGCTCCCACCGTTCGCCGTTGAACTTCATCATCTGCATCTGCTTGTTGACGCGATAATCGTCCGGCCCGGTGCTGATCTTGATGCCGGGCAGCGCCAGGCTCGGGGTAAAGCCCTTGATGTTGGCGACTCGCTTCATGACGTTCTCGCGCGTCAGGTCGTCGCCGCATTGCTTCAGCACCTGGACCAGCAGCTCGGCCACGGAATAGGCATAGGTGTTGACCGTGTTGAGCTTGTCGCCTTCCGGGAAATACTTGTCCATGAAGGCGAAGAAGGCCTTCACGCCGGGATCGTCCTTCCACTGCGGATCAACGGGCTCCTTGCCGTACTGTGTCGAGATGATGCCCTTGGAGATGTCGAGGCCCGCAGGTTTCAACGTCGCCGAGATCGGGCTCGCATTGATGTCGAGGATGTGCACCGGCGTCCAGCCGAGATCGGCGAGCTTCTTGATAGCCTGTGCCGCGAATTTCGGGGTCGAGGCGTCGTAGAAGAGGTCGACGCCCATCGACTTCAGCTTGACCACCTGCGAGTCGACCGTGGGGTCGGTGACCTCGTAGGACACCTCGCCGACGATCATGCTGGCGGCCTTGTCGCCGAGGCCGCTCTTGAGCCCCGCGAGATAGTCGCGGCCCATATCGTCGTTCTGGTAGAGCACGCCGATCTTGGCGTTGGGGTGATTGGCGAGGATGTATTTTGCGTAGATGCGTCCCTCGGACACGTAGTTGGGATTATAGGCGATGGTCCACGGATAGTTCTTGGGATCGTTGAAGCGCGCGGCACCAGTGGACGCCAGGAGCTGCGGCACCTTCTTGCCGTTGAGATATTTCTGCACGGCCGCGTTGGCGGCGGTGCCGATGAGCTGGAACGTGAACAGCACTTCGTCGCCTTCGACGAGCTTGCGCACCTGCTCGACGGTCTTCGGCGGCGAATAGGCGTCGTCATACTGGATCAGGTTGATCTTGCGGCCGTTGATGCCGCCCTGATCGTTGATCATCTTGAAATAGGCGGCCTGCGTCTTGCCGATATTGGCGTAGACCGAATAGGCGCCGGAGAACGGCACGGTCTGGCCGATCTTGATCTCGGTGTCGCTGGCGCCGGTGTCGTATTTCTTCTGTGCGAGTGCCTGGCTGGCGGAGAAGGCGAAAGCGAGCGCCGCCGTGGCAGTTATGAAAACTCTGCGATTGTTCATGTTGGGATGTTCCTCCTGACGGAATTTTCTGCCGACGGTCTTTTTCCGTTGATTGCAACGGTCGCCATCGCTGCCGAAGATTGTGGAGGAAGGCGAGGTGCCGCGCAAGGATCGCGGCGCCGCGCCGTCACGTCTCAGGCGAGGAACAGTGCAGCCAGCGCGACCGCCGCCGGGAGTGCCTGCACGATCAGGATGCGTGTGCTGACGGTCGCTGCACCGTAAGCGCCGGCCACGATGACGCAGACGAGGAAGAATGCCTTGATCTGGAACGCAAAGGCCGGATTGCCGTGGACGAGGCCCCAGATCAGCCCGGCCGCGAGGAAGCCGTTATAGAGCCCCTGATTGGCGGCCAGCACTTTTGTGATCTCGGCCTTTTCCGGCGTATTGCGAAAGACCTTCAAGCCCTGCGGCTTGTCCCAGAGGAACATCTCCAGGATCAGGAAATAGGTGTGCAGTGCGGCGACCAGCGCCACCAGGATATTGGCGATCAAGTTCAAGTTGAGCCCCCTCAAGCGTCAGCTTTCGGGTGGACGCTAGCATGCCTCGTGTGGCACGTGCGATATCTGTTCTGACGTAATGGTGTCGCAATGAACGCTCGATCGACACATCGACCTGAGAGTTTCGGCCTTGATCGCCTGAAGACGCCGATCGGGATCGCGCTGCTCGTCACCGATGCCGAAGGCGTGCTGCGGGCGCTGGACTGGGAGGATTACGAGCACCGCATGCGCGAGCTCCTGCGCCTGCATTACGGCGCGGTGGAGCTGCGCAATCAGCCGGCGCCCGCCAGCATGAAGGCCGCGCTGTCAGGCTATTTCGACGGCGATCTTGCGCAGCTTGCGACGGTCGCCTGGCGCGTCGCCGGCACGCCGTTCCAGCGCAAGGTCTGGACGGCGCTCGCGACAATCCCCGTTGGCACCACGCTCAACTATGGCGCGCTCGCCGCGAAGCTCGACATGCCCAAGGCTGTGCGCGCGGTCGGTCACGCCAACGGCTCCAACCCGATCAGCGTGGTGCTGCCCTGTCACCGCCTGATCGGCGCCGATGGTTCGCTGGTGAAATACGGCGGCGGCCTCGAGCGCAAGCGCTGGCTGCTCAGGCATGAGGGCGTCGAGGTTTAGGGCGGCGGCGCGCTCACCTCTCCTTTCGCCATTCCGGGGTGCGCGAAGCGCGACCCCGGAATCCATTTATCTGCAGAGCAGGTGGCGAAATGGATTCCGGGTTCGCCGCTGCGCGGCGCCCCGGAATGACGAGGGAGAGAGTAGTGCGCGAAGCCCGTCCTCACGCCGCCGGCTGAACCGCCTTGTCGCCGGTTATCACATGGATCAGCGCGCTCTTGATCGCGGCCTGGCGCGTCGGGGCGCTGATCTGCGCACCGAGCAGGTCGGTGACGTAGAACACGTCGCGCGCACGCTCGCCGAAGGTCGCGACATGGGCCGAGGCGATGTTGAGGTTGAGCTTCGAGATCGCGGTGGTCAGCTCGTAGAGCAGGCCGGGGCGGTCGAGGCCGGACACCTCGATGACGGTGTAACGATCGGACCACTGGTTGTTGATGATCACTTCCGGCTCGATCACGAAGGGCCGCGCCTTGCTGCGCACGGCGCGGCGCGCCACCACTTCCGGCAGGCGCAGCTTGCCTTCCAGCACGTCCTCGATCATCTCGCCGATCCGCGTGGCGCGCCGGCCCTCGTCCTCGTCGCGGTCGTATTCCCGCGAGATCGAGATGGTGTCCAGCGCGCGGCCGTCGGTCGTGGTGTAGATCTGCGCGTCGACGATGTTGGCGCCGGCGGACGCGCAGGCGCCCGCGATGATCGACAGCAGCCAGGGATGGTCTGCGGCGAAGATCGTCAGCTCGGTGACGCCGCGCACCTCGTCGAAGCCGACATTGATCGCGAGCTTGTGGCCGGCCTGCTCGCTCGATCGCACGAAGCGGGCGTGGCGGATTTTCCGCGGCAGCTCGACCTTGAGCCAATAGGCCGGATAGTGCCGGCCGATATAGGCATCGAGCTCGTCCTTCGGCCATTCGGCGAAGGCCATACGGAATTCGGCGTGTGCGGCCGCGAGGCGCTTGCCGCGGTCGACTTCCGAGAAGCCGCCGGTCAGCACCGGCTCGGTCTCATAATAGAGAGAGCGCAGGAGCTGCGCCTTCCAGCCGTTCCACACGCCCGGACCGACACCGCGGATGTCGGCCGTAGTCAGGATCGTGAGCAGCTTCATCTGCTCGACCGACTGCACCACGGCGGCGAAATTCTCGATCGTCTTGCGGTCGGAGAGGTCGCGCGACTGCGCGACCGTGGACATGGTCAGATGCTCCTCGATCAGCCAGGCCACGAGCTCGGTATCGGCCGGGCTGAAGCCGAGACGTGGGCAGAGCCGGCGGGCCACCTTGGCGCCGGCGATCGAGTGATCCTCCGGCCGGCCCTTGGCGACGTCGTGCAGCAGCGTCGCGATGTAGATCACCGGCCGGTGCTCGGGCCGGGTCTTGCGCATGAGGTCGCTGGCGAGCGCGAACTCCTCGATGCCGCCGCGCTCGATGTCCTGCAGGAAGCCGATGCAGCGGATCAAATGCTCGTCGACGGTGTAGTGATGATACATGTTGAACTGCATCATCGAGACGATCTTGCCGAAGGCGCGGATGAAATGACCGAGCACGCCGGTCTCGTTCATCCGCCGCAGCACGATCTCCGCGTTGTCGGACGTCAGGATCTCCATGAAGAGACGGTTGGCCTCGGGATTTTCGCGCAGGGCCCCGTTGATCAAATTGAGCGAGCGCGTCACGTCGCGCATCGCATCCGGATGGAAGGCGAGGTTGTTCTTCTGCGCCAGGCGGAAGATCCGGATCAAATTGACCGGATCGTGCTTGAAGACGTCGGGCGCGGCGACGTTGATGCGGTTGTTGTCGACGATGAAGTCGTCGCTCTCGGGCACGCGCCGCTTCACGGCGCTCGGCCGCAACCGCGCCATCATCCGGCTCAGGACCGGTGCGGGCTTGGCCTGCTGGTCCTCGAGCTTGGCGCAGAGGATGGCGGTGAGATTGCCGACCTCCTTGGCCACCAGGAAGTAGTGCTTCATGAAGCGCTCGACATCCTGCATGCCGGGATGCGAGGTGTAGCCGAGGCGGACCGCGATCTCGCGCTGCAGGTCGAAGGAGAGGCGCTCCTCGGCGCGGCCGCAGTAGAAGTGCAGATTGCAACGCACCGACCAGAGGAAATCGGCGCAGCGGCGGAACGAGCGGAATTCCTGCGCGTCGAACACGCCGCGCTCGACCAGCTCGTCGGTGTCGCGCACGCGGTAGACGTATTTGGCGATCCAGAACAGCGTGTGCAGGTCGCGCAGGCCGCCCTTGCCGTCCTTGACGTTGGGCTCGACCAGATAGCGCGACTGGCCGCCGCGACGGTGCCGCTCCTCGCGCTCGGCGAGTTTCGCGGTGACGAATTCCGACGCCGTGCCCTGCACCACTTCCTTGTCGAAGCGCGCGACCAGCTCGTCATAGAGCGGCTTGTCTCCGGTGAGGAAGCGCGTCTCCAGGATCGCGGTGCGGATGGTCATGTCGCCGCGCGCCTGGCGGATCGACTCGTCGACCGAGCGCGTGGCGTGGCCGACCTTCAGCCCCATGTCCCAGAGGCAATAGAGGATGGCTTCCGCCACCTGCTCGCCCCAGGCGGTCTGCTTGTAGGGCAGGATGAAGAGCAGATCGATGTCGGATTCCGGTGCCATCAGGCCGCGGCCATAGCCGCCGGTCGCGACCACCGACATGCGCTCGGCCCCGCTCGGGATCGGCGAGCGGTAGAGATGCTGGGTTGCGGCCGCGTACAGGATGCGGATGATCTCGTCCTGCACGTGGCACAGCCGCTCGGCGCAGCGCCGGCCGTGGCGGTCCTTCAGCAGGATCTTCTGCGCCTCGGCGCGGGCGGCGATCAGTTCGGCCTTGAGCAGTTGTGCCAGCGCGGAGCGGAACACGTCCTCGCGCCCTTCGTGCTTTTCAGCGAGCGCATCGACCGCGGCGGTGATCCGTGCGGTGTCGAAGCGGTCGTCCACCTCTGCTCTGTGTTGGGTCGCAACGCTATCCATGCTTCACCGGATATAAGAGGTGACAGGCGCTGTCACCCGCCATTCTCAGGCAATAGTCGTTCCATGCTTGAAAAGGCTCGCTTCCGGCAAACTTGTTCTCGGCGGGCAGGCTTTCAAGGGGCGGATTTTCCTGTTGACCTCTAGATGTAACTCATTGAAAAACAATGAAGTTTCTGAGGAGCCGGGTATGACTCAACTTTCACGACGCGTTCTGTTGGCAGGAGCCGTGGCTCTTGCATTGACCCCTGCGGCGCGAGCGGCGGAGCCGCTCAAGGAGATCCGCATCGATTGGGCGACCTACAATCCGGTGTCGCTGGTCCTGAAGCAGAAGGGGCTTTTGGAGAAGGAGTTCGCCAAGGACGGCATCAGCATCACTTGGGTGCAGTCGGCCGGCTCCAACAAGGCGCTCGAATTTCTCAATGCGGGCTCGATCGATTTCGGCTCGACCGCGGGCTCGGCGGCGCTGGTGGCCCGGATCAACGGCAACCCGATCAAGTCGATCTATGTCTATTCGCGTCCCGAGTGGACCGCGCTGGTCACCGGCAAGGATTCCAAGATCGCGAGCGTGGCTGATTTGAAGGGCAAGCGCGTCGCAGTGACGCGCGGCACCGATCCGCACATCTTCCTGGTGCGCGCGCTGCTCGCGGCGGGCCTGACCGAAAAGGACATCACGCCGGTGCTGCTCCAGCATGCTGACGGCAAGACCGCATTGATCCGCGGCGATGTCGACGCCTGGGCCGGCCTCGATCCGATGATGGCGCAGGCCGAGGTGGAAGAGGGCGCAAAGCTGTTCTATCGCAAGGCCGACGCCAACACCTGGGGCATCCTCAATGTGCGCGAGCAGTTCCTGAAGGACTATCCGGACGTCGCCCGCCGCGTGCTGGCGGTGTACGAGGAGGCCCGGAAATATTCGCTGGCGAATTACGACGAGCTGAAGAAGACCTTCATCGCCGTGACCAAGCTGCCTGAGGCCGTCGTCGACAAGCAGCTCAAGGAGCGCACCGAGCTCGCCCACAGCCGCATCGGCGCGCCCCAGCGCGAGTCGATCCTCGCCGCCGGCCTCGCGCTCCAGCAGGCCGGCGTCGTCGACGCCAAGGTCGACGTGAAGGCAACGCTCGATGCCCTGATCGACGACCAGGTCCCGCTGCCGACGAATTGACGCTTCTAACCCTCCCCCTTGTGGGGGCAGGGCTATCGCATATGCCCTTGTAGCGCGAACGCGCTCGGCCTTCATAGTTCGAGACGCGCCGTAAGGCGGCGCTCCTCACCATGAGGGTCTAGGATTTCGCCGCGAAATAAGACCTCATCCTGAGGAGCCCGCCAAAAGCGGGCGTCTCGAAGGATGGGCCGCAAGGAGCCTACCTGCCAAACTCTCTCTCATATGCTTGCCCTACCTTGTGAGGGAGGGTGGCTTCGCGGAACGCGAAGCCGGGTGAGAGGTCTCTATCCTCACGAACGGTCTTGCGCGTGGAGAGAACCCCTCATCCGTCGCGGACTAACGTCCGCGCCACCTTCTCCTACAAGGGGAGAAGGAAGGGAGCCGCTGAGAATGCCGCACGCCCTTGCATTCCCCGGCGAGACGCGCTTCCTACGGCCATGATCTCCGACGCGCCAGTCCTGCAACAATCTTCGGAACAAGCCGAAAGCACCGCCGCGCCCGCGCCGTCGCGGCTTGCGCGTTATGCGCGGCCGATGCTCGGGATCTTGCTGCCGCTGATCCTTGCGGTCGGCTGGGAACTCGTGGTGTGGCTGGGCTACTCCAATGGCCGGCTGGTGCCACCACCCTCGCGCATCTTCGCGACCATTTTGGAGCTTGCGCGCTCTGGCGAGCTGGCGCGGCACATCGCCGCGACGCTGTGGCGCGTCGGGCTCGGCTTCGCCTTCGGCGTCGTTGCAGGGACGGCGCTTGGCGCGATCTCCGGCTACTGGTCGCTGGCGCGGCGGCTCCTTGATCCCACAGTGCAAGCATTGCGCGCGATCCCGTCGCTCGCCTGGGTGCCGCTGTTCATCCTCTGGCTCGGCATCTTCGAGACGTCGAAGATCGCGCTGATCGCGGTCGGCGTGTTCTTCCCGGTTTATCTCGGCGTCATGGGCGCGATCCTCTCGGTCGATCGCAAGGTTGTCGAGGTCGGCCGCGTCTTCCGCCTCTCGGGACCTGCCATGATCCGCCGCATCCTGCTGCCCGCGGTGCTGCCGGCCTATGTGGTGTCCTTGCGTGTCGGCCTCGGGCTGGGCTGGATGTTCGTGGTGGCAGCCGAGCTGATCGGCGCTTCCGAAGGCCTCGGCTATCTCCTGCTCGACGGCCAGCAGCTCGGCAAGCCCGCGCAGATCCTGGCCGCGATCGTGATCTTCGCGATCCTCGGCAAGCTCACCGACTGGCTGATCGAGGTTGCAGCTTTACCTTTCCTGAGCTGGCAGGACGCCTTCGGGCGCGCGAAGGGAGCCTGACGCGATGCTGGCGCTCGACCGGGTCGGCAAGATCTATCCCAACGGCGTGCAGGCGCTGGCGCGCTTCTCGGCGGAGATCGGGCAAGGCGAGATCATCGCCATCATCGGCGGCTCCGGCTGCGGTAAGTCCACGCTCTTGCGTGCGATCGCCGGCCTCGACCGCGCGAGCGCCGGCACGGTGACGCTCGACAGCGAAGCGATCACCTCGCCGCACGCCAAGATCGGGATCATCTTCCAGGAGCCGCGGCTTTTGCCCTGGCTCAGCGTTGCCGACAATATCGGCTTCGGCCTCGCCGACCTGCCTGCGGCAGAGCGGCGCCAGAAGGTGGCGCGTGCGCTCGAACGCGTCGGACTTGCCGACAAGGCCGAGGCCTGGCCGCGCGAGCTCTCGGGCGGGCAGGCGCAGCGCGTTGCGATCGCACGCGCGCTGGTGCCTCAGCCCGAGGTGCTGCTGCTCGACGAGCCGTTCTCCGCGCTCGATGCCTTCACCCGGCGCGACCTCCAGGACCATCTGCTAGACCTCTGGGCCGATACGCGGCCGACGCTGATCCTGGTCACGCATGACGTCGACGAAGCCGTGGTGCTGGCCGATCGCGTGCTGGTGATGCGGCCGCGGCCGGGCCGGCTGTTCGACCAGATCGAGATCAATCTGACGCGGCCGCGCGACCGCAATTCGCCGCTGTTCGAGAATTTCAAGCGCAGTGTGCTGACGTCACTCGATCGTTCGCTCGACCGCAACGTCCCCGACCGTGACGCAACCCAGGGTCCCGGCCAGGCCATGTGGTGGTGACAATCTCGCCTCAAGCCGGTACATCGAAGGGCGATTTTGCCGGGAGAGAACAACATGGACGCCGCTGAACTGCGCCAGATGCAGGCTCCGATCAAGGAGCGCTACAAGACCGATCCCAAAGCCGCACTGATCACGCTGAAGGCGAGGGGCTCGACCGACAGTGATGGCATCGCCTGCAAGGTCGAGACCGGCCGCGCGATCGCGATGGCTGGCCTGCATCCGGCCACCGGCGGCTCCGGCCTCGAGCTCTGCTCCGGCGACATGTTGCTGGAGGCGCTGGTCGCCTGCGCCGGCGTCACGCTGAAATCGGTCGCGACCGCGATCGAGGTGCCGCTGAAGACCGGTAACGTCTACGCCGAAGGCGATCTCGATTTCCGCGGCACGCTCGGCGTCGACAAGGAGACGCCGGTCGGCTTCGCCGAGATCCGCCTGCGCTTCGAGGTCGACACCGATGCGCCGCAGGACAAGCTCGATCTGCTGCTCAAGCTCACCGAGCGCTATTGCGTGGTCTATCAGACCATCAAGAACGGGCCGAAGGTTTCGGTCTCGATGCAGCGGGTGTGATTTTCTTACCCTCCCCCTCCAGGGGAGGGTAAGAAGCAAAAAAATGCCCCCCGAGTTCCATTTCATCCTCCTCCTCGTATTGCGCATGGCGATCGCCGCGGCGTTTGTCGTGTCGGCGTCGATCATCACCGAGCGTTCGGGGCCGGTGATCGGGGCGCTGGTGGCGACCCTGCCGATCTCGGCCGGTCCCTCCTACGTCTTCCTCGCGCTCGACCATGACGCCGCCTTCATTGCGCAGGGCGCGCTGGCGAGCCTGCCGGTCAATGCGGCGACGATCGTTCTCGGGCTCACTTATGTCGTGCTGGCGCAGCGGCGTAGTCTTCTGGTGAGTTGCGGAAGCGCAGTCGCGGTCTGGATCGTGCTCGCGTCGATCATCCGTCTGTTCGACTGGACGCTGGCGGCCGGGCTCGCCGTCAATCTGATCGCGTTCGGTATCTGCATTCCGCTGCTGGCGCGCTACCGCCATGTGAAGATGCCGCTGGTCACGCGCCGCTGGTACGACATTCCGTTTCGTGCGTCCTTGGTTGCGACCCTGGTCGCGATCGTGGTCTCGACGTCGGGATGGGTCGGCCCGCGGGTCTCCGGCGTCATCGCGCTCTACCCGATCGTCTTCACCAGCATGATGGTGATCCTCCATCCGCGCATCGGCGGTCCGCCGACCGCGGCAGTGCTCGCCAATTCCGCCTGGGGGCTGCTCGGATTCGGCATGGCGATCGCGGTCATGCACGTGGCCGTGGTGTGGTTCGGCTCTGCGATCGGCTTGAGCCTGGCGCTCGCGACCTGCGTCAGCTGGAATCTGACGCTCTGGTGGAACGGCCGGCGTGCGACGCGCAAGGCGCTTCGGGCGTCGTGAGATTGCGGACAGGCGCGACGGGTATTTCCGCCCCTTTTGTTAGAACTTTGTTCGAGCTTTTCCCGTACGAATCAACACTGCGTACCCGCATCCGATTCCGTCAGCACGCATTTTGACGGTTCTTTCGATCGCTCGGATCTCGCGGGATTTGTTTGGAGTCCGGCAGCGCTGCCGCCTGGTCATGACCACCAGTTCCGACACGCTGTTTCCCGTCGGTCTTATTTTGAAACGGAGATTCCTTGATGTTTGGTCGCAAGTCCCGCGGTGACTCAGAAGCGCAGCTTGCCGCCATCGGCCGCTCGCAGGCCGTGATCGAATTCGCCATGGACGGCACGGTCCTCGACGCCAACCAGAATTTCCTCAGCGCCCTCGGCTATTCCCGCGAGGAGATCAACGGCAAGAAGCACGCCATGTTCATGCCGGCCGATCAGCGCGATGGCGCCGAGTACAAGGCGTTCTGGACGCAGCTCAACCGCGGCGAGGCCCAGGCCGGCGAATTCAAGCGGATCGCCAAAGGCGGCCGCGAGGTCTGGATCGAGGCGTCCTACAATCCGGTGCTTGATGGCGCCGGCAAGCCCGTCAAGGTCGTGAAGATCGCGACCGATATCACCGAGAAGAAGATTCGCAGCATGGCGGATGCGTCGAAGATCGCCGCCATCAGCCGCGCGCAGGCCGTTATCGAGTTCAAGCTCGACGGCACCATCGTCACCGCCAACGAGAACTTCTGCAATGCGCTCGGCTATTCGCTGAGCGAGATCCAGGGCAAGCATCACAGCCTGTTCGTGCCGCAGGCTGAACGCGACAGCGCGGCCTATCGCGAGTTCTGGGCCGCGCTCAACCGCGGCCAGTACCAGGCGGGCGAATACAAGCGCATCGGCAAGGGTGGCAAGGAGATCTACATCCAGGCCTCCTACAATCCCATCCTCGATCTCAACGGCAAGCCGTTCAAGGTCGTGAAATACGCGGCCGATACCACCAAGCAGGTGCTGGTCCGCATGGGCAACGAACGCGTCCGCGGCATGATGGAGTCGGTTGCCTCCGGTTCGGAGGAGCTGAACGCCTCGGTGCGGGAAATCTCCGAAGCCATGACGAAGTCGCGCGAGACCGCGCTCGGCGCGGTGGAGCAGGTCGCGGCCGCCGATGCACAGGCCCAGCGCCTCACCGAGGCGGCGCAGGCGATGAGCGGTATCGTCGAGATGATCAACAGCATCACCGGGCAGATCAACCTGCTGGCGCTCAACGCCACGATCGAATCGGCGCGCGCGGGCGAGGCCGGCCGCGGCTTTGCAGTGGTCGCTTCCGAAGTGAAGAGCCTCGCCAACCAGGCCAAGCAGGCGACCGACAAGATCGCCCAGGAGATCGGCAGCCTCAATGGCATTTCCGGCGACGTCGTCAGCGCACTCGGCTCGATCAAGCACGCGATCAACAGCGTCAGTGAATATGTGACGTCGACGGCGGCCGCGGTCGAGGAGCAGAGCACGGTGACGAACGAGATGTCGACCAGCATGCAGCGCGCCGCCGCGGAAGCCGCCGCGATCGCGGCAAGGGCATAGCCGGGCACCCGGATCGCAGGGTGGGTTAGCTCTGCGGCTGCGCGAAGCGCAGTCCGCCAAGCGTACCCACCTCTTCTCGAGCGGCGACAAAGGTGGTGGGTTACGCCTTCGGCTAACCCACCCTACGGCATTGTCACTGCTTCGGCAGCTTGGCCTTCAAGGCATAGAGCGCATCCAGCGCCTCGCGTGGCGTCATTTCGTCGGGATGCAGCGCTTTCACCGCTTCCATCAACAAGTCGGCCTCGCTCGGCGGTGCGTCCTCGGCGGCGGCGCGCGAGGGCACCGCGAACAGCGGCAGATCGTCGACGAGGGCGCGCGCGGTCTGGCCGCGATCCTGCGCCTCGAGCTTTGCCAAGACGGATTTCGCGCGCGTGATCACCGCCGGCGGCAGGCCCGCGAGCTTTGCGACCTGGATGCCGTAGGATCGGTCGGCCGAGCCCGGCAGCACCTCGTGCAGAAACACGACGTTGCCCTGCCATTCCTTCACCCGCACCGTCGCGTTGAACATCCGCGGCAGCTTGGCCGAGAGCGCGGTGAGCTCGTGATAGTGCGTGGCGAACAGCGTGCGGCAGCGGTTGCTCTCGTGCAGATGCTCGATCGCCGCCCAGGCGATCGACAGGCCGTCGAAGGTTGCGGTGCCGCGGCCGATCTCGTCGAGGATCACGAGCGAGCGTTCGCCGGCCTGGTTGAGGATCGCCGCGGTCTCGACCATCTCCACCATGAAGGTGGAGCGGCCGCGGGCGAGATCGTCGGCGGCGCCGACGCGCGAGAACAAGCGGTCGATGATGCCGATCCGCGCGCGCGAGGCCGGCACGAAGCTGCCAATTTGCGCGAGGAGAGCAATGAGCGCGTTCTGGCGCAGGAAGGTCGACTTACCGGCCATGTTGGGACCGGTGAGCAGCCAGAGCTGGCCGGACTTTTGCCCAGGCGCCGGCGAGAGATCGCAGGCGTTGGCAATGAACGGCTCGCCATTGCGCTTCAAGGCCTGCTCGACCACGGGATGGCGGCCGGCCTCGATCGCAAAGCCGAGCGAGCCGTCGACCTCGGGCCGCACGTAGCTGTCGTCGACCGCGAGTTTGGCCAGCGACGTTGCGACATCGAGCAGCGCGAAGGCGTGCGCGGCGGCGCGCAGATCGTCGCTGATCGCCAGCGCCTTGGCACAGAGCCGCTCGAAGATATCGAGCTCGAGCCCGAGCGCGCGGTCGCCGGCATTGGCGATCTTGGCCTCGATCTCGCCGAGCTCTGAAGTGGTAAAACGCACCTGGCCCGCCAGCGTCTGGCGGTGGATGAAGGTGGCATTCAGCGGCGGCGACATCAGCTTGTCGCCGTGCTGCACCGTCACCTCGACGAAATAGCCGAGCACGTTGTTGTGGCGGATCTTCAGGCCTTTGACGCCTGTGTCGTCGGCGTAGCGCGCCTGCATCGAGGCCACCACGAGCCGCGAGGCGTCGCGCAGATTGCGGGCCTCGTCGAGCGCGGGCTCGTAGCCCTCGCGGACGAAGCCGCCGTCGCGCTTGATCAGCGGCAATTGCTCGGCGAGCGCGACGGCAAATTCTGCCGCCAGCTCGCGCGACGGCCGCTGCATCGCCGCCATCACGGCCGCGATCTCCTGTGGCGGCTGGTCGAGTTCGGAGAGCCGCGCCAGCACCTGGTCGGCGGCCACGATGCCGTCGCGGATGCCTGCAAGGTCGCGCGGCCCGCCACGGCCGACCGAGAGCCGCGCCAGCGCGCGCGACATGTCGGGCGCACCGCGCAGGATGCTGCGGATGTCCTCGCGCGCGGCTGAATCTGTAGCGAAAGCGCTGACCGCATCGAGCCGACGCGCGATGCCCGCCGCATCCGTCAGCGGTGCCGCGAGCCGCTGCGCAAGCAGGCGCGAACCGGCCGAGGTCACCGTGCAGTCGATGGCATCGAGCAGCGAGCCGCGGCGCTCGCCCGCGAGCGTGCGCGTCAGCTCGAGATTGGCGCGGGTGGCAGGATCGATCGCCATGGTCGCGCCCGACGCTTCGCGCGCCGGCGGCGACAGCGGCGGATGCTTGCCGACCTGGGTACGGTCGACATAGGTCACGGCCGCGGCCGCGGCCGTTGCCTCCAGACGCGTGAGCTGCGCCAGCCCGTCCATGGTGGCGACTGCAAAGTAGTCGCACAGCCGCTTCTCGGCGGTGGCGCCGTCGAAGACATCGCGGGTCAGCGGCGTCACCGCCGGCAGCTCGCGCAAGGTTTGCCCGAGCTCGCTGTCGCCATAAAGCGCGTCGGTGACGATCGCCTCGTTCGGATTGATGCGCGCCAGCGTCGCGGCGAGCTCGCCGCCGCTGCACTCCGTCACCATGAATTCGGCGGTGGAGATGTCGATCCAGGCGAGCCCGAAGCGGTCGCCGCCGGCGGAGGAGCGGGCGCGCGCAATCGCCAGCAGATAATTGTTGGCGCGTGCATCGAGCAGCGTGTCCTCGGTCAGCGTGCCCGGGGTGACCAGTCGCACCACGCCGCGACGGACCACGCTCTTGTTGCCGCGCGCCTTGGCGGCGGCGGGATCTTCGGTCTGCTCGCACACCGCGACCCGGTGGCCCGCGGTGATCAGGCGATGCAGATAATCCTCGGCGCGCTCAACCGGCACGCCGCACATCGGAATATCGGCGCCCTGATGCTTGCCGCGCTTGGTCAGCACGATGCCGAGCGTCTTGGAGGCGATCTCGGCATCCTCGAAGAACAATTCGTAGAAATCGCCCATCCGGTAGAACAGCAGCAGGCCCGGATGCGCCGCCTTGATCTCCAGGTACTGCTCCATCATCGGCGTCACGCGCGCAGAAGTTTCCGCCTGTGGCGCGGGCGTGGCTTCGGAGGCTGGCGCGGGGATGGGGTGTTGGATCGTCATCAGAGCGTTTTCGAGTGAGGTGGGCACCGGTTCGCGTGAAGAAAACGCGTCAAAAACAAGAGGCTTGGAGTGCGGTTCTGACCGTGCTCCAAGCGGCGCAACCTACAAAATTTCGCACCACCCTCCTATCGGTTTGGCCGGGGGAGGCGGGTTTTCCACGTTGTCCGTGTTGTGGAACGCGGTCGACACATTCTCAGTCGTCATTCCGGGATGCGCCGACAGGCGCAGGCCCGGAATCCATAGCCCCGAACAGTGGTTATGGATTCCGGGCTCGCCCTTCGGGCGCCCCGGAATGACAGCGGAGTTTCATGGCGCTTGGTCGAATACGCGCCCCGCGAAACCGTCAATTGACCTGCCGCGGGCGCCCTCCTAAAACTCCGCCGTCATTGAAGAATTTTGGCCGAACCGCGGCATTCAGGGAGAACAACGATGCGTGATGTCTTTATCTGCGATGCCGTGCGGACCCCGATCGGCCGTTTCGGCGGCGCGCTCGCCAAGGTGCGCGCCGACGACCTCGCCGCCGCACCGATCAAGGCACTGATGGCCAAGCACCCCAATCTCGACTGGTCGCAGGTCGACGAAGTCTTCTTCGGCTGCGCCAACCAGGCCGGCGAGGACAACCGCAACGTCGCGCGCATGGCGCTCCTGCTCGCGGGCCTGCCGGATTCGGTTCCCGGCCAGACCCTGAACCGGCTCTGCGCCTCCGGCCTCGATGCGGTCGGCGCCGCAGGCCGTGCGATCCGTTCGGGCGAGATCGAATTCGCCATTGCCGGCGGCGTCGAATCGATGACGCGCGCGCCGTTCGTAATGGGCAAGGCGCAGGAAGCCTTCTCGCGCTCCGCCGAGATTTTCGACACCACGATCGGCTGGCGCTTCATCAATCCGCTGCTGAAGGCGCAATATGGCGTCGACGCCATGCCGGAGACCGGCGAGAACGTCGCCGAGGAATTCCAGGTCTCGCGCGCCGACCAGGACGCCTTCGCAATCCGCTCGCAGCAGCGTGCCGGTGCCGCGATCGCGGCCGGCTATTTCGCGGAAGAGATCACGCCGATCACGATCCCCGGCGGCAAGGCCGGCCCGATCACGGTCGACAAGGACGAGCATCCGCGCCCCGAGACCACGCTCGAAGGCCTCGCCAAGCTGAAGCCGATCGTGCGCAATCCCGGCACGGTGACGGCCGGCAACGCCTCCGGCGTCAATGACGGCGCCGCGGCGATGATCCTGGCCTCCGAGGCCGCCGTGAAGAAGCACGGTCTGACGCCGCGCGCCCGCATCCTCGGTCTTGCCTCGGCCGGCGTGCCGCCGCGCATCATGGGCATCGGTCCGGTCCCTGCCACTCGCAAGCTGATGGAGCGTCTCGGCAAGAAGATCAGTGACTTTGACCTGATCGAGCTGAACGAGGCCTTCGCCTCGCAGGGCATCGCCTGCCTGCGCCAGCTCGGCGTCAAGGACGATGCCGACTTCGTCAATCCGCATGGCGGTGCGATCGCGCTCGGCCATCCCCTCGGGATGAGCGGCGCGCGCCTCGCGCTCACCGCCGTGCACGGCATGGAGAAGCGCGGCGGCAAGCTCGCGCTCGCCACCATGTGCGTCGGCGTCGGCCAGGGCGTCGCGGTCGCGATCGAGAAGCTGAATTGACGGGACGCGTAGCGGCCCGTGATCCTGGGGCAGCCCGAGAGGGCTGAACCCGGGATCTCGAGATTCCGGGTTCGGTCGTTTCACTTGCGCCCCGGAATGACGGGGTAATCGGGAGCCGCGCATGATCATCGAGCGTGAGCAGGACGTCACGGCCGCGGCATTGGCCGTGATGGAGCGGACGTCCGATCCGCGGCTGCGCCAGATCATGATCTCCCTGGTCAAGCACCTGCACGGCTTCGTCCGCGATGTCCGCCTGACCGAGGCGGAATTCCGCGACGCCGCGGCGATCCTGGTCGAGCTCGGCAAGCTCACGACCGACACGCATAATGAAGTCGTGCTGATGGCGGGTTCGCTCGGCGTCTCCTCGCTGGTGTGCCTCTTGAACAATGGCGATCAGGGCAACACGGAGACGGATCAGTCACTGCTCGGACCGTTCTGGCGATTGAACTCGCCGCGGGTGGAGAATGGCGGGTCGATCGTTCGTTCCGATACGCCGGGTGCGCCGCTGTTCGTCAGCGGCCGTGTCGTGGACAGAGACGGCCGTCCCGTCGCTGGCGCAGAGGTCGACATCTGGCACGCCTCGCCGGTCGGTCTCTATGAGAACCAGGATCCCGAGCAGGCGGACATGAACCTGCGCGGCAAGTTCACGACCGACCAGGATGGACGCTTCTCCTTCCGCTCGGTGATGATGGTTGGCTATCCCATTCCGACCGACGGTGTCGTCGGCCGCCTCCTGAAGGCGCAGAGCCGGCACCCCTATCGTCCCGCGCACCTGCATGGCCTGATCTTCAAGCCCGGATTCAAGGTGCTGATCTCGCAGGTCTATGACCCCGCCGATCCTCACATCGACAGCGACGTGCAGTTCGGCGTGACACAAGCGCTGATCGGCAAGTTCCTGCGCCATGATTCGCCGCATCCGACCGAGCCCGACGTCGCGACGCCCTGGTATTCGCTCGACCACACCTACCGGCTCGAGGCCGGCGAGGCCATACTGCCGCGTCCGCCGATCAAGTAGTGCTTCATGCCGGTGCGGCGCGCAGGAGGGGCGATAAACCCGCTTCCCCCGATTAGTTATATATTATAATGATTGGCGGAAGCGTTGACCGGCCGGAGCTAAAATGGCCGGGGAGGAAGTTCGCCAGGAGTTTGGCGCCAGGAGTTTGGCCATGACATTCATCTACCCCGTCGACAGCAACAAGGCGCACCCGCTGCCGCTGTCGCCCGACTACAAGAGCTCGATCAAGCGCGCGCCGAACAAGCCCCTGATCCCGATGCGCCACACGCTGTCGGAGCTCACCGGCCCTGTCTACGGCCACGAGACCGTGCGTGAGGGCGACAATGATCTCACCCGCCAGCACGCGGGCGAGCCGCTCGGCGAGCGCATCATCGTGCACGGCCATGTCCTCGACGAGGACGGCCGCGGCGTGCCGAATTCGCTGGTCGAGATATGGCAGGCCAATGCCTGCGGCCGCTACGTCCATGTCCGCGACCAGCATCCCGCGCCGCTCGATCCGAACTTCACCGGCGCCGGCCGTACCCAGAGCGATGCCTCCGGCTATTATCGCTTCGTCACCATCAAGCCCGGCGCCTATCCCTGGGGCAATCACCACAACGCGTGGCGGCCGGCGCACATCCATCTCTCGGTGTTCGGCCACTCCTTCGTCACGCGACTGGTGACGCAGATGTATTTTCCGGCCGATCCGCTGTTCCCGTTCGATCCGATCTTCAACTCGGTGCCGGACGAGAAGGCGCGCGCGCGAATGGTCTCGGCGTTCGATCTCGAGAACACCCAGCCCGAATGGGCGCTGTGCTACCGCTTCAACATCGTGCTGCGCGGCAAGAACGCCACGCCAATGGAGAACACCTAAAGTGCAGGATTCTGTGAAGCCCAACGGGATCACGCCATCGCAGACGGTCGGTCCGTTCTTCAAATACGGCCTGACGCCGAACGGCGAGTACGCCTGGAACGACGCGTTCACCAACTCGACGCTGACGCCGGACGTCTCCGGCGATCGCATCCGCATCGAGGGCCGCGTGTTCGACGGCGACGGCGTCGTCGTGCCCGACTGCATGCTGGAGATCTGGCAGGCGGACACGCAAGGGCGGTTCGCCGACCCGCAGGACAAGCGCGCGCTGCCCAACGCCAGCTTCCGCGGCTTTGCCCGCTGCGGCACCGACAAGGACGGTAATTACTCCTTCGAGACCATCAAGCCGGGCGTGGTGCCGGATCCCGACGGCAAGCCGCAGGCGCCGCACATTCTCGTGGCGGTGTTCGCGCGCGGCATGCTGCGGCATCTCTACACCCGCATCTATTTCGGCGACGAGGCCGCCAACGCCACCGATCCCGTGCTGGCGCTGGTCCCCGCCGATCGCCGGGTGACGCTGACTGCGGTGCGCGAGGCCGGCAAGCCGGTCTATCGCCTCGACCTGCGTCTGCAGGGGGCCGACGAGACGGTGTTCTTCGACGTGTAAAACCGGGGACGCCTTCTGAGTGAAGGCGGACCGTTCTGGCGCTTCCGGGTGTGTTCGTGCAGTATGGCACGGCACAGGGGCGTCGTGGTTTTCATGACAAATCCGCAACTGCCGGCGGCGGCTGAGGCCGGCCACCTCACTGCGGCGCTGCGCAAGGCGGGCGCGCTGGACCGCGGCGCCGTCCGTGAGGTGAAGGTGCTGCATCAGCGCGACACCATCGTCTCGCACATCATCCGGCTCGGGCTGCGCTATGTCGGAGAGTCCGACGGCGCGCCACAATCCCTGATCCTCAAGACACCGCATGCCAATTTCGCAAAGACCTTGGCGAATGCGGGCCGGCAGGAAGTGGCCTTCTACACCCAGCTCGCGCCAAAGATGCCGGCACAGGTCGTGCCACGCTGTTTCGACGGGACGTTCGACGAGGAGAGTCTCGCCTGGCATCTCCTGCTCGAGGACCTCACCGACAGCCATGTGATCGCGACCCAATGGCCGCTGCCACCGTCGCGCGGCCAGGCGATGGCGATCGTCACGGCCTTGGGGCGTATGCACGCGGCATGGTGGGATCACGCCAGCCTCGGCGAAACCGTCGGAACCTGGATGAGTACCGATGACAGCAGAAGGCTGATGGAGACCTTCGCTGGTCATTACGATCGCTTCGCCGATCTGCTCGGCGATCGCCTCAGCGAGGAGCGGCGGATCATCTACCGTCGCTTCATCGAGCAGTCGGGCCGGCTATTTGAGCGCTACCATTCGCGCCGCAACGTCTCGATCGCTCATGGCGACGCTCATATCTGGAATTTCCTGCTGCCGCGCGCCGGCGTCGCGGACGTCGTGCGCATCTTCGATTTCGACCAGTGGCGCATCAACGTACCGACCGGCGACCTCGCCTACATGATGGCGACGCAATGGTATCCGGAGCGCCGGCAGGCGCTCGAACGCCCGCTGCTCAACCGCTATTACGAGACGCTGATCGCGCACGGCGTCACCGGCTACACCCGCGGGGCGCTCGACCAGGATTATCGCCGGTCGGTGCTCTGGCACATCACCAAACCGGTCTGGCAGTGGAGCATCAACATCCCGCCGGTGATCTGGTGGAACAATCTGGAGCGGGTGTTTTCGGCGGTGGATGATCTGGGCTGCGAGGAGTTCTTGTAGCGCTCTCGTGTCCCGGGCGCGGTACAGCGCAGCGATGCGCCGCAGAACCGGGACCCATCTTGCCATAAAGGGCATGGGCCCGGCTCGGCAGCGTGTCACCGCGTGCTGCGCTGCGCGCGGGGCACGCCAGAAGTCGAACCTACTCCATCACCGCATGTTCCGGCCCCGCGGCCTGCTTGCGCAGGGCGGCCTTGGTGGAGCCGATCATCAGCGCGAGCGGGATGGTGCAGAGGATGAAGATCATCACGAGCTGGTAGTCGTGCGCGAACGCGATGATCTGCGCCTGCACGCCGACGAGCCTGTCCGCCATGGCGCGGCCGGCGTCGGTGGAGAGGTCGATCATGCGGCTGACGTCCGGCATCTGCAGCGCATGGTTGAACGGGTTGATGTACTCGGACAGGGTCGCATAGGTCTTTCGCGTGCCCTGCGTCAGCTCGGCGATCACGACGGAAATGCCGACGGAGCTCGCGACGTTGCGGAGCAGCGTCAGCATCGCGGTGCCGTCGGTGCGCAAATTGTTCGGCAGCGTCAGGAAAGCCACGGTCGAGAGCGGCACGAAGACGAGGCCGAAGCCAAATCCCTGGATGATGCTGACGGTGACGATCTCCGGCACCTGGGTCTGGTCGGTCCAGCCGGTCATCCAGAACAACGAGCCCGCGGTCAGCGTCAGGCCGGAGATGATCAGGGTGCGCGCTTCGAAATAGCGCATCATGCGGCCGACCAGCATCATGGCGAAGAAGGTGCCGAAGCCGCGGCTCGCCAGCAACAGGCCGGCGGTGATGATGGGATAGCCGATCACGTTCTGCAGGTAGGGCGAGGCCAGCGCCATGGTCGAGAACAGCACGAGGCCCATCACGATCATGAAGATGCAGCCGGTGACGAAATTGCGATCCTTAAAGAGCGCGAAGCGGATGAACGGCGTCGACGTCGTGAAGGAGTGCGCGAGGAAGAAGTAGAAGGCGACGGCCGAGACGATGAATTCGGCGATGATCTCGTTGGATTCGAGCCAGCCGAGCTGCTCGCCGCGGTCGAGCGCGAGCTGGAGCGAGCCGATCGCGATCGCCAGCGCAGTGAATCCGAGCCAGTCGAATTTGAGCGTCAGGTCCTTCTTCGTCTCATCCATGAAGACGATCAGCCCGAGCACGGTGATCGCGCCGAACGGCAGATTGACGAAGAACACCCAGTGCCAGGAATAGGTCTCGGTCAGCCAGGCGCCGAGCGAGGGGCCCATGATCGGCCCCATCATCACGCCCATGCCCCAGATCGACATCGCCTTGGCGCGTTCCTGGAGTGTGTAATAGTCGAGCATCACCGACTGCGACAGCGGCACCAGCGCGGCGCCGAACACGCCCTGGAGCAGGCGGAACAGCACCATCTGGTTGATGTCCTGTGCGAGGCCGCACAGCACCGAAGCGATCGTGAAGCCGGCCGAGCAGATGATGAAGATGCGCTTGCGGCCGAAGCGGTTGGCGATCCACGCCACCGGCGCCGTCATGATCGCGGCGGCGACGATGTAGGAGGTCAGCACCCAGTTGATCTGGTCCTGCGAGGCCGACAGCGTGCCCTGCATGTAGGGCAGGGCGACGTTGGCGATGGTGGTGTCCAGCGCCTGCATGATGGTCGCGGTCATGGCGCAGATCGTCACCATGTTCCGGCGCAGGCCGGGGACCATCAGATTGGTCGCGGGACCGGACATGAGGTTAGTCCTTGTCCTGGTTCGCGGTGGCAGACAATCCGAGCAGGCCGGCGAGCGAGCGCTGGTGGCCGGTGTCGATGGTGGCATAGACGCTCATGCCGGCCTTCAGCTTCTTCACGTATTTGTCGTCCTCGTCGAAATAGATGCGGACCGGCACGCGCTGCACCACCTTGACGAAATTGCCTGTGGCGTTCTGCGGCGGCAGGATCGCGAACTGCGCGCCGGTGCCGGGCGCGAGCGAACCGATCTTGCCCTTGAAGACGTGGTTCGGGAACGCGTCGACCTCGAGCGTGACGGGCTGGCCGACTGCGACATAAGTGAGGTCGCTCTCCTTCGGATTGGCGTCGACCCAGGGATGGGCCACGTCGATGATCGAGAACACCGGCGAGCCGGCGGCAACGAAGCGGCCGAGCTGGATCTGCTCGACCTGCGTCGCCACGCCGCTCATCGGCGCGCGCACCACGGCGTGGTCGAGATTGCGCTCGGCGTTGTCGAGCTTGGCCTTCGCCTGCGCATAGGGCGGGAATTTTTCCAGCGGCAGGTCGGGATCGCCGAGCAGTTGTGTCTTGGCCGTCGAGATCTGCTGCCTGACATATTGCGCGATGGAGCCGGACGTGACCAGCGCGTTCGCCGCGTTGTCGAGGTCGAGCTGCGAGCCGTAGCTGTTCTTGACCAGCGCTTGCTTGCGTTCGACGTCGCGTTGCTTCAGGTCGACGCCCTGCTGGGCGAGATTGAGCATGTCGCCGTAGATCTTGATGTTGGCGCGGAGATTGTCATAGGTCGTCTGCGCTTGCGCGAGCTGCGCCTTGTCCTCGTCGACCGCCAGGCGGAACGGCACGGGGTCGATTTCGAACAGCACGTCGCCCTGCTTGACGAGCTGGCCCTCCTTGACGACGACCTTCTCGATCTTGCCGGAGATGTCGGGCGTCACCAGCACCTTCTGGGCGCCGACATAGGCGTCGTCGGTGCCGACATAGCGGCCGCCGTTCAGATAGAAGGTGATGCCGCCGATGGCGGCGACGATCGGCAGCACGACCATGAGCAGGAAGCGGCGGTAGCGCCGCAGGGCGGCCATCAGGCGGCGGCGCGGCTCGGTGCCGGCTTTCTTGGTGGGCTTGCCGCTGTCGATTTTCTGCTCGGGCGGGAACCTGAGAACCTGATCAGCCATAGCGCTGCTCCTTACGCGCTTGTTCCGCTCCGCTATTCTGGGTCGCGTTCCGCACGTTTTCCTTGATTGTTTCCAGTTGGGTGAGGAGACGGTGGGCGTCCGCCGGGTTGATGCCGTCGAGCGCGTTCGCCGTGAGCTCGGACTTGAGGCCGCTCATCCGGCCGAGCAGTTGCCGCCCCGCTTTCTTGAGATACAGGCGTTTGACCCGACGGTCCGAGGCGTCGTTGCGGCGTTCGATCCAGTCGTTGTCGCAGAGCTTGTCGATCAGGCGCGTCAGCGTGATCGGCTGTATCTCGAGCAGGTCGGCGAGCTCCGACTGCTTCATGCCCTCGCTGCGCTCGACCTTGGCCAGCACCGCCCATTGCGCGCGGGTGATGCCGAAGCGCGAGGCCTCCTTGTCGGCATAGACGCGCAGCAGGCGGTAGAGTTCACCGAGCGTGAAAAGGAAGTTCTGGTCCACGGACCCGCGGCTCATAAGCTTTGTCTCCAATAAGCTTGGGATATAATAAGCAAGCTTATGATTATTTCATGGCGGATTGGCGGAATGCTGTCCCGCCGCAAAAGCATGGCTGACCGCCGTTTGCCGGCCCGCGCTTTGGGTTCCCGGACCAAAATGCTAAAATGCTCGGCGATGACCCTCGCAAAGCCGGCCTTTCCCGCACCTGACCACGATCACGGCCGCTGCACCGCGGACGCGCTGGCGCATGCCGAGGAGGTCTGCGAGCAGCGCGCGCAGAAATTCACGCCGATCCGGCGGCAGGTGCTGGCGGCGCTGCTCTCCAGCCATCGCCCGCTCGGGGCCTACGAGGTCATCGACGAACTTGCCAAGTCGATGCCGCGGCCGGCGCCAATCACGGTCTATCGCGCTCTCGATTTCCTGATGGCCAACGGCCTCGTGCACCGGATCGAGAGCCGCAACGCCTATCTCGCCTGCGCCGCCCACGACCATGACGCGACCTCGGCGGTGGCGTTCCTGATCTGCGAGCGCTGCGGCCTCGTCGGCGAGATTCCGTCAGCGTCCTTTGCGCAAGACCTCAGCTCCGCGGCGCGTGCCTCGGGCTTTGCACCCAAACTGTCCGTGGTCGAGATCACGGGCACCTGCGCCCATTGTCAGAAGACTTCTTAAAACAACAACGGCGCCAAGCCGGCTTTTCGGGAACCATGTCCTCACCACCAGCCACACCGTCCGCCGAGCGCCCTCTCAGTGCCGGTGCCATCGCCCTGATGCTCATGCTGTGCCTGACCTGGGGGTTCAACCAGATCGCGGTGAAGCTGGTGTTGCCGGACATTCCGCCGATGCTCCAGGCGACGATCCGCTCGATCGGCGCGCTGCCGGTGCTGTTCATCATCGGCACGCTTCGCGGCGTCAAATTCTTCGAGCGCGACGGAACGTGGAAGCCCGGCCTTGTGGCCGGCCTGATGTTCGGCGTCGAGTTCGTGCTGATCTACCAGGGTATCCGCTTCACCTCCGCATCCCGTGCGGTGGTGTTTCTCTACACCGCGCCGTTCTTCGTCGCGCTCGGTTCCTATCAGGTGCTCCGCGAGCGGCTTGGCGGATCGCAATGGCTCGGGCTCGCCGTGAGCTTTGCCGGTGTCGCGCTCGCGATCGGCGTGCCGCAGCCGGATGTCGATACCAAGGTTCTGCTCGGCGACCTCATGATCGTCGGCGGCGCCGCGCTGTGGGCGGCCACCACGCTGGTCGCCAAGGCAACGCGGCTCCGCTTTGCGGCGCCCGAGAGGGTGCTGAGCTATCAGGTCGCGACCTCGATCCCGATTCTGGGTGGGGCGGCCTGGCTGTTTGGCGAATCGATCACCCACACGCCGGCGCCGCTGTCCCTGGCGCTGCTCGCGTTCCAGGCGATCTGGGTGGTCGGAACCACGTTCACGCTTTGGTTCGCGCTGGTGAAGGCCTATTCGGCCAGCAAATTGTCGGCTTTTACCTTCATCACGCCTTTGTTTGGCGTGGTGGGTAGTTATTTCATCATGCATGACAGCCTGAGCCTGGCTTTCGGGGCGGCCGCCCTCCTTGTAATTGCTGGGCTTTTTCTGGTTAACCGTCCCAGCCAACAGGCTGCGGCGCCGCGCGACGCATTGCTGAACGTCACCAAAACCTGATATTTGGACCCCATGAACAAGCTCGAAAACACCATCGATTCCGACATCGCGGGCCCCGCGCCACGGCACCGGACCACCCAGGTCAAGGTCGGCAACGTCGCCGTCGGCGGCGGCGCGCCGATCGTCGTGCAGTCGATGACCAACACCGACACCGCCGATATCGACGGCACCATCGCCCAGGTCGCAGCGCTCGCGCGCGCCGGCTCCGAAATGGTCCGCATCACGGTGGACCGCGAGGAGGCCGCCGCCGCCGTTCCGCATATCCGCGACGGCCTGCTCAAGCGCGGCATCACCACGCCGCTGATCGGCGACTTCCATTATATCGGCCACAAGCTGCTCGCGGCCTATCCGGCCTGCGCCGAAGCGCTCGCCAAGTATCGCATCAATCCCGGCAATGTCGGCTTCAAGGACAAGCGCGATACGCAGTTCGCCGACATCATCGAGATCGCCAACAAGAACAGCAAGCCCGTGCGCATCGGCGCCAATTGGGGTTCGCTCGACCAGGAGCTGCTGACCAAGCTGATGGACGAGAACGCGGCCTCCGCCAATCCGCGCGACGTGCGCGCGGTGACGCGCGAGGCCATGGTGCAGTCGGCGCTGCTCTCGGCCGCGCGCGCCGAGGAGCTTGGCATGCCCAAGGATCGCATCATCCTCTCCGCAAAAGTCTCGGCGGTGCAGGATCTGATCGCGGTTTATCAGGATCTCGCCAGCCGTTCCGACTACGCGATTCATCTCGGCCTCACCGAGGCCGGCATGGGCTCGAAGGGCATCGTTGCCTCGTCCGCGGCGCTCGGCATCCTGCTTCAGCAGGGCATCGGCGACACCATCCGCATTTCGCTGACGCCGGAGCCCGGCGGCGACCGCACCCGCGAGGTCCAGGTTGCCCAGGAACTGCTGCAGACCATGGGCTTCCGCACCTTCGTGCCGCTGGTTGCGGCCTGCCCGGGCTGCGGCCGCACCACCTCGACCACGTTCCAGGAACTGGCCCGCTCGATCCAGGATTTCATCCGCGACGAGATGCCGACCTGGAAGACCAAATATCCGGGCGTGGAAGAGCTCAACGTCGCGGTGATGGGCTGCATCGTCAACGGCCCCGGCGAATCCAAGCACGCCAATATCGGCATCTCGCTCCCCGGCACCGGTGAAGCGCCGGCCGCGCCGGTGTTCGTCGACGGCAAGAAGTTCCGCACGCTGCGTGGGCCGACGATCTCCGCCGACTTCAAGGCGCTGGTGATCGACTACATCGACCAGCGCTATGGGCAGGGCGCCAAGGTGCCGGCGCCCGCGGCGGAGTAAAGCGTCGCTCGAACAGGTAGGAGTCGCGGGGCGGGTCAGCGCGAGCGCAACCCGCCCCGATTTTTTGCGCGTTGGGCCCGTGTGAGACGACCGGTTCTAGCCCGGATGGAGCGCAGCGAAATCCGGGGACCTCGCCCGAGGCGGAACGACTGTTCCGGGATTGCGCTGCGCTTCGCCCGGGCTACGATGTCCCAATCAAGACGATCGGGAGACGCGCCATGAGCTCACTCGCCGGCAAGCAGGGTCCGCGCTATCGCCACACGGCCGACGCCGGCGCACCGTATGAAACGATCGCCGTCGAAAAGCTCACGCCCATCATCGGGGCCGAAATCACCGGTGTCGACATCGGCAAGCTCGTCTCGGACGATGCGCGCTCCAACCGGCAGATGGACGAGATCCATCGCGCGCTCGCGGAGAACCTCGTCATCTTCTTCCGCGACCAGCAGATCACGCCGCAGCAGCATCTCGCCTTCGGCCGCAAGTTCGGCGAACTGCATTTCCATCCCGCTGCGCCCCACGAGGACGAAGATCCGGCGCTGATGAAGATCTACGCCGACAAGAACTCGCCGCGCGCCAATGGCGAAGGCTGGCACTCCGACGTGTCCTGCGATCTCGAGCCCCCGATGGGCTCGATCCTCTACATCAGGCAATGCCCGCCGCGGGGCGGCGACACGCTGTTCGCCAACATGTACGCGGCCTATGACGCATTGTCGGATCGCATGAAGACCTACCTCGACGGCCTGACCGCGCTGCATGACGGAGAGCCGATCTATCGCGGGCTCTATGCCAATTACGGCGTCGCCGACCGTCCTTCCTATCCGCACGCGGAGCATCCCGTGGTGCGCACGCATCCCGTCACGGGCAAGAAGGCGCTCTACGTCAATCGCGGCTTCACCCGCCACATCAACGGCATCCCCCGCGACGAGAGCGACGCGATGCTCGCCTATCTCTACCAGCACGCCGAAAACCCGCTGTTCCAGTGCCGCTTCCGCTGGACCGAGAACGCCATCGCCTTCTGGGACAACCGCTGCACCCAGCATCGCGCGATGTGGGATTATTGGCCGCACACGCGCTCGGGCACGCGCGTGACGGTGAAGGGTGAGCGGCCGGCGTGAGCGCAGCCGCTGCCATGCGCTGCCGCGCTGATCTCGGTTGAGATCGATGCTCGCAGCCTAGCCCGAAAGGGCTAGGTCAGGGGTCGCCCATGCGAGTTATAGAATCCGCGATCCGCTGAGCCCTATGATGCTGCATCAGAATGGGCCATATCACCATGCGACAGGTGATAGTGGACGCGGCGAGACATGAGAGCATCGTCATTCGCAATGATGACGGGAACTCGACTTGTGAAAGTGCCGGCTCGCGCGTCAAATCGGATCACGTGCCACTTCCGCCGAGGACGATGAGGCGTCCGGCGGCTCCTCTATGGTTTGCCGCCGCCCTCGTGGCGATGTGTGTTTCGAACCCGCCGGGGTCAGGCAGCGCGCACGCGCAGTCCAATGGCATCGCGGGCGATTCCCAGCAACCCGGACAGGCAAAGCCGGGCGATGCGGGCGAGGCGCGTCAGGCCGGAGAACAAGAGCAAACGCCGGAGATCCTTGCCAGCGAGCCCGCGACAACGCGGCGAGATCTCGAATCGCTGCAGGACTTGCTGAAGAAGGAGCGCGAGGAGCGGGTTCAGGTCGAGAAGGTCTTGCAGAAGTCGCTGGAACAGGAGCACGCGCGGGCCGCACGGTTGGAGCGCGATCTTGGGGCGGCTCGTCATGATGTGGAAACGCTGGCCGCACTGGCGGTCAAGGCAAACGAAGAAGCGGCGAAGCTGAAGCAGGCCCCGCAAAGCGGCGCGGCGGATTTGCAGAAGTCGCTGGAGCAGGAGCGCGAGCGAGCTGCGCGATTGGAGCAGGACCTTGCGACCTCCCGTCGCGACGTGGAAAAGCAGGCCGCATTGGCGGCCGAGGCAAGCGATGTAGCGGCGAAGCTGAAGCGGGCCCCGCAAGGCGGCGCGGCGGACCTGCAGAAGTCGCTGGAGCAGGAGCAGGCGCGGGCCGCGCAGTTGGAGCAGGACCTTGCGGCGTCGCGTCGCGACGTGGAAGCGCAAGCCGCGCTGGCGACCAAGGCAAGCGATGAAGCCGCGAAGTTGAAGCAGGCTTCGCAGAGCGGCGCGGCGGACTTGAAGAAGTCGCTGGAGCAGGAGCAGGCGCGGACCGCGCAGTTGGAGCAGGACCTTGCGACGGCCCGTCGTGACGTGGAAAAGCAGGCCGCATTGGCGGCCGAGGCAAGCGATGAAGCTGCGAAGCTGAAGCAGGCTTCGCAGCGCGGCGCGGCGGACTTGAAGAAGTCGCTGGAGCAGGAGCAGGCGCGGGCCGCGCAGTTGGAGCAGGACCTTGCGACGGCTCGTCGTGACCTGGAAAAGCAGGCCGCGCTGGCGACCGAGGCAAGCGATGAAGCTGCGAAGCTGAAGCAGGCTTCGCAAAGCGGCGCGGCGGACCTGCAGAAGTCGCTGGAGCAGGAGCACGAGCGAGCTGCGCGACTGGAGCAGGATCTTGCGGCGTCCCGTCGTGACGTGGAAACGCAGGCCGCGTTGACGGCGAAGGCAGGCGACGAACTCGCCAGGCTGAAGCTGACGACGGAAGCCGGCGCCGTGGAACTGCGCCGATCGATGCAGAAGGAGCACGAGAGAGCCGATGCATTGGCGCAAGATCTCTCGATGGCGCGCACCAAAATCTACGCGTACGAGGCGCAGGCGGCCAAGGCCAATGACGAAGCAGCCCAGCAGAAAAAGTCGGAGGCAGGCGATACCGCTGAATTGCGGCAATCACTCCAACGAGAGCGGCAGCGCGCTGAGCAACTGGCCCGTGATCTTGCAACAAAGAGCCGCGAACGCGATGCGCAGGCCACCGAAGCGAGTGCGCAAGTCGCCGCGATGAAGCAGGCCGCGGAGCAGGCTGCGACCGAGCAACGTAGCCTGCTGCAGCGGGAGCGTGGCAGGACCGAGCAACTGGAGAAGGATCTCGCATTGGCGCGCCGCGACATCGGTGCGCACGCAGCGAAAGTGCCGTCCGCTGCGCCTCAGGCGGTCACCGCGGGCGCCACTGGCCGCGCCGCGCCGGAGGCGCCGGCGCGCGCGCCGGTGCGACCAACCGAGAGCCAGGCCACGGTGGCGCGTACTCCGGCTAACGCCGAGGTCCATCTTAACGACGGTGCGCAAGAGGCGAGACTGATCGCGCGGGCACGCTTGCTGGTTGAGCGCGGAGACATCGGTGGTGCGCGGATCGTGCTGGAACGCGTCGCCGAGATGGGCAGTGCCCAGGCAAGTTTCGCGCTCGCCGAGACCTACGATCCGCGGATCCTCTCCACCTGGGGAACGTACGGAACGCGCGGCGATGCGACCAAGGCACGCGATCTCTACGCCAAGGCTGAGGCCGGGGGAATCAAGGAGGCAAAGGCGCGATTCGATGCGCTGCGTCGATAGATCTTCGCGGCAAGGACGAACGCGCCGAAGGGGTGTTGTGCAAAGGAGCTGGTCGATGAAAAGGTCTATCGGATTGCGTCCGCTGTTGTTGCTTGCGGCCCTGGTGCCGTTGCTCCTGGCCTTTCAGCCGTCCCCGGCGGATGCGCGGCCGCAGCACGTTCAGCCTCACAAGGCTCGCCTGATCCGGGCTGAACCACCCCGGATCAAGCCCGAAATACAGGCAATGAACGCCTGGACCGTGGGCCTCGCCGGCGGTCTTCTCGAGGGCGCGCCGATCCGCCTGGCCGCGGAGATTGCCCGCGTGGTCGATGATGGCGACAATTTGCACGTTCTGCCGGTGGTGACGCGGGGGGCCACGGAAAATCTGAACTCGCTGCTGTATTTGCGCGGCATCGACGCGGCGATCATCAATTCCGACGCGCTCGAGGAATACAAGAGCCAGGTGCCGGACATCCAGCAACGGATTGCCTATGTGTTGAATTTGTTCCCGTCTGAACTGCATATCTTCGTCCGGCCGGAGATTCAGAGTCTGGGCGACCTCGCCGGCAAGAAGGTGAACTTCAACAGCCAGGGTACGGCCGCGGCCTATTCAGGGCCGCTGATCTTCAGTCGCCTCGGCATCGATATCGAGAAGACGTTCATTCCGCATCAGATCGCACTCGAGCAGATGCGCAAAGGCGAGATGGCGGCCGTCGTCTTCATTACCTCGAAGCCGGTCGATGCATTTGTGAAAGGCCGCTTTGAACCGGGCTTCAAGTTCCTGCCCGTGCCGTATGAGAGCAAGTTCGAGGACTATTATCTTCCCGCAGCTCTCGATGCGGCCGATTACCCAAATCTGATCAAACAAGGTGATCGCGTGGCGACGATAGCCGTGCCGACCGCTCTCGTTGCCTTCAATTGGCCGGCCAACACGAATCGTTTCGACCGGGTTGCACGCTTCGTCGATCATCTGTTCTCGCGTATCGACAAGCTGCAGGGGCCGGGCTTCGATGCGAAGTGGAAGTCGATCAACCTCGGCGCGACGGTGCCCGGTCTCACGCGCTTTCCTGCCGCGCAGGCGTGGATCGATCGTCAGCCGCGCACGACACAGGCATCGCAATGACCAGGCTCGCCGCCCCGCTCCTCGTTGCAATCGCCGCCATCAACGGCATTGCCCTGGCGCAAGGGACGGAAGACCCGATGGCACAGCTTCGTGCCTGTTCCCAGTTGGAACGCGAGGCGCGTCTGGAGTGCCTCGACAAACTGTCGCAGGCGGCGGCGCCGTCCCGTCGCGAAGCGTCGAGAGCGGATAATTGGACGATCAGCCAGACGACGTCTCCCGTCGACTATTCGCCGATCGCGACCGCGACGACATCGCCGCGCGCCGGTTCGGTCGAATCATCCATGAAGCTGTCGATCCGGTGTCGCGGCGGGCGGACCGAACTGTCTCTCACGGCGCCCGGCATCTCCGGCCGGGGCGACGACTATGTGATTTCCTATCGCGTCAACGACGGTCAGCCGGTGCAGGTTGCGGCAGCCGTGCCGGCATTAGGCTCCGGCGTTGCAGTCGCAGGCGATGTTGTCCGCTTGTTGCAGTCGCTTCCGGACAACGCGGACCTTGCTGTCCACCTCGCGCCCCGCACCGGGGCCGCCCATGACGCAAGATTCTCCCTCGCGGGGCTGGATGCGATGCGCGCGAGGATGGCCGCGATCTGCAAATGGCCGCTCGCTGTCGCAAGGCCGGGCAATTGAGAATGGTGTTCTTATTTTTCAGGAATGGAGAAGTGCAATGTGTAGTTTTGGATCTGTTACGAAATTGATTGCGATGGGTGCCGTCGCTTTTCTGGCGTCCACGTCATGCACGGTGGCGCAGCATAAATACTGGACGGCGAACGAGCAGCCCGCGACTTACCGGGCGGGCGAGGTTCGGAAAGCCGAAAAGCCGCGAGCCGCGGCCGAGATACGCAAGCGTGCTGCATTTGCGCGCATGCACAGTCCGGCGGCGCCGAAGGAGAAGGAACATCATCTGATCCTACAGGTGAATACCAACGATCCTGCCGCCATGAATCTCTCGCTCAACAACGCGACGAACGTGGCCGAATACTACAAAGGCCTTGGCGAAAAGGTGAAGATCGAGGTGGTCACGTTCGGCCCGGGCCTGCACATGCTCCGCGACGATACCTCGCCGGTGAAGGCTCGCATCGAGGAGATGGCCCTCAGCGCGCCCGAAGTGTCGTTCAAGGCCTGCGGCAACACCCAGGAGAAGATGCAGAAGGCCGAGAACAAGTCCATACCGATCATCAAGCAGGCCGAGGTCGTGAAATCGGGCGTCGTGCGCGTGATGGAGCTGCAGGAAAAGGGATGGACCTACGTGAAACCGTGAGCTGGAGGATTGGCTTGCTCTGAACCCTCCTGAGCGAGTGCGGTTGGCGCAGAAATCGCGCACAGATCCGGGTCAGGCGGGCGGCGGGCCGCGCCGGCAATCCATTGACGTCTCGCATCCGCTACGCCAAGCTCCGGGAAAATCAAAAATAATCCCGGAGGATTCGCTATGCTCCGCGCCGAGGACAACACATTCCTGACCGAGTCGGGTGCCGGAACGGGCATGGGCGAACTCTTGCGACGCTTCTGGATTCCCGTCCTGCTGTCCGAGGAGCTCCCCGAGCCCGACGGCGAGCCGAAAAAGATCATCGTTCTCGGCGAGGAGCTGCTCGCCTTCCGTGACTCGCGCGGCGTCGTCGGCGTCATCGACCAGTACTGCCCGCATCGCGGTGCCAATCTCTGGCTCGGGCGCAACGAGGAATGCGGCATCCGCTGCGTCTATCACGGCTGGAAGTTCGACACCGACGGTCGCTGCGTCGACATGCCGACCTCCTATCCCGATCTCAGCGCCAAGGACCTCATCCGCATCAAATCCTATCCGGTGCGCGAATGGGGCGAGATGATCTGGGCCTATATGGGTCCCTTGGAGGTCATGTCCGAGCTGCCTGACCTCGAAATGGCGCTGCTGCCGGCCTCCCACCGCTACGTCAGCAAGAAATGGCAGGACTGCAACTGGGTGCAGGCGCTGGAGGGTTCGATCGATACCGCGCATTTCACCTTCGCGCATCTCTCCTTCGACAAGGAGGAGGACGAGATCTTGGACATCAAGAAGCACTTTGTGAATCCACTTGTGCGCATGAACACCGATCACATGCGCTGGATCGCAGAGGATCCACGCCCGGTGATCAAGGTCAGTCCGCACGATGCTGGGTTGACGATTGCCGGCGGTCGGCTCACCGGCGGCGACAATATCTACTGGCGCATCGCGCAGTTCCTGATGCCGTTCCACGCCTACGCGCCGAGCGCGATGCCGGGCGAAAACATCTTTGGTCAGACCTTCGTGCCGGTGACAGATACCAATTGCTGGATCTACACCTATGCCTGGAATCCGGAGCGGCCGCTGACGCAAGCCGAACGCGAGGCCTATGACCGCGGCCATGGCGTGATTGCGGAGGTCGACGACAATTACGTGCCGCTGCGTCACAAGGGCAACGACTATCTGATCGACCGCAGGCTCCAGAAGACCAAAAGCTACACCGGCATCAAGGGCGTGTCCGAGCAGGACGCCGCCGTGCAGGACAGCCAGGGCCCGATCGCCGATCGCACGCGCGAGCATCTCGGCCCGACCGATCTCGGCATCATGCATTTCCGCAAGACCGTGATGGATCTGGCGCGCGCGCTGCAGCAGGGCGAGGCGCCGCCGCAGGTCGCGCATCAGGATCGCTACGCGGTGCGCTCCGGCGCCTGCGTCACCAGCAAGGCCAAGGACCTGCCTGCGGTGATGCTGGAACGCTTTGGCGATATCGCGGGTTTCGTCGGCCGGCCGCGGATAGCAGCGGCGGAGTAGGACTTGTCGTTGCGGGGCATCGTCGCAGCCATCGTCGTTTTGCTTGTCGCGCTGGTGTTCTCGCCGACCGACCGCGGCCACGCCGCGCATGCGCGGAAGGTCACCAAAGCCAGGCCAAAGGCGCCAGCGCCGGGGAAATGCGAGCCGCGCAAATTCCGGATCATCCTGGATGTCGGACATACGCCGGAGTCGTTCGGTGCGACCAGCGCGCGCAACGATACCGAATTCGGCTTCAACTTCCATTTGGCGAAGCTGATCGGTGAGAGATTGAAGTCCGAGGGGTTTGCCGCGACCCGGGTCCTCGTCACGGATGGCAAGGCGAAAGCGAGCCTGTTCAAGCGGGTTGCCGCGGCGAACGCCGCGCATGCCGATCTCGTCCTGTCGATCCATCACGACTCGGTGCCGGACAAGCTGCTCGAAGAGTGGGAGTTCGAAGGCGCCAGGAGCTGGTTCAGCGATCGCTTCAGTGGCCATTCAGTGTTCGTGTCGGAGCGCAATCCGAGGTTTGCCGCCAGCCTGGCGTTCGCCCGACTTATGGGCAAGGAGCTGAAGAGCCGTGGTCTGCAATATGCGAGCCAATACAGCCTGCCGGTGATGGGACGCTATCGCCGCCAACTGCTCGACAAGGACGTCGGCGTCTACCGCTATGACGCCCTCATCGTGCTCGCCCAGACCCGAAGCGCCGCGGTGCTGCTCGAGGCCGGCTCCATCATCAACCGCGACGAGGAGATGGCGATGAACTCGCCCGAGCGGCAGGAGCTGATCGCGGGAGCCGTGGCAGCGGCGATGGGGGAGTTCTGCGAGAAGCGGTAGGCGGCGGCCCAACCATCGCCCTTGCCTACAGCGGCGCCCCCCGATACTCCCTGTTCGCCAGGCTCGCCTCCTCCAGGTCGAGATCGCGCTCGATCCGGCGGCGTGTCTCGTCGGTGATCCGGCCGTCGCGCAGGAGGTCGTGGATGAACTTGCGCTCGGCGACGATCAACTCGCGGGTCAGTGCGGTGCCGGCCGCGGAGACATCGTGGTGGGCGGGATCGAGCGAGTCCGGGAGCTGATTGACTCGGATCTCGTGGCGCGCGCGCAGGAGCCGCATCACTTCCTCCGACACCTCCTTCTCCGTCGTCAGCGCGTCCAGTGATTGCAGGGCGGCATCGAGCGCCTGGCGCCGTGCCGCTATCTCGGCCTCGTGCTCGGCGATGTGCTCGCTGCGTCCGGCATCGGCGATGCCGAGCCATCGCACCACCGCGGGCAGCCCGAGGCCGATGCCGACCAGCGTGATGAAGATGACGCCAAAGGCGACGAACAGGATCAGATCGCGGAACGGAAAGGCCTCGCCGCCCGGCAGCGTGAACGGCAGCGCCAGCGCCGCCGCGAGCGAGACCGCGCCGCGCACGCCGGTGAAGGCGAGGGTGAACGCCCATTGCCAGGGCGGCGACGGATCGCGCGCGCGCAGCGACCGGCTCAGGATCCGCGGCAGATAGGTCGCGGGAAAGAGCCAGGCAAAACGCGCGATGACGACGATCACAACCACCACAGCGGTCGCGATCATGATCTCGTCGAGCGGGAATGCCTTCGACTTCTCATAGAGTGCGCGCATCTGGAAGCCGGTGAGCAGGAACAGAACGCCCTCGATCAGATAGATGATGAGATCCCAGAAGAATATGCCTTGCAGACGCGTCGTCGAGGAGATCAGCAGCGGGCCGTTCCAGCTCACATACAGGCCGCAGGCCACCGTAGCGATCACGCCGGAGCCGCCGACGTGTTCGGGCAGCCAGTAGGAGACATAAGGCGTGATCAGCGACAGCGTGAGCTCGACCTGTGGGTCTCTGGACCACTTGCGGAAACGCAGGGAGAGCCAGCCGACACCGATGCCGAAGGCGATCTCGCCGGCGACGATGAGAGAAAACTCGCCGGCCGCGAGCGGCAGCGAAAAATGCCCGACCATGATCGCGGCGAGCGCGAAGCGATAGAGGATCAGCGCTGTGGCGTCGTTGGCGAGTCCTTCACCCTCGAGCACGACCAGAATCCGGCGCGGCATGTTCAGCCGGCGCGCGATCGCGAGCGGCGCTACCACGTCGGGCGGCGCGACGATGGCGCCGAGCAGGAAGCCGATGGTCCATGGCAGGCCGATCAGGTAGTGGGTGGCGGTTGCCACCATTGCCGCGGTGAAGATCACCGCGCCCACCGCGAGCAGCACGATCGGGCGAAGATTCTTTTTGAACTCGCGCCAGCTCATCGCGACGCTCGCCGAATAGATCAGCGGCGGCAGCACCATCAAGAGCACCAGTTCCGGTGGCAGCTCGATCGGCGGCATACCGGGCACGAAGGCAAGGCCGACGCCGGCCAGCATCAGGAGAATGGCCGGCGCGATGTTGAAACGGCGTGCGGCGAGTGCCGTGCCCGCCAGCACGGCGAGCAGGATGAGAAAGGTCTGAAACTGCGCTGCGATCATGGCCTGTCTTCGCCCGGAAGCGGCCGCGAGGTCAATGCGCTGGGATCAGGCCAGCCGCTCGGCAACCATCCGTCCGATGCGCGCGAAAACCGCCTCGATCTGTGCGGGAGACGGTGTGCCGCCCTGGGTGTAGGCCGCGATCACGAGCGGCTTGTCTGGGCTCGGCCAGACAAGCGCGAGGTCGCCCGATGCGTCCTTGCCGTTGTTCCCGGTCTTGTCGCCGATCTTCCACGTCCCGGGCAGCCCGCCACGCAGCCGGTTGGCGCCGGTTTTGCAGTTCACCATCCAGTCGGTGAGCTGGCCGCGCGATGCCGGTGACAGGCTTTCGCCCAGCACCAGCCGGCGCAGATTGCCCGCCATCGCGGCGGGCGTGGTGGTGTCATGGGGATCGCCGGGCGGGGAGCGGTTGAGCTCGGGCTCGTTGTGGTCGAGCCGTGAGGTGGTGTCGCCGATCGTGCGCCAGAATGCGGTGAGCGCGGCGGGCCCGCCGACCCGCGCCAGCAATAGATTAGCGCAGGTGTTGTCGCTGAGCTCGACGATCGCCTTGCACATGTCGGCAACCGACATGGTGCCGGCTGCGAGATTTTGCCGGGCGACCGGCGCGTACTCGAGCAGGTCGGCCTGGCTGTAGGGGATCATGGCGCTGAGCTGCTCCTCGCCGCGATCGACCCGCGCCAGCACGCAAGCCGCGAGCGAGGCCTTGAAGGTCGAGCACATGACAAAGCGCTCGTCGGCGCGCCAGGCCAGCTTGGCGCCGGTGGCGAGGTTTTCGGCATAGACGCCGATCCGCCCGCCGCTCTCGCGCTCGTAGCTTGCGAGCTCAGGCGGTGCGTCTGCGGCAAGCGCTGGGCCGGCGGCCATCCAGCACAGCGAGGCCAGCACGGAACGACGATCGAGAGGCATGGGAAATCCTTTGAGGCGGGGCCGAGCCTGCCTGATCGATCTCCTCGACGAATCTATGGCAAGGCTTCAGGCAGGCAAAAGAAATTGCCTACGCGCCGATCCGGCGCAGGGCCTCGGCGATCGTCACGATCGGCATGCCGCGCGATTGCGCCGCCTTCAACGCGTGGCGCAGCAGCGGCGGCGAGCAGCCATAGGGGCTCGGCTGGTCGACGACATCGTGGCCGTAGAAGATCAGCCAGCCGCCGCTGTCGAGCGCCACGTCGAAATAGCGGTCGATGCCGCCCGTGTGGATCTCACAATCGATCAGGGGCGAGGCGCGCAGGAACTGGAGGTCGATCACGTCGCGGTTGACGCCGGGAAGAATGCCGCGCGCGGAGCGGAAGTTTCTCGCGAGCTGCGGCTTGCGCCAGACCGAGGCGAGCCCATAGGGGTAAGCGAAATTCTCCAGCTTGATCTCGGGATCGACGCCCATGAAGTAGCGGCGATTCCGCTCGATCTCACGCGCCATGGCGGTCTCGTCGAGATCGACCGCGGGCAGGTGCGAGAAGGTATGGCACGCGATCTCGTGTCCGGCCTGGTGCAGTCGCACGATGGCTTCGTTCGACAGCGCGTGCCAGTGGTCCGACGGCCGGTCGATCAGGCTGCCGGCGAGGTAGAACGTGCCGCGCCCGCCATGATCTTCCAGGAGCGATGCGCCGAGGCTAGCTGCGCTGTCGGGCGCGTCATCGAATGTGAAGCTCACCATCGGGGCATGGGTCGTCAGCCGGTGCGGCGCCGCGCGAAAATGCCGGGCCAGCCGATTGCTCACGCGTCCGTTGACCGCCGACCACACGACCGCATTCCCTGTTTGCCCCGACCTCGTCGACTGAACCATCCGCTCATCGTCCGAGGCAAGGTTAACGCCTGATTAATCCTAACATAAGACGTGCGGTCTTCGCCTAGCGCGCAATCAGCGCGGCTTCCGCATCCGCGGCGAGATAGCTCAGCCAATTCCGGAACAGCGCCGCGGCGGCGCTTCCGGCTGCAATATTGGTGCGCAAAGTCAGTGCGGGCAACTCGCTTGCCAGCGCCGGGTGGCACTGCTGCCGCGCTTTCTTCTCGAAGCGCGCGAGTTTCTCCTCCGTCGCTGCGTCGAAATAGCTCACCGGCACGGCCGGATAGTTCTCGCGCTCGCGCGCGAGATAGCGACCGATGTCGCGCAGGTATTCGCGCTGCAGCGACAGGGCGTCATATTCGGGATGGCCCTGGAAGAAAACGAATCGGCTGGCATATTGCCGGACGAAGATGTCGACGCCGGCTTGAGCCGACCGCGTCAGCACCTGGTAGCCGGCCTGGGTGAGATCGCTTTCGGCGACCTCGTTGAGACGCGAATGCGAAACCTTGAGCGGCGCGGGCGCCGCTCGCGTCAGCGGGTCGCTCGCGATCGCCTCGCAGTTGAAGATGCCATGACACTTGGCGGGTAGCCGCCGCCGCGCGATGCGATCGAGATGCAGCACCGCCGCATGCGCGGCGAGGCACGACCAGATCGCCGAGCGCGTGTTGACCTTGGCCCAGTCGATCAGCTCGGTGAGATCGCGCCAGTAGGGCTCCTGGTCGAGCTCGGGCGCAACCGGCTCGGCGCCGGTCACGATCAGCCCGTCGAATCTCTGACGCTTGAGATCGGAGAGATCGGAATATTCGCTCTCGACATGCCACCTCGCTTCCGGCGAGCGCTTGACCGAGGGCAGCGAAAAGCAATGGAAGCGGATGCGGCGCGGGCCGGCCGCGGCCTGCAGCAGCTTCATGAACTGCCGCTCGGTCGCCTTCAGCGCCGGGTCGGGCATGTTGTTGATCAGCCCGATGGTGAGCTCGGCGCCGCCGCGCTCGTGCGCGAAATCCTCCTGCGCCGGCACCAGCGCCGGGCTCGGCACACCCTGATCTCTCTCGATCAAGATGCTCATCGGCGTCGTCGCCTACTCCGCGGCCTGAAGACGCGCCGACGGGCAGGCTTTATCCAGCGCCTGATCGATGTCCTCGATGATATCTGCGGAATGCTCGATGCCGATCGAGAGGCGGATCGTCTCCGGCAGCACGCCGGCGGCGCGCTGCTGCTCGGCCGACATCTGCCGATGCGTGGTCGAGGCCGGATGGCAGGCTAGCGACTTGGCGTCACCGATATTGACGAGGCGCGTGATCAGCTTCAGTGCATCGTAGAAGGTCTTGCCGGCTTCCATGCCGCCCTTGATGCCGAAGGTGAACAGCGAGGAGGCGTCGCCGTTCAGATATTTCTGGACCAGCGGGTAATAGGGGCTGTCCGGGAAGCCGGTGTAGTTGACCCAGGCTACGCGCGGATCGCCGCGCAGGAATTCGGCGACCTTGCGCGCATTCGCGACGTGGCGCTCCATGCGCAGCGCCACGGTCTCGATGCCCTGGAGCAGCAGGAAGGCGTTGAACGGCGACAGCACCGAGCCCATGGTGCGCTGATAGACGCTGCGTGCGCGCTCGATATAGGCGGTCCGGCCGAATCGCTCGGCATAGACGAGGCCATGGTAGGAGGCGTCCGGCTTGTTGTAGGCCGGGAAGCGATCTGCGTGCTTGGCCCACGGGAAGTTTCCGGAATCGACGATGGCGCCGCCCAGCGTAGTACCGTGACCGCCCAGAAACTTGGTCAGCGAATGCACGGCGATGTCGGCGCCGTAGTCGAACGGCTTGAGCAGGATCGGGGTCGCGACCGTATTGTCGACGATCAGCGGCACACCATGCGCATGCGCGATTCTGGCGAGGGCCTCGATGTCGCAGACATTGCCGGCGGGATTGCCGATCGTCTCGGCGAACACCGCGCGGGTGTTTTCGTCGATCAGCTTTTCGATCGCCTCGGGCTTGTCGCTCTCGGCGAAGCGGCCGGTGATGCCCTGGCGTGGAAGGATATGGGAGAGCAGGGTGTGCGTGGTGCCATAGAGCTGCGGCACCGAAACGACGTTGCCGCCGTGATCGGCGACGTTGACGAAAGCGAAATGCAGCGCGGCCTGGCCGGTCGCGACCGCGAGCGCGCCGACGCCGCCTTCGAGCTGGCTGATGCGTTTCTCCAGCACGGCGCTCGTCGGATTGGCGATGCGGCTGTAACGAAAGCCCTCGGCCTCGAGATTGAAGAGCGCTGCGCCATGATCGGCGCTGTCGAAGGCATAGGCTGCGGTCTGGTAGATCGGCACCGCGACTGCGTGCGTGGTCGCTTCGGGTTCATAGCCGGCGTGAATAGCGATCGTCTCGTTGCGCATCGTCCACCTCCGAGTGGGGCGGGCCGCACTTATTGGCCTGAAAAGCGATGTGCGTTGGCCGCCGTCCTCGTGTTAGAGGCGGGTGGTAAAGCGGGCAATAATTCGCCTAGAGATCGATGAAGTAACCCTAACGGTTATTGGCGAATTGGCTAAAATTTGAGACAAATTGGGTTAGTGAATTGTGTGCAGGGTTGGCGTCGCGTGGTGCGCTGCTTTCCCTTCTCCCCTTGTGGGAGAAGGTGGCGCGAAGCGCCGGATGAGGGGTATCTATCCATACGGCGACGTGAGTTCGCGGAGAGAGACCCCTCACCCGTCTCGCCGCTTCGCGGCGAGCGAGAGGGTAAGATGCGCCTTACCCTCCAACCGCCCGGCGCACCTGCTCGCCGATCTGCGACAGCACGAGCTGCGCCTGCGGCAGGATCGCGCCCATGGCATGGAAATTGTGAACCATGCCGTCATGGCAGACATGTTCGACCACAACGCCCGCGGCGAGCAGCTTGCGTGCATAGGCATTGCCTTCGTCGCGCATCGGGTCGAACTCGGCGGTGTGGATGATCGCTGTCGGCAGTCCGGCGAGCCGCGTCGCGCGCAGCGGCGAGATGCGGGGATCGGCGGCGTTGATGCCGTCGGGAAGATAGTCGGCGAGGTCGGCTTCGATCGTGACGCGATCGATCAGATGTCCCTCGGCAAAGGCCTCGCGCGAAGGCGAGGTCTCCTCGAAATCCAGCACCGGGCAGATCAGGCACTGCGCGACGATCGCGAGACCTGCGTTCTGCAGCGCCTCCTGGCATACGATCGCTGCGAGTGTGGCGCCCGCGGAATCGCCGCCGACCACGAGCCGTTCGGCATCGATGCCGAGCGCCGGCGCTTCCCGCGCGACCCATTCGGTCGCGGCGATGGCGTCATCAACGGCGGCAGGGAATTTATGCTCGGGCGCGAGCCGGTAGTCGGTCGAGACCAGCCGGCAGCCGGTGGCGTGGGCGAGCGCCGCGGCAATGCGGTCGTGCGTCGAAATGCTTCCGGCGACCAGCCCGCCGCCATGGAAGAAGACAAACCCAGGCGCGCGCTCACCCGCGCTCGCGGGCGTGTAGAGGCGATAGGGGAGGCTCCCGGCAGGACCGGGCAGCGTTCCGTCGGAGGCCGTCACATCCGGCGCCTCGGCGCGCGCAAACTGCATCAGCTTCGCCAGCGACTGCCGCCGTGCCTCGACGCTCGGCCGGCTTCGCGCCTGCGGCGCGGCCGCGGCCATCATGGTCAACAAACGCTTTGCGAGCGGATCAAGCGGCATGGGACACTCCGTAACGTAGCCGCACTATAGCCGGTTTGTTCCAGTATTCGATGCTGGTTGGCGTCGCTGTTTAGCCTCCAGCGGAGGGTGCAGTTCCCCGCAGCAAATCATTTAGGAATTGGGGACAATAGTGGCGCCGAATGCGGCATCACGCCAGGGGAGGCCGGTCATGGCCGAGATCAAGAAGCCCATCGAATATTCGCCGAGCTGGACCTTCTTCGAGGGCGCATGGCATGACGGCAACGTGCCGATCATGGGCCCGCGCACGCATGGCGCCTGGCTCGGCTCGGTCGTATTCGACGGCGCGCGCGCATTCGAAGGCGTCGCGCCGGACCTCGACCGCCACGTCGCCCGCGCCAATCAATCCGCGATCAATTTCGGCCTGAAGCCGGTGGTCGACACCGACACCTGGCTCGCGCTCGCGCGCGACGGGCTGGCGCGCTTTGCGCCGAATGCCGAGCTCTATATCCGTCCGATGTACTGGGCGCAGAACGGAAGCGGCGGCGGTGTGCTGTTCGACCCCGAGACCACCAATTGGTGCCTGTGCATCTACGAGGCGCCGATGCCGAAACCCGTCGGCAACGCCATCACGCTGTCGCCGTTCCGCAGGCCGACCGCGGAATGCGCTCCGGTCGAGGCGAAAGCTGCCTGTCTCTATCCGAACAATTCGCGCGCGCTGGCGGAAGCTGCCTCGCGCGGCTTCCAGAACGCGCTGATGCTGGACATGCTCGGCAACGTCGCGGAGTTCGGCAATTCGAACGTGTTCATGGCGAAGGACGGCGTGGTCTATACGCCGGTGCCGAACGGCACGTTCCTGAACGGCATCACGCGGCAGCGCGTCATCAGCCTCCTCCGCGCCGACGGCGTCACCGTGGTCGAGAAGACGCTGCGCTATTCCGATTTCGTCACCGCCGACGAGATCTTCTCGACCGGCAATTTCGCCAAGGTCGCTCCCGTCACCCGCATCGATGACCGCGAGCTGAAGCCGGGCCCGTTCTACACCAAGGCGCGCAAGCTCTACTGGGACTTTGCGCATGCGATGAAGCTGGCGGCGTAGGTGCCATATACTCCGTCATTGCGAGCGCAGCGAAGCAATCCAGAATCTTTTCGCGGAGACACTCTGGATTGCTTCGCTGCGCTCGCAATGACGAGGTTGGGGCGACGCCCAGTATGACGGCGGAGAAACGAGGAGCAAGCGGCCCACCTTGTGCTGGCCGCCCGCCTCACGGACCGTACAGCACGAGTTCCGTGTCCGTGAGATCGGCGAGTTGCGGCCGGTGCGGACCCTTGAAATATTTGCGGCCGCGCCGGTCGCTGTAGATACCGACGAGGCCGCGAATCGGGCCATTGGAATCGACGATCACCGAGATCTTGCCGAGCCGCAGCAACAGCCGGCCGATACGGCCGGCACAGGTGACGTATTCTGCGGTGTCCCTGCAGTAGATCAGCCGCATCGCCGGTGGCGCGACGAAGCCGCGGCGGATCCGCACCGCCTGCAGGATGAACGGGAAGGTGCCCTGCGGCGTGCGGCAGACCACGCTGAGGCAGTTGTAGCGCGCGTGCCGCCTCAACAGTTCGGTCTCGTCTTCGGACAGCCCCTCGATCTGCTTGGCGTGTGGCGAAATGACCTCGATCTTGCTCCATCGCGGCGGGCGCGTCAGTGCCGGGACGGAGAAGAACATGCCGCCGGAATAGGCACGGAATCCCTGCGTCTCGATGATCGGCCAGGTCCACACCGCCGGACTGATGTTGAGATAGGTCACGTCCTTGTGCCGCTGCGCGATCTTGGTCAGCAGCGGCGCGTAGTTGCGATACGCGGGGTCGACATACCAGCTCGAGAGATTGCACTGGATGGCGGTCTCCTCGCCGATCTTCCGCGCGGTGTAGATCAGCAACAGCACCCCGACGGGTGTGCCGTTGTCGTCGAGCATGTAGCCGAAGCGCGGATAGCCCTCCGGCACAGGGCGGAAGGCCTGCCGGCGCAGGCCCTGGATCCAATAGTTGCGCGAGCGGCCGACAAAGCCGCGCGTCAGCAAGTCCGCAATCGCCTCGACGTCGGACTCAGTGATCTCGCGGCATCGGACCTTGGTGTGGATCACGCTCGTCTTGCCCGTGGAAATGGTAAGCCTCGTTGCTTTAGCGCCAACCCTCGCCATGGGCATCGGCCGGAACGTGCGGCTGCATGCCCATGATGTTCCGCACCTTGGTGGGCCAGGCGGAGAGATCGGTGCCATGGGTGTGGAACATGGCGACCGCGAGCCGGTCCATGCCGAAGGCGACGCAGCCGGTGTGGGCGGGTTCGCCATTGGCGTCCTGGATGCCCCAGGTGGTGCCGAAATGCTCCCGATGATAGTTGAAGCTCATGCACGCGGTCGGCTGTTCTTCCGAACGCAGCGGAATCAGGAGCTCGAACTTGAGCTGCTGCTGCTTCTGGCTCACCGCCTTCATCTGGCCGACGCGGCCGAAGAAGGGATCGCTGGCATAGTCGACGCGGAAGGTCAGGCCGAGGTCGCAGGCGATCGCCTGCGCGCGCACCATCCAGCGCTCGCGGAAATCGGCGACGTCATCGGGCGTGCCGATGCAGACATATTCGCGCATCCGGAACGATTGCAGCCGGTCGAGATGCTTCGATGGCTCGCGGCGGAAGCAGTCGGCGGCGACGTCGAAGCGCAGGCCGCCCTTCGGCAGCTGGCCGCGGCTCGCCGCGATCGGATAGACGGGATAGCAGGCGGCCGGCGACAGCACGAGGTCGGCCGGGGAGAGCGAGGTGGTCCAGTCACCGCCGGCATCGAAGCGGCTCACCGCGGCGTTGATCTCGCGCTCGGTGCCGTGCAGGCCGCAGACGCAGCCGAGCAGGTTCGGAAAGCTCTTGAGATAGCCGGACTTCTCGAGCTGGGCGCGGCTCATCACCGGCGGGAAGCGCATCACCTCGGTGCCGGCCTCGCGATGGTTCGTGATCAGCGTGGCGAGCCGCTCGACGACGCCCTCATAGAGCGCGGTGCGGGCGTAGACGCCATCCGAGCCCATGCGGTGGAACAGGGTGTCGGCGAGGTGATCGAGCGGATCGGCGATCTGCGGCGCAGTCTCAGGGGAATTGGGGAGAACGGCAATATTCATGGATGCGAGTCCTGCTATCTCAAATTGTTTTTGTTGGTCGCGAAGGCTTGTTAGTCCCTAAGGCTTGCCGGCACGCCGCTCATCAGCGTCGATGTCGCGGCATTGGCGAGGATGCGGTCGTTGTTGATCATGATCGGCGACGACAGCACGTCGCGCAGGTGACGGCCCATGGTGAACTCGCCGTCGTTGCGATAGCCCGAGAGGCCCGTGGTGCGCATCGCATGCATCACGGTCTCGACCGCGAGCTCGGAAGCCTGGACCTTCAGGAGCGTGATCGACGACTGGAAGTCGAGCGAGCTCAGCGCGCGCTCGTCATGCTCGGCGCGGGCGAAGGCGTCGACATTGGAAGCGATCAGCGCGCGCAGCTTGGCGAGCGACATTTTCGCGGCGGTGAAGTGCGCTGCGGCGGGAGGCATCTGCCCGCCCGCGCCGCGCGCCGCCTTGCGGACGAAGGCTTGTGCGCGCGTCACGGCTGCGGCCGCGATGCCGGCCCAGGCCGACGACCAGCACAGATGCGCGAATGGCGTCATGGTCTGAGCGTGAATCTTGTCATAGGATTCGGGAAAAACGCGGTCGCTGGGGCAGTCCACCTTCAGCTCGAAGCCGGTCGAGCAGGTGCCGCGCATGCCGAGCGTTTCCCAGCCCAGCGTCCGCTTCAGCGAATAGTCGTCCTTGGCGAGCGCCAGCAGCACCTGGTCGGATGCGGCGGCCTCGGTGGCGCGGCGGGCGATGGTGACGAGGCCGTCGGCCTCGGCGCCGTAGGAGATCACGGTGGCGTCGCGCACGAGCGAGACGGTATCGCCGGCGTGGTCGACGGCGGCCGCGCTGGCGCGGATATTGCCGCCATTCTGGCCTTCGGTGGTGGAGGAGGCGAGCAGCCACTGGTCGCGGGCGACCCGGCGCATCATGGTTTCCATCCAGGGGATACCGTGGCCGTGCCTGACGACGCAGGCGACCTTGGTCTGGTGCATCGCATAGATCATCGCGGTCGAGGCGCAGGCGCGCCCGAGCGTGTAACAAATATCGGTGACATCGTAGATCGAGGCACCAAATCCGCCGTACTCGACGGGGATCATGACGCCGAGCAGCTTCTGCTCGCGCGCAATTTCAAAAGCCTTGTAGGGGAAGCGGGCGTCGCGATCGACGCCCTCGGCGTCAGCGGCGGCTGCCGCGGCGGTCTTGGCCGCGCGCTCGACCAGCGAGGGGCCCTGTTCGAGAAAGCTTGCTTGCGCGTCGTCGATAGACTGAAGGACCGCTTCACGCACGTTCATGCTCGTCCGCCTCTCCATTTCGCCGTTCGAGATCACCCGCCATCATTTGCGATGCAGCCAGCGATCATCCGACAATCTTTGCTTGTGATGTGAGGCTACGGATTTAATTCAAATTCGTCGATGAAATAGAGGGTAAACGAACCCCAATTCCGAACGGACAGTTAAAGTCCGGTTGTTCGCATCACCGAGATTTCGGCCAACGCGTTAGGACTCTGGAAGCGGCCTGATTTTTGGACAATCTGAGTCATCGTTTACTAAGAAACGCGAAGTAATGGTCACGCCCATTGCGGGATCGGCCGCCCCTGCCCATCGTAGCCGGCAGTCCGGTCCGACCTTGATAGACAGATGGGAATTTGCCGATGCAGGCCTTCGATACCGACGTGCGCAATCGCATCATCAAGCTGGTGAAGGCCATCCTCGAACAGAATTCGCTTTCCGCTGACGTCGCCCCGTCGGCAAAGCTCGTCGACGTCGGCCTGACCTCGATGGACATGGTCAACCTGATGCTCGGCGTCGAAGCCGAGTTCGACTTCACCATCCCGCAGTCCGAGATCACCCCGGAGAATTTCCAATCCGTCGAGACGCTGGAGCGGATGATCGCGATCCAGCTGCAGCCGGCGACAGCGGCTTGAGCCAGGAGCGCGATCTTCGCTCGGGGTCGTCCTGGCGAAAGCCAAGACCCCCGCGCGAGCGCCTGCGCTCGTCGCGATTGCCCCAGGAGTAGTTTGGCGAAGACTGGTCGTTCGGGACTACGACCATCCACAATCGATAGCTCGCGGTATGGGTCCTGACTTTCGCCAGGACGACATCGAATTTATGGCGCGCGTGTCGTCTTCCTGACGGCACTCCCCCAACCCCCGTTCCAAAACCGCCGCAAAGCTGGCATAGCTTCTCCACGGGATTGCATATCGCGAACGGGGTGGAGCAGGCATGACGCAGGCGGTATTGGGCATCATCGGCGGCTCCGGCATCTACGACCTGCCGGGTCTCGAAGGTGCACACGAAGAGGTGATCAAGAGCCCCTGGGGCGAGCCGTCGGCGCCGTTGCGGCGCGGGACCATCGCGGGCCTGCCGATCGTGTTCCTGCCGCGCCATGACAAGGGCCACCGGCTGTCGCCCTCCGACATCAACTACCGCGCCAATATCGACGTGCTGAAGCGCGCCGGCGTCACGGATCTGGTGTCGCTGTCGGCCTGCGGCTCGTTCAAGGAGGAACTGCCGCCCGGCACCTTCGTTCTCGTCGACCAGTTCGTCGATCGCACCTACAAGCGCGAGAGCTCGTTCTTCGGCAGGGGCTGCGTCGCGCATGTGTCGATGGCGCACCCGGTCTCGCCGCGCCTGCGCATTCATCTGGCCGCCGCGGCCGAAGCCGAGGGCATCGCGATCGCCCGCAGTGGTACCTATGTCTGCATGGAGGGGCCGCAATTCTCGACCCTTGCGGAAAGCATGACCTACAAGACGCTCGGTTACTCCGTGATCGGCATGACAAACATGCCCGAGGCGAAGCTCGCCCGCGAGGCGGAGATTTGCTACGCCACGGTTGCGATGGTGACGGATTTCGATTGCTGGCATCCCGACCATGATGCCGTCACCGTGCAGGACATCATCCGCATGCTGACCTCGAACGCCGACAAGGCCAAGGCGCTGGTGGCGCGGTTGGCCAAGGAGTTTCCGCGCGAGCATGAGCCGTGCCCGATCGGCTCGGACCGCGCACTCGACACCGCGCTGATCACGGCGCCCGAGGCCCGCGATCCGGAGCTGCTCCGGAAGCTCGATGCGGTGGCGGGGCGCGTGCTGCGGGGCTGAGACGAAAGGCAGAATGCCATGAAGGTCGACGGTAAGCATTTTCGCAGCATCTGGCGCGAGCGCGACGGCTGGTCTGTCGGCGCGATCGACCAGCGCAGGCTGCCGCATGAATTCGTCATCGCACGGCTGACGTCGTGCGAGGATGCGGCGGTCGCCATCCGCGACATGCTGGTGCGCGGCGCGCCCTTGATCGGCGCCACCGCGGCCTACGGCATGGCTCTCGCCATGCGCGAGGACAGCTCCGATGCCGGCCTGAAGCGCGCCTACGAGACGCTGATCGTGGCGCGGCCGACTGCGATCAATCTGAAATGGGCGCTGGACGAGATGCGCGCGACGCTTGCGCCGATCGATCCTCTGGAACGGGCCGAGGCCGCCTATGCGCGTGCCGACGAGATCGTCGAACAGGACGTCGAGATCAACCGCGGCATCGCCGCCAACGGCCTGCAGCTGATCGAGGCGATCGCGGCGAAGAAGCCGGGCGAGACGGTCAACGTGCTGACCCATTGCAATGCCGGCTGGCTCGCGACCGTCGACTGGGGCACGGCGACCGCGCCGATCTACCTCGCGCATGAGCGCGGCATCAAGATCCATGTCTGGGTCGACGAGACCCGCCCGCGCAACCAGGGTGCCTCGCTCACCGCCTGGGAACTCGGTCATCACGGCGTGCCGCACACCGTGATCCCCGACAACACCGGTGGCCATCTGATGCAACACCGCATGGTCGACCTTGCCATCGTCGGCACCGATCGTGTCGCCGCCAATGGCGATGTCTGCAACAAGATCGGCACGTACCTCAAGGCGCTCGCCGCCCACGACAACGGCGTGCCGTTCTATGTCGCACTGCCGTCGCCGACGATCGACTTCGCCGTCAATGACGGTATCAAGGACATTCCGATCGAGCAGCGCAGCGGGGTGGAGGTCACCGACATGACCGGTCGCACCGCCGATGGCCGGCTGGAGACTGTGCGCATCGTGCCGGAGGGTTCGCCGGTTGCGAACTACGCCTTCGACGTCACGCCGGCGCGGCTCGTCACCGGTCTCATCACCGAGCGCGGCGTGCTGAAGCCGGATCGCGCCTCGCTCGCAGCCGCATTCCCGGAACGGATCGCGGCTGCGGTGGAATAGTTAATTCGTCAAAGCGATATCGCGCCACACCGTCATTGCGAGCGCAGCGAAGCAATCCAGAATCCCTCCGCCGAGACGGTCTGGATTGCTTCGCTGCGTTCGCAATGACGAGTTTTGGTGAAGCAGCGCGTGACCATCTACATCCCTCACCCTGAGGAGCCGCGCTTGCGCGGCGTCTCGAAGGGTGAGGGGTACGAGCGGGCCTTATCCTTTAGAGACGCGCGCAAGAGCGCGCTCCTCAGGATGAGGGACTGGCGGTGTCGCGCTTGTCCTGACTAGCGAAGGCTAAGCCCCGTCGCCGCCTCGAGCTCGGCGATGGCCTGCGCGCCGCTGGTGACCTTGATCGTGGTCATGCCCATCTCGCGCGCGGGCTTGAGGTTGACGCCGAGATCGTCGAGATAGACGCAAGTTTTCGGATCCACCTTCAGCGTCTCGACCATCATCCGGTAGATACGCGGGTCGGGCTTGCGCAGACCAGTCTTGGCGGACTCGATCACGTGATCGAACAGCGCCATCACCTCGGCGACATAGAGCGTGCGCCCGGTGAGGCTGCCGATCGCGTTGGCGGGCAAATTGTTGGTGATGCAGCCGGTCTTGAACGTCGCCTTGATGCGCTTCAAGGCCTCGACCATCTCGGGGCGCAGATCGCCCTGGAGCAGCGGCAGCACGTCGCGGCCGCGCACCTCGGCGCCGAGCGCGAGCGATTCCGCGGCGAACAGCTTATCGAAGGTCTCGACATCGACCTCGGCGCGCTCGAACCTGGCCCAGGCATTTTCCAGATGATTGGCGGCATTGGTGCGCCGGATGATGTCGGCGGGCAGACCCCGTTCGGTCTCGAAACGCGTGAACGCCTCGAATGGCGAGCTCGTCAACACGCCGCCAAAATCAAAGATCACCGCCCCGATCGCCACTGTCCCACCCTCGTTAATTCGTGCCAAGATAGCTGACAAGACGGCTAGCACGCGCTATCGGCAAGGGCCAGACCGAAGCCATGTCGGGCCTTCGCCGATCGACCGCCCAAATGCCATCCCACAAGACGTGTTCCCATGACAAAGTTCGCGACGTTCATTGCAGGTGCACTGCTGCTCACGACGCCCGCCCACGCCATCGTCGGCGGCGGCACACCGCAGGCCGAAGGCGTGGCGCGTGCCGTCGTCACCATCGTCGGCTCGCGCGGTAATTTCTGCACCGGCAGCCTGATCGCACCAAAACTGGTGCTGACGGTGGCGCACTGCGTGCAGCCCGGTGCCGACTACAAGGTCGTCGACTACGGCGCCGACGGTAAGCCGCAACTGATGAACGTCCGCATCGTCGCGATCCATCCGAACTTCAACATGCAGGCGATGCAGGCACATCGCGCCACCGCGGACGTTGCGTTGCTGCAACTGGAAATTCCACTCAAGGGAAAATCGACGGTGCCGGTCGGCACGCCGCAAATTCCGATCCAGGTCGGCAGCCGCTTCACGATCGCCGGTATGGGTGTCACCACGCGCGGTGACGGCAAGAGCGGCGGTGTCACGCGGGTGGCGGGCCTCGTTGCAACAGGGCAGCCGGGAACGCTCCAGATCCGGCTGGTCGATCCCGTAACCAACGGTGTTCGCGACGGAATCGGCGCTTGCACCGGTGATTCCGGCGGCCCCGTATTCGAAGACAAGCCGAACGGGCCCGTGATTGTCGGCGTCGTTAGCTGGTCGACCGGGCCGAATGGCGCCGCCGGCTGCGGTGGACTGACCGGCGTCACACCGCTCACGCTCTATCGCGACTGGCTCTTGCAGACCGCGCGGAGCTGGGGTGCGATGCTGTGATTTGATCGCGACTTGATCTATGCCATTTTGAAGCGGAAGCGCGATCGGCGACCATGCCGATCGCGGAGGAAACGCGCCGTCCGGTCAAGGACGACCCAAGAACAAAGCAAGGCATAGAAGCAACAATGAATGTCGCTGTTCGCAGTCACGCCACCACCAAACAGGCCTCAGAACATTTCGACGTGCTGATCGTCGGCGCCGGCATCTCCGGCATCGGCAGCGCCTATCACCTCACCAAGCAGCTTCCCGGCACCAGCTTCGTCATCCTGGAGACTCAGGCGACGTTCGGCGGCACCTGGACCACGCATCGCTATCCCGGCATCCGCTCCGACAGCGACCTTCACACCTTCGGCTATCGCTTCAAGCCCTGGGTCGGCCCGCCGATCGCGACCGCCGAAGAGATACTCGCCTACATGAACGAGGTGATCGAGGACAACGATCTCGCAAGACATATCCGCTACAAGCATAAGATCAATTCCGCGAGCTGGTCGAGCGAGCAAAATCTCTGGACCATCGAGGCGGTAACGACCGATACCGGCGAGCCAAGGACCTTCACTGCCAACTTCCTCTGGATGTGCCAGGGCTATTATCGCCATTCCGAAGGCTACACGCCGGAATGGAAGGGCATGGATCGCTTCAAGGGTCGCATCGTCCATCCGCAGACCTGGCCGGACGACATCGATCTCAAGGGCAAGAAAGTGGTCGTGATCGGCTCGGGTGCGACCGCGGCGACGCTGGTGCCGAACATCGCCGACGCCTGCGCGCATGTCACCATGCTGCAGCGCTCGCCGACCTATTTCCGGCTCGGCCGCAACGCCATCGAGATCGCCGAGGAGCTGCGCAGGCTTCAGGTGGACGAAGAGTGGATCCACGAGATCGTCCGCCGCAAAATCTTGTTCGAGCAGGATGCCTTTACGAAACTCTGCGTGGCCAAGCCCGATCATGTGAAGAAGGAGCTGATCGATCAGATCCGCGCGGTGCTCGGTCCCGACTACGACGTCGAGACGCACTTCACGCCATCGTATCGGCCGTGGCGGCAGCGGATCGCCTTCGTGCCCGATGCCGATCTGTTCAAGGGCATTGCCAGCGGCAAGGCATCGGTCGTCACCGATGAGATCGAATGCTTCGTCGAGAACGGCATCCAGCTCAAGTCGGGCAAGCTGCTCGAGGCCGACGTCATCGTCACCGCGACCGGCTTCAACCTTGCCGCCCTCGGCGACATCGCCTTCGAGATCGACGGCGAGCCGCTCGCCTTCGGCGACACCGTCACCTATCGCGGCATGCTGTTCACGGGCGTGCCGAACATGGTCTGGGTGTTCGGTTATTTCCGCGCGAGCTGGACGTTGCGTGTCGATCTCGTTGCCGACTTCGTCTGCCGTCTGCTCGGCCATATGAAGGACAAGGGCGCGAAGAAGGTCGAGGTTCAACTGCGGCCTGAGGATCACAACATGCCGATCCTGCCGTGGATCGATCCGGAAAATTTCAACCCCGGCTACATGATGCGCAACATGGCCCTGTTGCCCAAGCGCGGTGATAAGCCGGAATGGCAGCACAGCCAGGACTACTTGACCGAAAAGGACGAGATCCCGAAGACGGATCTGGATGACAAGGCGTTTGTCTACGGGTGAGGTGCGGTAGAGATCGCCGGGGCGACACTGGGCTATTGGGCAATCGGCTCGCGGCTCGCTCGCTGTTGTTGTAGCGCGAGCCGGCAGCCGTGCGGCTTTGAATGTCAGGCCATTCATGTGAACCCCCGTCCACATTGATGGATCTGCATATCGCGTTGCGTGCGCAGAATGGGAATTCAGCGGTGCAAGGCCGTGGCGTGGTTGCAACATGGTCATTTGAATCTGACTCGGTTGTGAGCCAAATGGAGGCATCGGATGCGGTCGGAGTTTCACACGCAGGCCTCATGACTTAAGTTCCGCCGCGAAAGCGTGGGAATGGGGAAGTCGTGTGAACGGCGGGTGGCTATCGAAGTGGCAGGGCCAGCTACGCCGATATGGCGCCGTGTCCTTCGCCGCCGCGTCCTCGGTCCTCGCAATCATGATCGGCCTCACCCTGTCGACGACGGCGGCGCAGGCTCAATGCGTCCCCGATCCGGCGTCGAGCGGTCAGACCGCCACCTGCAGCGGCACCGACGCCAACGGCTTTCAGGCCGGAGTCGGCGTCGATAGCCTCACCGTCAACGTGCTCTCCGGCGCCACCGTGCTCGACAACGGCACCGCGTCGATCGGCCTCAACGATTCCAACACTGTCACCAACAACGGGACGTTGTCGGCCGGCTCCGGCCTGATCGGCATCAGTGTGGGGAATTCCAACACCGTGACCAACAACAGCGCCATCACGGTGCTTGGCAACGGTGCGGGCATCTCCGCGCAGGATCACAACATCATCGCCAATGCCGGGACGATCACCACGGGTGATGGCGGCGCAGCGATCTCGGTCCATAACAACAACGCCGTCAGCAACGGCGGCGCGCTGTCGGTCGGAGCATCGGGCGCAGGCATCTTCACGGGCCAGAACAACACGGTGACCAACGCCGCGGGTGGCACGATCACCGGTCTCAACGACTCCAGGGGTATCTGGGTTTTTGGCAGCTCGACCGTGACGAATGCCGGCGCGATCACAGTCGGCGCCTCCTCTTCCGGGTTCACCGGCGGCATTCTCGCGATCAGCGACAATAACGCCGTCACCAATACGGCCACGGGCGATATTTCGGTCGGCCAGAACGCCACCGGCATCCTCATGCAGGGTAATCTCGAAACCGTCAGCAATTTCGGCGCTATCACAGGCAGCGATTTTGCAACGGGCATTTCAGCTCAGGGAAGCCATGCCACGATCAGCAACAACGGCACGATATCCGTTGGCGGCTCCGGCATCGCTTTTTCCGGCTCGTCGAGCACCATCACGAACAACGGCCGGATTACGGGGGGCGATGGCGCGCAAGGCATCACCGCGTTGGGCGACGACGTCGTCGTGATCAACAACGGAACGATTTCCGTCGGCGCCTCCAGCAACGGTATCTCCGCGTCCACGATTTCGACGAGCAACCAGATCGTCAATACCGGCACTATCAATGTCGGGGCCGGAAGCGTAGGCATCAGCACTCTCGGCAGCGTCAGCGTCTTCAATTCCGGAACCATCAACGCCGCCGCGGCGGGTGCGCTGGCGATCGATTTGTGCGGCTGCAGCACCAACGTGCTTACACTCGGCCCCGGCAGCGTGATCAACGGCCAGGTGCTCGCCTCCGGCACCGACACGTTCCAGCTCGGCGGTACCGGCAAGGATACGTTCAATCTCAGCCTGATAGGCGGCCAGTACACCGGCTTCTCGACCTTCAACAAGGTCGACAATTCGACCTGGACGGTGACGGGCATCGGCAACCAGGGCTGGAGCGTGCTGCGCGGAACGCTTCTGCTCGCCGGCACCATCAACGGCATTGTGAGCGTCGCCGCGGGTGGCACGTTCGGCGGTGTCGGCACGGTCGGCACGACCACCGTCAATGGTGGCGTATTGGCGCCCGGCAATCCGACGGGAACGCTGACCATCTCCGGCAATCTCTCGCTCGCGAGTGCGTCGCGCTACATGGTGCAGGTCTCCGGCGCGAGCAACGGCCTTGCGGTCGTGACCGGAACGGCGACGCTCGGCGGCGCGACCGTCGTCGTCGTTCCGACCGGCTCGATCGCGAAGCACTACGCGATCCTGAATGCGGCGACGCTTCCCGACATGTTCAACCCGGTCGTCACCGGGCTCTCGTCAAACCTGAAGGCCACTCTCAGCTACGATCCCAACAACGTCTTTCTCGATCTCGCGCTGAGCTACGGCAGAGGCCTCAACGTCAATCAGCGGAACGTCGCAAACGCGCTGACGGCCGTTTTCAACAGCACCGGCAGCCTGCCCGTCGCGCTCGCGAGCCTCACGCCCGCCGGCCTGACGCAAGCCTCGGGCGAGCCTGCGACGGGATCGCAGCAGACCACGTTCAACGCGATGAACCAGTTCCTCGGCCTGCTGACCGACGTGTTCGGCTCGGGGCGCGGCGGCCCGTCCGGCGCGACGCCGTTCGCCGAGGAGACGAGCGCGAACGCCTATGCCGCGACCGGCAGGAGCGCGCGCGATGCCCTTGCTTCGATCACTCGCAAGGCGCCGCCGGCAAATTTCGTGCAGCGCTGGGATGTGTGGGCGGCCGGCTACGGGGGCTCGCAGACCACCGACGGCAACGCGGCGCTCGGCTCGAACAACACCACCAGCAGCATCTACGGCACCGCCGTCGGCCTCGACTATCGCATCTCGCCGTCGACGCTCGCCGGCTTTGCGCTTGCCGGCGGCGGCACCGGCTTTGCCGCGAACGGGCTCGGCTGGGGACGCTCCGACCTGTTCCAGGCCGGCGCCTTCGTGCGTCACACGACCGGACCGGCTTATCTCTCGGCAGCATTGGCCTACGGCTGGCAGGACGTGACGACCAATCGCACGCTCACCGATGCCGGCTTCAACCAGCTCCGTGCGCAGTTCAATGCCAACGCCGTCTCGGGCCGCATCGAGGGCGGCTATCGCCATGCGACACAGTGGATCGGCCTCACGCCCTATGCCGCGCTTCAGGCCACCATGTTCAGCCTGCCGAACTATGCCGAGACTGCCGTGATCGGCAGCAACGCCTTTGCGCTCAACTACGCCGCCAAGAGCGTGACCGACACTCGCACCGAGCTGGGCTTTCGCGCCGACAGATCGTTCGCGGCCGCCGGCGGCCTGCTCACGCTGCGCGGCCGTGCCGCCTGGGCGCATGATTTCAATCCGGACCGCAGCGTCAGTGCAGTGTTCCAGACGCTGCCCGGATCGGCCTTCGTCGTGAACGGCGCCGCACAGGCGCGCGATTCCGCATTGACCACGACGTCGGCGCAAATGAGCTGGATGAACGGCTGGTCCGCGGCGCTGACTTTCGAGGGCGAGTTCTCGGCTGTCACCCGCTCCTACGCCGGCAAGGGCGTAGTGCGCTACGCGTGGTAGGGCGCGGCCTGGAGGGCCCTCCAGGGCAGGGTAAGTATCACCGCTTCGGCTGCGGCGGCTTGCGGGGAGGGCGCGGGGCGGGCGCACCTTGCGGATCGAACTTGCCGGTCATCTTGTTCGCGGCCTCGCTGATATCGAGCAGGGTTTTGCGGCCGTCCTCGATGAAGCTCGCCGATTTCTTCTTCATGGTATCGGCGAGCTCGCGCAATCCCTGCACCTTCTCGAACAGCTCGTCGGCCTTGCCGTCGACGAAACCGGGCACCGCGCCCTCGATTTTCGTGACCGCCTTGTCGAAGCCTGCAAAGGCGCTGTCGACCTTGGCCATGACCGAATCGATCTCGTCGCCCTTGCCCTTGAGATCGGCGGTGTAGTCCTCGAACGTGCGCAAGCCGTCCTTGATCGCAGGGGAGTTGGCAACGATCATGCGGTCGACACTGTGCAGGGTCTCAACGATGGATTCGGCGTCGCTGAGATCAGCGATCAGCACCGGGATGCCATCCGAATCCACCGGCACCGGCGGCGCCGAGGGCGCGCCGCCGATCAGCGAGATCGCGGCAACGCCCGTGAGGCCCTGGAACTCGATGCCGGCCACCGTGTCCTTGCGGATCGGCGCGTTGTTGTCGAGCATCACGAGCGCCACGATCCGGCGCGGTTTGTCCAGCTTGATCGACAGGATCTGGCCCGCGGGAACGCCGTCGAAATTGACCGGACCACCGCGGCGCAGGCCGCTGGCAGATCCGCCTTCGAACACGACGCGCAACTGGCTGCGGCTTTGGATGCTGCGCCATTTCTGCACGCCGAGCAGGCCGCCGAACGCCACGGCGATCGCCGCCAGCGTCGCCGTTCCGATTACCAGATTGCTCGCGCGTGCCATGCAGTCCGATTTTACGGTCAAACCGGGTAAGTTGGAAGGACCTCGATACCGGACGCGGTCTATTGGTCATGGAAAGTAGGGCGGGTTAGTGAAGCGTAACCCGCGACTGTTTGAGCGGCCATTGCGCGAATTGGCGGATTAATCCGCCCCACGATCCCTCACGCGACCTCAATGTCCCGCCGCGCGCTTTGCCGCGGCATTGTTCAGGACGATCAGGGCATCGACCGCAACGCCGGTCTTTGTATTGATCAGGAACGGATTGATGTCGATCGAAGCGATCCGGTCGCCGGCATCCGCGATCAGGTTGGAGAGACCGACCAGCGCCTTTACGGCCGAGGCTTCATCCAGCTTTGGCTTGCCGCGATAGCCGCGCATCTTGATGCCGGCTTTGGTGCGGCCGATCACGAGCTTCGCTTCGGCCGCGTCCAGCGGCGCACCGGCGAGCGCCACGTCCTTCATCAGCTCGATGTCGATGCCGCCGGTTCCGAATAGCACGACCGGACCCATCTCCGCATCCAGGGACGCGCCGACCACGAGCTCGAGATCGGCTTTGACCTGCTGCGCAATGAGAATACCGTCGAGCCTGGGCTTGCCCTTCAGCTTGTTCACCCGCGCGGTGATGTCGGTGAATGCCTTCTTCACCTCGGCCGCGCTGTTGAGGTTCAGCACCACGCCGCCGATGTCGGACTTGTGCAGGATCTCGGCGCTGACGACCTTGGCCACGACGGGAAAGCCGATCTGCTTGGCGATCTTCACCGCCTCCGCCGCCGTCTGCGCGATCGCCTCCTTCGAGATCGGGATGCCGTAGGCTTTCAACAGCTTCTTCGAGGCGACCTCGTCGAGCGCGGCGCCGGTTGCCGATTTCAGTGTCTTCTCCAGCACGGCGCGCGCCGAAGCCTTCGAGCTGGAGAGAATGTCAGGCACTTCCTTGCGCAGCCTGGCATAGTCGAGCAGAGACTTGATCGCGGTCACCGCACGGTCCATGCCCTGCATAACCGTGAGATGCGGCAGCGACTTGCGCAGGCCCTTGGTGAACTCGGTGAAGCCGATCGACATCGCGCTGACATAGATAACGGGCTTCGAGGCTCCGCTCGCCATCTCGTTGACGATGCGCAAATTGCGCTCGCGCAGCTCGTGCGGCGCCTTCGGCAGCTCGGAATCGATGATGACGACGTCGATATCGGGATCGTCGATCATCAGCTTGATCGACTTCATGTAGACGGAGGGATCGACCACCGCGGCAAAGCCGGCGTCGAGCGGGTTGCCAACGATCGAGCCCGGCCCGAGCATCTTCGCGAGCTCGCCGCTGACATGCGGGCTCAGCGGCGCGAAGTTCAGGCCTTCGGCATAGAAGGCGTCGATCAGCATGCCGCGCTTGCCGCCGGACAGCGTGACCGCGGCAAGCCGGTCGCCCTTGGGCATCGCGGCGTGCGCGAAGCACTCAGTGATCTCGATCAGCTCGTCGAGCCCGCTCACGCGGATCACGCCCTCGCGGGTCGCAATCGCATCGAACGTCTCGATCGAACCCGCGAGCGCGCCGGTGTGGGCCATTGCTGCCGCGCGGCCGCCCTCGGAGGCGCCGAGCTTGAGTGCGATCACCGGCTTGCTCGCGGCGCGCGCCGCCTTGCAGGCGTCGCGGAACGCCTTGGTGTTGCGCACGCCTTCGAGATAGACGACGATCACCTTGATGCTGGGATCCTCGGCGAAATAGCGCATCAGGTCCGGCGTCTCGAGTCCGGCCTCGTTGCCGGTCGTCACCATGTAGCCGACCCCGACACCGCGATCTTCCAGCGCCTGACGGATCGCCATGACGATGGCGCCGGACTGTCCGGCGATCGCCACTGCACCCTGTTCCATGGTGACGATGCGGTCGTCGATATTGGTGAAGAGGTTCTCGCCGGCGCTCAAATTGCCGAGGCAGTTCGGGCCGGTGACGGCAAGGCCGGTCTCGCGGATCGCCGCCTGCAGTTCGGCCGCGAGCCTCTGGCTCTCCTCATCCTGCAACTCACTGAAGCCCGAGGTGACGATGGTGGCCGAACGCGCGCCGGCCGCAGCCGCATCGCGGATCACCTGCACGGCGAAGCGTGCGGGCACCAGCACCAGCACGTGATCGGGCTTTTCGGGGAGACTCGCAAAATCCTTGTAGCAGGTGACGCCCCAGATGGTTTCGCGCTTGGCATTGACCGGATAGAGCCCGCCCTCAAAACCGTATTTGACGAGATTGTTCCAGATGCGCTCGGCGTAATTGCCGGGCTTGTCGGTCGCGCCCACCAGCACGATGTTGCGCGGGTGCAGCATCGCATGAATGCCCCTCACGATGTCGCTGGCGCCAGGTGACGGAGACCATGAGTACGGAGAGAAGGACGCAGCAGACACCTGGGCTTCCATGGCGCAATCCTCACTTTTTGTTTTTGTTGCGGCGCGTCGTTCTGTTCTATGGCGAGCTCTGGCGAGGCGCTCGGGATGAATGCAATGCCGCCAGACGGAATAGGCAGGACTTCATGCGAGAAGGCTAGCATCACCGGACTTTTGGCGAAAGTGCGAACGATCCGCGCGTGCTCGCGATCGTCAGCGCTGTGCTCCAGCAATTGCTGTTCTCACGCAACGCCGGCTTGCGTGCTCTCGATCCGCTACCACACCTCACGCGGCCGCGGCGGCGAGGCGAGGCCGGCAAGCAGCACGGCCAGGATTCCCGTGAGGAAGATGCCGTCGAAGGTCCCGGCGCCGCCGATCGATGCGACGGGTGCGCCTAGACCGCCAATCTTGTCGAGGTTGAGCAGGTCAGCCCCGATCAAAGTCCCCATCGAGCCGCCGATATAGGCGAGCGGCGCGGCATATTCGCGCGACAGCAGGAATGCCAGGATCGCTGTGGCGACGACAGGCACAAATACGGGCACCGCGATGCCGACCCCCTGCACGGGCGTTGCCATCATGTGGATGATGAATGCGATGGCAATGGTCGCGATCGCTGCCTTCACCCAGAGCTGATACCTCAGCACCAGATAGGTCGACATCATCGTCGGGATGATCGCGCCGCCGACATTGACCGCGAGCACCGTGCCCGGCCATTGCGTCACCAGCGGCACCACGTAGCGCATGCCGAAGAAATCGACGATCTCGCCCGAGCGCACCACCTTGGCCGGCAGAACCGTGATCGGAATGTTGAAATAGCTGCCGACCAGCGATCCGAACAGCAGCAGCAGCGCCGTGCCTGGTCCGACCCCGAGCCGCATATAGGCGTAACGCAGGATGCGGAGCTGGATCAGGATGATCAGCGCGGCAAACAACAGCACCAGGATGGTGAACAATCCCGGTGTGATCGGTAGGTACTGGACCTCGCCACGCATTGTCGGATCCGATCGCAGACGATTTCGACGGGCAGCATCCCACGGGATGGCGTGGATGACAAACCTATCCGTCGGCGCCGACCAGGGTCGCATGCAGGATGTAGCGCTCCGGACCGGACGTGACAGCGTCGAATGGCCAACAGGTCGAGAGCACCAGTTCAAAATCCTGTGTTGCTGGATCGATGCCCGAATTGTCGAAACGAACGATATCAGAGGAGTCCGTGCGATAGCGAAAGCGTTTGCCGTCGCTGCGCGTGATCTCGATCACGTCGCCGATCGCAACATTCCGCAGGAAGCGGAAATGCGTGTCGCGATGCGCGGCATAGACGGCAACGCCGCGCTCGCCGGCGTCGACCGTCTGTTCGACATGACCGGGTCCGAAGGCCAGGGCCTGGCCGCTGCTGCCTGCCAGCACGATTGTGCTGGCGCCGATTCGTTTCACCTCGATCCGCGCGACCGGCCAGGTGTCCGCCCAGGACCACGGCTTCACCGGCTGTCCGGTCGCAACGCTCCTGTCGAAGGCGCGCTCCAGCAGCACCTGCGCGAGCCACGCCTTGGCATGGATGTAAGCGCCATCGCCGAACAGGATGAGGCCGACGATGGCAAGGACGAGCGGCGAGATCAGGCGGGGCATTGCGGATATTCTCCTGTCATTGCGAGCGAAGCGAAGCAATCCGGACCGTCTCCTGTGTGGTGCTCTGGATTGCTTCGTCGCTTCGCTCCTCGCAATGACGTTGAATAAAAAGGCGCGCGCGGCCGTGTCGGTGGGAACGGGCAGCCGCGCGCGCTGAGGAAGAGGAGTACGGGGGGCTCCTCTCTCAAGCGGCGTCAGTGAGCAAGGGCTGACGCCGGTTGAACATGAACAGGATCAGGCTGAGCAGGATCAGGGTGAGGCCCGCGATCATCTTGAGATCGGCCGAGGTTGCGGTCTTGGGCAGACGGATTGCGTCGGGCGCGGCAGGCGTCGGCCGCCTCACGGCCGGCTGGCCGTTCGCATCGGCACGACGTTCGCGCAGTTGCGCCGGCACCTGCGGCCGCTCGCCAAAGACCTTTTCGAAATCCCAGCCGGCCGGCAGGTTGATCGGCAGCTCGCTGAGCTTGAGCGGCTCGCCCGCGGGGCGGCTCGGCGTCTTGTCGACCGCGACGAGGCTGGTCAGCCGCGTGACGATCTGATGATCGAGCGCCAAAGCCAGGATCGTCTTGTCGCTATCTTCCGGCGTCATCTCCCGCATCGTGCGCGCCACTTCGGCGTCGCCGATCTTGCGCTTGGCCCAGAGCTTCGACAGGCCCTTACCCTCGGCGGCATTGCGCAGCGGCAACGTCACCGACCATGGCCGGTCGCCGACACGGCCCTTGATCTCCAGCGAGCCTGCGAGCTTGTCGAGCTTCGCCGCCAGCACCAGCGGCTCGTCGCGATAGACGTCGGGGATGATCGCCGGCGTGATGTCGGCCCTGGCGTCGGAGAATTTTGCGGTGAGGCCGGTCACGGCCGGGTTCTCCAGCTTGGCGAACAGGCCGCGCATGCGCTCCTCCACCTGCTCGACCGAGCCGATATGGGTGAAGGCGCCACGGCCGAGTTCGGACGCGCGCGTCATCAGATAGGTGTTGGGAGCCGACCCGATGCCGACCATGAAGACGCGCGAGCGGCCGCGCATCGCGGTGATCGCTTCGAATAATTGCTGCTCATTGCCGATCGCGCCATCGGTGAGGAACACGACCTGGCGAACCATGCTGGTCTCGCCGAGCTTGTCGGTCAGCGCCGCGCGCATCGCAGGCACCATCTCGGTGCCGCCGCGTGCCTGCAACGCGCTCACGAACGACGTCGCCTCACCGACATGCGCCCCATCGGCCGGAACGGAAGTCGGAAACAGCACGTCCATGGTGTCGTCGAAACGGATGACGTTGAAACGGTCGGTCGGCTGCAGGCGGCCGAGAGCATAAAGAAGGCTCGCCTTGGCCTGAAGGATCGAGGTGCCACCCATCGAGCCCGAATTGTCGATCACGAACACCACTTCGCGCGGCAACGGCTTCTGCGACGCCTGGTCGACCGTGGGAGGCGTGACGAAGGCGAGGAGGTAGTCGGCGTCACCGACATGCTCGCGGAACAGCCCGACCGACGGCGCCTTTTCTGCGGCCGGCTTCCAGGTCAACTCGAAATCGCGGTCCGCGGGCTCGGGGCCGTCGGCGAGCGTGACGACGCGCGTCGCGCTGTCCGGGCTATCGATCTTGACGTTGTGGTGGTGGCTCTTCACCTCGCCGAGCGTAAAGCCGGCCTGCAGACGCACTGTGATGCTGGTCGGGTTGACCGGAGCGTTCTTGGCAGGATCCTTTACGGGCGGCGAGATGCGGTCGCGGTCCGGCACCGGGTCGGTCGTGGTCGCGCCCCAGCCGGAGCCGTCGGGCCGGAAGTCGACGCTCTGCGCGATCGGCGCCGGATTGTAACGCGGTCCGACCACCAGGGGCACGCGCAGCGAATATTCGTTGCCGGACTGGCGCACCGGCTCCTGATATTCGATCTGTACCAGCACGGTCTCGCCGGGGCCGATATTGGCGACCGAGTTGGTGAAGATGTTCGGCCGCTCCTGCTCGGTGAGCGCCGCCTTCTGGCCGGCGCGGCGCGCCTGCTCGTAGATCACGCGCGCCTGCTGCCGCTCCTTGATGTCGCCGACGATGACGCGGTCGCCGACCACCATCTTCAGCGTATCGACGGCGCCGTCGGTGGCGAGCGGATAGACATAGGACGCCTCGACCCAGTCCCTGGTCGGATTGCGGAAGACTTGCGTGACGCGGGCGCGCAGTGTCGGGCCCGACACCGTGATGTCGACATCGATGCCGAGGCGGATGGCTTCGGTATAGGCGCCGTCGTCCTTCAGCAGCAGGGTGCCGGAGCGGGCATCGCCGGGCTGGAGCAGGCTGGCCTGCTCCGTCGTCGTCGACCAGCTCGGCTCGAAGCTGACGAGCAGGACGACGAAGCCGACCAGGAGCACGGCAATGCCCTGCACCAGAAGAAACAGTCCGAGCTTGATCAGCTTGTCCAGCATGGGGTGTTCGTAGCTGTCGTCGGCGTCGTAGGTATCCATTTGGCCTGCTCCAAGGATGTTTGCTGGCCCTGACCTTCCGCCGGGATGGGCCGATTTCGCGAGCAGAATGATCGGTAATGTTCCGCCATGGCCGGCCCGGCTGTGCCACGGCGTCGGCGGCTCTGTGCGGTTTTGTGCTGGTCTGTCCGCCCTGCTAGAATGGCCTTGTGGAGCAGGGTTAACGATGCAGACGCAGGATAAACTCACCGACAAGCAGCTTTCGGACGAGCAAAGCCGCGAGATCGCCGAGACCATTCGCGAGGAGCTGGCGAAACGCCGGATCTCCCGGCAGGCGCTGGCCGAGCAGGCCAAGCTCAGCCTGTCGACCTTGGAGAAGGTGCTTGGCGGCCGCCGTCCGTTCACGCTGGCAACGACCGTGCGGCTCGAGCAGGCGCTGGGCGTGTCCCTGCGCAAGAGCGCCGTCGTGCCGGCGGCGGCGCCTCCGGCCGGCAACGACGTCGCGCCAGACAGCCTCGGCTCCTATTCGCATCGCGCGGTGACCTGGCTGGAAGACGTCTACATCACGCTGCGGCCGTCATTCGGCGCCAAGGACGCGATCTTCGCCTATCGCACCGAGATCCTGTGGGAGCCGAAAGTCTCCTCGCTCGTTTTCCGCGAGGGCGAGCGGACGGATGCAGCCTATGAGCACACCGGCGAGGTCGCGGTGCCCCACCAGTCCGGCTTCATCTATCTCGTCATCATCAAGCACGGCCAGCATCGCGTGATCACGGTGTCGCGGCCGACCGTCACCGGTGCAATGTACGGCATCATCTCGACGCTGCGCGCCGGCCCCGGCTCGCAACTGACGCCGATCGCGGCGCCGATCGCCTACGTTCCTGCGCGAAACTTCAGCGATCCCGCGGTCGGGCGGATCGCGCCCGACCATCCGAATTACGAACTTTATCGCGATCATTTGCGGCGCACGGTCGACGAATCCTTTGCGCTGTTCCTGCCCGTCTAGGCTCGTGTCGGAATCGCTTGACTAAAATGGCGGCCTTTCGGCCGCCATTTTGTTCGATCGGAGTGTGTTTCAGCCGGAGGTGGCTCCTGCTAGCCGCCGGTCTCGGCGCTGATGACGTCGCCGATCAGATCCCACTTGCCGGCCTTGAACTGAATCATCTTGAGTTGCTCAATCGGGGCGAAGTCGTTCGGCGAAGTGTTGATCTTGATGCCGGGAATCATGACGTCGGGTGTGAAGTCCTTCAGGCTTGCGGCCTGCTTCATCACGTTGTCCCGGGTCAATTCGTCCCCGCATTGCTTCAGCACCTGCACCATCGTCTGGGAAGCGGCGTAGCCGTAGACGAGATTGATGTCGGATATATTGGCGCCCGGCATGTATTTGTCGACGAAGGCCATGAACTTCTTCATGCCCGCATCGTCCTTCCATTGCGGGTCGGATGCATCCTTCAGATAGGTCGCCGACAGCACGCCTTCGGAAGCTTGCATGCCGGCAGGCTGCATCACCGCGCCGATCGAGATCGAGACGTCGGTCATCACCTGCATCGGCTTCCATTCCAGCTCGGCGATCTTCTTGATCGCCTGCGCCGCGAATTTCGGCGTGGCGATATTGACGAAGACGTTGGCGCCGGTGCCCTTCAGCTTGACGATGTGGGAATCGATCGACGGCTCGGTGGTCTCGTAGCTCTCTTCCGCGACGATCAGCGAGGACGCCTTGTCGCCGAAGATCTCCTTGATGCCGGCGACGTAATCCTTGCCGAAATCGTCATTGGCATAAAAGATTGCGACCTTGGCATCGGGCTTCGCCTGCAGGATGTACTTCGCAAAGACCCGCGCCTCGACCCGGTAGCTCGGCTGGAAGCCCATGGTCCACGGGAAGCCCTTCGGATCGTTCCACTTGCTGGCGCCGGTGGCGAGGAATAGCTGCGGCACTTTCTTGGTGTTGTGATATTTCTGCACGGAGGTCTGGGTCGGCGTGCCCAGCGCGTTGAACACCAGGAAAACCTCGTCGCTCTCGATCAGCTTGCGGATCTGCTCCACCGTCTTGGGCGGCGAATAGGCATCGTCATAGGAGATCCAGTTGATCTTGCGGCCGTTGATGCCGCCCTGCTCGTTGATCATCTTGAAATAGGCCTCTTCGGTCTTGCCGATGATGCCGTAGGCGGACGCCGGGCCGGAATAGGCCTCGACATTGCCGATCTTGATCTCGGTGTCGGAAGCGCCGGTATCGTATTTCTTCTGGGCGTAGGCGCTCTGGGCGGTGAGCAAGGTCAAAGCGGTCGCTGCGGCGAGCAGGGAGAGTTTCTTGTTGTTCATGAAAATTCCTTGGGTTCTTCTCTTGGGTTTCTTCCGGGTGGAGACAGGCACTTCAGAAAAACAACAGCGCCGGCGAAAGGGCTTTCCATCAGGAGGTGGCGATCTTGGTCTTGTCGGTTTCGGAGGTCACTGAAAACTCCTTGCGCAAGGTCGGCTTGTGGATCTTGCCGGTGGCGTTGCGCGGCAGCGCGGCGACGAAGCGCACCTGGCGCGGGCATTTGAAGCGCGCGAGGTTGGCCGAGCAATGGGCGAACAATTCGGCTTCGGTGAGCCTCTCGCCCGGCTTGACCACGACGATGGCGAGGCCCACCTCGCCCCATTGCGGATCCGGAATGCCGATTACGGCGGCTTCCGCAATCGCGGTGAGCTGATGCAGGACGTTCTCGACCTCGGCCGGGTAGACGTTCTCGCCGCCGGAAATGTACATGTCCTTCCAGCGATCGACGATGTAGTAGAAGCCTTCTTCGTCGACGCGTGTCGCATCGCCGGTATGCAGCCAGCCGTCGGTGAAGGAGGATTTGTTCGCCTCCGGCCTGTTCCAATAGCCCGGCGTGATGTTCGGCCCCTTCACCCAGAGCTCACCCAGCTCGCCGATATCCGCATCGTTGCCGTCGGGCCGCACGATCCGCACCTCCGTGTGCAGCACCGGCTTGCCTGCGGAGCCCGCTTTGCGCGCCGCATCCTCGCGGTCGAGCACCAGCACCGCCGGCGAGGTCTCGGTCATGCCGTAGCCCTGCTGCAGCGCGACGCCGCGTGCCTCCCAGACTTTCAGGAGCGGCACCGGCATCGGCGCGCCGCCGACACCGCCGACGATCAGCCGGCTGAGATCGGTGGTCGCAAAGACCGGATGCTGCGCCATGAACTGGTAGATCGCGGGCACGCCGAAGAAGACGTTGATGCCCTGTGCGGGATCGTTGATCAGGCCGAGCGCAGTGCCGGGATCGAAGGCGCGCATGATCAGCACGGTGCCGCCGGCATGCAGCACCGGATTGGTGTAGCAGTTGAGCCCGCCGGTATGGAACAGCGGCAGCACGGTGAGCAGCACCGAGGATGGCCCGATGCAGGCGGGACCGCCGAGATTGACGCAATTCCAGAAGGTCATGCCATGGGTGATGGTCGCGCCCTTCGGGTGCCCCGTCGTGCCCGACGTGTACATGATGGTCGAGACGTCATCGAGCGTGACCTCTTCGATCCGGTCGAGCGGCTTTGCGGCGGCGATGCCGGCCTCGTACGAGCCGCTTGCGCCGAGCAGCAGGTGGGAGGCGACACCGCAGAGCTTGGCGACGCTAAGCGCGGTCTCGGCGAGATCGGCGTCGTGGATCATCACCTTCGGCGCGCAATCGCCGACGATGAACTGGAGCTCGGGGACGGTGAGGCGGGTGTTGAGCGGCACGAAGATGGCGCCGAGCCGCCCGCAGGCGAATTGCACTTCCAGCGTGTCCGTCGTGTTCAGCGCCAGCACCGCGACGCGGTCGCCGCGCGAGACCTTCAGCGCATCGCGCAGGAACGAGGCGAGGCGCGAGATGCGGGCATCAAGCTGCGAATAGGTGAAGTGGCGCTCGCTCGCGAGATCGATGGCCGCGACCTTGCCAGGTGTGCGGCGAGCATGATGGACGATCCAGTCGTAATAACGAACGGCCATAACTTCCTCCCTCGACGGTCTTGTGCCGTCTGCATTTTTATTGCCGTGCACCATGCCCGGCGTGGCCCTGGGAGGCCAGCCGGAGTTTTGTGCAGCACGTCTTTTTTTGATCCGGAGTTGGTCCGCGAGGGACGAAAACTGTCTTGCGTTGAGTTGCTAGGTCGTGGCCTGCTTGGCGTCGCTCTGTCGGGGCAGCCACTCCGCGCAAGTGAGCCGCCAATGTTCCGGCCATGGTGGATGCGAAGAATCGCCATCAGCGAGGCGAAAGCGCAATGAAGAGCCCGTTCTATACCGCCGAGCATGATGCCTTCCGCGACGTGATGCGTCGTTTCGTCGAGAAGGAGATCGAGCCTTACGCCCATGAATGGGACGAGGCCGGCGAATTCCCGCGTGCGCTCTATCGCAAGGCTGCCGAGATCGGGCTGCTCGGGCTGGGATTCCCCGAGGAATTTGGCGGCATCCAGGCCGACCAGTTCATGAAGATCGTGGCCAGCCAGGAAATGGCGCGCGCTGGTGCGGGCGGCGTCAGCGCCAGCCTGATGAGCCACACCATCGGCTCGCCGCCGATCGCACGCGCGGCACGGCCCGAGATCAAGGCAAGAGTGCTGCCGCAAATTCTCGCCGGCGAGAAGATTTCCGCGCTGGCCATCACGGAGCCGAGCGGCGGCTCCGACGTCGCGAGCTTGCGCACCAAGGCGCGGCGTGACGGCGATCACTACGTCGTGAGCGGCGAGAAGACCTTCATCACGTCGGGCGTGCGCGCCGACTATCTGACCGTTGCCGTGCGTACCGGCGGCGAGGGCGCCGGCGGCGTCAGCCTGCTCCTGATCGAAGGCAACACGCCCGGCCTGTCGCGGACGAAATTGAAGAAGATGGGCTGGTGGGCCTCCGACACCGCGACGCTGCATTTCGACGACTGCCGTGTGCCGGCCGAGAACCTGATCGGCGAGGAAGGCCAGGGCTTCAAGATCATCATGCAGAACTTCAACAGCGAGCGCATGGGCATGGCGGCGAGCTGCACCGCCTTTGCGCGGGTCTGCGTCGATGAGGCGATCGCCTACGCCAGGGAGCGCAAGACTTTTGGCAAGCCGCTCGCCCAGCACCAGGTGATCCGCCACAAGATCGTCGACATGGCGCAGAAGGTCGCAGCGTCGCAAGCGATGCTGGAGCTGCTGGCCTGGCGGCTGGAGCAGGGCGAGAGCCCGGTCGCGGAAATTTGCATGATGAAGAACCAGGCGACGCAGACCATGGCGTTCTGCGCCTCGGAAGCGGTGCAGATCTTCGGCGGTGCCGGCTTCATGCGCGGCATCAAGGCCGAGCGGATCTACCGTGAGGTCAAGGTCAACGCCATCGGCGGCGGCACCGAGGAGATCATGAAGGATCTCGCGAGCAGGCAGATGGGGTTGTGACTTTCTGTCATTCCGGGGCGACGCGAAGGGTCGAACCCGGAATCCATCGGGTCGCATATGCCCGCGGAGAAATGGATTCCAGGCTCATCGCTTCGCGATGCCCGGAATGACGAGATGAACGTCGATTAAAGTTCGAGGAGACAATGCTGTTCACCGCCGACCACGACGAGATCCGCCGTAGCTTGCAGAAATTCATCGCCAACGAGATCAATCCTCATGTCGATGAATGGGAGAAGGCCGACATCTTCCCGGCGCATGAGCTGTTCAAGAAAATGGGCGGCCTCGGTTTCCTCGGGCTGAACAAGCCGGTCGAGTTCGGCGGCTCCGGCCTCGACTACTCCTACGCGCTGATGATGGCGGAGGAACTAGGGGCCATCACCTGCGGCGGCGTGCCGATGGCGATCGGGGTGCAGACCGACATGGCGACGCCCGCGCTGGCGCGGTTCGGCTCGGACGAGGTACGCCGAGAGTTTTTGGCGCCGTCGATCTCCGGCGATTACGTTGCCTGCATCGGTGTCTCCGAGCCCGGTGCAGGATCGGACGTCGCCTCGATCAAGACCAATGCACGCTCGGACGGCGACGACTACGTCATCAATGGCGGGAAGATGTGGATCACCAACGGCACGCAGGCCGACTGGATCTGCCTGCTCGCCAACACCAGCGATGGGCCCGTTCACCGCAACAAGTCGCTGATCTGCGTGCCCATGAAGAGCAAGGGCGTTACTGTCGCGCGAAAACTCGACAAGATGGGCATGCGGTCCTCGGACACGGCGCAGATCTTCTTCGACAATGTCCGGGTGCCCAAACGCAACCGGATCGGCGAGGAGGGCAAGGGCTTCACCTACCAGATGATCCAGTTCCAGGAGGAACGTCTCTGGGGCGCGGCCGCCTGCCTGAAGGCCCACGAATACATCATCAACGAGACCATCGAATACACCCGCAACCGCAAAGCCTTCGGCCAGAGCATCCTCGACAACCAGGTCGTGCACTTCAAGCTTGCGGAGATGCAGACCGAGGTCGAGCTGCTGCGCGCGCTGATCTATCGCGCCGGCGAGGCGCTGGTCGCCGGTGAGGACGTCACCAGGCTTGCCACCATGGCCAAGCTCAAGGCCGGCCGTCTCGGCCGCGAGCTCACCGACGCCTGCTTGCAATATTGGGGCGGAATGGGCTTTACCAACGAGACGCCGGTCAGCCGAGCCTATCGCGACAGCCGCCTGACCTCGATCGGCGGCGGCGCCGACGAGGTCATGCTGATGGTCCTGTGCAAGATGATGGGCACGCTGCCCGGCAGCACGAAAGGTTGAGCATGATCTTTTCGGAAAACCGCTGCACACTTTGCGCTGGCGCGGCCCTTCGGGTCCGGATCATGCTCTAGGGGGAATGCCTGATGATCACGCTCTACCACTGCGATGCTGCGCGCTCGTTCCGCCCGCTCTGGATGCTGGAGGAGATGGGGCTGCCATATGAGCTCAAGATGCTGCCGTTTCCGCCGCGTGTCTTCGCCAAGGATTATCTCGGCATCAATCCGCTTGGAACGATCCCTTATCTGATCGACGGCGAGACGCGGATGACGGAGTCCTCCGGCATCTGCCACTATCTCGGCGTCAAACACGGTCCGACGCCGCTGATGGTTGGCCCTGAGGATCCCGCCTACGGCGCGTTCCTGAACTGGATGTATTTCAGCGATGCCACGTTAACCTTCCCGCAGACGCTGGTGCTCCGGTACACCCAGCTCGAGCCCGAGGAGCGCCGCAATCCTCAAGTCGCCAGCGATTACGCAAAATGGTTCCTGGGTCGCCTGCGCGCCGTTGAGGCAGCGACCGCAAATGCCGAAACCTTGTGCGCCGGCCGCTTCACCGCCGCCGACATCGTCATCGGTTACGCGCTGCGGCTCGCGGACAACATCGGCCTCGCCAAGGATTTTGGGCCAAATGTCGCAGCCTATTGGGCCCGCCTGCAACAGCGCGACGGCTTCAAGCGCGCGGTCGCGGCGGAACAGAAGGCCGGCATCGAGCAGAACGTCGCGGCGCGGGTGAGGGCGTAAGCCCCTTCATCGTTGCCAGAGTTCCGGACGCGGCTCCTGACCGCCCCCGGAACGATGAAATGTCGCGCCTCCTGACAGCGCTATCCCGTCGTGACAGCGCCCAAATTTCCGCTAAGGTGACCTCCGTTCCGCAGCGGCCAGAGAGCCGCGCGAGGAGGACCGCCAATGGAAGACAAGGGTCGCGAATCCGACCATCTGATGCTGATCACGCCGGAGCGGGTGTTCTATGCCGGCCTGCTGGGCCGTCCCCGCAAGCGGACGCCCGGTTGCTGCCATGTCTATGTGGCGGTCAAAGGCAATCTGCATCTGACGATCGACGACGTCCTTGCCACGGGTGAATTGTTCGTCACGCTGCCGAACCAGCGGCATTCCATTGCCAGCGACTATCGCACCGCGATCAGTGTGACGCTCGAGCCGGAGAGCATGCCGGACGGCGTGATCGAGGCGTTGGCCGAGCGGCTGACCGGACCGGACAAGGCCGTCTTTGCCCGCAAGATCCTCGCCGCCTATGCGTTCCTGCGCCAGCGCCGCTATGGCGACATCACCACCGCCGAGTTCGACGAGATGTGCTTTGGCGAGGCGTTGCCGCGCCGCGTGCTCGACCCGCGTGTGACGCGCGCTGTCGCGCGCATCGAACGCTTCTCCGGCGAGCCGGTGACGGCGGATACCTGCGCCGCGGAAGCGGGCCTCTCGGCCTCGCGCTTCCTGCATCTGTTCAAGGAGGAGACCGGCATCTCCTTCCGATCATTCCGCGCCTGGAAGCGTGCGCGACACCTGCTGCACTATGCCAACCAGGACCTCAACCTCGCCCATCTCGCGCAGGACATCGGTTATCCCGATAGCACCCATTTCAGCCATTCGATCCGCCGCTTCTATGGGCTGAAGCCGCGCGCGATCTTCGTCGGCTCGCGGGATCTTGCGATCTATCGCAGCAGCGAGACGGTTAGGGAGCTTGCGGAGGCAAGCTAGCCAAATATCGCATCTTCGTAGGGTGGGCAAAGCGAAGCGTGCCCACCGCTTCCGTGAAGCGTGGAGAGACGCTGGGCCCAACGCAAAAGCGCCTTTGCCCATCCTACGACAGTGCCATTTTCCTAGCTTCTCCGCGCAAGAAGCCGCATGTCGCGCGTCACATGATCGCAAGCGTTGAATTCTCAACCTGCGAGACATCCGAGGCATGAGCGACAAGGCCGTCATCACCTGCGCGCTGAACGGCGTGCTTACCGACCCCAAGCAGCACAACGTGCCGGTCACGCCGGAAGAGATGGCGCGCGAGGCCAAGGCCGCGTTCGACGCCGGTGCCAGCATCATGCACATCCATCTGCGCCAGCAGGCGCCGAACAAGGGGCACCTGCCGTCCTGGGAGGTCGGCCTCAGCAAGGAGATCCAGCAGGCGATCCGCGAGGCCTGCCCCGGGGTGATCATCAACCATACCTCGGGTGTCTCTGGGCCGAACTACAGCGGCGCGCTCGATTGCATCCGAGAGACGAGGCCGGAGATTGCGGCCTGCAACGCCGGCTCACTGAACTATCTCAAGGTCAAGGCCGACAACACCTGGGCCTGGCCGCCGATGATGTTCGACAACGCGGTCGAGAAGGTGAAGGACTATCTCGACGTCATGAACGCGGTCGGCACCATCCCCGAGTTCGAATGCTTTGACGTCGGCATCGTCCGCTGCGTCGGCATGTACACCCAAGTCGGCATGTACGAGGGCCCGCTCGAATATAACTTCGTGATGGGCGTCGCCTCCGGCATGCCGTCCGATCCCGAGCTGCTGCCGATCCTGATCAAGCTGAAACGTCCCGAAGCACACTGGCAGGTCACGGCGATTGGCCGCGAAGAAATCTGGCCGCTGCACCAGCGCTGCGCCGAGCTCGGTGGCCACCTGCGCACGGGTCTTGAAGACACCTTCTATCTGGCCGACGGCAAGAAGGTGACGTCGAACGGCCAGCTCATCGAAGCAGTCGCCGCCTGCGCCCGCCGCGCCGGCCGCGAGATCGCGAGCCCGGCCGAGGCGCGGAAGATCTTTGGGACGAATCGGTAAGGTATCGCCTCAACCGTCATTGCGAGCGCAGCGAAGCAATCTAGAATCTCGCCGCGGAAGCAGTCTGGATTGCTTCGTCGCTTCGCTCCTCGCAATGACGAGCAGGATAGAGTTATGTCCATTCTCGAAAACACCATCTCCCCCGGCAGTGCCGCCTACCACGCCAACCGTGACGGCATGCTCGCCCTGATCGACCGCATGCGCGCGCTGGAAGAGCGTACGCGCGCGGCGTCCGCCGCCGCAAAGGATCGCTTCCATAAGCGCGGCCAGCTCTTGCCGCGCGAGCGCGTCGCGCTGGTGCTAGATCCCGGCGCGCCCTTCCTCGAGCTGTCGACGCTCGCCGGCTACATGTTCGACGTTCCGGATCCGAACAAGAGCGTGCCCGGTGGCGGGGTCATCGCCGGCATCGGCTTCGTCTCGGGCATCCGTTGCATGGTCAGCGCCAACGACGCCGGCATCGATGCCGGCGCTCTCCAGCCCTATGGCCTCGACAAGACCTTGCGCGTGCAGGAGTTGGCGCTGGAGAACAAGCTGCCTTATGTCCAGCTTGTCGAAAGTGCCGGTGCCAATCTTTTGCGCTACCGCGTTGAGGATTTCGTCCGCGGCGGCAACATTTTTCGCAATCTCGCACGTCTGTCGGCCGCAGGCCTGCCCGTCGTCACCGTCACGCACGGTTCATCAACCGCAGGCGGCGCCTATCAGACCGGACTCTCCGACTACATCGTCATGGTCCGCGGCCGTACCCGTGCGTTCCTTGCAGGGCCGCCTCTGCTGAAGGCCGCGACCGGCGAGATCGCGACCGAGGAGGAACTCGGCGGCGCTGAGATGCACACGCAGATCTCCGGCCTCGGCGACTATCTCGCCGAGGACGATCGCGACGCGCTGCGCATCGCGCGCGAGATCATGGCGGCGATGCAATGGGAGCGGCCGGGCAGGCTAGCTGCGAAATTCAAGCCGCCGCGCTACGACCAGGACGAGCTCCTCGGCATCATGCCGATGGACCACAAGCGTCCGGTCGACATGAAGCAGGTGATCGCGCGCATCGTTGACGATTCCGACTTCACCGAGATGGCGCCGAATTATGGCCCGGCCACCGTCTGCGGTCACGCCCGCATCGAGGGGCAGGCGATCGGCATCATCACCAACAACGGTCCGCTCGATCCGGCCGGCGCCAACAAGGCGACGCATTTCATCCAGGCCTGCTGCCAGACCCGCACGCCGCTGCTGTATCTGAACAACACCACCGGCTACATGGTCGGCAAGGCCTATGAGGAGGCCGGCATGATCAAGCACGGCTCGAAGATGATCCAGGCGGTGACATCAGCGACGGTGCCGCAGATCACCATCTATTGCGGCGCCTCCTTCGGCGCCGGCAATTACGGCATGTGCGGTCGCGGCTTCCATCCACGCTTCTGCTTCTCCTGGCCCAACGCCAAGACCGCGGTGATGGGCGGCGAGCAGGCTGCCGAAACCATGGCAATCGTGACCGAGGCTGCAGCCGCGCGCCGCGGCAAGCCGATCGAGAAGGACAAGTTGGAGGCCATGAAGGCGCAGATCGTCGGCGTCTTCGACGGCCAGATGGACGTATTCTCGACCAGCGCCCGCGTGCTCGACGACGGTGTGATCGATCCGCGCGACACCCGTGCGGTCCTGTCGGAGGTGCTGGCGATCTGCCGCGAGGGCGACGCGCGGAGCCCCCAGCGCATGCAATTTTCGGTGGCCCGCCCATGAGGAACGGATCAGTGCAGCACCGGCCGTTCTTCAAAGTGCTGGTCGCCAATCGAGGCGAGATCGCGCTGCGCGTGATGCGCAGTGCGCGGCGGCTCGGCCTTGGCGTCGTCGCGGTCTATTCGGACGCCGATCGCGACGCGCTGCATGTGCGGCAGGCCGATCGGGCCGTCCGCATCGGCGAAGCGCTGCCGGCGCAATCCTATCTCAACATCCCCGCGATCATCGCTGCGGCAAAGGCGAGCGGCGCGGATGCCGTGCATCCCGGTTACGGCTTCCTCGCCGAGAACGAGGAGTTCGCGCAGGCTTGCAAGGATGCCGACCTCGTCTTCATCGGCCCGTCGCCGCAGGCGATCGAGGCGATGGGGAACAAGGCCGGCGCCAAGGAAATCATGAAGAAGGCCGGCGTGCCCATCGTGCCCGGCTATCAGGGCGCTGACCAAAGCGACGAGGTGATGCTCGCCGAGGCCAGGAAGATCGGCTTCCCCGTGATGATCAAGGCGGTTGCCGGCGGTGGCGGCCGCGGCATGCGGCTCGTGACCGATGCCGCCACGTTCCCCGATGCGCTGCGCAGCGCGCGGTCGGAGGCCAAGGCGGCGTTCGGCGATCCCACAGTCATCCTTGAGCGCGCGATCCAGAACCCACGCCACATCGAAATCCAGGTCTTCGGCGACAGCCACGGCAACGCCATCCATCTCGGCGAGCGCGACTGCTCGGTGCAGCGGCGGCACCAGAAGCTGATCGAGGAGGCGCCGTCGCCGGCGGTGACGCCCGAGCTGCGCGCGAAGATGGGCGAGGTGGCGGTCGCGGCGGTAAAGGCACTGCGCTATGAGGGCGCCGGTACGCTGGAATTCCTGCTCGATGAGAGCGGCGAATTCTACTTCATGGAGATGAACACGCGTCTCCAGGTCGAGCATCCCGTGACCGAGGCGATCACCGGGCTCGATCTCGTCGAGCTGCAGCTGCGCGTCGCGCGCGGCGAGCCGCTGCCGGTGAAGCAGCAGGACATCAAATTCTCCGGCCATGCCATCGAGGTGCGGCTGTGCTCGGAGGACGCTGCGCACGACTTCATGCCGCAGTCCGGCCGCATCGCGCGCTGGCAGGTGCCGGAAGGAATCCGCGTCGAGCACGCGCTGGAATCGGGCTCGGAGATTCCGCCGTTCTATGATTCCATGATCGCCAAGGTCATCAGCCATGGCGCCACGCGCGAAGAGGCGCGCGGCCGCCTGATCCGTGGCCTGGAGCAGCTCACGGCCTTCGGCGTGACAACCAACCAGGCCTTCCTGATGTCCTGCCTGCGCCATCCCGGCTTTGCCAGGGGCGAGGCGACCACAGCCTTCATCGGTTCGCATCGCGATGAATTGCTGGCGCCGGGGAGGGACGGCGCGTTCAACCCGGCGCTCGCCGGTCTCCTGCTCTACGTCACCAACCCGCACGCGCCGTCATGGCGCGACGGGCGAAGCCTGGCGGCGACATTTCCGCTGCCGGCGAGGATCGAGATCGCCGGTCAAGCCTATGAGCTCGAAGTCACGCGCGAGCGCGACGGCAGCTACACCATTGCCAACGCCCGGCAGGACAGGTTCGAGATCGACCAGCTCGATTCCGACGCCATCCGTTTCCGCCACGATGGCGTGATGGACAACGCAAGATTCCTGCGCGACGGCGATCGGCTCTACCTTGCGCATCGCGGCGTCCCGCTCGCGGTGACGGATCTGACCCTCGCCGCGCCCAAGGCCGCCGCAGCGAACGGCGGCGACGGCAAGGTCCGCGCCGCCATGAACGGCCGCGTCGTCGCCGTGCTGGTCAAGCCGGGTGACCGCGTCGCCGCCGGTCAGCCCGTGATGACGCTGGAGGCGATGAAGATGGAGCACGTCCACAAGGCCGGCATCGACGGTGTGATTGCGGCGATCGACGTGACCGAAGGCGAGCAGGTCACGACGGGGAAGATCGTGGCGGAGATCGAGGCAGGCTAGCGCTGCGAGCACCGCAATCGTAGGGTGGGTTAGCCCTGCGACTGCGCGAGGCGCAGTTCGCTAGGCGTAACACACCTCTTTCGTTTCCGCAGAGATAGACAGTGGTGGGTTACGCCTCCCACCCTACGGTATCGCGTTGGGTCGCCCCGTCCCCTCGTTCAATAGACACGCCACCTGATGCCCCGCGCCGGCGTCCACCAGCGCCGGCCGCTCCGTCTTGCATCGCTCCATTGCAAACCGGCAGCGCGTATGGAAGGCGCAGCCCGAGGGCGGATTGACCGGGCTCGGCACGTCGCCGTCGACCAGCGGCGCGATCTTCTTGGCGTGCGGGTTCGCGATCGGCACCGAGGCGAGCAGGGCCTGTGTGTAGGGATGGCGCGGATTCCTAAACAGCTCGTCCTTGTCGGCGATCTCGACGATGCGGCCGAGATACATCACTGCGACGCGGTGGCTGATATGGGCGACCACGGCAAGGTCATGCGCGATGAAGAGGTAGGAAAAGCCGTGCTGCCGCTGCAGATCGATCAATAGGTTGATCACCTGCGCCTGGATCGAGACGTCGAGCGCCGAGACCGGCTCGTCGCAGACGATCAGGCGCGGCTCCAGCGCGAGCGCACGCGCGATGCAGATGCGCTGGCGCTGGCCGCCCGAAAATTGATGCGGGAAATTGCGCATCTGGTCGGGCCGGAGGCCTACCTGCTCGAACAGCTTTGCGACGCGCGCTTCCAGCGCCTTGCCGCTGGCGAGGCCATGCACCGCAATTGGCTCGCCGACGATGTCGCCTGCGGTCATGCGCGGATTGAGCGAAGCGAACGGGTCCTGGAACACGATCTGCATCGAGCGGCGATGCGGCCTGAGCTCGGCCTTGGAGAGATGGGTGATGTCCTCGCCCCTGAGCCGGATCTGGCCTGAGGTCGGCTCGACCAGCCGCAGCACGCTGCGTGCGACCGTCGACTTGCCGCAGCCGGACTCGCCGACCAACCCCAGCGTCTCGCCGGTGCCAAGCGCAAACGAGACGCCATCGACCGCATGCACGGTGCCGACCTGCCGGCGCAACACGCCGGCACGCACCGGGTAATGCTTCGTGAGATCGGTGACTTCGAGCAGCGCCTCGGTCATGCGACCTCCGCGACTTCTGCCGCGCGCCAGCAGGCGGCGAGATGGCCGCCGCCCCAATCGGCGAGCGGCGGATATTCCTCCTGGCAGCGCTTGATCGCGAGCTTGCAGCGCGGCGCGAAGGCGCAGCCCGTCGGCAGCCGCACCAGGGACGGCACCGTGCCGGGAATTTCGTTGAGCCGCGCCTGCGCCGGGACTCCGGACGCCGGCACCGCCGGGATCGAGGCCATCAGCCCGCGCGTGTATGGATGTTTTGGTGCGGCGAACAGCGCCTCGACGCTCGCTTCCTCGACCTTCTTCCCGGCATACATCACGATCACCCGCTGCGCAGTCTGTGCGACGACGCCGAGATCGTGCGTGATCAGCACGAGGCCGGTGCCAAGCTCCTTCTGAAGATCGAGGATCAGCGCCAGGATCTGGGCCTGGATGGTGACGTCGAGCGCGGTGGTCGGCTCGTCCGCGATCAGCAGCGCCGGCCGGCAGGCCAGCGCCATTGCGATCATCGCGCGCTGGCGCATGCCGCCCGAAAGCTGGTGCGGATATTCCCTGGCGCGGCGCGCCGGCTCGGGGATCCGCACCAGGCGCAGCATTTCGACCGCGATGTCATGGGCCTCCTTGGCCGACAAGTTCCGGTGCAGCCGCACGGCCTCGACGATCTGGTCGCCGATCCGCATCACCGGATTGAGCGAGGTCATCGGCTCCTGGAAGATCATGGAGATGCGATTGCCCCGGATCGCGCGCATGGCCGCTTCGTCCAGCGTGAGCAGGTCGGTGCCTTCGAGCGTGACCGAGCCGCCGACGATGCGGCCGGGCGGATCTGGCACGAGCCGCAGCAGCGACAGCGCGGTGACGCTCTTGCCGCAGCCGGATTCGCCGACGATCGCCAGCGTCTCGCCGCGCTTCACGGTGAAGGAGACGTCGTCCACGGCCTTGAACAGGCCGGAATTGGTGAAGAACACCGTTTTCAGGTTCTTCACATCGAGCACGATATCGGATTTTTCCGTCATCAGCCGCGTTGCCTCGGATCGAGGATGTCGCGCAGGGCGTCACCGAACAGATTGGTACCGAACACGGCGAGGCTGATCGCGATGCCCGGGAAGATCACCAGCCACGGCGCGGTGCGGACATATTCGGCCGCCGATTCCGACAGCATGCGTCCCCAGGATGGATAGGGCTCGGGAATGCCGAGGCCGAGAAAGGACAGCGAGGCTTCGGTGAGAATGGTCGAGCCGAGCTGGGCGGTGGCGAGTACGATCAGCGGTGCCAGCGTGTTGGGCAGGACGTGGCGGATCGCAATCCGCACTTCGCTCATGCCGATCGATTTGGCGGCCTCGACGAACGGCTGCTCACGCAGCGCCAGCGTGTTGGCGCGGATCACGCGGGCGACAGTCGGGATCAGCGGAATGGCGATCGCGAGGATCACGTTCGGCAGCGACGGGCCGAGCGCGGCCGTCATGACCAGCGCCAGCACGAGCAGCGGCAGCGCCTGCAGGATGTCGGAGACGCGCTGGAACACCAGATCGAACCAGCCGGCAAGATAGCCCGAGGTCAGCCCCACGATCACGCCGATTGTGCCGCCAAGCGCGGTCGAGCCGATCCCGACCGCGAGCGAGATCCGCGCGCCGTGGATGATGCGGCTGAACACGTCGCGGCCGAAGGAGTCGGTGCCCATCCAGTGCGTGGCGCTGGGACGTGCCAGCGCATGCGCCGCATCGACCGTCAGCGGATCATAGCGCGCGATGAAGTCGGCGAAGATGGCCGTGAGCACGAACACCGTCATGATGACGAGGCCGGCCGCCCCGAGGACGTGACGCCGCGCCAGGAACAGCACGCGTCGCCAGCCACCGGTCGCATTGGCGCCGGCGCGCTTGAGCTCGAGATCATAGTCGATTGTCGCCATGCGGTTACCTTCTCCCTCTCCCCGCTTGCGGGGAGAGGGTCGGGGTGAGGGGGGCTCTCCGCGGGGACGGTGCTAGAGAGACTCGCGGAAGCTCCCCCTCACCCGGATTGCATCTGCGATGCAATCCGACCTCTCCCCGTAAGCGGGGAGAGGTGAAAAGCAGCGCAGGCCTTCTGATCCAATCGGCGTTCATACGGTCAGTCCGTAAACCGGATGCGCGGGTCGAACACGGCGTAGAGCATGTCGACGGTGAAATTCGCGAACACCACGACGATCGCGATGAACATCACGAGGTTCTGCACGATCGGATAGTCGCGCCAGCGGATTGCCTCGACCAGGAAACGCGCGACGCCGGGGATGTTGAACACGGTCTCGGTGACGATGAGGCCGCCGATCAGGAAGGCTGCCTCGATGCCGATCACTGTGATGACGGGCAAGATCGCGTTCTTCAGTGCGTGGTGATAGTTCACCGCGGCGTCGGATGCGCCCTTGGCGCGCGCGGTGCGGATATAGTCCTGCCGCAGCACCTCCAGCATCGACGAGCGCGTGATGCGCATGGTCAGCGCGGCGCTGCGGAAGCCGACCGCGGCGGCCGGCACGGCGTAGGTCGCGAAAGCCTCCAGCCAGGTCTGCGGATTTGGGTTGAAGATCGGCATCTGGCCGAACATTGCGACCGACGCGGTCAGGATCAGAAGGCCCAGCCAGAACGAGGGCAGCGACAAGCCGCTGAGGCTGACCACACGCAGCGCGTAATCGAGCTTAGTTCCCTGCTTCACCGCGCTAATGACGCCAAGCGGAATGCCGATCGAGGCGGAGAACAGCAGCGCCAATCCGGCGAGCCGCGCCGTGATCGGAATGCGTGGCAAGATCTCCTGCAGAGCCGGCTTCTCCGAGACGTAGGAGTAGCCGAAATCGCCGCGCAGGAAGCCGCCGATCCAGTGCAGATATTGCACCACCAGCGGCTGATCGATGCCGAGCTCCTTTTCGAGATTGACCTTGTCGGCGGGATCGACATAGCCGGCCGCGGCAAACAGGATGTCGACGATGTTGCCGGGTACGATACGCAGCAGGAAGAAGATGACGATCGAGATCCCGAACAGGGTCACGAGCATCAGGAACAGGCGGCGCACCAGATAGGCAAACATCCCAACGCCTCCTGCCGAGCCTTTAACCGCCCGTTCGTCGCGTTACTTGTCCAGCCACAAATCCTCGTAACGATAGCCATTATAGGAGCTGTTCGTCATGATCGTCACGCCCTTGACGTAAGGCTGCCAGCAGGTGCCCATGCGGCTGTGGAAGATGATCGGACGGGCGACGTCCTCCTGCAGCTTCTTGTCGATCTCCCACACCAGCTTCTTGCGTTTGTCGATATTCGTCTCCTGCGACTGCACGTCGAACAGCTTCTCGATCTCCTTGTTGCAGTAATTGGTGTAGTTGCGTTCCGAGCCGCAGGAATAGTTCTCGTAGAAAGACTGGTCGGGATCGTCGACGGCGTTGCCGGTGAGGTTGAGCCCGATCATGTAATCCTTGCGCGCGATCTTCGGGAACCAGTTCGCGGTCTCCACCACGTCGAGCTCGCCGTCGATATAGATGCTCTTGAGCTGGTCGATCAGGATCACCGCGGGATCGCGGTAGACCGGGATGTTGCGGGTCGAGACCTTGACGGCGAGATGCTTGTCCGGTCCGTAGCCGGCCTTCTGCATCAGCTTCCCGGCCTCTTCGCGGTTGGCCTTCACGTCGGGGCCATAGCCGGGAATGGTCTCGAGCATCTCCTTGGGCATGCCCCAAAGACCATTCGGTGGCGGCAGCATGGTGCCGCCGATGTCGCCCTGGCCCTCGAACAAGATCGAGATGAAGGCCTTGCGGTCGAGCGCCAGCGCCATAGCGCGGCGGATGTCGGCATTGTCGAACGGCGCGGCCGTCGAATTGACGATGATGTTGGTCGAGACGTTGGTCGGCGCGATCTCGCATATCGCGTTCGGCGCTTGCGATTTGACGTCCTTCACCAGCGGGATCGTCACCTCGGTCGGAAAGGTCATGTCGAACTTGCCAGCCACGAAGGCGAGGATTGCGGTCGAGCGGTTCGGGATGATGGTGAACTCGATGCCGTCGAGATAGGGCCGGCCCTCCCGCCAATAGTCGGGATTGCGGGTCAGCTTGATCGATTCATTGGCCTTGAACTCGACGAATTTGAACGGACCGGTGCCGATCGGACGCGTGCGCATCTCCGCCGGAGAGACGTGGCAGGGATAGACCGGCGTGTAGCCGGAGGCGAGCAACGCCAGCAGCGAGGGTTGCGGCCGCTTCAGGTTGAAGGAGACCTCGAAATCGCCGTTGGTCGTGATGTCGTTGACCTCGTTGTACCAGGCCTTGCGCGGGTTCTGGCGGAACTTCTGCTGCGACTTGCCCATCAGCATGTCGAAGGTGCATTTGACGTCCGCCGACGTGAACGGCTTGCCGTCATGCCATTTCACGCCCTGGCGCAGCTTGAAGGTCAGGGTCTTGTTGTCGTTCACCCACGCCCAGCTCTCCGCGAGCTCCGGGACGATGCTGTCCATGCTGTTCTGCGCCACGTCCTGCTTGAAGATGACGAGGTTGTTGAAGACAGGCATGAAGGGAATGTTGACCGAATAGGTCGCGCCTTCGTGGATCGAGGCGTTGGCGGGGCTATCGCGATGATACATCCGTAAAATGCCGCCCTGTTTGGGCCCAGCGGCGAGCGTGGTCGTTGAGGTCGTCAGCACAGATAGCGCCGCCACTGCGGCGAGCGCCCACACGCTCCGCATGCTCATCCTCCCTGGACATCGGCCTTTTGTGGCCTGTTTGTCGTAACGATAGCGACGCGGGCGGAGCGAGGCAACGGCCAAGGCTCTCTGCGGCCTTGGCAATTCGGATGACGTAAAGTCGCGGGCTTCATTCTCTCACAATGTGAGAGTGCAGATGCGAACGAGCGAATGGCGGAACTAGACCTGCAGCGTATCCCCGCCCTTCAAATGCAGCATCTCGCGCGCCTCGTCGGAGGAGGCGACCTCGAGGCCGAGGCCCTCGATGATCTTGCGGGCGAGCCGCACCTGCTCGGCGTTCGAGGAGGCCATCCGGCCCGGCGCGGCCCACAGCGAGTCCTCGAGGCCGACGCGGATATTGCCGCCCATCGCGGCCGCCATCGCCGCGATCGGCAATTGATGCCGCCCGGCGCCGAGCACCGACCAGATGAACTTGTCTCCGAACAACCGCTCTGCCGTGCGCTTCATGTGCAGCACATCTTCCGGATGCGGGCCGATGCCGCCCTGGAGGCCGAACACGGTCTGGACGAACAGCGGCGGCTTCACCAGGCCCTGATCGAGGAAATATTGCAGATTGTAGAGATGCGCGGTGTCGTAGCACTCGAACTCGAAGCGGGTTCCGGTCTCCGACAGCGTCTTCAGCACGAACTCGATGTCCTGGAAGGTGTTGCGGAACACGATGTCCTTGTTCTCGACATGCTTGCGTTCCCACTCGTGCTTGAAGGTCTTGAAGCGGTTGAGCATGCCGAAGAAGCCGAAATTCATCGAACCCATGTTCAGCGAGGCGACTTCCGGCTTGTAGACCGCTGCGGGGCGCACGCGCTCGTCCACCGTCATGGTCGGCGAGCCGCCGGTGGTGAGATTGATCACAGCGTTGGAACGTTGCTTGATGATCTTCAGGAACGGCGCAAAGGCCTCCGGCGACTGATCCGGTTGGCCGGTTTCGGGGTTGCGCGCATGCAGATGCACGATTGCAGCGCCCGCTTCCGCGGCCTCCACGGCGGCGTCCGCGATCTCTTGCGGCGTCACGGGCAGCGCCGGCGACATCGACGGCGTGTGAATCGCGCCGGTGACGGCACAGGTGATGATGACTTTGCGGGCCATGGATTCGAACTCCGGGTTTTAACTCCAAGCGGGCTGTGATCTAACGTCACGCTTAGCATTTCGGATCGACTGGAGCCATCATGGATCTCGACATCAAGGGTTTGCGCGTATTGGTGACCGCGGGGGCGGGCGGCATAGGGCTTGCAATCGCCCGCCGCTTCGCCGGCGAGGGCGCGAAGGTGCATGTCTGCGATGTCGACGAGATGGCGCTCTCCGCGCTTGCCAACAGCGATCCCGCGCTGACGCGCTCGCAATGCGACGTGTCCGACCGTGCCGCGGTGAAGACGATGTTCGACGCTGCGGTTCGCGCGCTCGGGGGGCTCGACGTGCTCGTCAACAATGCCGGCATTGCCGGCCCGACCGCGAAGATCGAGGAGATGAACCCGGAGGATTGGGATCGCTGCGTCGAGGTCTGCCTCACCGGTCAGTTCAACTGCACGCGGCTCGCGGTGCCGCTGCTGCGCGAGAGCAAGAACGCCTCGATCGTCAATATCTCGTCCGCGGCGGGAAAGGTGGGCTTCGCCATGCGTACGCCCTATGCGGCGGCGAAGTGGGGCGTGATCGGCCTGACCAAGTCGCTGGCGATCGAGCTCGGCCCCGACAAGATCCGGGTCAACGCCATCCTGCCCGGTCTCGTCGCCGGCGACCGCCAGCGCCGCGTGCTGGAGGCCAAGGCGCAGCAGCGCGGCATCTCCTACGCCGAGATGGAACGCATTGCGTTCTCCTATACGTCGATCAAGGATTACGTCACGCCGGAGCAGATCGCCGACCAGATTCTGTTCATGGCAAGCCCGCGCGGCCGCACCATCTCCGGTCAGGCGATTTCGATCTGCGGCGATACGCAGATGCTGGGGTGAAACTGTTGCCGCGCCGACGCTGCGCTCCCTCTCCCCGCAGGCGGGGAGAGGCGAAGAATCACACAATCCGCGACGCCTTGTTCCCCCAATAGCGATCCCGCAGCAGCCGCTTGTACAGCTTGCCCGTTGGCAGCCGCGGCAGTTCCTTCTCGAAATCGACCGAGCGCGGCACCTTCTGCCGCGACAGCGACTGGCCGCAGAAGGCGATCAGCTCTTCGGCGAGCGCGGGGCCCGGCACGACGCCGGGCATCGGCTGCACCACCGCCTTCACCTCTTCGCCGAGATCGACATTGGGCACGCCGAACACCGCGGCGTCGGCGACCTTCGGATGGGTGATCAGCAGATTCTCGCACTCCTGCGGATAGATGTTCACGACGCCCGAGATGATCATGAAGGTCGCGCGATCGGTGAGATAGAGGAAGCGGTCGGCATCGACATAGCCGACGTCGCCGACCGTGCTCATCCTGCCGTCGGCCGAGCGCGCCTCCTTGGTCTTCTCCGGATCGTTGAAATATTCGAACGGCGATCCCGTCTTGAACCATACGGTGCCGGCGGTTCCGGTCGGGCATTCCTTCATGTTCTCGTCGAGAATGTGCAGATCGCCGAGCAGCACCTTGCCGACGGAGCCGCGATGGGCGAGCCATTCCTCACTGTTGCAGGCGGTGAAGCCGAGGCCCTCGGTCGCACCGTAATATTCGTGGATGATCGGCCCCCACCATTTGATCATGTCGTCCTTGACCAGCGCCGGGCAGGGCGCGGCGGCATGGATCGCGATCTCCAACGAGGACAGGTCGTAGCGGCTGCGCACCTCCTCCGGCAGCTTCAGCATGCGCGAGAACATCGTCGGTACCAGCTGGGTGTGGGTGATGCCCCATGTCTGGACGAGCTGGAGGTAGCGCTCGGGGTCAAAGCTCTCCATGATGATCACGGTGCCGCCCATGCGGATCGTGAGATTGACCGCGGCCTGCGGCGCCGAGTGATAGAGCGGGGCCGGCGACAAATAGACCATGCCTTCGCGATAGTGCCAGAGCCCGGTGAGGAAATCGAACAGTGGCAGATTGTGCTTCGGCGGCTCCTGCGGCAGCGGCCGCAGAATGCCCTTCGGCCGTCCCGTCGTGCCCGATGAATAGAGCATCGCCGTGCCGAGCCACTCGTCCGCGATCGGCGTCGAGGGCAGGTCGGTGGTCACCTCCGCAAGGCCGACGATACGATCGCTCTCGCCGGGACCGTCGGCAACGATGCAGAGCTTGACGTCGGGACACGACTGGATCGCCTCGCGCGCGACATCGAGCTTCGCCACCGACGTGATCAGGATTTTGGACTGGCTGTTGACGAGGAGGTAGGCGAGCTCGCCCGCCGTGAGGAACGAGTTGATGCAGGTGTAGTAGAGTCCGGAGCGCTCGCCCGCGCTGCAGGCTTCGAGATAGCGCGAATTGTTCTCCATGAAGATCGAGTAGTGATCGAGCCGCCTCGAGCCGTGCTTGCGGAACAGACGCGCGAGCCGGTTGCTGCGGGCCTCGAGCTCGCGATACGTCACGGTCTCGCCTGTAGCAGCCATGATGAAGGCGGGCTGGAGCGGGCGTAGGCGGGCATGCGTACCTGTGTACATCGATCCTCCGGCTTGGATTATGCGGCGAGAAGCAGGATTTCGCGCACCTGAGCAGGGCTATCGATCCTGCGCGGATTGCGCGGCACCCAGGGCGTGCGCATCGCCTGGGCGGCGATGGCATCGAAATGCTCCGGCAACACGTCTACCTCGGTGAGGCTGCGCGGCATGCCGAGCGAGCGGATGAAGGCGTCGAGCACGTCGGCGGCGTTCTGCCCCGGGAAGCCCATTGCGGTCGCGACGATCTGCTGGCGATCGGCGTTCTCAACAGCATTCCAGCGCATCACCGCCGGCAGCATGATGCAGGAGGTGTAGCCGTGCGGCACGTCGAAGGCCGCGCCGAGCACATAGCCGATGCCATGGCTCGCGCCCATCGGCACGCCGGCCGAAAGCGCGCCCATCGACAGCCAGGTGCCGAGCTGCGCGTCCATGCGTGCGTCGAGGTCGGCGGGATTGGCCTTCACCCGCGGCAGCGCATCGGCCAGCATGGCGAGGCCCTTGACCGATTGCGCATCGGCGTAAGGGTGGGTCTCGCGCGAGCAGATCGCCTCGACGCAATGATCGACGGCGCGGATGCCGGTCGACAGGAACAGCCATTCCGGCGTGTGCACAGTGATGGCGGGATCGAGGATGGTCACGCGCGGCACGATCAGCGGATGACGCAGCATCTGCTTCACATTTGTGCTGCGGTCGGTGACCCCTGCGATCGAACTGAACTCGCCGCCCGCGATCGTGGTCGGCACGCTGACCTGCCGCACCAATGGTGCGTTCATCTCGGGCGCGACGCCCTTGTGGACGCGGATGCGCTCGATGCCTTCGATAGCGTCGACGCCGTTGGCAAGGCAGAGCTGCACCGCCTTGGCGCCGTCGGTGATCGAGCCGCCGCCGACGGTGACGATCAGATCCGCCTTGGCGTCCCGTGCCGCGTTGGTGGCCGCGATCACCGCCTCGCGCGGCGTGTGCGCCGGCATGGCGTCGAACAGGCCCGCGCAGCGGGAGCCCAGCACCTGCTGTATTTTCTCGATTTCGTCGGTCTGCCGGTTCAGCGTGCCCGAGACCATCAGGAAGGCGCGGTTCGATCCCAAACGGTCCATCTGCGCCAGGATGGCGCCCGCGGCCGGATGGCCAAACACGACCTCCTCGATCGCGCCGAATACGACACGCCCTTGGTGCACGCCTGTCCTCCCGGACAATTCGTCTTGTTCTTGTTCAAACAATCTAGCCGAGGCCGTGACCCCCGTCATGCGCGAAGACGCTGGGCTTCTCTTCCCCCTCTCCCCACTTGCGGCAGGGCAATCGCATTTGAACGCTCGCGAGTGGTCGTCATGCCCGGGCTTGTCCCGGGCATCCACGTTCTTTGTGCCGTGGGCAAGGCGTGGATGGCCGGGACAAGCCCGGCCATGACGCTGTGGAAGCTTCAGCGCTGAAGCTCTCACGTCAAGTGCGATTACCCCCCCCGCAGGCGGCGAGCGGCGAACGAGCTGCACCCGCCGCTCCATTCATGAGCCCGACGCGTAAGTTCATTCGCATCCAGCCAGCTAATCGCGGCGTGTGTGGCCGGCTATCGCTCTGTCAACCTCTCCACTCGGCTAGCGGCGTTTTGCAAAGAATCACGTGCCTCATCGTCTTGAAGGCTTCATCATTGAAACACATCTTGTGCCGCCTGCGGGTAAATGGTTACCCTGTTTGCGACCGCAGCCACCAAGGAAGGGGGCAAGACATGAGCGAGCCGTACCTCGGACAGCAGTCAGCTCGGTGGCGGTCTGCGCCGTCTGTCTTGCCTGGCATCCTGGCGCTCGCCGTCGCCGGTCTGCTCGCCGGCTGTGAAAAGCCGGCTTCACAGGCGGCCGCGCCGCCGGCGCCCGCAGTCACCGTTGCCCAGCCGGTCAAGCGCACCGTGACCGATTGGGACGAATTCACCGGCCGCTTCGAGGCCGTGGAGGAAGTGCAGGTCCGTCCCCGCGTCGGCGGCTATGTCGACTCGGTCGAATTCCAGGACGGCGCGATCGTGCATGCCGGCGACCTCCTCTATGTGATCGATTCTCGCCCGTTCGAGGCGGTGGCCACGCAGGCGGAAGGCCAGCTGTCGGACGCGCGTGCCAAGGTGGAGCTGGCCAAGCGCGAGCTCGACCGCGGCCTGAATCTGGTCCAGACCAGCGCGGTTTCCGAACAGGTTGTCGACCAGCGCCGCCAGGCCTTGCAGGCCGCGCACGCCGCCGAGATGCAGGCCGACGGCGCATTGAAGGCTGCCAAGCTCAATATCGAGTTCACCCATGTGGTGGCGCCGATCACCGGCCGCGTCAGCCGCCATCTCGTCAGCCCCGGCAATCTCGTGCAGGGCAGCGACGCCGGCTCCTCGACGCTGCTCACCTCGATCGTCACGCTCGATCCGATCTACGTCTATTTCGACATGGATGAGGCGACGTTCATCAAATACAGCAAGCTGTGGTTCGAAGGCCGTCGCCCGAGCTCGCGCGACACGCCAAACCCGGTCCAGGTGACGCTCGCCGGCGAAACCAAGCCGTCGCACGACGGCACCATCAACTTCCTCGACAACCGCCTCGACGTCTCGACCGGCACGCTGCGCAGCCGCGCGGTTATCAAGAACACCGATCTGTCGATCCTGCCGGGCCAGTTCGGCCGCGTACGGCTGATCGGCAGCGCGCCCTATGAGGCGCTGCTGATTCCCGACGTCGCGATAGCGACCGACCAGTCGCGCAAGATCGTGTTCGTGGTCAAGCCGGACGACACCGTCGAGGCGCGTCCCGTGACGCTCGGGCCGCTCGAGGAGGGCCTGCGGGTGATCCGCGAGGGGCTCAAGGCCGAGGATCGCGTCATCGTCGACGGCATCCAGCGCGCCCGCGTCGGTGCCAAGGTCAACCCGCATGCCGCGCAAGCGCCGGCTGGTGGCAAGTCATGAATCTCGGCCGTCTCTCCATCAACCAGCCCATCCTGGCGATGGTGCTGTCGATCGTGCTCCTGATCGTCGGCGCGATCGCCTATACCACGCTGCCGGTCTCCGAATATCCGCAAGTGGTGCCGCCGACCGTCGTCGTCACCACGCAATATCCGGGCGCCTCCGCGCAAACCGTATCCGACACCGTTGCCGCTCCCATCGAGCAGGAGATCAACGGCGTCGAGGACATGCTGTATCTCTACAGCCAGGCGACCTCGAACGGCCAGCTCACCATCACCGTCACCTTCAAGCTCGGCACCGATCTCGACAAGGCCCAGGTGCTGGTGCAGAACCGCGTCGCGATCGCGCAGCCGCGCCTGCCCGAGGAAGTCCAGCGCAACGGCGTCACCACGCGCAAGAACTCGCCCGACATCCTGATGGTCGTGTTCATGCTGTCGCCCGACGACAGCTTCGACCAGCTCTACATCTCCAATTACGCGCTGCTCCAGGTCCGCGATCAGCTCTTGCGGCTCGATGGCGTCGGCGACATCCAGATCTTTGGCGCGCGCGATTATTCGATGCGGCTGTGGCTCGATCCCGACCGCATCGCCAATCTCGGCCTGACCTCGACCGAGGTGCTCGCGGCGATCCGGTCGCAGAACGTGCAGATTGCGGGCGGACAGATCGCCGAGCCGCCGATCGCGGACCGCGCCTTCCAGCCGAACCTCACCTTCACCGGGCGCTTGAAAGACCAGAAGCAATTCGAGGACATCCTGATCAAGGCCGGCTCCGACGGCCGCACCGTGCGGCTGCGCGACGTCGCCCGCATCGAGCTCGGCGCATTGTCCTATACCACCAACAGCTTCCTGTTGCGCAAATCGGCCGTCGCAATGCTGGTGACCCAGCGGCCCGGATCGAACGCGCTCGCGACCGCAAAGAGCATCTCCGACACCATGACGAAGCTCAAGGAGAGCTTCCCGAAAGGTCTCGACTACAATATCGGCTACAATCCGACCGAGTTCATCGCGCAATCCGTCCACGAGCTGATCAAGACCATCTACGAGGCCATGCTGCTCGTGGTCGTCGTCGTGCTGGTGTTCCTGCAGGGCTGGCGGCCCGCGATCATTCCGATCATCGCGATCCCGGTTTCGCTGGTCGGCACCTTCGCGGTGATGGCGGCGCTCGGGTTCTCCATCAACAATCTCACGCTGTTCGGCCTCGTGCTCGCCGTCGGCATCGTGGTCGACGATGCCATCGTGGTGGTCGAGAATGTCGAGCGCCATCTCGAGCACGGCCTGAGCCGGCGCGATGCTGCGCTGAAGACCATGGAGGAGGTTGGCGGCGCGCTGGTCTCGATCGCGCTGGTTCTGTGCGCCGTGTTCGTGCCGACGGCGTTCCTGGGCGGCATTTCAGGGCAATTCTTCCAGCAATTCGCCGTCACGATTGCGGTTGCGACCGCAATCTCCTGCTTCTGCTCGCTGACGCTGTCGCCGGCGCTGGCCTCGCAGATCCTGGTGCCGCATGAGGAGAAACGGCCGCCGGCGCGCTGGAACGTCATCGCGCGCGGTTGGGCCGCCTTCACCGGCGTCTTCAACCGCGTGTTCGACCGGCTGTCGCATGGCTATGCCGGCGTCGCCGATTTCGTGATCCGGCACTCGGTGGTGATGCTCCTGGTCTACGTCGTGCTGATCGGCAGCGCCGGCTGGCTGATCGTGACCACGCCGCAGGGCTTCATTCCGGCGCAGGACCGCGGCTACGTCATCATCTCCGTGCAATTGCCCGGTGCGGCGTCGCTGGCGCGCACCACCGAGGTCGTGCGCGAGATCGAACGGATCTCGCTGGATACGCCGGGCATCGTCCGCGTCGCAGCCTTCGCCGGCTTCTCGGGCGCTACGCGCACGCAGGCCGGCAACGCCGCGGCGCTGTTTCCGGTGTTCGACGAGCCCGAGGTGCGCCTGAAGAAAGGACTGACTGCGAACGCGATTACGGCTGAGTTGCGCAAGCGTCTCGCCGCGATCCAGGGTGCCTTCATCATCGTCATTCCGCCGCCGGCCGTGCCCGGCATCGGCACCGGCGGCGGCTTCACCATCCGCATCCAGGACCGCCAGGGCCGCGGACCGGAATTGCTTGCGGCTGCGACCGACGAGCTGGTGGCCGCCGCGCGCAAGTCGCCCAATCTGACTTCGGTGTTCTCGCCGTTCACGGCCAACACGCCGCAGCTCTTCGTCGACATCGATCGCACCAAGGCGCAGAAGCTCGGCGTTCCCATCGCGAGCATCAACGACACGATCCAGACCTATTTCGGATCGACCTACGTCAACGACTTCAACCTGTTCGGCCGCACCTATCACGTCACCGCGCAGGCCGACCTGCCGTTCCGCAAAGAGACCAGCGACCTCGCGCGGCTGCGCACACGCAACGCCTCCGGCGACATGGTGATGCTCGGCAGCGTGGTCGACTTCAAGGATGTCTCGGGCCCCGACCGTGTCGCGCGCTACAATCTCTATGCGGCCTCGGAGCTGCAGGGCGAGCCGGCGCCGGGCACGAGCTCGACCACCGCGCTCAACACCATCAAGAAGCTCGCCGACGACACCTTGCCGAGCGGCTTCTCGTTCGAATGGACGGACCTGTCCTATCAGCAGGTCACCGGCGGCAATGCCGGCCTGTTCGTGTTCCCGATCTGCGTGCTGTTCGTCTACCTCGTGCTCGCTGCGCAATATGGCAGCTGGACCCTGCCGTTCGCGGTGATCCTGATCGTGCCGATGTGTCTGCTCGCCGCCACCATCGGCGTGCGCATCATGGGCCAGGACGTCAATATCCTGACGCAGATCGGCTTCGTCGTGCTGGTTGGCCTGGCTGCAAAGAACGCGATCCTCATCGTCGAGTTTGCCCGCGACATCGAGCTCGAAGGCAAGCCGCGGCTTGAAGCCGTGATCGAGGCCTGCCGCCTGCGCCTGCGGCCGATCCTGATGACCTCCTTCGCCTTCATCCTCGGCGTGCTGCCGCTGGTGATCTCCACCGGCTCGGGCTCGGAGATGCGCCAGGCCGTCGGCGTCGCCGTCTTCTTCGGCATGATCGGCGTCACCCTGTTCGGCCTCCTCTTCACGCCAATCTTCTACGTGGTCGTGCGCAACCTGGCCGATGGGCGCGGGAAGAAGGCGGAGGTAGCGGCCTGATCAGTGCTGGTCGTGACGCTTGGCGCTTCAACATTCACGGTGTCGTCCCGGCCTTCGCCGGGACGACGGCTTTGACGCACACCCGCCATACTAACGGCTGAGGCCGAAATGGATGGGCAGGGGCGGGGTTCTTCACTAGTATCCGCGCGATTTCAAAACAGAAAACTGCTGGGAGTTCGCAAGATGAAGTCACCACTTTTGGCCGCCGTCGCAACCACTGCCCTGTTGCTGGCCGTGCCGGCCTCGGCACAGGGCGTCAAGATCGGCATCCTCAACGACCAGTCCGGCGTCTATGCCGATTATGGCGGCAAATGGTCGGTCGAAGCCGCAAAGATGGCGATCGAGGATTTCGGCGGCGAAGTCTTGGGCCAGAAGATCGAGCTCGTCACCGCCGATCACCAGAACAAGCCGGACCTTGCGACCTCGATCGCGCGGCGCTGGTACGACGTCGAGAACGTCGACATGATCACGGAGCTGACGACATCCTCCGTCGCGCTCGCGATCCACGAACTCTCGAAGGAAAAGAAGAAGATCGACATCGTCGTGGGTGCTGCGACATCGCGCCTCACGGGCGACGCCTGCCAGCCTTACGGCTTCCACTGGGCCTATGATACCCGCGCGCTTGCGGTTGGCACCGGCGGCGCGCTGACCAAAGCCGGCGGCGACACCTGGTTCTTCCTTACCGCCGACTACGCCTTCGGCTACGCGCTGGAGAAGGACACCAGCGAGATCGTCGCTGCCAATGGCGGCAAGGTGGTCGGGCAGGTCCGCGTGCCCCTCAACTCGTCTGACTTCTCCTCCTTCCTGCTCCAGGCGCAGAGCTCGAAGGCCAAGATTGTCGGGCTCGCCAATGCCGGCCTCGATACCACCAACTCGATCAAGCAGGCGGCCGAGTTCGGCATCGTCACCGGCGGCCAGAAGCTCGCCGGCCTCCTGATGACGCTCGCCGAGGTCAACGGCCTCGGCCTGCAGGCCGCGCAAGGCCTCGTGCTCACCGAGGGCTATTACTGGGATCTCAACGACAAGACGCGCGATCTCGGCGAACGCTTCTTCAAGCGCACCGGGCGGATGCCGAGCATGATCCACGCCGGCACCTATTCGGCGACGCTGAGCTATCTGAAGGCGGTCAAGGCGGCCGGCACCAAGGATCCGGACGCGGTCGCGAAGAAGTTGAAGGAGCTTCCTGTCAACGACGACTTCGCGCAGGGCGGCAAGGTGCTAGAGAACGGCCGCATGGTCCACGACATGTATCTGTTCGAGGTCAAGAAGCCTTCGGAGTCGAAGAAGCCCTGGGACTATTACAAGCTGCTCGCCACCGTCCCCGGCGACAAGGCGTTCTTCACCGCCAAGGAAAGCGGTTGCCCGCTGACGAAGTGAGGACTGCCTCGATCACACGCGAAATGCCGCGCTGACGCGCGGCATTTTTGTGTGGCCGCAGTGCCCCTCATGCCAACCGCAACACCACGGCACCCAGCGCACCGGCCCACAGCGCAATGCTGGCGATACCCTGGATTGCAAAGCCTGGGCTGCGCTTGGCGGCCGCCTTCGAATAGCCGATGAAGTAGACGATGCGGCCGTCGATCCAGACCGCGCCGATCGCCGCTGCGATGGCGTCGCTGATATAGATCGCGAACAGCCAGAGCGATGGGAGGAAGATCGGCATCCATTCCAGCGTATTCATCTGGATGCGGAACGCACGTTCGAAATCCGGATGACCCGACATCGCCGGCACCTTGACGCCTGTATCGCCACCAGCGTGATGAGGGCGGTGAAGTGATACATCGCTGATTCCTTTGCAGAAGCCGCGGTTCAATACCCGGTCAGCTCGAGATAGCCAACGCCCTTGTGGGTGCCGGCAAAGCTGATCGGGCCTTCCCAATAGGAAAAGCCGGTCCCCATCCAGCTCCGCGGGTTGAGCGCTGTGGTCTCAATGGCAAGGCCGCGGCCGGGAAGGTTCACACGCCACGAGGTCGGCAGCTTGCGGCCGTCGATCTCGGTCGTCGCGAGCGGCGTGAGGCTGTTGCCGGGCGCCGCGATCTCCACCGAGCGGCCGTCGGGCGTGATCCAATTGCCGAAGAGATTTTCGCGGCCGTCCTTCTGGCGCAGCCGATACAGCATCAGCTTCTCATCATCAGGCAGATGCAGCGAGAACCAGTCCCAGCCGCTCTGATCGGGGCTGAGCGGCTGACTGCTCCATTCGCGGTCCATCCAGGCCTGGCCCGAGACGTTGACGGGCTTGTCGTCGATGGCGAGTGTGCCGCGGGCGCGGAAGAACGGCTGGCTGTAGTAGTACGAGGCCTGGCCGCGCTCGGATTTGCGGCTGTAGCCGGCATCGCCCTGCAACACCACGGGACGATCAGCTTCGAGCGTCAGCGCATAACTGAAATCGGTGCCCGAGGCTCTCAGCGTCAGCGGCGCCAAAGTGCGATCGTCGGTGCGCTCGGATCCCCTCATCTCCCAATCGTCGATCCAGGCGATGAACGGCTTTGCCTCGACGCCGGCCTGCCCGACACCACCGCGTGCAAACAGCTCGCTGAAGCGATGGGTGTCGGTGCGCGTCACCGCGGCGTGCCCCATCCACACCTGCTGGTTGGCCCAACCTTCGCCTTGCGGTCCCGGCTGCGTCGCCTGGCGGAACAGCGTCCATTGCAGGCCGCAAGCCGCGCCGCTGGTGTCGGTGAGGTTCGCCGTGAGATACCACCATTCGATGCGAAACTCGGGATGTGGTCCGTGATCCCCCGGAAAAGCGAATACCTTTCCGGGTGTGACCGGCGCAAAACCGTCGGCGGTGTCGCCGAGACCCGCATAGCCCTGCGCGCCCGCGCGGCGCGCGAAGGCGAATGCGGCGATACCGCCGGCAAAAGTACGCCGCGAGATCCGCTCAGCGCTCATTGGCAAACACCTTGACGAGATCGGTCGGCTGCATCCGCGCGAGCCGTGCAACCGGCAGCAGCGCAGCGAGCAGCGCGGCGAGCAGCGCGACCGCCACCAGCTCGATCAGTTGCAGCGGAAACACGTGGAACGGCAGCCGCCAGCCGAACGCCTTCACATTCACGATCGCGATCAGGCACCACGCCACCACGAGCCCGAGCGGCAGCGCCAGCAGTGCCGTGAACAACGAGACCGACAGCGTCTTGGTCAGCTCGATCGCGGCGAGTCGCGGCCGCGTGATGCCGATCGCCCAGAGCGGCGCGAGCTGCGGCAGGCGTGAGTTCGCCAATGTCAGGAGGCTGGTCAGCAGCGCGATCCCGGCGACGCCGAGCGTGAACGCGTTCAGGGCGGACGTAACCGCAAAGGTGCGGTTGAAGATGCGGATCGATTCCGCCTTCACCGTCGCCTGATCGGCGACGCTGCGGTCGTCGAGCGAGAACTGCTTTTGCAATGCCGCGATCAGTCCGGGGATTTTTTCGCGCGGGACGATGAGCCCGATCCGCGTCTGCGGCGTTTGCGGAAACTGCCGGATCAGCGCCGCGACATTGACGGCGAGCTGTCCCTTGGGATTGCCGTAATCGGCATAGATGCCAACGATGTCGAGCTCCCAGTGGCCGCCCGGCGCCGGCACCTCGACGACATCGCCGACCCCGACATTCAGGCGGCGGCTCAATTGTTCGCTGATGAAGGCGGCATTGCCCGGCACGAGCCGGGTCCATGCGCGCGGTGCGGCTTCCAGCAGCGGCCAGCGCTCGCGATAGAGCGCGTGATCGGGCAGCCCGAACAATTCCACCGGCTGGCCCTGAACTTGCGTCTCGGCGCGTCCGCCCGACAGGATCGCCTGAACTTCGCCGCGGTCCTTCAGCCAGTTTCGGATCGCAATGGCTTGCGCATTGTCGGACGCGCTGATGTAGACGTCGGCGGCGAGCCGCCCATTGAGCCAGCCGATGAAGGTGCGGCTGAAAGTTTCCACCATGGTGGAGACGCCGACATTGACGGCGAGCGCGAGCAGGAGCGCCATCAGCGCGAGCGATAGTCCGGAGAGCTGTTGCCGGCTGTCGGCCCAGAACCACAACGCGACCGGCCCGCGCGCGCGGCGCTGGCCTGCGAGCAGGATGATCTCCAGGAATGCCGGCAGGATCAGCGCCGCACCGAGCATCAGCGCGGCGAGCACGCCGAACCCTGCGATCAGCGATTCGCCATAGCGAAGCAAGAACAGCGCGACCGCGAACACGGCACAGGCGGCTGCGCTTTGCAGGATCAGCCAGCGGTGCTGTGCCTGCTGCCAGGCGCGCGGCTGCGCGGTCGCCAGCACCGGCATCCGGATCGCCTTGATCAGGCTGGTCGCCGCCGCCACCACCGCGCCCGCAATGCTGATGCCGATGCCGGCGAACCACCATTCGGCATGCAGCGTGAGCTGTCCCGGAATCTGCGCGCCGTAGAGTCCGCGCAGCGATGCCACGACATCCGGCAGCAGCGCGGCCGCGATGAAGTAGCCGCAGACGAGCCCGATCAGGCCGGCGATGAGCGCGAGCACCACGAGCTCGACCACCAGCACCGTGTTGACCATGCGCGCAGAAGCGCCGCACGCCCGCAGCGTACGCAGCATCGGCAGCCGCTGCTCGAAGGCGAGGCCCACGGCCGAGTTGACGATGAAGAGACCGACGAAGAACGACAACAGCCCGAACGCCGTGAGATTGAGATGGAAGCTGTCGGTGAGACGTTCGAGCTCGGTCTCCGCAGTCGGCTCGACGCGCTGCAACTGGTCGCCGACGACGCTTTGAAGCGGCGCGGGCCTGCCGTTCGGCTTGCCGATCAGGAGCCGCGACACTTGCCCGGGCTTGTTGAGAAGCCGCTGTGCCACGCCGATATCGACGACCAGCACGTCGGGCACGAGTTGCGGCAGCACATGCAGCGGCGGCAGTTTTGCGCCGCTGCTGATCGGCGGCGCCGTGCCTTCGGCCTCCTGCAAATCGGTCAGCGTCTCCTGCGCGACCAGCGTCTGCCCCGGCGGCGCGACGAAGCGCGTCAAATCCGCAGCGCCGAGGCGAGGCGCGTTGCCGACGTCGGCCGGCAGCGTCACCGGCTCGATGCCGAGCAGGCGCATCGAATGCCCGTTGAGCTGGACGCGGCCTTCGAGCACCGGCGAGACCGGCCAGCCCGCGCGCCGGAGCTTGACGAACAGGTCTTGCGAGAACGTCGCCGCGTTCGGCGCGACCAGCATCGCCGTGCGCACGCCGCCAAAGGTTGCCGCGGCGCGATCATAGGCGTTGCGGGCCTGCTGGTTGATGGCCTGCACCCCGCTCCACAAGGCGGTCGCCGCGATCAGCCCGATCAGCAATGTCGCGAACTGCATCTTGTGCCGTCGCCAATGGCTCAGGAGCACGGCGAGGACCCACAGCGCGCGTCTCATGTGATCCGCCCCGCATGCAGGGTGACATGGCGGTCGAGCTTGGCGGCAAGATGCAGGCTGTGCGTCACCATCAGGAAGCCGCAGCCGGTCCGTGCGACGAGATCGCGCGTCAGCGCCAGCACGTCGTCCGCTGTCGCCTCGTCCAGATTGCCGGTCGGCTCGTCCGCCAGGAGCAGCGAAGGCTTTGTCGCCAGCGCGCGGCCGATCGCGACGCGCTGCTGCTGTCCCCCTGACAATTGCTCGGGATAGCGCCTGAGCAGGCTGCCGAGCCCGAGCCGCTCGATCAACTCCTTGCTCCAGGCCGCGTCATGTCGGCCGGCGATCCGCGCCTGGAAGGCGAGATTGTTCTCGACCGACAGGCTCGGGATCAGATTGAACTGCTGGAAGACGAGGCCGATCCGATTCCGCCGCAGGCTCGCGCGCCCCGCGTCCGACAGGGCGGTGACCTCCGTCTCCTCGAGCCGGATCGAGCCGCTGTCGGCGGCATCGAGTCCCGCGATCAGGTGCAGCAGCGTGCTCTTGCCGCTGCCGGATTCGCCGGTCAGCGCGACGCGTTCGCCGGCCCTGAGGTCGAGATCGACGCCGCGCAGCACACTGACCGGCTCGCCGGCCGAGGAGAAGCTCTTGGAGAGATTTTTGATGCTGAGCACGATGAATGGCGCCGGACGGAATTAACCGGGATGCTGCGTAGCACACTTGATGGGGAAATGCCGGGGTTGCGTTGGCTTCAAAGCCGTTGTTAGCTCCAAAACGGCCAAATCAAAAAAGTGCTAAAAGGGACAGCGGGGAGAACGATGAGCGCTCAGGGATCGCCAATGGCGGCGGGCAAGACGACAGGGACGTCGAGAGAAGCCGGCAAGGAGACGCCGAAGGGCGCCTGGACGGTGACATTCCTCCTGTTTCTGTTCATGCTGGTCAACTTCGCCGACAAGATCGTCGTGGGTCTTGCCGGCGTGCCGATCATGACCGACCTGAAGCTCGATGCCGAGCAATTCGGCCTGCTCGGTTCGTCGTTCTTCTTCCTGTTCTCGATCTCGGCCATCGTGGTCGGCTTCATCGTCAACAAGGTGCAGACGCGCTGGGTGCTGCTGACGCTTGCGGTGATCTGGGCGCTGGCGCAGTTTCCGATGGTCGGCACCGTCAGCTTCACCACGCTGCTGATCTGCCGCATCGTGCTGGGCGCGGGCGAAGGCCCGGCCTTTTCGGTCGCCGCGCACGCCATCTACAAGTGGTTCCCCGATGAGAAGCGCACGCTGCCGACCGCGATCCTGTCGCAGGGCTCTGCCTTCGGCGTGATCCTCGCGGTGCCGGCGCTGAACTGGATCATCGTCAATCATTCCTGGCACTATGCCTTTGGCGCGCTCGGCGTCACCGGCCTGATCTGGGTCGCGGCCTGGCTCGCGCTCGGCAGGGAAGGCCCGCTGGAGGATACGCAAGCCCTGGCGGCCACCGAACCGAAGATCCCCTATCTCCAGCTCCTCACCTCGCGCACCTTTGTCGGCTGCGTGGCCGCGACCTTCGGTGCGTACTGGGCGCTGTCGCTCGGGCTCACCTGGTTCACGCCCTTCATCATCAAGGGGCTCGGCTTCTCGCAAAGCGATGCAGGCTGGATCTCGACGCTGCCCTGGGTGTTCGGCGCCACCATCGTGATCCTGACGGGCTGGATCTCGCAGGTGATGATGGCGCGCGGCGCCACCACCCGCATCGCGCGCGGCGTGCTCGGCTCCGTGCCGCTGGTGATCGGCGGCGTGATCCTGGCGATGATGCCGCATGTCGCGGGCGCCGGCCTTCAGCTCACGCTGCTCGTGGTCGGAACGGGCCTGTGCGGCGCGATCTACGTGGTTTGCCCGCCCATGCTCGGCGAGTTCACGCCGGTGTCGCAGCGCGGCGCGGTCCTCGCGATCTACGGCGCGCTCTACACGCTCGCCGGCATCATCGCGCCGAGCGTGATGGGCACGGTGATCCAGCGCGCCGGCAGCATGCTCGACGGCTACATGACCGGCTTCACCATCAACGCCGCGGTCATGGTCGGCTCCGGCCTGCTCGGCCTGCTGCTGCTCTGGCCGAACACCGAGCGCGCCAGGCTGACCCGCAGCGCCGCCCCGCAGCCGAACGCGCTGAAGGGCGTGGTGTCGCCGACGTAAGGTTGGCGTGCTGTCCGATCTGACCCTCCTCTGGAGGGGGAGGGTCGCTACGCATGTAGCGAAGCGGAATGCGTAGCGGGGTGGGGTGACGGTCCCTCCGCGTCGAACGCTGCCCGTGCCGAGAGATCACCCACCCCGTCTCATTTTTCGCTACGCTCAATGTGAGCCGACCCTCCCCCTCCAGGGGAGGGCGCAATCGTCTTGCTAGTTCACAGCCTGCGCGCCGCGAATCAGCTTTCCCGGCCGGCGTCCGGTCGCCTCGCCATGCCGCCGTGTCACCACACCCGACACGATCGTGGCCTCATAGCCGTCGACGTCCTGCAGCAGCCTTCGTCCGCCGACCGGCAGATCGTAATGCACCTTCGGCGGGTGCAGATGCAATCGGTCATAGTCGATCACGTTGACGTCAGCCTTATAGCCGGGAGCAATGAGGCCGCGGTCGGTGAGACCGACCGAGAGTGCGGTCTTGCGCGACTGCGCCGCGACGACGAAGGGGATCGACAGCTTTTCGCCGCGCTTGCGGTCGCGCGTCCAGTGCGTCAGCAGGTAGGTCGGAAAGCTCGCATCGCAGATGATGCCGCAATGCGCGCCGCCGTCGGAGAGGCCGGGTACCGATTGCGGATCGATCAGCATTTCGCGCGTCGCGTCCAGATTGCCGTCGGAATAGTTGAGGAAGGGCACGTAGAGCATGCCGCGGCCGTCGTCCGTCAGCATCGCGTCATAGGCGAGCTCCTCCGGCTGGCGGCCCTGCTTGCGCGCCTGCGGGCCCAGCGCGTTCTCCGGCGGCTGCTCGTAGTCCGGGGGATCGCCGAGCAGGAACATCTTGTCGTAGTCGGGACGGAAGAACAGCGGATCGTCGGTGGCGGTTGCTGTTTCACTCAGGATCGCCTTGCGTACGTCCGGCTGGCGCAGCCGCGCCAGCCGCTCCCCTGGCGGCAGATGCGCGATCGCCTTGTAGCTCGGATGGGTCTGGAACGGATTGCGCGACAGCTCGAGCCCGAGCAGGAGGCCGACGGGGCGTGCCGCAATCTGCGCGGTGATGGAGAGGCCGCGCTTCGCCGCCGCGTTGATCTCGTCAAGCGTCTGCCGCCAGCGCCGCGGCGACTTGTCGTTCTGCGTGATCGAGAACGAGATCGGGCATTTGGTGTTGTCTGCGACCCGCAGCATCATCGGCAGGTCTTCGTGGATGGTGGAGAGATCGAGCACGAATTGCAGCACGCTGCGGCCCTCGCGGTGCATCGCGCCGGCGATCGCGGTGAGCTCGTCCTCGCCCGCCTTCAGCGTCGGCGTGAAATCGCCGGTCGAGGTGCGATGGTTGAGCGTGCGCGAGGTCGAGAAGCCGAGCGCGCCCGAACGCACGGCCTCGCCCGCGAGCTTTGCCATCGCCGCATTGTCCTCCGCCGTCGACGGATCGCGGCGCGCGCCGCGCTCGCCCATGACATAGACACGCAGCGCCGCATGCGGCAGCTGCGCGCCGACGTCGATGTCGAAGTCGCGCTTCGACAGCCAGTTCATGTAGTCCGGAAAGCTCTCCCAGGCCCAGGGAATGCCGGCGCTCAGCACCGGCTCGGGAATGTCCTCGACGCCTTCCATGAGCTGGATCAGGCGGATGTGATCGTCCGGCTTGCACGGCGCGAAGCCGACTCCGCAATTGCCCATGATCGCGGTGGTGACGCCGTTCTGCGAGGACGGCGTGATGTCCTGGCTCCAGGTGACCTGGCCGTCATAATGCGTGTGGACGTCGACGAAGCCCGGCGTCACCAGCTTGCCGCGCGCATCGATCTCTTCTCGTCCCTTTGCCGCAACCTTCCCGACCTCGCTGATGCTGCCGCCGGTGATGGCGACATCAGCCTCGAACAGCTCGCCGCCGCGGCCATCTGCGATGGTGCCGCCGCGGATCACGAGATCAAGATTGGTCATGGTGTTTCTTCCCAATGGTTGTTGTTACTTCTCTCCAGCGTCGTCCCGGACAAGCGCAGCGAAGCGGAGCGCAGATCCGGGACCCATAACCACAGGGAGTGGTTTGGCGAAGACTCGTGGCTGCCAATCTCACGCCGCAACTACTCCCTGGGGTTATGGATCCCGGGCTCGCGACTTCGCGCCCCGGGACGACAGTCGAGTTTGTGGCTGAGCCGGTGGGCTCACGAAGCGTTTTGCGGCTTCCGCTCGGTGAACGGCGACAGCACCACCGTCGCCACCATGAAGATCACGGAGGCGCCGAACACCCAGTGTGGCGCGCTCTGGTCCATGATCCAGCCGAACAGCAGCGGGCTGATGACGCCGCCGAGATTGAAGCCGGTGGAGACGATGCCGAAGGCGCGGCCGGCGGCGCCCGGGGGCGCGGCATTGCGCACCAGCATGTCACGGGAGGGCGCGATCACGCCGGAAAGGAAGCCCGCGGCCGTCATCGCGACGGTGAGGGCCCAGCCCGGCATCGTGACGAGCGCGATCAGCAGCACGATCGCCGCATTTACGGCAAAGCAGGCCGCTGCGACCTGGCCGTGACGCTCAGTGCGATCGGCGAGAAAGCCGCCCGCGAGCACGCCGATGGCGCTGGCTGCGAGGAATGCGGTCAGCACAACGTTGGCCGTGGAATAGGAGGCCCCATAGCCGCTCATCAGCGCGACCACGCCGAAATTATTGATGCCGGCGACCGACAGGCTCAGCAGCATGAAGAGCGCGGTCAGCATGATCAGCGCCGGGGTGATGACGGCCTGCTTCGGCGCATTGGCGCTGCCCGGCTTCTTCTTGTGCGCGCCGGCGTCGGGAATGTTCATGGCAACCAGCAGCAGCGCCACCGCGCCGCCGATCGCGCCCGATGCGATCAGCGCGCCGACGCCACCGGACACGGTGACGAGCGCCGCGACGATCGCCGGCGCGACCGCGCCGCCGAGAAAGCCGGCAAAGGTGTGGATCGAGAAGGCGCGGCCCATCCGCGCCTCATCCATGTGTTCGGCAAGGATCGCGTAGTCGGCGGGATGATAGACGCTGTTGGCGAGCCCAAGCAGCACGGCGCAGGCGATCAGCGAGGCGTAGCTGAGGTGCAGGCCGAGCAGGATCAGCGCGAAGCCGCCGAGGACGAGCCCGGCCAGCAGGATCTTGCGCGCGCCAAAATGGTCGACGAGATAGCCGGTCGGCGCCTGAGTCAGGCCGGACACCACCGCGAACACGGTCAGCGCGAAGCCGAGTTCGATATAGCCGACGCCAAGCTGGTTCTTCAGGAACGGGAACAGCATCGGCAGGACCAGCATATGGAAATGGCTGACCCAATGCGCGATCGAGATTCCGGTCAGCGTCAGCGCGCTGTCCGCCTTGCCTTGCTGCGGTGCGGCGAGAACGTCGACCATTGCAGTTCCGTTTTGCGTCCTTGGGGCGCAAACTATCGGGCAGAGCGGTTATTTGTCCATGAACGGCGGCGCATGGCAGGTAGTTCGGGGCGGGTCGTGTGGGAGGGCTCGCCCCCTTCGTCGTCCTGACGGAAGCCAGCAAGGCCGGCAAGGCTTCACCCACGTCGTCCTGGACAAGCGAGCAGAGCGAGCGCTGACCCTGGACCCATTACCACAGGGAGTTGTTTGGCGAAGACTCGTGGTCAGCAGGTCGCGCCACGGCTCCTCCCTGGGGGAATGGGTCGTGCTTTCGCCAGGACGACAGTTGAGAGCGTGGTCAGGGTCCCCCTCACAACGGCTCGTCATCATTGCCGTAGCGATCGCGCTTCGGCGTGGCGATGTCGCCGTCCTCGTAATCGTCGTCGCCGTCGCGCGGAGGCTGTGGCTTCTTCGCCTTGTCGTCGGCCTTCTTGGGTGGCGCGCTGGTCTTGCCGGTCTTGGCCATGACTGTTCCCGGATGGTGATGCTGCATCCGCTTCTATCCGGAAATATGGGCGGTTCCTGACTTATCTCAAGCGGCCGAGGCGTCAGCCCTGCACCACCGGACCGCCAGCCTTCTTCCAGGCGTCGATGCCGCCGGCGATATGGGCGGTGTTGGAAAGGCCGGCTTCTTTCGCCGCGGTCACCGCCATCGCCGAGCGCTCGCCGAAGGCGCAGAAGAACACGACGCGGCGGCCGGTGGCGGCCGCGACCTCGCGCAGCATGCCGCCGGGCTTCAGGCTCTCCTCGATCGACGGATAGGGCGCATGTAGTGCGCCCTCGAGCATGCCGTGTTTGGCGCGCTCGTTGGTTTCGCGCAAATCGACCAGCAGAATGTCGGGCCGGCCCAGCGAGCGGATCGCGTCGACGGCGCTCAGCGCGCGGCCCTCCTTCTCCAATTCCTCCTGATGCAGGCCGACATGCATGTTGGCCGGCACCGCCACGTCCATCATCTTCGGATTGGGCAGCTTCAGATTGGCCATCAGCTCGATATATTCGTCGACCGAGCGTACCTGGAGCCGCGGGTTGTAGCGCTTCTCCTCGCCGATGGTGGAAACGGTATCGCCCTTGTAGTCATGCGCCGGGAAGACCAGCGTCTCGTCCGGCAGCTTGAGCAGGCGATTGAAGATCGAATCGTATTGCGCGCGCGAAGAGCCGTTCTGGAAATCGGTGCGGCCGGTGCCGCGGATCAGCAGCGTGTCGCCGGTGAAAACGCGGTCGCCCATCAGATAGGAATAGGAATCGTCGGTGTGGCCGGGCGTGTACATCACGTCGAGCGACAGGCCCTCGATCGTCACCTTGTCACCATCGGAGACGCGCATCGCCACCACGTCGGCCTTGCTCTGGTCGCCCATGATGGTCATGCAATGGGTGCGGTCGCGCAGCTCGCCGAGTCCAGTGACATGGTCGGCATGAAGATGAGTGTCGACCGCCTTGACCAGCTTGAGGTCGAGTTCGCGCAGCAATTGGCAGTAGCGATCGACCTTCTCCAGCACGGGATCGAGGATCAGCGCCTCGCCGCCGGGGCGACTGGCAAGGACGTAGCTGTAGGTGCCCGAAACGCTGTCGAAGAGCTGGCGAAAGATCATGGCAGGCCCCGGCGTGAATTGATTCCGGTTCCTACTACGCCACGGGTAAAAAAGAGAAGCAAGTCACTGTATGGGGAGGGAAATGGGGAATATTTTGCTCTATGGGGCTGTAGCAATGACCATTTTACCTACAGTCATTCCGGGTTCGACTCTGCGAGCCGCGCCGGAATGACGACGGAGGTCAGGGCCTTACCAGCGTGTAGCCGTTCTCGGTCAGGAACAGGATCTGTCCGACCCCGACCTGCACCGGGGTCGCGGAGGGGATGAAGTCCGGCCGCTTGCCGCTTTCCCGCTCGATCGTATCGACGGTGTTGAGACAGATGTCGAAGCGCACGCCCTGTGCAATCAGGCTTTCGACCTGCTTGCGATGGTCGCTGCCGGTGAGCAGCAGGTCGATGCCGGGACCGAACGCCACCACCTCGACCGCGACCTTGTCGGGGTCGTAGAACTTCAGGAGGTTGTTGGCGACGCTGAGCACCAGCGCCTGCTTCCTGGCATCGCCGTCGGACAGTTGCAGCACGATCTTGTGCTCTGCGAACGGCTTGTCCTGGAGCGGCACCTGCTGCGCAGCGACCGGTGCCGCCACGACGGCGAGCAGCGCCAGCATCATGGCGCGAAACATCTGCAAATGCGTCATCCCTGTCCTGCGATTCCTGGATTGTCCTCGACGCCCTGCAACGTGACGCCGGAATGGTACGGTTCGGGCATCCGGCCCGACCGCAGATATTTGCCGACGACATCCCACACCGGCGCGCCCTGCTGCGCGTTGATCGAGGCCCAGCCCGCGACCTTGTAGCGCTTGTTTGCGGCCAGCGGCTTGCCGCCATCGAGCTGCAGCTCCGAGATGCGACCGCCGGCTGCGCCCGCCGGCGTGCAGGTGTAGGTGAGGCCGCCGACGCGGACCATGTCGCCGCCCTGCTGATAATAGGGGTCGGCGTTGAAGAGATTGTCGCAGATGTCCTCGAGCACGTCCTTGATCTGCGCGCCCGTCATCTCCTGCACATAAGTCTCGGGATAGGTGATCGCGGTCTCCGCGAGCACGTCCTCCATGGTCAGGGCCTGATTTGGCAGCGCGGTGACGCCCCAGCGAAAGCCCGGTGACAGCGCGATCTCGGCATCGAGCTCGGTACGCAATGCCGCGCAAATCAGCTGATCGACGGGACCCGAGAAGTTGCCGCGGCGATAGAGCAGGCGATCGGGCGTTGCGATCTTCTCCGACCAGTCCATCACATGCGGCGCGCGCACCCGGCCGATCAGTTCGGACATTGCTGGATCCGGCTTCAATAGCTCGGAATAGACCGGCAGCAGATGATATCTGACGTCGCTGACTTTGCCCTTGTCGAGCGCGAGATCGAGCACCGCCAGAAATTTTCCGTTGGAGCCGGCATTGGTGACGAGCGTCGTGCCGCTCGCATTCTTCACCGCGACCGGCTGCGGCACGGCGTCATGGGTGTGGCCGCCGAGGATGACATCGATGCCGGTGACGCGGCTTGCAAGCTTGAGGTCGACATCCATGCCGTTGTGCGACAGCAGAATGACCGCATCGACCTTGTCGTGGCCGCGCAGGGCGTCGACATGCTTCTGCAATTCCTCCTCGCGGATGCCGAAAGTCCAGTCCGGCGTGAACCGCTTGGGATGCGCGATCGGCACGTAGGGGAAGGCCTGGCCGATGATCGCGACGCGATGGCCGCCGAGCTCCTTGATCATCGAAGGCTTGAACACGCGGCCCGTGGCCTTGTCGAAGGCGCGGGCGTCGTTGAACGCGGCTTCCTCGGTCAGGAAGACGTTCTGCGCCAGAAACTCGCCCTTGAAGCGCTCGAGATTGTCGCGCAGCGCCTGCTCGCCATAGGTGAATTCCCAATGCCCGGTCATCGCCTCAATGCCGAGCAAATTGGCGACCTCGACCATGTCGCGGCCCTGCATGACATGGGCGAGCCCCGTGCCCTGCCAGAGGTCGCCGCCGTCGACCAGCAAGGAATGCTTCTCGCCGACATCGCCGCGCAAGCGGTCGATCAGCGTCTTCAGATGGGCAAAGCCGCCGAGCTTACCGAAACGTGCCGCGGATTTCTCGAACTCGAAGCAGGTGAAGGCATAGGCGTCCGCACTGTCGGGCCGGATGCCGAACCGGTCCAGGAAGGCGCGGCCGACCAGGTGCGGCGGCCGTCCCGCCATCTCGCCGATGCCGATATTGACGCTGGGCTCGCGAAAATAGACCGGATTGAGCTGCGCATGCGTGTCGGTGATGTGCAGGATCCGCGCATTGCCGAAATGTTCGAGGTCGTAGATGCTCGCGGCTTCGGCGCCGCGCGCAAGCCGCGGCAGGCCGATCGATGCGGCGATGGCGCCTGCGCTCTTCAGGAAATCGCGGCGGCGGATAGCCATGCTTGAGTACTCCGCGCCCCTTAACGCCAGTCCGACGGTTCCACAGGAGGCCCAGTCTAGCGGATTTCCATCGTCTTCCAGGCTTCTTTTTCCGACGTTGCCTGGAAGATCGACGCCTTTGCCAGCGCCTCGGCCTCTTTCGCTGCGGCAATTGCGCGGTCGAAGTCGCCGCCATCGGCCGCCTTCTTCGCCGCCGCCAGAGTCGCGACGGTCGTGGTCCACTGGTTGCGCAAGCCGGCCGCCTCCTTGGAAGCGGCTTCCGCGGCGGCATAGGCCGCCTTGTAGTCCGCTTCGGTCGCCGCGCGTGCCGGGGGCAGCGCGAAGATCACCGCGAGCAGCAGGGCGAGTGAAAGTGACCGCTTCATGGCCGCGCTCCCGGTCCGGAAATCGGCAGGCCGTTAGCGACATAGGAGAGGAAATATTCGACGTCGCGATATTCGTCCGACTGCGGCTCCAGCGGAACCGCGCGGGTCTGGCTGTTGCAGGTGACGAAGCGGCGGCTGGTCGTGCCCATGCTGCTCCATTCGGAGCGGTAGATCGGCATCGCATTGAGGATGCCGAGCGCGGGTGCCAGGACCTCGGCGCGGATGCGCTCGCCCGGGCTCTGCACATGGCAGCTCGCGCAGGAGAAGTTCATCTGGCCCCGACGCGTGTAGAAATAGCGCTTGCCGTTCTCGAAAGCGGCCAGCGCCCGCGGATCGTCGGGGATCTTGATGTCCATCAGCTTGCCGCGCGAGGTGTAGGCCATATAGGCGGTCAGCGAGGCCATCTCGTCCTTGACGTAGGAATAGGGCGCTTCGCCATTGGCTTCGCGGCAGCGGTTGAGCGCGAGTTCCAGCGTGACGACCTTGCCTTCCTTCTCGTCGAAATAGGGATAGTTCTGGCGGATGCCGATGCCACCGTCCGGGAAGCAGTCGGCATAGGTCTTGCCGTTCTTGAACGGCGTCGCGAACATTTCCTTGCCGGCATCGAGCGCAAACTCGTAAGGCGGGAATTCCTCCTTCTCCTGCCACTGCCGCTTCATGTCCTCGTTCATGGAATAAGGACCGTTGGCGAAATCCTCGTGCTTCACGTTCGGAAACTTCTGGAAGAAGAAGTTCTGGAACGCCTTGGCGTCGGCGGCGGGATCGACCTTGTCGGCCGCGGTCACATGCGTTGACGCCAGAGCGCCCACGATGAGCGCGGCAAGCGCAGAGCCGAACAGAATTGCAGATCGCGCCTTCATCACGAAATCTTCGCGGTGGTCGTATCCGACGCACCCTTGTTGTCGACCCAGGAGATCTTGAGGTCGTCGCCCTTCTTGGCCCCCTTGAAGCTGAACTTGACGTAGGGGTCCTTGGAGACGGCCGGGCCCCAGTCGGCGACGAAGACGTCCTTGCCGTTATATTCGAACTTCAGCTCCTGGATGAAGTGCGCCGGGATCAGCTCGCCCTTGGAATCCTTGACGAAGCCGGAATCCATGGGGTGCTGGATCAGCGCCTGCACCTCGGTGATGTCGCCGTTGGATGTGGCGCGCACGCGAATGGTGGATGCCATCTTGATCTCCTTAACCCCCGCAGCCGCCGACGGTGACTTTGACTTCCTTGGTCGCGCTGTAGAGCTTGCCGTCGGCCTCGACGATCGCGACGACGTTGGTGGTCTTCGCCATTTTCAGGCGGTTGGAGACGCTCGGCACCGTTCCGTCCGGGATCTTGTAGGACGCTGCGAGCGCGTTCGGGTTCTCTGCCACGAAGAACGAGATCGAGGTCACCTTGTCGAGCGTGGTCGTCACGGCAATCGGCACGACGCCGCCGTTCTCGGCGATCTCGGGCGCATCCAGCTTGACCTTGTCGGAGGGCTCGGCGGTCTTGCCATAGAGCGCCTTGATGGCGTCAGCCTCGCTCTTCTGCTTGAACGCCTCTTCCGGATATTTGTCGTTGGCTGCGGCGCGCGCGGGCTGGGCGGCAAACGGCAGGTTACCGAGGCCGATCAGCGCGACGGAAGCCGCGCCCTGCAGGATCAGGCGCCGCGTCGCGAGAGGGCCGGTGATTGTCGTCATCTCAAGGTCTCCTGGCGTGCCGGCCTTCACAGGGTCTGCAGGAAATCAACGATCGCGTTGATCTCCTGTTCGGTCAAAATCCGGTTCCGTCCGAACGGCGGCATCATGGTCTGCGGATTGCGCTTGGTCTCATCGAACAAAATCGCGAACAGCTCGTTGCGGTCAGGATACTTGCTCTTGATGTCCTTGAGCGCGGGGCCGATCGTTCCGGGCAGGTCGCCGCCCTGGATGACATGGCAGGTCAGGCAATTGCCCTTGCCGCGGTCAAAGGCGAGCTTCTGGCCCTCGGCAACAGCGGATTGTGCCCGCGCCGGGCTCACGGCAAGGCCGGCCAGCATAGCCAGCATGAACATCAGGGAAGGCTTCCGGGGAAGGGCGGTCAAGGGGCGTTCCGAACCGTTATGTCGATGATCTCGTTCACGGAAATATAATGCTCAAAGCACAAAGGGCATCGCCTGACAATCAAGACTATGCATGCTGCAAAATGGCGTTAATATCCAGCGCATTGCAACCCAGAGATTATTTGTTTGACGGATTCGGCCCTGGCGCGGGCCATTATTGCGAGGCGTTCCGCCGCTTCGTCGTGTTTTCATTTCTTTCGTATTTTTCGGGGATCTCAATTGGCTGAATATCTCGTTGAATTTGGCAGGGACGGTGGGCGGGTCGAGCCCGACGGGCGGCTCGATGCGCCGGCATTCCATCGCAATCACGAGCCGCTGTGGGCGGCGCTGGAAAAGCACCTCAAGGGCGTTTCGGGCGATGTGGTCGAGGTCGGCAGCGGAACCGGCCAGCATGTGGTCCATTTCGCCCGCCATACGCCCGGCCTCATCTGGTGGCCTAGCGACCTCAATCAGCGCCATCTGAAGAGCATCGAGGCCTGGCGCGTCCATTCCGGCCTGCCGAACATCCGCACCCCGCTGCGGATCGATCTGTCCGATCCGGACTGGTGCCCGGACATGAAGAGCGGGCAGGGGCCCGCGAACCTCGCGGCAATCTTCTGCGCCAATGTCATCCACATCGCGCCGTGGAACGTGGCCGAAGGCCTGTTCACTGGTGCCGGCCGTTATCTGCGGGCCGACGGCAAGCTGTTCCTCTACGGCCCGTTCAAGCGCGACGGCAAGCACACCGCGCTCAGCAATGCCGTGTTCGACACCTCCTTGCGCGAAGGCAATCCCGAATGGGGCGTGCGCGACGTCGGCGACGTCGAGGAGCTCGCGCAAGGCGCGGGTCTGCGTCTCGTCGATGTCACCGACATGCCCGCGAACAACCTGATGCTGGTGTTTTCGCGGTAGGGCGCAAAGAAGGTGCGCTCCCTCCCCCGCTTGCGGGGGAGGGTTGGGGAGAGGGTGTCTCCGCAATCGAGAACCCCCAAGACGAGAGAACCCTCACCCGGCGCTTCGCGCCGACCTCTCCCGCAAGCGGGAGAGGTGCACGACCTGCTGGGCTCGCGCTGATTCAATCAATAGGCCGCCTTCACGCCTCGCCGTCCTGCCAGCCGATCTTGTCCTTCAAAAAGCGAAAGCCCAGCACCTCGAAGCCGGCGCGCTCCTTGTTGTCCTTGCCGTAGCCGTGGCCGCCCGCGGCGGGCTCGTAGAAATAGGCCTCATAGCCCATCGCGTGGAGCTTTGCCGCCATCTTGCGCGCGTGTCCGGGATGGACGCGATCGTCGCGCCGCGTGGTGGCGATCAGGATCGGCGGATAGGGTTGGCCCGGCTTTGCGTTGTGATAGGCCGAGTAGGTCTGCAGCCACTCCCACTCCTCCGGCTTATCCGGGTCGCCATATTCCGCGATCCAGCTCGCGCCGGCGAGCAGCTTGGTGTAGCGGCGCATGTCGATCAGAGGGATGGTGCAGAACAGCGCGCCGAAGCGCTCGGGATAGCGCGTCAGCATGTTGGTGATCAGGATGCCGCCGTTCGATCCGCCCTGCGCCGCGATGCGCTTGGCGCGCGTGACGCCGCGACGGACGAGATCGGCGGCGACGGCCGCAAAGTCGTCATGCGACAATCTCTTGCCGGCGAGCCGCCCGGCATCGTGCCAGCGCGTGCCGAACTCGCCGCCGCCGCGCAAATTCGCCTGCACAATGGTGCCGCCGCGCTCCAGCCACAGCTTGCCGAGGCCTGAATTGTAATAGGGCTTCACCGACAGTCCGAAGCCGCCATAGGCGCTCATATAGACCGGCGCATCGCCGGTCACGCCGGCGGGACCCGTCTGCACATAGGGAATGCGCTCGCCGTCGATCGAGATCGCCTCGTGCTGGGTCACGATGAGACCATCCGCGTTGAACGTTCGCGGCGCCTGTTTCAGCACGGTTGGACTTGCGACATCCGGCTCGATCAGCATCAGGGACGGCGGCGTGAGCGGATCCTGAACGTTGGCGAGCAGGTCGCCATTGCTTTCGGATTCGTGGCTATCGAAGCGCCAGACGTCGACGACGCCGATCGCGGGAAGCCCGGGCAGGCGTGTGCTGCTCCAGCCGGCCGCGGACGGCGTGCAGATCTCGAACACCGGCCGCAACTCGTCGAGGATGGACAGCACCAGCCTGCCCTTGGCCCAGAACAGGCCTTGCAGCGCGCGGCGCGGCGAGGGCGGGAAGATCACGGCGAAGTTGCGCTGTCCCGCGAGGAAGGCCGACAGCGAGATGCCGAGCACGGTGTCCGCAGGATGCGTGATGCCGCCGACAGTCCAGGCTGAGCGCAGCTTCAGCGCGATCCAGTCGCCGTGCAATTGCAGCCAGATGTCGGAGGGCAGGTCGAGCTTGACGGTCGCGCCACCTTCGGTGCCGAGCCAGACGTCGAAGTTGAAGAAGTCCTGCCGGTCGACGAACAGAATCCGCGGCGCCTCGCCGGTCCGATCGACATCGCAATAGGCGCTCATCCGATCGGATGTCGTCTCGAACACCACGCGCGCCTGCCCTACGGGCTGGCCGCGGCGCCACAGCCGCACCGTGCGCGCATAACCCGAGGTCGTCGCCATGTCCTCGCCAATGGCGCTCGACAACAGCAGCGTATCAGGATCGACCCAGGCGGCACCGCCCTTGGCCTCAGGCAGCGTGAAGCCGCCAGCAACGAAGCTCTTCGTGTTCAGGTCGAACTCGCGCAAGGTGACGGCATCGCTGCCGCCGCGGGACAGGCTCAGCATCGTCTGTGGCGCATCGCCGGGCAGCGAGCTCGACCCGTTCAGCAGCCAGTCCTCGCCTTCCTTTGCTGCGAGCTGGTCGATGTCGAGCAGTATCTCCCAGGATGGATTGGGTTTGCGAAATTCCGCGATCGTGGTCCGCCGCCACAGGCCGCGCGGATGGTTTGCGTCTTTCCAGAGATTGTAGAGCAGGCCGTCGCTGCGGCTGACATAGGGGATGTTGTCCGGGCGATCGTAGATGGCGGCGAGCGTGTCGCGGTCGCGCGCGAAGGCTGGACCGCCGAACTTCTCCAGCGTCAGCCGATTCTGCCGCTCGACGAAGTCGAGCGCCCGCGCGCCTTCGACCTCCTCCAGCCAGAGCCAGGGATCATCGTCCGGAGCGGAGGGGGTAGGCCTGTCGTCGACGGACATGATCGGATCTCCAACGGATCGACGCGAGGTGCGGTTTGATCGTGCGCAAGCGGTAAACCGCGAAACCCCGTTATACTCCGGCCAATTGCGTCAGGGGCATGGCTTGCGCTCGTTTCCGCCGGTTGCCCGGCCCCGCCGCTGTCTCCATAGTGCCGGGAATCAACCAAGCCCTCGGGCGGAAATGCCGATGCTAGATGTGACTTCAGCCGACGAGATCGCCGACGACGTCCGCGTCCGTGCCAATGTGGTGCGCCTTGCGGCCGCGCAGGCCCTGACCGGTGCCAACTCCGCGGTGATCTTCGCCACCGGCTCGATCGTCGGCGCGACGCTCGCGCCCGACATGTCGCTCGCGACCGTGCCGCTGTCGATGTATGTGCTCGGGCTCGCTGCCGGCACCCTGCCGACCGGCGCGATCTCGCGCCGCTTCGGCCGCCGCGTTGCGTTCATCATCGGCACCGCCTGCGGCGCGCTCACCGGCCTGCTCGGCGCGTTCGCGATCCTGCACGCCTCGTTTCCGCTGTTTTGCCTCGCGACCTTCCTCGGCGGCCTCTATGGCGCGGTGGCGCAGTCTTATCGTTTTGCCGCGGCCGATGGCGCCAGTGCCGCCTACCGGCCGAAAGCTGTGTCCTGGGTGATGGCCGGCGGCGTGTTCGCCGGGGTGCTCGGTCCGCAACTCGTGCAATGGACCATGGACGTCTGGCCGCCTTATCTGTTCGCGTTCAGCTTCGTGATCCAGGCCGCGGTCGCGCTGGTGGCGATGGGTATCGTCGCCGGCGTCGACATTCCGAAGCCGGCGGCGGCTGATCTGCATGGCGGGCGGCCGCTGATCCGCATCGTGACCCAGCCGCGCTTCATCGCTGCAGCGCTGTGCGGTGTCATCGCCTATCCCATGATGAACCTGGTGATGACCTCGGCGCCGCTCGCCATGAAGCTCTGCGGGCTCAGCGTCAGCGATTCTAATTTCGGCATTCAATGGCACATCGTCGCCATGTACGGGCCGAGCTTCTTCACGGGCTCGCTGATCGCTCGCTTCGGCGCGCCGAAGATCGTCGCCGCCGGTTTGCTGTTGGAAGCGGGCGCGGCTGCGATCGGCCTCTCCGGCATCACCGCGATGCATTTCTGGGCCACGCTGATCGTGCTCGGCGTCGGTTGGAATTTCTCCTTCATCGGCGCCTCCGCGCTGGTGCTGGAGACGCACCGTCCGCAGGAGCGCAACAAGGTGCAGGCCTTCAACGATTTCCTGGTGTTCGGCATGATGGCGATCGGCTCGTTCTCCTCCGGCCAGTTGCTCGCGAATTATGGCTGGTCGGCCGTGAACATGGTGGTGTTCCCGCCGGTCCTGCTCGGCCTCGTCGTCCTCTCGCTCGCCTCCTGGGCCCGCCGTCGCAAGGAACGGCTGGAGGCGGCCATGGGCGAGTTCCCTGACGCGATCTGAGACTGGCAGGAGTCTGTCAGCAGCGTTGATGCTTCGATTTGCATCGAAGCGTTCGCCTTGCGAAGGTTGTTAATCGGTGTCGTCATGGCCGGGCTAAAGCGCGAAGCGCGTCTTCACGCCAATTGTCCCGGCCATCCACGTCTTTAGTGCGGATCGAAGAACGTGGATGCCCGGGACCCGGCTCCGCCAAGGCTTCGCCGGGCTTTCGGTGCTAGGCCGGCGTAGCTTCAGCGAAGCCGGCAAGCCCGGGCATGACGGAGGAAACAAAACAAAGCGACAATGCTGGACAGCCCTCGACACCCTACGATCGAATCCTCCTTGCGCTACGAGGGCTGGCGCATCGTCGCGGTCTGCTTTCTGCTCGCGACATTCGGCTGGGGGCTCGGCTTCTACGGGCAGAGCGTCTACGTCGCCGAGCTCCAGCGCGCGCATGGCTGGTCGGCTTCGCTGATCTCTTCGGGCACCACGTTCTTCTATCTGTTCGGCGCGCTGCTGGTCGTCTTCGTCGGCGAGGCGATCCGAAAATACGGGCCGCGGCGCAGCCTGATCGCCGGCACGCTGGCAATGGCGGCCGCAGCAATTGCGATCGGCGCGGTGCGCGAGCCCTGGCAGCTCTATCTTGCGGACGCCCTGCTCGCCTTCGGCTGGGCCGGGACCAGTCTCGCCATGATCACCAACACGATCAGCCTGTGGTTCGACCACAAGCGCGGCATGGCGATCAGCCTGGCGCTCAATGGCGCCAGCTTCGGCGGCATCGCCGGCGTGCCGCTCTTGGTGACCATGATCGGCCATGTCGGCTTCGCGAGCGCGATGTTCGCCGCGTCCGGTGCCATGCTGGTGCTGCTCCTGCCGGTGATCCTGATCGTCGTCGGCCATCCGCCCGACCGCCACGGCTGGCACGTGGCGGCCGGCGCAAAACCGCAATCACCGGCGCAGATCCGAAAAGAAGCGCTGCGCGATGTCGGCTTTCTCACGGTCACCACTGCCTTCGCGTTGGTGCTGTTCGCGCAGGTCGGCTTCATCGTGCACCTGATCTCGTTCCTCGATCCCGTGATCGGGCGCGAGCGTGCGGCAGTCGCCGTCGCAGTGCTGACGGCGATGGCGGTGGTCGGCCGCGTGCTGTTCTCGATGGTGATCGACCGCCTCAACCAGCGGCTGGCGTCCGCGCTGTCGTTCCTCAGCCAGGCGGCGGCGCTCCTCGTCGTGATCAACCTGCACAATGATTACGTGCTCATTGCCGCCTGCGCGGTGTTCGGCTTCTCCGTCGGCAACCTCATCACGTTGCCGTCGCTGATCGTGCAGCAGGAGTTCGATTCGCGCCGCTTCGGCGTGTTGATCAGCCTCAACACCGCGATCAACCAGGTCACCTATGCATTCGGTCCCGGTGTCGTCGGCTTCCTGCGCGATCTCTCCGGCGGCTACGCGCTGCCGTTCTACGTCTGCATCGCGCTGGAGGTGGTCGCCGCGGCGCTGATCATGATGCGCGGTGGCAACGCGCGTAAGACTTCGTAGGGTGGGTTAGCCGAAGGCGTAACCCACCTCTTTTCCCTCCGGTTGCGAGAGAAGTGGTGGGTTACGCTTCGCTAACCCACCCTACGGACTCAGCGGTGCTTACGCCTCCCGCTGCTTCAACAAATTATCGAGATCCAGCCGCTTGGTGAACATCGCGAGCTTGCCGTCCGGCCCGAACGGCCATTTCTCCCTGGGCTTGTCCCAATACAGCTCGACGCCGTTCTCGTCGGGATCGCGCAAATAGAGCGCTTCGCTGACACCGTGATCGCTGGCGCCGTCGAGCGCGATGCCGGCCGAGAGCACGCGGTGCAACGCATCGGCGAGCGCGGGACGGGTCGGATACAGGATCGCGGTGTGATAGAGCCCGGTCGTGCCGGACGGTGGCGGTGAGCCGCCCTTGCTTTCCCAGGTGTTGAGCCCGATGTGGTGGTGATAGCCGCCGGCCGAGATGAAGGCGGCACCGGAGCCCATCCGCTGCATCAGTTCGAAGCCGAGCACGCCGCAATAGAAGCCGAGCGCGCGATCGAGATCGGCGACCTTGAGGTGAACGTGACCGATCCTGGTGCCGGCATTGACGGCTGGATTTTGCGACATGTGGCTGCTCCGTTGACCAACTCCACATAGGGCAGGCTTCGGGACAGTGCTACCAGCCTATCCCGAAACCCAGCGTTTCCGGATGCGCAACTAGGACAGCTCCGACACCTCGCCCTCTGGCAGACCGAACTCGAACGTGTTCAGCGTCATCGACACCAGCGTGTAGTAGCCGCACAGCCCGATCACCTCGACGAGCCCGCGTTCGCCGAGCACGTTCACCGCCTCATCATAGAGGCCCAGTTCGAGGCCGTGGCCCTCATGCAGCGACTTCGCGACGTCGTAGATCATCTTAGCCTTGGGATCGTCGAACTCCGGCGTGCGGCGATCGCGGATCGCTTCGATGATCTCCGGCTTCATTCCGCCCTGAAGCGCGAGGCGCTTGTGGGCATACCACTCGTAGTGCGCGGTCCAGTGCCGCGCCGTCACCAGGATCGCGATCTCCGAGAGTTTTGCGGGAAATACCGTATCGAAGCGCAGGACCTCACCGAGCCGCGTGGCGTGGCGGGCCATGTCGGGGCTGCTCAGCCAGGCCATCATCGGCGCCGGCGGCTTGCCGCGTTTTCCGGCAATCGATTCCTCATAGGTCTGCCGCTGGTTGTCGCTCATTTCGCCAGGCGAAAGTAGTTTCAGGCGCATCGTTGTTTCCTCTTTGTTTTTAGGCGTCGCCGTCGCTGCGATTATAGCCTGATGCCCAATGGCGTGAGTAGTCGGCGGATACGGAAGTGGTTGAATTCCGCGGTGCGATGGCCCAGAGTCGCCAGCAACAAGTCGATTTTGACTGATGGAAACGACCCATGAGCGACTCTAGGACCACAGATTCCGAGACGGCCAAACTCGAGACATTCCGCGGCGAGACGCGCGCCTGGCTCGAGGCCAATTGCCCGCCCGAGATGCGCAAGCCTGCCACAGCCGACACCGACGTGTTCTGGGGCGGACGCAACGCAAAGTTCTCGTCCGAGCCGCAGCGCATCTGGTTCGAGCGCATGCGCGACAAGGGCTGGACCGTGCCGGACTGGCCGAAGGAATATGGTGGCGGCGGCTTGAGTGCTGCCGAGCACAAGGTGCTGCGCGCGGAGATGGGACGAATCGGTGCGCGGCCGCCGCTGTCGAGCTTCGGCATCTGGATGCTCGGGCCGGCGCTGCTCAAGTACGGCACCGAGGCGCAGAAGCGGGAGCATCTGCCGAACATCGCCGCGGGTCTGATCCGCTGGTGCCAGGGCTATTCCGAGCCGAATGCCGGCTCCGATCTCGCTTCGCTGCAGACCCGCGCCGAGAGCGATGGCGACGATTTCGTCATCACCGGCCAGAAGATCTGGACGTCCTATGCGAACTACGCCGACTGGATCTTCTGCCTGGTGCGCACCGATCCCGCGGCGAAGAAGCACGACGGCATCAGCTTCATCCTGTTCGACATGACCTCGAAGGGCGTGTCGACCAAGCCGATCCTCCTGATCTCCGGCTACTCGCCGTTCTGCGAGACCTTCTTCGACAATGTCCGCGTGCCGAAGTCGCATGTGGTGGGCACCGTCAACCGCGGTTGGGACGTCGCGAAATACCTGCTGCAGCACGAACGCGCGATGATCTCGGGCATGGGCGAACGCGGCGTCGGCCGCCCGCTCGGCCAGATCGCGGCGGACTCGGTCGGCACCGATGCACAGGGGCGCCTGGATGATTCGATACTGCGCGGCCAGATCGCAACGTTCGATGTCGATGAAGCCGCACTTGCGGCCTGCGCCGAGCGCGCGGTCGATCTCGCCAAGGCGGGGCAGGCGCATCCGGCGTTCTCCTCGGCGATGAAATATTACGGCACCGAGCTGAACAAGCGCCGCTACGAGATCCTGATGTCGGCCGGCGGCGTCGATGCGCTGGAGTGGGAGAGCGAGCGCTCGAAGCAGGGCGCCCGCCCGCGTGCCTGGCTGCGCACCAAGGCCAATTCGATCGAGGGCGGCACCAGCGAAGTGATGCTCGGCATCGTCGCCAAGCGCATCCTCGATCTGCCGGGGGCGTGAGGCACACTTTTGCAGCCTGTCATTCCGGGGCGCCGCGGGAGCGGCGAGCCCGGAATCCATAACCACCAATCGGGAGTATGGATTCCGGGCCTGGCCCTTCGGGCCATCCCGGAATGACGAAGAACAAATAGAACGTTGATCGGAAACACACCATGGCCCTCGTCCTCACCGAAGAACAATCGATGCTCCGCGACTCAGCGCGCGGGCTGATCAGCGACAAGGCGCCGGTGTCGCATCTGCGCCACCTGCGCGACTCCAAGGATCCGACCGGCTTCTCCAAGGAGTTTTGGCAGTCCTTCGCCGAGATGGGCTTTGCCGGCCTGCTCGTGCCGGAAGAGTTCGGCGGCAGCGGTCTCGGCTTTGTCGAGGCCGGCGTGGTGATGGAGGAGATCGGCCGCACGTTGATGCCCTCGCCGTTCTTCGCGACCAGCGTCGTCGCGGCCTCGGCGCTGAACCGCGGCGGCAATGCCGCGCAGAAGTCGGAATTTTTGCCGAAGATCTCGAATGGCTCGCTGCTCGCCACGCTCGCGGTCGACGAGGGCGCAAAACACCGCCCGCTGCAGACCAACCTGCAGGCCGTGCGCGCGGGCAACGGCTTCAAGCTCTCCGGCGCCAAGGCGCTGGTCGTCGATGGCCATGTCGCCGACCTCATGATCGTCGCAGCGCGCACCGCGGGCTCGGCCGGGGAACGCGAAGGGCTGACGCTGTTCCTGGTCAATCCGCACGCCAAGGGCGTTGCGGTCGAGCGCACCATCATGGTGGACTCGCACAACGCGGCGCGGATCGAGCTTGCCAATGTCGAGATCAATGCCGACAGCGTGCTCGGCGAGGTCGATCAGGGCGCCGGCCTGCTCGACGGCGTGCTCGACATCGGCCGCGGCGCGGTGGCCTCCGAGATGGTCGGCCTCAGCGACGAGCTGTTCGGCCGCACCACGGAGTACCTGAAGCAGCGCAAGCAGTTTGGCAAGCTGATTGGTGAATTCCAGGCGCTGCAGCACCGCGCGGCGCAGCTCTATGTCGACATCGAGATCACCCGCGCCGCCGTGATGAAGGCGCTGCAGGCGCTCGACACCGATGTCGCCAACGCCGCGTCAGCCGTCGCGGTCGCCAAGGCCCGCGCCGGCACCACCGCGACGCGCGCGGTGCAGGAAGGCGTGCAGATGCATGGCGGCATGGGCATGACCGACCAGTTCGACATCGGCTTCTTCATGAAGCGCGCGCGGGTCTGCGAGGAACTGTTCGGCGACGCCAACTACCACACCGAGCAACTCGCGCGGGCGCGGGGGTATTGAGCTCCATCCCCGCATTGAGCTCTATCCCCTCATGGTGAGGAGCCGCGCCCTTCGGCGTCTCGAACCATGAAGGCCCGGCTCTCGCACCTCGGCCTTCATCCTTCGAGACGCGCGTTCCGCGCTCCTCAGGATGAGGGGAGGGAGCAGTCTGAAGTTGTACAAAGGTAGTTGTCATCGCCAGGCTTGACCGGGCGATCCAGTACGCCGCGGCTTTTCCGTGTACCTCCGACGTCTCTGGAATACTGGATCGCCCGCTCCAGTGCGCAATTGCGCACAAGCCGGGCGATGACGGCTGAGAGTGGAGAGGTCGTGCCATTAGCTCGTCATTGCGAGCGAAGCGAAGCAATCCAGACTGTCTCCGCGGAAAGACTCTGGCTTGCTTCGTCGCTTCGCTCCTCGCAATGACGGCCGAAAGACCGCCTACCGCATCGGCGGTGCGTACTGCACCCCGCCGGCGTTCCAGAGCTGGTTCATGCCGCGCGGGATCTTCAGCTTGGACTTCTCGCCGATATTGCGCTCATACATCTCGCCGTAATTGCCGACGTTGCGGATGATGCGCACGGCCCAGTCCTTGGTGAGGCCGAGCTGCTCGCCGTAATTGCCTTCGGTGCCGACCAGCCGCATCACCTCGGGCTTCTTCGACTTCAGGGCTTCGTCGATGTTCTCCGAGCTGACGCCGAGCTCTTCGGCATTGATCATCGCGTAGAGTGTCCACTTCACGATCATCATCCAGTCGTCGTCGCGCTGGCGCACGACGGGGGCGAGCGGCTCCTTGGAGATCATGTCGGGCAGGATCATGTGGTCGCCCGGCTTGGAGAGGTTCAGGCGCAGCGCGTAGAGCTGGGAGACGTCGGCGGTCAGCGTGTCGCACTTGCCGGTGTCGTAGGCCTTCACGACGTCGTCCAGCTTGTCGAACTTCACCTCTTCATACTTCATGTTGTTGGCACGGAAGTAGTCGGTGAGGTTGAGCAGCGTCGTGGTGCCGGCTTGCACGCAGACCTTGCTGCCGGTCAGGTCCAGCGAGGTTTCCTTGTTGCGCGAGCGCGGCACCATGAAGCCCGCGCCGTCGTAATAGGCGACGGCCGGGAAATAGAGGTCGTAGTCGAGCTCGCGCGCCATGCTCCAGGTCGAGTTGCGCGAGAGGATGTCGACTTTCCGGCTCTGCAATTCCTTGAAGCGCTCGCTGGCGTCGAGCGGAACGAACTTCGCCTTGCTCGGATCGTTGAAGATCGCCGCCGCAACCGCGCGGCAGAAATCGACGTCGAAGCCGGTCCAGTTGCCCTTGTCGTCGGGAATCGAGAAGCCCGGCAGGCCCTTGTTGACGCCGCACAGCACCTCGCCGCGCCGGACCGTGCGCTTCAGCGTACGGGTGTCGTAGAACTCGTAGATGACCGCGAGGACGCCGACCAGTACGGCGACCGCGAGCCCGATCAGCAGGCCGCCTCGAAATGTGCGCATGATGTCTCTCTCTCGAAATAATCGGGAAAAGGAATTTGGACGGAGGGAGGAGCATGATCCGGAGGCGGATCATGCTCAAACCATAACCCTCAGAGTTCGGGCTTCTGCCGGATGACCACCTTGGTCCCGACCGGGACGCGGTCATAAAGATCGGCGACGTCGTTATTGACGAGACGGAAGCAACCCGATGACACCTTGGTGCCGATCGTGTCGGGACGGTTGGTGCCGTGAATGCGGTAGACGGTGGTGCCGAGATACATGGCGCGGGCGCCGAGCGGATTGCCGGGGCCGCCGGCCATGAAGCGCGGCAGATAGGGCTGGCGCTGGATCATCTCCGGCGGCGGCGTCCAGTCCGGCCATTCCTTCTTGTTGGTGATGGTCACCAGCCCCTGCCACTGGAAACCGTCACGGCCGACGCCGATGCCGTAGCGGATCGCGCGCCCGCCGGGCTGCACCAGATAAAGGTGGCGTTCGGCGGTCGAGACGATGATCGTGCCCGGCGCTTCGGTGGTGCGGAAATAGACGACCTGCTTCTGCCATTCCGGATCGAGCTGGTAGGCGTCATCGGCGATCAGGCCCGGCTCGTCGCCGCGATCGGGCTGCTGGGCGAAGGCGGATGAGGTGACCAGGGAGGTGGTGAGGGCCAGGCCAACGGCTGTGATGAATATCCCGGTCAGGCGACGAAAATCCGTCATGTCAAAGCTCTCCCCGCTGCCACAGCGCAAATCATTCGGAACCATCAAATCTCAGGGGCAAGTTCATGGCAAGTTGATGGCGCGCCCGGCTGGTATGTCACGAGAATACTTTGGTTTTTTGACATGTCTCAATGCCATGAAATGGGGGCATGGCGCGAAAAGCAGTGGCTACAACCTCAACGGCGGGCAGAGGGCTGTCAGATCTGGCTGTTCTCAGGCTCGATCCCGAGCCGCCGGACGATTTCGGCGCCCACGGCGCGCGCCTCGTTTCGCGAGCCGATGCGGGGGCTGCGAAACCTTTGTCCGGACCGCAATCTGATCACGATGATGCAGTGCTCGTCCTCGGATCGGCCGCGGCGCTCGACCGTGATCGCCTCGACGTCGTGCCCCTCGATGTGGTCCGCGCGCAGCTTGCCGTCGCCCCATAAGCGTTCGACGCGAATATCCCCTTGCCGGATGATCCAGAAGGCGCCGGTCACGAGATTGGCGTATCGGTGCACGGCGTACGCGGCGATCGCACCAATCGGCAGCAGCATGATGTCGACCGGGCCGGGCGACAGACCACGCCAGAACTTGTAGGCGTAGGGAACGACGGACAATCCGACCACGATCGATGCCACGATCCGAACGTCTCTGGTGGAAAACGGCTCGACCGGTTCGCCAAGGTGCATCTCGGGATTGGTGGCATCGAGCGGATTGACCGGTGTCTCGACATTGGGAACGCCGAACTGCGTGGCGATCCGGCTAACGGTTTCACGGACATGCGTGACGTCGGAGATCGGCGGGGACGTCAGGCGCTCGCCCGAGACAAGCGTGAAGACGAGATGGAAGCGCGCCTTGGAAACCTTGCTTCTGGGGACCCCCAGTTCCGCTATGTCGTTCTTCGCGACGATCCGGCTGCGGAGCCGTCCGAAGGGGCTCTGTCGCCCGATCAGGATTTCATTCGGCGTGATGATCCACACCACCGCCGGTGCAAGCATGACACCGCCGATGAACGCGGCCCCCAAAAGGAGCGCGGCCACCGAGATGATGACTTCCAAATAGTCGTGCGTGAACAGGCCTGGCGTGAAGCAGAGGGCAACGGCCGCCGCAAAACCGGCCATGACCAGCCGCTGCGCGATCGAGGCGCCTTCACGAAGGCGAATGTCGTTGCTGGTGGGCGCGTCGTCCATTGCGGGCGGCTGATTCCGTCGGCACGAAACTCCACGGACGTATCCGTGGAGTCAAGCAGCAACGGCTACAGCAGGAACCAGCCGCGGTGTCCGCGCGGCCTCAGCTGCTGGCGTTCAGCAGCTTCGCCACCGTCCGGTCGATCTCGTCGTAGCTGCCTTCGCCTTCATGCTGGAAGACGATCTTGCCGCTCTGGTCGATGACGTATTGCGCCGGCCAATACTGGTTGCGGTAGGCGTTCCAGGTCCGGGAGTCGTTGTCCTGGGCCACCGGATAGGTGATGCCGTGGCGCTTCAGCGCGGCCTGCACATTGGACGCCGACCGCTCGAACGGAAATTCCGGCGTATGCACGCCGACCACGACCAGCCCTTTGTCCTTGTATTTGGCATAGAGCTTGGTGACGTGCGGCAGGGTGTTGACGCAGTTGACGCAGCCATAGGTCCAGAAATCGACCAGCACGACCTTGCCGCGGAGATCGGCGATGTTGAGCGGCTTGGAGTTGAACCAGTTGCTGATGCCGGTGAACTCGGGCGCGGTCGCCTGCGTTGCGGCCGCGGTGACGATCGGCGTCGCGCTTGCGGCCTCGTCGCAGATGCCGGGGATGACGGCGCCGGTCACGGTGAAGCCGATCAGCGCTGCAGATACGGCGAGCAGTTTGAGAGACATGGAAGCTTCCTCCGGTAGGCAATGGTTGATCACAGGCCGATCTGGCCGGCGGGGTAGAAGCCGGTGAGCCACGCCACGATCAGCGTGTCGTATTGGAAATAGGCCGCGACGGCGAAGGCGATCACGACGACGCCGAAGCCCTGCTGCAGGCGCGGCGAGATGCGCGCGAGGCTGCGCACGCGCGTGGTCGCGGCCTGCCCGCCATAGGCGATCGCCAGCATCGGAATGGCAGCGCCGATGGCGTAGGCCACCAGCAGCGTGCCGGCCCAGGACAGGTTCTTCGACGTCGCGACCAGCGTCAGGATCGAGCCGAGCACGGGGCCGGCGCAGGGCGTCCAGACCAGGCCCAGCGTGGTGCCGAGCACGAGCCCGCCGAGCGCGCCCGCACGCTGCGCGGCGCTGGATGAGCCGAGATCGAGCCAGGCATTGAGCCGGATCGAGAGCCATTCGAACGGTGCCGGCCACAGCATCAACAGGCCAAAGCCGAGCAGCAGGATCGCCGCAGCCGAGCGCAGCACGTTGGGGTCGAAATCGAACAGCCGCGTGAGCGCGCCGAGCAGCAGTGCGGTTGCGGAGAACGAGACGACGAAGCCGAGCGCGATCATCGCGGGGCGCAGATGCGAGGTGCGGCCGATCGAGGCGCCGAGCAGGATCGGTAGCATCGGCAGCGTGCATGGCGCGGCGATGGTGAGGATGCCGGCAAGCACAGCGAAGATCAGTTCGAGCATCAGGCCACTCGCGAAGGGGTCACTAGGTCGTTTCGCGAGGAGGCCGGGCATCGTTACGCAGCGTCACGCATTCGTGACGAAGGTGCGGGCCACGACGACGGTGCTCCCCCTCTCCCGCTTGCGGGGGATGGCCGGGGGTGGGGGTGATTCCCCAATGGGACACTCCCGAAGAGGAGAGAACCCTCACCCGCCGCGCACGGGACGATGCTTTGCATCGCCCGGAGCGCGCGGCAAGAACCTGACCTCAAACAGAAAACGACCCGGAGGAGGGGGGCATCCCGTCCGGGTCGTTGGAGGTCCTTGGGAGGTTTAACCAAAACCGTATGTGAGCTTTATAGGGCCGAAGTTTTTCCGCCTGATGTCGTGCTTTGTTTCAATTGTTTCGCCGGCGGTAACACTTCCGTGTCCGGGATAGGGCCGAATCCGTGGTCCTATCCCATTGAAATCTAAATTCTTTACGCCGCGAAGCGGTCGACGCCGCAGCCCTTAAGCAAGTCGGCCAGCTGCTTGCGGGCGTAGAACATCCGCGTCTTCACCGTGCTCTGCGGGATGCCGATGATCGCACCGACCTCCTCCACCGACTTCTCATGGTAGTAGACGAGGTTGATGATCTCGCGATGCGCGGGCGACAGTTTCGCCACGCAGGCGCGCAGGATCGCACTGGTGTCGCTGCGGTCGAGCGAGGTCTCGGGCGTGTCGGCCTCGTCGGGGATCTCGCGCACGTCGTCCTGGTCGATGTCCTCGAAACGGCGCTGGCGCATCGCGGTCAGGGCCTTGAAGCGGGCGATCGAGAGCAGCCAGGTCGAGACCTGTGAGCGGCCCTGGAATTGTCCGGCGGTCCGCCACACGTCCAGGAAGACCTGGCTGACGAGGTCCTCGGCCGCGGTGGCGTCGCGCACGATGCGCAGGATGAAGCGGTACACCCGCACATTATGCCGGCAGTAGAGAATGTGCATGGCCGTCCGGTTGCCGTCGGCGATGCTTTCCAGAAGCATGTCGTCCGAGGTCGCCTGAGCAGCAATGATGCTCTGGCTGGCTTCGGCGTTGATGGCGACGACGTTCTGCATGACTGGCTCCCCGTAGCGCCGCAACCGAGCGGCGTTTCCTTGGACCAAAGTGTTAAAGAGCCAGCGTTTCGGGACGTCTGCGCGACAAGCGGAAAATGGTTTCGTGCGCCGCCAAATTGTTTCGTCGCAAGCCGCGCGACGAAACATTCGGGACAAAAAACCGTGCAATTTCAATGTACGGAAAATACGGTAGTGCGGATTTGGACTGGGCGGAACGAAATTTGGGGTCTTGCGTTTGACGAGGCCGCAATTAGAGCCGCGCAGGCCGGGACGACGGCAGAGGGTGTTGCCTGCGCCTGCGCCCCTTACGCCTTCTCGCCCGCCGGCGAGAACAGGTAGCCGCCGCCGCGGATGGTGCGGATCACGGCGGGCTTTGTCGGATCGGGCTCGATCTTGCGGCGGATGCGCATGATGCGGAGGTCGACGGCGCGGTCGAAGGCTTCGGCATCGCGCGCATTGGCCAATTCGAGCAGACGCTCGCGCGACAGCACGCGCTTCGGATTGGCCGCGAACACTTTCAAAAGCCCGAACTCGGACGCGGTCAGCGGATGCTCGTTGCCCTCGTCATCGCGGAGCGCCTGCGCTTCGAGGTCGAGCCATTTGGTGCCGAAGCGCACCAATTGATCCTTGTCCGATTTCGCCGCCGCGGCTTCCGTCGCCGCTGCTTTCACCGGCGTGCTCCGCCGCAGCACCGAGCGGATGCGCGCCATCAATTCGCGCAGCTCGCAGGGCTTTGCCACGTAGTCGTCGGCGCCGAGCTCGAGCCCGACGACGCGGTCGATCGGGCTCGCCGTCGCCGTGAGCATGATCACCGGCACGTTGATGCGGCTCTTCAGGTCGCGGATGATCGAGAGCCCATCTTCCTCCGGCATGTTGAGATCGAGCACGACGAGATCGGGCATGCCGCCCTCGATCGCCGTGCGCAGGCTCTTGCCGCCGTCGCACAGCGTCACGTTGAAGCCGTGCATCTTGAGGTAATCGCCGACCATTTCCCGGGCCGGGGCCTCGTCGTCGACGATCATGATGTGCTGGCTCTGGGTCATATCATTCAGATCCTGGCATTCAGATCAGGGCATTTCGGTCGCGGGCAGCGTGATGGTGAAGGTCGATCCGCTGCCGGGGCCGTCGCTCTCGGCGGTGACCTCGCCACCATGCATGTCGATAATACGCTTGACGATGGAAAGCCCAAGGCCCGTCGAGCTCTCGCCCGCGGTCGGCTTGGCCGACAGCCGCTGGAACCGGCCGAACAGGCGGCCGAGATCCTCCGGCGACAGGCCGGCGCCCTCGTCGGTGACGCGGACGACGGTGTCATGGCCCTCATGCGTGACCTCCACGGCGATCTTGCCGCCGATCGGGCTGTATTTGATCGCATTGCTGATGAGATTGTCGATCGCCTCGCGGATGCGATCGGTGTCGCACATGGTGACGATGTTGGGCGGCGCGATGACGCTGATCGCCTGCTGCTTGTTGACGGCGAGCGGCTGGTTGGCCTCGGCAACCTCCTGGACCAGCGCGGCGACGTCGACCGGCTCGCGGCGGATGGTGATGTCGAAGGCATCGGCCATCGCGTCCGAGATCAGATGATCGACCATCGTGGTCAGCCGCTTGGTGGCGTCGCGGATGTGGTCGACCTGGGAGATCACGCCAGCTTCGGAGGCGCCGGTCGAGATCAGCTCCTTCAGCATCTCGGTGCGGCCGAGGATGACGCCGAGCGGATTCTTCAGGTCGTGGGCGACCGTGCCGAGAATCTCGTTCTTGAAGCCGTTGGCGCGCTGCAGCCGCAGCCATTGCGCCGAGAGGCGGCGGTTGGCCTGCATCAGCGCGCGGGTGCGCTGGGCGACGCGGTCCTCGAGCTGCGTATTGGCGTCCTGGAGTTGCTGATAGAGGATCACGTTGTCGAAGGCGATCGAGAGCCGGCTGGAGAAGATCTCGACCAGCGAGCGGTCGGTCTCGGACAGCTCGCGCTCGGCCTGCAGCAGCACGACGACCTCGCGGCCAGAGCCGGTGCGCAAATAGATGACGCTGCGATGGTCGGCGAATTCGTTCTTGCGGCGCTGGAACGCGGCCTCCACCAGCGCGCGCAGGTCGGGATCGAGCGCCTTCGACGAGGTCGTGCCGATGAAGCGGCTGTAGCAGCCGCTGCCGGCGAGCACCGAGAGCTCGGCGTCCGATCCGCCATTGTCGCGCAGGACCAGTATTCCGGCGCAGTCGACATTGAGCAGCGAGGCGAGCTGGGTCAGCACGCCCTCGGCGAGGCGCTGCATCGACTTGAAGTCGTAGAGCGTCGAGGCCGCATCGATGATGATCTCGAGCCCGCGCCGTGTCTGCACCATGCGCTCGAGCTGCTGGTAGGAGCGCAGCGCCGCGGTCAGCGAGGTGAACAGCTTGTCGGCGGTGAGCTCGGTCTTGGCCTTGTAGTCGTTGATGTCGTACTGCACGATCACGCGCCGCTCGGGCGCTTGGCCGGGCTGGCCGGTGCGCAGGATGATGCGCACGGTCTCGTTCCTGATCTCGTTGCGGATGAATTCAACCAGCTCGAGACCCGCGACGTCCGTCTCCATGATGACGTCGAGCAGCACCGCGGCGATGTCGCCGTGCTCGCGCATCAGCTTGCGACCTTCCGCCGCGGAATAGGCGGAGAGGATCTCCAGGCTCTGGCCGTTGAGGCTGTAATCGGACAGCGCAAAGCGGGTGCCGTCATGCACGGCCGGATCGTCGTCGATGACGGCGATCTTCCATTTCCGGGCGCTGGTATCCTCCGACGCGGTACCGGTATCGTCGATCAGGTGGAGGACATCGTCCTGTTCGGCCATTGAGAAGTCCCGTCAGTCTCTGTGCTTTGCGCGCCGCCCTTGGCGACCCGCGGCATGATAATCCGGAAAGTAGTGCCTTGTCCCGGCTTGGATTCCAGCATCATCCGCCCGCCGAGCTGCTGGGTCACCAGGTTATAGACGATATGCAGGCCGAGGCCCGTGCCGCCTTCATTGCGCCGGGTGGTAAAGAAAGGGTCAAAGGCCTGCCGCTGCACGTCGGGCGTCATGCCGGCCCCGTCATCGGCGAAGATGATCTCGATGTCGTCGGCCCCGCGCGGCCGCGCCGAGATCGAGATCGTGCCGGCGCGGCCGTCGGCGAAGGCGTGGTTGGCGGCGTTGAGGAAGAGGTTGGTCAGGATCTGGCCGTAGGAGCCGGGATAGCCGTCGAGCAAGAGTCCCTCGGGCACGTCGACCTTGAGCGTGATCGGCGAGCGCTTCAGGACGGGGCGCAGGCTCGCGATGATCTGATCGGTGGCCTCGTTGAGGGAGAACTGCCGCCGCTCGGCATGGGAGCGGTCGACCGCGACCTGCTTGAACGACTGGATCAGCTCGCCGGCGCGCGTGAGGTTGGCGACGAGCTGCTGCGAGGCATCACGCGAGGCCTGCACGAACTCCTCGAGCTGCGAGCGGCGCAAACCGCCGTCGCCCTTGAGCTGCGCCTCGAAGATCTCGCTGCGCCGGGCGAAGCTGGAGGCAACGGTGAGGCTGATGCCGATGGGGTTGTTGACCTCGTGGGCGACACCGGCAACGAGCCCGCCGAGCGCGGCGAGCCGTTCGGCATCGATCAGGTTCTGCTGCGCGGTGTTGAGCTCGAGCAGCGCGCTCTCGGCCTTCTCCTTGGACGCGCGCAGCTCGTCCTCGGCATTGCGCTTGGCGATCGCGTTCTCGCGGAACACCTCCACCGCGCGCGCCATGGCGCCGACCTCGTCGCGCGCCTTGATGCCCTGCACCTCGCGGTCGAGATCGCCCATCGTGATCGCGCGCATCGCGGTCATGATCTGCTGCAGCGGCAGCCGGATCGACAGCGCGATCAGCACGCCGGCGGTGAGGATGATGCCGAGGAAGATCACGGCGATCGACAGCACCCGCCGCGAAATGTCCGCCAGCGTGCGGTCGAAGGTCTCCTGTGCCTTCTGCTCGCGCTGGCGCATCTTGGTCGAGAGATCGTCGATCGCGCCGATCGCCTCGGCCTGGCTGGCGTCGATCGTGTTGCGGAGCAGCTCGGTGCGGCTCGTGAGCTGCTCGGACAGCTTGGCAAAGCCCTCGCGCATCGCGGTGGTGCGCGCCGCCAGCTTCTGCAGCGCCATGCGCTGCAGGTCGTTGTCGGCGAGATCGATCATCACCGGGATGGTCTTCTCGATCGTCTCGGTGTTGCGGCGCGCGTCGTCGGCGGCGGCCGGTGACAGCGACAAATAATATGAATTCGCCGCGACCAGCATCGCGGTAAAGGCCTCGCGGGATTTGCCGAGCGAGGGCCAGATCAGCGCGTCGCGGTGACCGGTGGCGCCTTCGATGATGGAATAGAGGCCCGCCATGTCCTTGGCCGGACCCTGCACCTGCTCCTCATAGGTCTTGGCAATGGTCGCCTGCACGCTGCGCAGCTCGCCGAAGCCGTTGAGGAAGCGCTCGGTGGTGCGCTCGAGCTCCTCGACCGAACCAGCCAGCATCGGGTCCTTGGCGGCGCGGTTGGTCAGCGTGCCCAGCACGGCCTCGCGCAGCAGCAGGATTTCGGCGAACAGGTCCGGGCTCGGCTGGTTGATGTAGCGGTGGATCAGGTTCTGCAGCCGCCCGGTCTCGCTTTCGAGCAGCGCCAGGATCTTGTCGGACTCGCGCACCTGGCGCACGTCGTCCCAGGCCGAGCCCAGCACCTGCGAGCCGTTCCAGATCAGCCCGACCAGCACCACCACCACGGCGGAGTTGAGCCCGGCGATCGACAGGATGCGCCAGCGGATCGGCACCGCCCGCAGCATGCCGACCAGGCGCGCGCGCAGCCGCCCGATCGGGCCGGGTAGCCTGTCCGCGTGCTCGCTGTGTCCGGGCTCAGCCAAAAAGCCTCACTCCACCTTGCGAATGCGTTCGATCAGCGCAGCCGCGGCGGGATCGCGCGCGGCCTTGGCGTAGATCGGGGCCATCGCGTCTTCGAACGGCTTGCGGTCGACGTCGCGAACGATGGTGACGCCGGCAGCCTCCGCCTTGTGCTGCGACTGCTCGTCGAGGTCGCGCCATTTCTCGCGCATGAAGCGGCTTGAGCGCAGCGCGGCCTCCTTGAAGATCTTGCGGTCGTCGGCGGTCAGGCTCTGCCAGGCCTTGAGCGAGATCACCAGCACCTCCGGGCTCATGGTGTGTTCGGTGAGCGTGTAGTAGCCGGCATATTTGTAATGATCCGTCGTCACGAAGGAGGGCCAGTTGTTCTCCGCGCCATCGAGCAGATGGGTCACTAGCCCGGTCAGCACCTGCCCATAGGGCAGTTCGACCGGCTCGGCGCCCAGCGAGCGGATCATCTCGCTCATCAACTCCGACTGCTGCACCCGGATCCGCAATCCCTTGAGATCAGCCACACCCTTCACCGGCCGGACGCCGTTATAGATCGAGCGCGCGCCGGAATCGTAGAAGGCGAGGCCGACGAAGCCATAGGGCTCGAAGCTGTCCAGGATCTCGCTGCCGATCGGACCATCCAGCACCTTCTGCATGTGCTCGATGGAGCGGAACAGGAACGGCATGGCGAGCACATTCATCGCCGGGACGAAGTTGCCGATCAGTGCCACGTTGGTCCGGTTGAGGTCGATCGCGCCGGCCCGGGTCTGCTCGATCGTTTCCTTCTCCTCGCCGAGCTGGCGGGAGTGAAACACCTTCACCTCGTGCCGGCCGCCGGTGCGCTCCGCGATCAGGGCGCCCATGTAACGCAGCGCCTGGACGGTGGGGTAATCCTCGGTCTGGGTGTCGGCGGCGCGAAATTCGCGCGCAAACGCCTCCGTCGCGCATATCGCGAACAAAAGCACGACGAAAACCACCCCGGTCCGCGAGAGTTCGGCACGGCTCAACACTGGCACACTCAACCCCTCAGTGATGGAGTCTATGGCGGGACGAAAAGGTTCAATGCAATCTAGCAGATGGTAAAGGGAAGGCCATCCCGGGCCGTCGCGGCCGTCGATTGTGCGGTGCGTCTTAACCTTATTCCCGGTTGAAACCGGAGGTGCCGCGCCTTAAGCACGGGATGTGCGAAAGCCGCCTTTTTGTTCGCAGCCGACGGGATGAGCGAATCGTGATGTCAGCCTCGCGCCTCTTGCAAGCCCTTGTCCAAGCCCTTGTCCAAGTCCTTGTCCAAGTCCTTGCCGCCGCTGCCGTGCTCGCCCTGACCTCGCCGGCAGGCGCCACCACCGATATTCAGCTCTGGCACGCGATGTCGGGCGAGCTCGGCCGGCAATTGGAGAAGCTCGCCACTGATTTCAACGCCGCGCAATCCGACTATCGGATCGTGCCGAGCTACAAGGGCAATTACACCGAGACCGTGACGGCGGCGATCTTCGCCTTCCGCTCGCGCGGCCAGCCCGCGATCGTCCAGGTCAACGAGGTCGCAACCGCCACCATGACTGCGGCCAAGGGCGCGATCTATCCGGTGTACAGCCTGATGCGCGACCTGAACGAGCCGTTCGCGCCAGATGTCTACCTTCCGGCAGTCTCCGGCTACTATACGGATGCCGCCGGCAATCTGTTGTCGTTCCCGTTCAACGCGTCGACGCCGATCCTCTATTACAACAAGACCATGTTCCGCGACGCCGGCCTCGATCCGGAGAAGCCGCCGCGGACATGGCCCGAGCTCGGGGCCGCCGCAAAGCGCCTGCGCGAGCGTGGCGCGGTGTGCGGCTTCACCACATCCTGGCCATCCTGGATTCATGTCGAGAATTTCTCCGCCTTTCACAACCTTCCGCTTGCCACCAGAACCAACGGCTTTGCCGGCCTGGATGCGGAATTGACCATCAACAACGCAGCCCTGGTGCATCACATCGCCCAGCTCGCGGAGTGGCAGAAGGACAAGGTGTTCGACTACAGCGGCCGCGGGCAGTCGGCCGAGCCGCGCTTTCAGAATGGCGAATGCGGCATCTTCATCGGCTCCTCGGCGACGCGCGCCGACATCAAGGCGAATTCGAAGTTCGAGATCGGCTACGGCATGATGCCGTACTGGCCGGACGTGAGGGACGCGCCGCAGAACTCGATCATCGGCGGCGCCACGCTGTGGGTGCTGCGCGACCGCCCGCGCGACGAATACAAGGGCGTGGCGAGGTTCTTCGCCTATCTGTCGCAGCCCGGCGTGCAGGCGGCCTGGCACCAGAACACCGGCTATCTGCCGATCACCCGCGCCGCGTTCGAGCTGACGCGCGCGCAAGGATTCTACGAACGCAACCCGGGCTCGTCGATCTCGTTCGAGGAGATCACGCTGCACCAGCCGACGCAGAACTCCAAAGGCATCCGGCTCGGCTCCTTCGTGCTGATCCGCGGCGTGATCGAGGACGAGCTGGAGCAGGCCTTTGCCGGCAAGAAGGACGCACAGGCGGCATTGGATTCCGCCGTCGAGCGCGGCAATAAGCTCTTGCGCCAGTTCGAGCGCGCGAGCCCGGACCGGTAGCGGCATGTTACGATTAGATCTGGCTGTCGCCGCGAAGGAGGTGTGCTCCCTCCCCCGCTCGCGGGGAGGGCTGGGGAGAGGGTGTCTCCACAATCGAGAACCCCCAAGAGGAGAGAGCCCCCACCCGGCGCTTCGCGCCGATCTCCCCCGCAAGCGGGAGAGGTCCACCGAGTTCTTGGCGTGAACCTACTCCAATCAAGACGCGCCGGCCTTCAAAAGCACGTCGTGCCGGTCGCGCTCAGATGACTGATGATGCATCGTCGGCGCTGCCGGTTTTCGCCGACGCGGAAAGCTTTCGCGTCTGGCGTTCCGATCCACGGCTGTGGCTGCCGATCGCGATCGACATCGCGCGCAGCCATGGCCTTGAAGCTCGCGCGCCGCAGGTGTTCTCGACCGGGACCAATCTCGTCGTCGGGCTCGACGAGCAGCGGATCCTGAAGATCTTCCCGCCGCTGTTGCGCGCGCAATTCGTCTCCGAGCGCGGTTCGCTGGCGCAGCTTGCGGGCCGCCTTTCCCTGCCGATTCCCGAGATCGTCGCAGAAGGCGAGCGCGACGGCTGGCCCTTTCTCGTCATCACGCGCCTTGCCGGAACACTCGGCTCGGAGGCGTGGCCGCATCTAGCGGAAGACCAGAAAGAGCGCGTGCTGCGCCAGATCGGCGAGACCATCGCGGCCGTGCAGCGCGCTCCGCTCGGGCCGCTCGCGCAAATCGAGCCGCGCTGGGACGAATTCATGCGCCGGCAGATGCAGGGCTGCCGTAGCAGGCATGAACGTCTCGGCCTTGCGCCAAAATTTCTCGCCGGCCTCGACGATCTCCTGCACGATGCGGCCGGGCTCATTCCGATGGATGCGCCGCCGGTGATCCTGATCGGCGAATACATTCCGGAAAATTTCCTGCTCGCCTGCCACGATGGCGAGTGGTCGCTCGCCGGCCTGTTCGACTTCGGCGACGTGCTGACGGGATGGCGTGACTACGACCTGCTCGGCCCCGGCGCCTTCATGGCAGCAGGGCGGCCCGGCCGGGTGCGCAGCCTGCTCGAAGGCTTCGGCTATTCGAAGCTGGACTACGCGCTGAAGCGGCGGCTGATGGCCCTCATGCTGCTGCATCGTGCCAGCGACCTCAACAGCCATGTCTGCATCGAGGGCTGGCAGCAGAAGGCAGACGATCTCGTCGAGCTTCAGGACCTGATCTGGCCGGGGTGAGCGGCGGGCAGGAGGCGTCGGTGGAGCGCGTTGAAAGGGGCGGGCTCCCCAATCATCACTGTCGTCCTGGCTTTCGCCAGGACGACGGCGATATCAGTGAATCAGCTCAACAAATGGGCGTAGGTGGCTTTCAGCTTATTTAATGAGCAAGTACGCCTCTTTGTATGCAGTTGGTGAAGTGTACGCGGCAGCCGGAAGAGGCGTAGATTTCCACATTACCTTGCAAGACCAATCTCTTAGGTCGGACCTAGGTCTCCACTAAGCCTTGGCACGAACCTTGCGATGCCAGCTCCAACCAGAAACGTTTGTGTTGGAGTCATTTCATGAAGCGCCGCGATTTCCTCAGGTCCGTGTCCGGATTGGCCGCTGGCGCGGCGCTTCCGGCGATGCCCGCCGTGATCTCTCCCGCCAGGGCCGATGCCCGCTCCGAGACGCTGCTGATCGTCTCCGAAGGCGGCCCCAACAATCTCGACATCCACGGCGTCGGCACGAACGTGCCCGGCTATGAAGTGTCCTGGAATTGCTACGACCGCCTGATCAGCCACGAGATGAAGAGCGGTCCCGGCGGGGTGCCCTATTACGACCGCGACAAGTTCAAGGGCGAGCTCGCCGAGGACATCAAGATCGACGACATGTCGGTCACCTTCAAGCTGCGCAAGAACGCCAAATTCCACGACGGCACGCCGGTCACCGCGAAGGACGTGAAGTGGTCGCTCGACCGCGCCGTCTCGGTCGGCGGCTTTCCGACCTTCCAGATGAGCGCGGGCTCGCTGACAAAACCCGAGCAGTTCGTCGTGGTCGACGATGCCACCGTGCGCGTCGACTTCCTGAAGAAGGATCGACTGACGATTCCCGATCTCGCCGTGATCGTGCCCTGCGTCGTTAACTCCGAACTGGTGAAGAAGAACGCCAGCGAGAAGGACCCGTGGGGTCTCGAGTTTACCAAACAGCAGACCGCGGGCTCCGGCGCCTACAAGGTGACGAAGTGGACGGCGGGCACCGAAGTGGTGATGGAGCGCAATGAGGATTGGGCCTGCGGTCCGCTGCCGAAGATCAAGCGCGTGATCTGGCGCATGGTGCCGCAAGCCGGCAACCGCCGTGCGCTGCTGGAGCGCGGCGATGCCGACATCTCCTATGAATTGCCGTTCAAGGATTTCCAGGAGATGAAGGCCAACGGCAAGCTCAACGTGGTGTCGCTGCCGTTCTCCAACGGCATCCAGTATATCGGCATGAACGTCACCAGGCCGCCGTTTGACAATCCGAAGGTGCGGCAGGCGATGGCCTATGCGATGCCGTACCAGAAGATCATGGACGTCGTGCTGTTCGGCCTCGGCAATCCCATGTTCGGCGCATCTGCGGACAAGGCCACCGAAATCGCCTGGCCGCAGCCGCACAAATACAACACCGACATGGAGAAGGCGAAGGCGCTGCTGGCCGAGGCCGGCTATGCCAACGGCTTTGAGACCACGATCTCGTTCGACCTCAACTTCGCCGGCGTCAACGAGCCGCTCTGCGTGCTCGTGCAGGAGAGCCTCGCGCAGCTCGGCATCAGGACGACCATCAACAAGGTGCCGGGCGCCAACTGGCGCACCGAGCTCAACAAGAAGGAGATGCCGCTCTTCACCAACGTGTTCTCGGGTTGGCTCGATTACCCCGAGTACTTCTTCTACTGGTGCTATCACGGCAACAATTCCGTCTTCAACACCATGAGCTACAAGTCGGCGGAGATGGACAAGCTGATCGACGGCGCCCGCAACGCCGCCGCGATCGGCGACAAGGCGACCTATGACGCCGACGTGAAGGGCTTCGTCGATCTCGCCTACGCCGACATCCCGCGCATCCCGCTCTACCAGCCCTTCGTCAACGTCGCGATGCAGAAGAACATCAGCGGCTACGAGTACTGGTTCCACCGCCGGCTCGATTACCGCGCGATGGCGAAGGGGTGAGCGAACATGCTGATGGTCTGCGACGCATCGGCATTTGTTGGTCTCCGTGGCTTGAGTGAGGTGGGCACATTTCTTTCATTCCCTCCCCCCTTGCGGGGGAGGGGCAGGGAGGGGGGTAGCCACCAACTCCGACCTCGCTTGGGGCGACCCCCCTCCCTAGCCCTCCCCCGCAAGGGGGGAGGGAACGCAGCGGAGCAGGGGGCGGCATTGTTGCCAACGAGCGAGAGCGCTCGCGTCGACGGCCTATCAGCATCAACAGTTCGGAGCGCCCCATGCTGACCCTAATCGGCAAGCGCCTGATGTTTGCGATCCCATCGCTGATCGGCGTCGTCATCGTTACCTTCCTGCTCACGCGCGCGCTGCCGGGTGATCCGGCGGCGTACTTCGCCGGTCCCGCCGCGACGAAGGAGGCGGTCGAGCAGATCCGGAAAAAACTCGGCTTCGACAAGCCGCTGGTCGAGCAGTTCTTCCGTTACGCCAACGATCTCGCCCATGGCGACTTCGGTACCTCGCTCACGACCGGCCAGCCGGTCGCGACCGAGATTCGCAACCGCCTGCCGGCCTCCGCCGAGCTGACGCTGCTCGGGCTCATCGTCTCCATCGCGATTGCCATTCCGCTTGGTGTACTCGCAGCAACGCGGCCGGGGTCGTGGATCGATCATCTCTGCCGGGTGACGACGACGGCCGGCGTGTCGCTGCCGGTGTTCTTCACCGGGCTCGTGCTGGTGTACGTCTTCTACTTCCAGCTCGGCTGGTCGCCCGCGCCGCTCGGCCGGTTGGATGTGTTCTACAGCGCACCGCCGACGGTGACGGGCTTCCATCTCATCGACACGCTGCTCGCGCGTGATCTCGAGGCGTTCCGTTCGGCGCTGAGCCAGCTCATCTTGCCGGCGGCGACGCTCGCGATCTTCTCGTTGGCGCCGATCGCGCGCATGACGCGCGCCTCGATGCTCGCGGTGCTCGCCTCCGAATTCGTCCGCACCGCACGCGCCAGCGGCCTGTCGCCGGCAACCGTCATCGTCACCTACGCCTTCCGCAACGCGATGCTGCCCGTCATCACCACGCTGAGTATGGTGTTCTCGTTCCTGCTCGGCGCCAACGTGCTGGTGGAGAAGGTCTTCGCCTGGCCCGGCATCGGCTCCTACGCGGTGGAAGCGCTGATCGCGTCCGACTTCGCGCCGGTGCAGGGTTTCGTGCTGACCATGGCGGTCATGTACGTGCTGCTCAATCTCGTGATCGACATTCTCTACGGCGTGATCGATCCGCGCGTGCGGCTGGAAGGGTAGAGCATGATCCGGAAAAGTGGACGCCGGTTTTCCGACAAGATCATGCTCCAAAGAAGAGTGCGAACATGAGCACCGTTGCGCCTGCTGTTGAACCGATTGGACCGGCCCGAACCTCAGGGTTCGCGGCGATGTTCGAGCACACGCGGTATGTGCTCGGCGAGAACAAGGTCACGGGCTTTGCCTTCGGGCTGCTGCTCCTCATCGTCTTCGCGGCATTGTTCGGCCCCTATGTGGTGCCGCACGATCCGCTCGCATCGGATACCGCGGCCGCACTGAAACCGCCGTCGGCAGCGCACTGGTTCGGCACCGATCAACTCGGCCGCGACATTTTCAGCCGCGTCATCGTCGCAACCCGCCTCGACTTTTTCATCGCGGTTGCTTCCGTCGTTCTGGTGTTCCTGATGGGCGGGCTTGCCGGCATCGCGGCAGGCTATTTCGGCGGCTGGACCGATCGCATCGTGGGCCGCATCGCCGACACCATCATGGCCTTCCCATTGTTCGTGCTGGCGATGGGCATCGTCGCCGCGCTCGGCAATACCGTGCAGAACATCATCCTGGCCACCGCCATCGTGAACTTCCCGCTCTATGCCCGCGTGGCGCGTGCCGAAGCCAATGTCCGTCGCAATGCCGGCTTCGTGCAGGCGGCGCGTCTGTCCGGCAACGGTGAGTTCCGCATCCTGCTCGTGCACATCCTGCCCAACATCATGCCGATCATGATCGTGCAGATGTCGCTGACCATGGGCTACGCCATCCTCAATGCCGCCGGCCTCTCCTTCATCGGCCTCGGCGTGCGTCCGCCGACCGCGGAATGGGGCATCATGGTTGCCGAGGGCGCCGGCTTCATGGTGTCCGGCGAATGGTGGATCGCGCTGTTCCCGGGCCTCGCGCTGATGATCGCCGTGTTCTGCTTCAACCTCCTCGGCGACGGCCTCCGCGACATCGTCGACCCGCAGCGGAGGACGTGATGTTCGAACGCTCCTCCCATCGCGCCGCTCTTCGCCTCTCCCCGCCTGCGGGGAGAGGCATAGGCCGCCTTTGGCGGCCGTCCCTTAAGGAAACGCCGAAGCTGAGCTTCGGCTATGCCGCGTTAGCGGACCGGGTGAGGGGGAGTCTCCGCGAACTCCTCTGCCTATTGTCTGCGCGGATAGAGGCCCCTCACCCTAACCCTCTCCCCGTCAGAACGGGGAGAGGGAAGAGGGAGCGGAGGATATAAATGTTCGAACGGTCTCAAGTGCTTGGCGCGCTTCACCTCTCCTCGCGCGCATCCGTCCGGACTAGCCCCGTTCTACTTTGCATGGGGTTGTTTTCGCGATTTTTGCGGAGGCCAGCATGACCGCCCAGCCCCTGCTCGACGTCCGGGACCTCACGGTCGAATTCACCACCCGTCGCGGCATCGTCAAGGCGGTGCAGCATGTCGACATCTCCGTCGCCAAGGGCGAGACGCTGGCTATCGTCGGCGAGTCCGGTTCCGGCAAGTCGGTGACCTCATATGCGGTGATGCGCATCCTCGACCGCGCCGGGCGGATCGCCGAGGGCTCGGTGATGTTCTCCGGCATCGATGTGAAGGCCGCGACCGAGGACCAGATGCGCGACCTGCGCGGCCGCGAGGTCTCGATGATCTTTCAGAACCCGCGCGCCGCGCTCAATCCGATCCGGAAAGTGGGCGACCAGATCGAGGACGTGCTGCGCACCCATGTGCAGCAGGCGCAGGTCGCCGATCATGGCGAGAAGGCGCTTCTAGCGCTGGAGCAGGTCAAGATCGCCCGGCCGCGCGAGCGCTACCACGCCTATCCGTTCGAGCTCTCCGGCGGCATGTGCCAGCGCGTCGTCATCGCGCTGGCGCTCGCCTGCAATCCGCAGCTCCTGATCGCGGACGAGCCGACCACCGGCCTCGACGTCACCACGCAGAAGGCGGTGATGGACCTCATCGTCGAGCTGACCAGGCGGCGCGCGATGTCGACCATCCTGATCACGCATGACCTCGGCCTCGCCGCCGCCTACTGCGACCATGTCGTAGTGATGGAGAAGGGCCGGGTGGTCGAGACCGCAAAGGCTGCCGACATCTTCGCCAATCCGCAGCACCCCTACACGCGCAAGCTGATGCGCGCGACTCCGCGGATCGGTGTGTCCTTGCGGGATCTATTGCCGGAGGAGGAAGGTAGCGCGGCAACTTCCTTCGCCTCTCCCCGCACGCGGGGAGAGGCCGACGCGCTCGGCAGCGCACTTGCGCGCCAGAGCGCGGCGGGTGAGGGGGACTCTCCAGGCACTCCACTCGTGGAAGCAGCCCCTCACCCCAACCCTCTCAGAGCGAGCGAAGCTCGTCTCGACCCCGCGAAGAGCGGGGAGAGGGAGAAGGGAGAGCCCCTCCTCCTCGTCGAGAAGCTCGTGAAAGAGTATCCGCGCCAGGGCGCCACCGCAGTGCTAGGCAAATTGTTCGGCCGCAAGCCGCCGGTCGAGCCGGATGTGTTCCGCGCGGTCGATGGCATCAGCTTCTCGATCGGCCATGGCGAGAGTGTCGGCCTTGTCGGCGAATCCGGCTGCGGCAAATCGACGACGTCGATGATGGTGATGCGGCTGCTCGATCAGACCTCCGGCCGCATCCAGTTCGATGGCGAGGAGATCGGCAGCATCATGCCGAGCGCCTTTGCACGGCTGCCGCTGCGCAGCCGCATCCAGATGGTGTTCCAGGATCCGACCGACAGCCTCAATCCGCGCTTCACCGCCGCGCGCGCCATCGTCGATCCGATTCTGCAGCTCGGCAATGTCAGGGGGCGCGATGCGCTCCGCACCCGCTGCGAGGAACTGGCGGCGATGGTCGGCCTGCCCCTCAATCTGCTCGACCGCTTTCCGCATCAATTGTCCGGCGGCCAGAAGGCCCGTGTCGGCATCGCCCGGGCGATCGCGCTGCATCCCAAGCTCGTCATCCTGGACGAGCCGACCGCCGCGCTCGACGTCTCGGTGCAGGCGGTGGTCCTGAATCTGCTGGAGGACCTCAAGCAGCGGCTAGGCATGAGCTACCTGTTCGTCTCGCATGATTTGAATGTGGTGCGCTTATTGTGCGATCGTGTCATTGTGATGCGGACGGGTCGAATCGTGGAGGAAGGGTCTTCCGAGAAGGTCCTCAGCGATCCCCAGGACGACTACACCAAGCAGCTGTTGACGGCGATCCCGCATCCGCCGTTGCCGGTGCACTGAGAGACTGTGAGAGCGTGATGGCCGAACCGCTGGACGATTACATCGACGCCGTATCGAAAGCGCTGGCGCTGCCGGTCGAGGATGCCTGGCGGCCTGCGGTGCGCGCCAACCTCGAAGTCTCGCTGCGGCTCGGCCGCCTCGTCGACGAATTCGCGCTGCCGGACGAGACCGAGCCGGCGCCCGTGTTCACGGCCTGACGCCGCCATGACGATCAAGCCAGAGTCGACGGCTGCGGACATCGCGAAAGCGGTGGCCGGCGGCCAATCGTCCGCTCTCGCGGTGATTGAAGCTGCGCTCGCGCGCATCAAGCAGCACGACACCATCCTCAATTCCTTTACCGACGTCACCGCCGACCGCGCCCGCGCCAGAGCGCGCGCGATCGATGCCGATATCGCCGCCGGCAAGACAGTCGGCCCGCTCGCCGGCGTTCCCTTTGCGGTGAAGAACCTGTTCGATGTCGCAGGGCTGCCGACGCGGGCCGGCTCGAAGATCAACCGCGACCTTGCGCCCGCCACGCGCGACGCGACGCTGATCGAGCGGCTGGAAGCCGCCGACGCCGTGCTGGTCGGCGCGCTCAACATGGGCGAATACGCCTACGACTTCACCGGCGAGAACGTCCATGACGGTCCCTCGCGCAATCCGCATGACACCACACGGATGACCGGCGGCTCCTCGGGCGGTTCCGGCAGCGCCGTCGGCGGCGCGCTGGTGCCGATCGCGCTCGGCTCCGACACCAACGGCTCGATCCGCGTGCCGTCCTCGTTCTGCGGCATTTTTGGCCTGAAGCCGACCTATGGCCGGCTGTCGCGCGCGCGCTCCTTCCCCTTCGTCGCGAGCCTCGATCATCTTGGCCCGTTCGCGCGCTCCGTCACTGATCTTGCGCTGGCCTATGACGCGATGCAGGGACCGGATGCGGATGATGCCGCCTGCACCACGCGCGGTGTCGAGCCGGTCACGCCACTGCTCGGAGAGTCCATCGCGGGCCTGCGCGTCGCGATCGCCGGCGGCCACTTCCAGAAGAATGTGTTTCCCGAAGCTGTCGAGGCCGTCGGCCGCGTTGCCAAGGCGCTCGGTGCGACTGGCGTCGTCGACGTTCCCGAAGCCTCGCGCGCCCGCGCGGCGGCCTATGTCATCACCACGACGGAAGGCGCCTCGCTCCATCTCGATCGCCTGCGCAAGCGCCCCAACGATTTCGATCCGGCGGTGCGCGACCGGCTGATCGCCGGCGCGATGGTGCCGGCGCCGCTGGTCGACCGCGCGCAGAAGTTTCGCCGCTGGTATCGCGCGCGGGTCATGGAGCTGTTCAAATCGGTCGACGTGCTGCTCGCCCCCGCAACGCCCTGTGTCGCGCCAAAACTCGGCCAGGTGAATTTCACGCTCGACGGCGTCGAGATGCCGGTGCGCGCCAATATCGGCCTCCACACCCAGCCGATCTCGTTCATCGGCCTGCCCGTGGTGGCCGTGCCGGTGCCGCTCGAGCCGCTGCCGATCGGCGTGCAGATCATCACCGCGCCTTGGCGCGAGGACATTGGCCTGCGCGTCGCGCACGCATTGGAACAGATGGGCGTGGTCTCCGCGCCGTCGCCGAGAGGACTTTGAGATGCAGATCGATCTCCCCGACGTGATCGCGGAAGTGAAAGCCGCGTTCGAGCGCTACGAGACGGCTTTGGTCACCAACGACGTCGCCGTGCTCGGCGAGCTCTTCCGCAACGATCCCCGCACGCTGCGCTACGGCATCGGCGAGAATCTCTACGGCTATGAGGCGATCTCCGGCTTTCGCGCGGCGCGCTCTCCCGTCGGCCTGAGCCGCCGCACCGCCAAGACCGTCATCACCAGCTACGGCCGCGACACGGCCGTCGCCTCTACTTTGTTCTATCGCGAAACGGCGCCCGGCAAGGTCGGCCGGCAGATGCAGACCTGGATTCGCTTCCCGGAGGGCTGGCGTGTCGTCGCCGCCCATGTCAGCATCATCGACGAGTCGAAAGAGACATGAACGCATGACGCTCGACGACTTTCCGCCAGGGGCACTGCCAGCCGAACCGGTGGTGCCGCGTGTCGACCGGCCGCAACCGACCGTGCACAAGGTCACGCGCGCCGAGGAGCTGCGGCTGCAGCTCGCCGACGAGATCGTGCGCGGAACCTTGGCGCCCGGCGCGCCTCTCGACGAGACCGACATCGCGCGCCGCTTCAACGTCTCGCGCACGCCGGTGCGCGAAGCGCTGCGCCAGCTCGTCGCGAGCGGCCTCGTCGAGGCGCGCGCCCATCGCGGCGCAGTGGTGGCGCAGCCCTCGATCGAGCGGCTGACCAGCATGTTCGAGGCGATGGCGGAGCTCGAGGCGCTGTGCGCCGGCCTTGCCGCCGAACGCATGTCGGCGGCCGAGCGCCATGGTCTGGAGGCCATCCACGAGGAGCTCAGGGTCCTGAGCTACACCGGCAATCCCGAACGCTTCCACGAGGTCAACGAGCGCTTCCACAACGCGATCTATGCCGGCTCGCAGAACGGCTATATCGCCGAGATCACGCTTGCGACGCGCGTCCGTGTCCAGCCGTTCCGCCGCGCCCAGTTCCGCAACCTCGGGCGCCTCGCCAAGTCGCAAGCCGAGCACGACCGCGTCGTCGTCGCCATCATGCGCGGCGACAAGCAGGGCGCCGCCGCCGCCATGCGCGCGCATATCGAACTGGTACGCGGGGAGTATGAGATCTACGCGGTGTCGGTTTAAGGCAGCGACGGTTATCACACTCTCGATGTCGTCCTGGCGAAGGTTCCCGGGCTAGGAACCGTCACTCCCGCCGATCGTTTCCTCGGATCGCCCCGATGAGGAGAAATGCGATGGCGTCCTCCGAGAAAGTCCCCAGGCGTCACACCCAAAAGATGAAGCAGCGTCTCAAGGAGACGGTGACGTATCTGCGTGGAGACATCCGCAAGGTCGATGAGCCGCAGCTCGCCGCGATGCTCGAGACTTCAGCCGAAGTCCTGTCCGGCCTCATCAAGGCGTTCGACGATTACGAGAAGAAGAACGGATCCGCCTGGCGCAAATCGGCGTGAATGATGTCTCAGCCCGTCATGTCGGGCTGCGTGCGCGGCACGCAGCCCCGGAATGACGCTGTTGAGAGAGTTTACGCCGTCGCCCTCTCCGCCATATACGCGCGCCAGCCGCCATAGGCGGTGATGTCGCGGGCATCGGCCAGCACTTCGGGCTCGACGATGAAGCCCTTCACGCTGCGGCCATCCGCGAGCCTGACCGTGCCGATCGAGAGCGGCGCGGGAATCGCGTTGACGAATTTGCCGAAGGCGGATGCCGAGAGCGACCAGATCTCCAGCTCGATCGCCGCGCCCTTGCCGGCTTCGACGCGCAGCATGCCCGGCTTCGGCGGCGTGGTCTGGAGCGCATAGAGCTTGTAGTCCGGCGCGGTTTTGGTCGCCTCGATCAGGCGTCCGTTCAGCGCCGTCAACTCGCCGTTCAGCGCCATGCCGGAGAGATGCGCGCCGACCACCGCGATCGGAATCTCGTCGCCAGTGCTTGCAGGCAGCGGCGCGAGCGGTGCTTGCGCAACGCCCTTCGCACCGAGGCTCAGCTTCGTATCCACATGGAAGACGCGGCCAATGCTCGCAAGGAAAGCATCACGTCCCGCGGGTGCTAGCAACGTGATGCCGAACGGAATGCCGTCGGCACGCATCGACGCCGGCAGCGCCAGGCCGCAGAGGTCAAGCAGGTTCACAAAATTGGTGTAGGTGCCGAGCCGGCTGTTGAGCTCGACCGGATTGGCCAGCACTTGCGCGGTCGAATAGACCGTCGGCGCCGTCGGCAGCACCAGCGCGTCCAGATTGGCGAAGGTGCGCTCGGCGACCTTGCGCAGGCCCTGCAGACGGTAGAGCGCGGAGAAGGTCTCCGCTGCCGTCAGCCGAGCGCCGGCCGCCGTAATCTCGCGCGTCACCGGATGAATCGCATCCGGCGCGGAGGCGAGCAGATTGCGAATCACGAGATAGCGCTCGGCGACCCAGGGCCCCTCATAGAGCAGCCGCGCCGTCTCGTAGAACGGCTCGAGGTCGAACTCAACGAGGGTTGCGCCAAGTGCGGTCCAGCGTTGCAGCGCCTCGCCGTAAGCCGCTTCCGCCTTCTTGTCGCCGAAGAAGATCAGCTGCCCGTTGCGCGGCGTGCCGAGGCGCAGGTTTGCCGGGAACGGCGTGAGCGGCTGAAGCGGCCGGTCGCGCGAAAACGGATCGGCCTGATCGGGCGCCGCCATCACGGAGAGTGCGAGCGCGGCGTCGTCCACGGTTAGCGCGAACACCGAGACGCAGTCGAGCGTGCGGCACGCGGGCACGACACCCGCGGTCGAGATCATGCCGAGGCTCGGCTTCAGCCCGACGATGTTGTTGAGCATCGCCGGCACGCGGCCTGAGCCGGCCGTATCCGTGCCGAGCGACAGCGGCACCAGCCCCGCGCCGACGGCGGTCGCCGATCCCGAGCTCGATCCGCCCGGGATCAGATCCTCGCGGATCGAATTCCTGGGGATGCCATAGGGCGAGCGCACGCCGACGAGGCCGGTTGCGAACTGGTCGAGGTTGGTCTTGCCGAGGACGATGGCGCCGGCGGCGCGCAGCCGCGCCACCACGGTGGAATCATGCGTCGGCGTGTAGGCGAAGGCCGGACAGGCCGCGGTGGTCGCAAAGCCCTGCGCGTCGATATTGTCCTTTACCGCGACCGGCACGCCGTAGAGCGGCAGGCTCGCTGCGTCCTCTCGCGCGGCGAGCTTCTCGGCCTCGGCCATCGCATCCGCCTCATTGCGCAAGCTGATGAAGACCGCGGGATCCCGGTGGTCGCGGATGCGCTGATAGCTGCGCGCGACCGTCTGCGCCGGCGTGACCGTGCCTGCGCGGTGCGCGGCCACAATCGCGGCGATCGTTTCAGGCTGTTCGGCCCCCATGTCGACAAAACTCCGGCAATTCGTCTTCGCCCGGATTGAAGCAAGCGATGTGCCATTGTGTACAGAAGCCGGGCGGGGCGGGTGCTCTAGATATTATCAATTTATCATGGCCTTAGGCGATATTTAGATGGCCGACCGGTCACCGCGTCGGCGCTTTAATCGGGGCATCTGCCCAAATCCTGGGCAGTCGGGATCAGGTGAAGCAGGCGAGGATCCGGAGCAGGTGCTCCCGGTTCTCCTTGCCGATCTTCCCCTCGACGTGCCGCTCGTGTTCGGCGGCGAGACGCTTGAACTTCGCCAGCGCTGTTGCGCCCTGCGCGGTGAGATGCAGCGCGTGGGAGCGCCGGTCCGCCTTCGACTTGATCCGCTTCACCAGCCTGCGGGATTCGAGGCTGTCGAGCAGATGCACGAGCCGGGCGCGCTCAATACCGAGGCGTTTTGCCACCGCCATCTGGGTAAGGCCCGGATTGGCGCCGATGACCGTCATCACCGAATACTGCGTCGGCCGGATGTCGACCTCGCTGAGCGTCTTGACGAAGTCCTGGAAGATCCAGATCTGGAAGCGCCGCACCGCATAGCCGGCGTGGCCGACCAGCGCGTCGAGGCCGATCTCGTCCGCGTCGTTCGGTCGCGCCGCGCCGTTGCCGTCACGCTTGCGCGCCGGAACGCCGGTCTGTCGATGAATCGCTCTCTCCGACACGTGGCTTCTCCGCCGAAATCGCCTCAAGCCTAGCGGCTGCCGGCGGCGAAGGAAAGATTGTTGTTGACGACAACAATTGCGATGCCCAACATTATCGCCGAAGCAGCCCGGTACGAGGCTGCGGCCGATCCCGGCATTCGACCGGGCGAGGAGGAAACACATGACAGCCACCGCACGCGGTGATGCTTCCAGCCTGTTCGCAACGCCGAAAACCGTCGCCGAGCACCGCGCCGACGGCAGCATCGTGCTGCGCTCACCCGAGCGTTTGCGTGAGGGCGCGCGCTGCATCGGCGACTGGCTGGAGCAATGGGCGCGGCAGACGCCTGACGCGATCTTCCTTGCCGAGCGCGGCAGTGTCGAGGCGCCCTGGACCACGGTCAGCTATGCGCAGGCCTTGCGGCAGGTGCGCGCGGCGGCGTCCTGGATCCTGGCGCAGGGTCTGAGCGCGCAACGCCCCGTCGTCATCCTCTCCGACAACAGCATCGACCACGCGCTGCTCGCGCTCGCCGCCCAGCATGTCGGCGTGCCCTCGGCTGCGATCTCGCCGGCCTATTCGCTGATGTCCAGAGACTTCGACAAGCTCAAGAGCATGATCGCGCTGCTCGAGCCCGGTGCGATCTATGTCTCCGCGACAAAGCCGTTTGCCGCGGCGCTGGCCGCGATCAAGCCGCGGCATCGGGCGCAGATCATCAGCGGAAATGCCGATGACGTCGATGCGCTCGCGTTCCGCGCGATCGCGGCAACGACCGAGACACCCGATGTCGCAAAAGCCTTCGCGACGGTGACGCCGGACACGATCGCAAAATTCCTGTTCACGTCGGGCTCGACCGGCACGCCCAAAGCCGTCATCAACAGCCAGCGCATGCTGACCTCGAGCCAGGAGGCCAAGGCGCAGACCTGGACGTTCCTCGCGCCAGGCCGTGGCGATCTCGTCATTCTCGACTGGCTGCCCTGGAGCCACACCTTCGGCGCCAACCACAATTTCAACCTCGTGCTGCGCAACGGCGGCTCGCTTTATATCGACGGCGGCAAGCCCGCGCCGGGCCTGTTCGCGACCTCGCTTGCGAACCTGAAGAGCGTGATGCCGACGGTCTATTTCAACGTGCCGCGCGGCTTCGACATGCTGATCGCTGCGCTGCGCGGTGACGAAGATCTGCGGCGCCGCTTCTTTGCCGAGGTGAAGTTCGCCTTCTATGCCGGCGCCGCGCTGCCGCAGAATCTCTGGGACGCGCTCGAACAGCTCTCCGTCGAGACGGTCGGCCGCCCGCTGCCGATGGTGTCGGCGTGGGGCTCCACTGAAACCTCGCCGCTCGCGACCGACTGCCACTTCCTCGCCGAGCGCTCCGGCAATATCGGCGTGCCGATCCCCGGCACCGAGCTAAAGCTCGTCGCCTCCGGCGACAAGCTCGAGGTGCGTGTGCGCGGGCCCAACGTCACGCCGGGCTATTGGAAGGCGCCGGAGCTGACGAAGCCGGCCTTCGACGAGGAAGGTTTTTACCTCATCGGCGATGCCGTGAAATTCGCCGACGCCGAGCGACCCGAACGCGGCCTGTTCTTCGACGGCCGCGTCGCGGAGGACTTCAAGCTGAATTCCGGCACCTGGGTCAGCGTCGGCACGCTGCGCGTCGCCGGCATTGCCGCGCTGGCGCCGCTCGCGCAGGACATCGTCGTCACCGGTCATGGCGGCGACGAGGTGCGCTTCCTGGTCTTCCCGAACATCGCGGCCTGTCGCGCCCAAGCCGGTCTTGCCGAGGCGGCAGGCGTGAGCGACGTGCTTGCGCACGACCAGGTCAGGACCGCGATCGCGCAGGGGCTGGCCAGGCTGAAGCAGCAGCAGGGCGCGAACTCCTCCGGTCATGCGACGCGGGCGCTGCTGCTCGCCGAGCCGCCATCGGTCGATGGCGGCGAGATCACCGACAAGGGCTACATCAATCAGCGCGCCGTGCTGACGCGACGCGCGGATGCGGTGGCCCGGCTGAACGACGATGCGTCGGGCGAATGGATCGGCTTGTAGTTATCCGCTGATCAAACGGAGTTTGCGCCGTTTTCACCTCTCCCCCGAGAGAGTTTGGCGGGCAGCCTCCTTCCGGCCCATCCTTCGAGACGCCCGCTGTAGGCGGGCTCCTCAGGATGAGGTCTTGTTGCACGGCGAAATCCTAGATCCTCATGGTGAGGAGCGCCGCCTTACGGCGCGTCTCCAGCCATGAAGGCCCGAGTGCGTTCGCGCCACTCCCCCTCCCCATGAGGGCGGGCGAGAGGGAGTGACGCGGCGCAGCTTTAGGGCAGCATGCTTGCCGGATCGCCGAACTTTAATTCTTTTGTTGCCTAGGCAACTAATTTGTGCGAACCGTTCCAAACAAGGATGACGGCGGAGAGAACCGCTGCGCCTGATCTGGAGGAAGCATGTTCGGCAGGAATGGTGCCGCCGGCAAATTCCGGCGCATGCCCGACGACGATAATGGACCGCGCGCCCGGCGCGGTGTGTCAGCCGTCGGTGCCGGCCGTCACCGCGCCGAGATTTTCGTGCAGGCGGCGGATCAGGCCGATCAGCACCTCGCGCTCGTCCTTGCTGAGGCAGGACAGCAGGCGCCGTTCGCGGTCAAGGGCCGCGACGATGACCTTGTCATGGGTGGCGCGGCCCTTCGCCGTCAGCGAGATCGAATGGGTCCGGCCGTCGTTCGGGTCGGTGCGGATCGACACCAGCCCGCGCTTCTCGAGGCCCGACAGCGTCCGGCTCACTGGTCCCTTGTCGAAGCCGATGACGTGGCAGATGCGCGCGGCCGGAATGCCGGGCTCGATCGCCAGCAGCGACATGATCCGCCATTCCGTGACGTTGACGCCGAAGTGCCGCTGGTAGAACGCAGTCGCACTGTTCGAGAGCTTGTTGGCGATGAAGGTGATGAGGGCCGGGACGTAACGGTCGAGGTCGAGCGTCGGTCCGACCTCAGTGGCCGCAGGCTTCTGTCGGGGTCTGGTCGAAGGCGGAGGCATGGCGGGCTTTTGATTTTTGGTGTGCCCGCAGACCTAAGGGCATGCGCTCGCGTTTCACAAGATCAAAGTGAGGGAGAACTTCCATGAGTGCATCCGCCTCTCCTGCATCCACCGGCTCGCCGGGGATCCCGCATCTCGACGTCGATCCCTTTGCGATGAATTTTTTTGCCGACCCCTATCCCACGCATGAGGTGCTGCGGGAGGCGGGGCCGGTTGTCTATCTCGACAAGTGGAACGTCTATGGCGTGGCGCGCTATGCCGAGGTCCATGCCGTCCTGAACGATCCCGCGACCTTCTGCTCCAGTCGTGGCGTCGGCTTGTCCGATTTCAAGAAGGAGACGCCGTGGCGGCCGCCGAGCCTGATCCTCGAGGCCGATCCGCCCGCACACACCCGTACCCGCGCCGTGCTCTCAAGGGTGCTGTCGCCGACGGTGATGAAGCAGGTGCGCGACCGCTTTACCGCGGCGGCCGAAGAGCGGGTGGACGCGCTGATCGATAAGCGGAGCTTTGACGCGGTCGCGGATCTTGCGGAAGCCTATCCACTCTCGATCTTCCCGGATGCGCTCGGCCTCAAGCCCGAAGGCCGCGAGCACCTCATTCCTTATGCGAGTGTCGTATTCAACGCCTTCGGCCCGCCCAATCAGTTGCGCCAGGAGGCGATCGAACGTTCGGCCCCGCACCAGGCCTATGTCGCCGAGCAATGCCAGCGCGAAAACCTCGCGCCCGGCGGGTTTGGCGCCTGCATTCACGCCCGGGTCGACGAGGGCGAGATCACGGCCACCGAGGCGCCGCTGCTGGTGCGCTCGCTGCTGTCGGCCGGTCTCGACACCACCGTCAACGGCATCGGCGCCGCGATCTATTGCCTCGCCCGCTTTCCCGATCAATGGCAGCGCCTGCGCGACGATCTCTCGCTCGCGCGCGGCGCGTTCGAGGAGGCGGTTCGCTTTGAAAGTCCGGTGCAGACCTTTTTCCGCACCACGACGCGCGATGTGGAGCTTTCAGGTGCTCAGATCGGCGAGGGCGAAAAAGTGCTGATGTTCCTTGCCGCCGCCAATCGCGATCCGCGGCGCTGGGACAAGCCGGACAGCTATGACATCACCCGCCGCACGTCCGGCCATGTCGGCTTCGGCTCGGGCATCCACATGTGCGTCGGTCAGCTCGTCGCCCGTCTCGAGGGCGAGGTGATGCTGACGGCGCTCGCCAAGCGCATTGCGAAAATCGAGATCACCGGCGAGCCGCAGCGCCGCTTCAACAACACGCTGCGCGGGCTCGACAGCCTGCCGGTCACCATCACCCCGGCCTGACGAGGAGCCTTGATGCCTGCGATTACCTTCATCCATTCCGACGGCAAGTCCGACCGCGTCGAGACCAGCGACGGCGAAAGCGCCATGCAGGCTGCGACCCGTCACGGCCTCGACGGCATCTTGGCCGAGTGCGGCGGCAACGCTATGTGCGCGACCTGCCACGTCTATGTCGACGAGAGCTGGCTCGCCCGGCTGCCCGCGATGGCAGACGACGAGGACGCGCTGCTCGACGGCGCCGCCGCCGAGCGCAGCCCCGCGAGCCGGCTGTCCTGTCAGATCGTGATCACGCCCGATCTCGACGGGCTCGTGCTGAGGCTGCCGGAGCGACAGGTCTGAATTTTCGACCGCGCCGACAACGAGCGACGCGGCAAACAATCGAACAGGGGAGGGAACTATGAGACATCTGAAGTGGACGCTCGCGCTGGCCGCGAGCCTCCTGAGCGGCGCGGCCAGCGCCGAGATCTCGGACAATGTCGTACGCGTCGGCGTGCTCAACGACATTTCCGGCATCTTCCAGGACACCAACGGCATGGGCTCGGTCGAAGCCGCGCGCATGGCCGCCGAGGACTTCAACGGCGGCGGCAAGAACATCAAGGTCGAGATCGTCTATGCCGATCACCAGAACAAGGCCGACGTCGGCAACGCGATCGCGCGCAAATGGCTCGACGTCGAAGGCGTCGACGCCATCGTCGACGTGCCGAACTCGGCCGTCGGCCTCTCCATCAACGCGCTGCTGCGCGACAGCCGCATGACGTTCCTGGCGTCCTCAACGGCAAGCTCGGATCTCACCGGCAAAGCCTGTTCGCCCAACACCATCCAGTGGGTCAACGACACCTGGGCGACCGGCAACACCACGGCGGCCGCGATGGTGTCGCGCGGTGGCAAGGAGTGGTATTTCCTCACGGTGGACTTCGCGCTCGGCAAGGGCATCGAGTCGGAGGCGCAGAAATACATCGAGGCGCATGGCGGCAAGGTGATCGGATCAAGCAAGCATCCGCTCGGCACCTCCGATTTCGCCTCTTTCCTGTTGCAGGCACAGGGCTCGAAGGCGCAGGTGATCGGCCTCGCAAATGCCGGCGGCGACACCATCAACGCGGTGAAGCAGGCCGCGGAGTTCGGCATCCAGCAGAGCGGCCAGAAGCTCGTCGCCTTCCTGCTCTTCATCAACGACGTGCACGGCATGGGCATCAAGGTCGCCCAGGGCCTCCAACTCATGGAGGCCTTCTACTGGGACATGAACGACGACACCCGCGCCTTCGCGAAGCGTTTCGCCGCGCGGCCCGGCATGAACGGCAAGATGCCGAGCGGCAATCAGGCCGGCGTCTACGCCTCCACGCTCGCCTATCTCAACGCGGTCGCCGCCACCGGCAGCGACAACGCCAAGGACGTCGTGCCCGAGATGAAGAAGTTCAGGGGCAAGGACAAGCTGTTCGGCGACACGACAATCCGCCAGGACGGCCGCGTTGTGCACCCGATGTATCTGTTCGAGGTGAAGAAGCCGGAGGAGTCGAAATATCCGTACGACTATTACAAGCTGATCTCGACGATTCCCGCGGACCAGGCGTTCCGTCCGTTGGCGGAAGGCGGGTGTGAGCTGGTGAAGTAGCTCTTCCAGCCACGAACTCTTATGCACCCTCTCCCCTTGTGGGAGAGGGTGGCTTCGCGAAGCGAAGCCGGGTGAGGGGTTGTCTCCGCGAACGAATCTCTCGCAATTGAACGTGCCGATAGAGACCCCTCATCCGGCGCTTCGCGCCACCTTCTCCCACAACAAGGGGAGAAGGGAAGGCTACACCACCTTGCTGCTGCCCTGCGTGATCAGCCGCGCGGCACGCTGGTCGCGGGCGTAGATCCAGAGCCAGCTCAAGGCCACGCTGAGACGGTGGCGCAGGCCAATCAGGAAGTAGATGTGGGCGATGCCCCAGATCCACCACGCGATCGTGCCGCGCAGCTTGATGCGACCGAAGTCGATCACCGCGAGCCGCTTGCCGATCTGCGCCAGGCTGCCGGCGTGCTTGTAGCGGAACGGGCCGGTTGCTTGGCCGCGCAGGCGTGCCTTGATGGTTTCGGCGACGTGGCGTCCCTGCTGCTTGGCGGCCGGCGCGATGCCGGGCACCGGCTTGCCCTCCCAGGCGTTGATGCTGACGGTGTCGCCGATCGCAAAGATCTCGGGATGGCCGGGGATCGTCAGATCAGCCTCGACCTGCACGCGCCCGGCACGATCGGCTGGGGCACCCAGCCACTCGGCGGCGGGCGAGGCGCGCACACCGGCAGCCCAGATCCGGGTCTTGGCATTCAATCGCTGCCCGCCATAGACCACGCCTTCGCGGTCGATGTCGGTGACGGGCTGTCCCAGCACGACCTCGACGCCAATCTTTTCCAGCGAGGCCTGCGCATAGGCCGAGAGATCGTCGGCAAAGCCGGCCAGCACGCGCGGGCCCGCCTCGATCAGCACCACGCGCGCCTTCCGCGTATCGATGTTGCGGAAGTCGTCGGGCAAAGTGTGATGTGCCATCTCGGCGATGGTGCCGGCCATCTCGACGCCGGTGGGGCCGGCGCCGATGATGGCGAAGGTGAGCCGGGCCGCGCGCCGCGCCGGATCGGTCTCGCGCTCGGCGCGCTCGAACGCGACCAGGATGTGCCGGCGCAGCGTGGTCCCGTCCTCCAGCGTCTTCAGGCCCGGCGCCCACTGCTCCCATTCGTCATGGCCGAAATAGGCATGCCGCGCGCCGGTCGCGAGCACGAGCGTGTCGTAGGGCACCTCGCTGCCATCGTCGATCAGGACGCAGCGCCGCTCGGCGTCGACGCCGCTCACCGTCGCAAACAGCGTCGTCACCTCGCGCCGGTCGCGCATGAGATGGCGGACCGGCCAGGCGATCTCGCTGGTCGCGAGCGAAGCCGTCGCGACCTGGTAGAGCAGCGGCTGAAACAGATGATGGTTGCGGCGGTCGATCAGCGTGATCTCGACCGGCGCGCCTGTGAGCCGGTAGGTCGTCTCCAGGCCGCCAAAGCCGGCTCCGACGATGACGACGCGGTGGGGTGTCGTGGTCATGATGCGTCCTCGAATCTCGCTATCTCTTCTCTTCATTTAAGAGCGGATCGGGCGCCGCGGTCCAATAGCCGTCATCAATTGGGGAATAGGCGGGATGTATCGATATCCGCGAAAAAGCGCCGCAGGCTTCGCCAAAGTGAGTAGAATTATATTTCTTGCCATCCCCGATTGGGGCGAAATATGGTGCAGGGGCGGGCGCTGAGCCATTGGCGGCCCGACAGATTTTGCGTTCAAATAGAGACGACCCGGGGCGGCGATCACTCCGTTTCCGGGATCAATAATTCAAGGAGGGGAGTGATTATGAGGACGGCATTCTGGCTGGCGGGTGCGGCTGCGCTCGCGCTGGCAAGCCCGGCATTCGCCGGCGACACCATCAAGATCGGCTTCGTTTCGACGTTCAGCGGCCCGACCGCCGTGATCGGCAACGACATGCGCAACTCGTTCGAGCTGGCGCTCGATCATCTCGGGCGCAAGATGGACGGCAAGCCGGTCGAGGTGATCTACGAGGATGACCAGCAGAAGCCGGATGTCGGCAAGCAGAAGACCGAGAAGCTGGTGCAGTCCGACAAGGTCGATTTCATCGTCGGCTACATCTGGTCCAACGTGCTGCTGGCCTCGCTGAAGACCGCGGTCGATTCGAAGACCTTCATGATTTCGGCCAATGCCGGTCCGTCGCAGCTCGCCGGCGAGCTGTGCTCGCCCTACGTATTCTCGACCTCCTGGCAGAACGACCAGACGCCGCAGGCGATGGGCCTCTACATGAACCAGAAGGGCGTGAAGAGCGTCTTCCTGATCGGGCCGAACTACGCCGCCGGCAAGGACATGCTCGCGGGCGTGAAGAGCACCTTCAAGGGCGAGATCAAGGGCGAGGAATACACGGTCTGGCCGAGCCAGCTCGATTTCTCCGCCGAGCTCTCCAAGGCGCGCGCCTCCGGCGCCGAATCGATCTTCGTATTCTATCCGGGCGCGGCCGGCGTGCAGTTCCTCAATCAATATGCGCAGGCCGGCCTGAAGAGCACGATGCCGCTCTACACCGCCTTCACCGTCGACGAGCTCTCGCTGCCGCTGCAGAAGGAGAATGCGCTCGGGGTTCCCGGGGCGCAGGAATGGGTCAACGACCTGCCCAACGAGCAGAACAAGCGCTTCGTCGCCGACTATCGCAAGAAATACACCGGCCTGCGCCCGACCTATTACGGCGCCCAGGCCTATGACGCCGCCCAGCTCATCAACAGCGCGGTGGTCGCGGTGAAGGGCGACACCAGCAAGAAGGACGCGATGAAGGCCGAGATGGAGAAGGCCAACTTCAAGTCGCTGCGCGGCGCCTTCAAGTTCGGCAGCAACCACATCCCGGTGCAGAGCTTCTATCTGCAGGACGTGGTCAAGGACGCCGAAGGCCAGCTCTCGCTGAAGACAATCGCCACCATCGTCGAGAACGACCAGGATCGCTTCCACGACAAGTGCCCGATGAAGTGAGCTGAGGTCTCCTCTCCCTCTCCCCGTTCTTACGGGGGAGAGGGGCGGGGTGAGGGGCTGCTTCCGCGAGCACGCTCGGTGTTAGGTTCGCGAAAATTCCACCTCTCCGTCATTGCGAGCGAAGCGAAGCAATCCAGAATCTTTCCGCGGAGAGATTCTGGATTGCTTCGTCGCCTTGCTCCTCGCAATGACGGCGCGGATTGTGCGTTCGCAATCGCGCTCATGAGACTCGCGGAGAGTCCCCCTCACCCGGATTGCATCTTCGATGCAATCCGGCCTCTCCCCGCAGGCGGGGAGAGGCGAAGAGGCACCTACACCCGTGGCACGCTGGCGGGCCGCACTTCGCGCGCTTGCGCGGCGAGACGGATCCCCGCGTTGGCTGCGCCAAATCCCTGATAGCTCCTTCGCTCGACGATCTCGAAGAAGAAGCGCTCGTCGAAAATGTGGGTGTAGACCTGGAAGAACTCGCCGTCGCCCTCGCGGTCATAGAGGATGTGATTGGCGCGAAGCTTCGCCATGACCTCCGGTGCAAGGTCGTATTTGGCTTCAATGTCGTCGTAGTAGTTGTCCGGAATATCGAGGAAGTCGGCGCCGCGTGCGCGCATCGCGGCAACCGTCGCAAAGATGTCCTCGCACGAGAACGCGACGTGCTGCACGCCCGAGCCGAAGAATTCCGAGATGAACCGCGCCGGCAGCGTGCGGTTGGCGGATGAGCCGTTGAGCACAAAGCGCAGGCTCCGGTCGCCATTGATGACGGCCTGGCTCTGCACGAGCCCCCTGGGATCGGCGATCTCCATCTGCGGCAGCCGCGTCAGATCGAGAATGCCGGTGTAGAACAACAGCCACGACAGCATCTCGTCATAGGGCATCGACTGCGCGATGTGGTCGACGGCGAGCAACGCGTCCGCATTTGCGTTGCTCGCAATCGTCTCGAAATCCGTGTCCCAGTTCTTGCCGGCTTGATCGAGGAAATACAAAAGGCTGCCGCCGACACCATGGATCGCGGGAATCTCCAGCTCGCCCGGCCCGACCGGCTGATAGAAGGTGCGCGCCTTCAGCGTCTCGGCTCGCTGCATGGCGAGGCCGGCATTGTCGACATCGAGCGCAATGGCGCAGACGCCGGGGCCGTGCGTGACGTAGTGCGAATGCGCGAAGCCGTCGGTCTCGCAATTGATCACCAGCTCGACCTTGCCCTGCGACCAGCGCTCCACCGCCTTGCTGTGGTGCCTGCCGGTCTTGCGGAAGCCGAGCTGCGCGAGCAGGCGGGCGAGATCGTCCGCCTTGGTCTCGTTGACGGCAAACTCGACGAAGCCGGTGCCGCGGCTTTTGGCCTTCGGCGCGAGCGGCTCGCCGATCAGCTTCGGCCAATCCGGTGCAAGCTGGTCTTCCAACAGAATGAGTGAGCGCAGGCCGTCGATCGCGGTCTGCGCGGCCGAGCCGGCGCGGAACTGGTCGTTGAAAATCTCCAGCGACAGCGGCCCGGCATAGCCGGTCGCCGCGATCGCCTCCATGAACTCGCCGACCGGCAAATCGCCCTGGCCGGGGAAGGAGCGGAAATGCCGGCTCCACGACAGGATGTCGAGCTCGAGCCTCGGCGCGTCCGCAAGCTGCACCAGAAAGATCTTGTCACCGGGGATCGACGCCATCGCGCGGGTCGGAAAGCCCGGCGCCAAGGCGTGAAAGCTGTCGAGGATGACCCCGATCGCGGGATGATCGGCGCGCCGCACGATCTCCCAGGCGTCGCGGTAATCGTTGACATGGCGCCCCCAGGCCAGCGCCTCGTAGCCGACGCGCAAGCCACGCTTGACCGCGCGCTCGCCGAGCTCACGAAAATCGTCCGCGGCGCGATCGATGCCGCCGAGCGAGCTTGGGGAGACGTTGGAGCAGATCAGAAGCAGGTCGGTCCCGAGCTCCTGCATCAGGTCGAACTTGCGCTCGGCGCGGGCGAAATTGCGGGCGCGTTGCGGCTCCGGCATGCCTTCGAAATCGCGGAACGGCTGGAACGCGCAGATCGCGAGATTGAGATCGCGGCAGAGCTTTGCGATGTCGCGGGGGCCTGCGCCGAAGGACAAGAGATCGTTCTCGAAAATCTCGACCGCGTCGAAGCCGGCCGCCGCGATGGCGCGGAGCTTTTCATCGAGAGCGCCGGAGAGGGAGACCGTCGCGATCGAGCGCTTGTTCATGCTGCCTGCTCCATGATCCGGCCCGGCGATATGATGAGCCCTGTGCGGGCGGCTTCACTGACGGCTTCGACGACGGCCAGTGTTCCCATCGCATCCTCAACGGAAATCAGCGGCTGTTCGCGGCCTGCGATGACGGACAGGAAATGCCGGAGCTGCTCGGCGAGCGGATCGTACCTGGAGAGTGCGACGGCCTCGCGAAGCAGCGGCGCGTGCCAGCCGGGATTCTTCGGATAGGACCACAGCTCCATGGTCGGCACCGACAGCGAGCCGTTCGTCCCGGCGAAGACGTAACAGGGCTGATCCTGCTTCGGATACGCCGCGTTCTCGCCCGAGCTCAGCTCCCAGCTCCATGGCGCCGGTGTCGCGTCCGATACGGTCACCGTTCCCAGCGCGCCGCTGGCGAAGCGCAACAACAGTGCCGCGGTGTCTTCGACTGGAAAGCCGCGGACCATGTTCGAGGTCAGCGCCTGCACCTCGGCGATCTCGCCGCAGATGAAGCGCAGGTTGTCGATGTCATGGATGAGGTTGATGAGAAGCGGCCCGCCGCCCGCTTCGCGCCGCCAGGCCACCTCGAAATAATCGTCGGGCTTCTTCAGGAGCCACAGCCCGGCCACGGCAGTCAGCCGGCCGAGCTTTCCGGTCGCGACTGCCTCGCGTGCAGCCTTGATGATCGGATTGTGCCTGCGGTGATGGCCGACCAGCATTGGCGCGCCGGTTCGCTTGACGGCAGCGCACAGGCGCTGCGCGGCGGCAACCGTCTCGGTCACCGGCTTTTCGATCAGCGCCGGCACGCCTGCCGCTGCGCAATCGAGCGCCATCGGCAGGTGCAGCGTGTTTGGCGAAGCGATGATGAGGCCGTCGGGCTTCTCCTGCTCCAGCAGCGCGCGATGGTCCGCGTACCAATTTACATTGCGCGCCTGCGCATAGTCCTTTGCCGCAGGCGAGGGATCGGCAATGCCGGCAAGCACGCAATCCCTTGATGCCTCGATCAATTCGATATGGCGGCGGCCGATCAGGCCGGCGCCGGCAACGGCGATGCGCATTTGCGCGCTCATGCCGCACTCTCCTCCATGGCGCCGCCGAGGAAGAGCTGGCCGATGCGCGGGTCGTTCAGAATCCGTTCGGCCTTGTCGACCATGCGGGTCTGGCCGAGTTCGAGCACGATGCCAAAATCGGAGATCTCCAGCGCCGAGCGCGCGTTCTGCTCGATCATCAGGATCGTGACGCCGCGGTCGCGCAGGGATTTGAGGATATCGAAGGTCTGCTGCACCATCAGCGGCGACAGGCCGATCGAGGGCTCGTCGATCAGCACGAGCTTCGGCTCGAGCAGGAGCGAGCGTGCGATCTCGAGCTGCTTCTGCTCGCCGCCCGACAGCGTCGAGGCCTGCTGCGTGGATTTCCGCCGCAGCGCCGGGAACAGGTCGAGCGCGGCCTCGATCCGGCTCTGCAGGTCGATGCCCTTCGCCGCGACGCCGCCGAGCTCGATATTGTGGCGCACCGACAGCTCGGGGAAGATGTTGCGGCCCTGCGGCACGTAGCAGATGCCGGCGTTGAGCAGCGCGCGCTGGCTCAAGTTCGTGACGTCGCGGTTCGCAAAGCTGATCTTGCCCTCGCGCAGCTTCAAGAGGCCGAAGATCGCCTTGAACACCGTCGACTTGCCGGCGCCGTTGGGGCCGATGATGGTGGTGATGGTCGCCTGCGGCACGGCGAAGGTCGTGCCGTTCAGGATGGTCATCTTGCCATAGCCGCCGACGAGATTGTGAACCGAGAGGATCGGATCGCTCATGGCTCGCTCCCTCAATGTCCCAGATAGGCTTCGATCACGGCGGGGTTCTTCCGGACTTCGTCCGGCCGTCCCATCGCCAGCACCTTGCCTTCCGCCATCACCATCACGCGCGAGCACAGCGACATCACGAATTCCATGTTGTGCTCGATCACGACGAAGGTGGCGTTCTTCTCGCGGTTGATCGCGACGAGGCGATCCTTCAGGTCGGCCAGCATCGACGGGTTGACGCCGCCGGCGGGCTCGTCGAGCAGCACCAGGCGCGGTCCGCCCATGAAGGCCATGGCGGCGTCGAGCAGCTTCTGCTGGCCGTAGGAAAGGCCGCCGGCCGGCTCGGCGGCGAGATGATCGAGCTTGAAGAAGCCGATCATCTGGTCGGCGGCGCCGGTCAATCCGGCGTCGGAGCGGCCGACGAGGCGCGAGGCCATGTTGCCCTGGTGCTCCTGCCCGGCAAGGATCAGGTTCTCGCGCACCGAGAGCTTTGGAAACACCTGCAGGAGCTGGAAGGTGCGGCTGACACCGAGCTTGTTGAGCTCGGACGGACGCAGGCCCGTCACCGTCTTGCCGTCGAGCTTGACCTCGCCGCTGCTCGGGGTGAGCTGGCCGAGGATGCAGTTGAACAGGGTCGACTTGCCGCAGCCGTTCGGCCCGATCAGGCCGAGGATCTCGCCCTCGCGGACGTCGAAGCTGACGCCGTCGACGGCGCTGATGCCGCCGAAGTTCTTCTTGATGTCTGTGACTTCGAGCACCGCACTCATTGCGCCGTCTCCAGCCGTGATTTCGCGACGGCGCGCAGCGCGGAGGCTGCCTTGGTGCGGCGCGCGGCCATGTAGCGATCGAGGATTCCCAGGATGCCCGTCGGCGACCAGATCAGCAGCAGCATCACCGCGATCGCATAGAGCATCAAATAGTAGCCCTCGGTGAAGCGCAGCCATTCCGGCAGCAGCACCGCGATCATCGCCCCCAGGAACGGGCCGAAGTAGAAGCCGGCGCCGCCGACGATCACCATCATCAAGAGGTCGAGCGAGAGCGACAGGTTGAACGGTACGGGGTCGATATATTGCGTCAGCGGGGCATAGAGTGCGCCGGCGACGCCGCCGAGTGCCGAGCCGATCGCAAAGGCCATCAGCGTATAGCGCCGCGTATCGACACCGAGCGACTGCGCGCGCAGCGGATTTTCGCGCAGCGCCATGAAGGCGCGGCCCCAGGGCGAGCGGATCAGCCACCACACCGCGACCGACACGATCGCGAGCGAACCGAGGCAGACATAGTAGAACGGCAGCGGCTTGTTGGTCGCGAGGCCAAAGACGTGTGGCCGCGGAATGTTGGAGATGCCGTAGATGCCACCGGTGAGCCAGCTCTCGTTGCGGAACACCAGGAAGGCGAGGGTGGAGAAGGCGAGCGTGACGAAGGCGAGGTAATGGTGCTGCACGCGCAGCGCCGGATAGCCGAGCACCCAGCCGACCGCGAAACTCGACACGATCGCCACCACGATCGCCGCCGGCAGCGGCCAGCCATGGGTCGTCATGATCGCGGCGGCATAGGCGCCAATGCCGACGAAGGCGCCCTGCGCCAGCGAGACCTGGCCGGCATAGCCGAGCGTGAGGTTGAGCCCCATCGCGGCGATGGTCATCACCGCCCACTGGCTCAGGATGAACAGGCCGTAGCGGTTGAAGTTCATGGGGACCACGATCAGGCCAGCGACGACGGCGAGGAGGAGCGCGATCTTCAGGGGCTTGGCAAATCCGCTCATACCGTGCGCTCCTCGGCGCGGCCGAGCAATCCTTGCGGCCGGAACAGGATGACGACGATCAGGAAGATCAGCGGCACGGCGGCGCGATATTGGGTCGAGACATAGCTTGCCGCGAGATTGTCGAGCACGCCGATCAACAGGCCGCCGGCGATCGCGCCGCGCACCTGGTTGAAGCCGCCGACGATCGCGGCGATGAAGGCGGCTTGGCCCAGCACCTCACCGGAAGAGAATTTTGCCAGATAGATCGGCGTGATCAGCAGCGAGGCCAGCGCGACCAGGAAGGCGTTGATCAGGAAGGTCAGGAGGATCATCCGCTCGACGGGCACGCCAATGATGCGCGCCACCGTCGGGTTCTGCGCCGCCGCCTGCATCTGGTGGCCGAGCGAGGTGCGGTTCAAAAGCGCGGTCAGGCCGAAGACCGCGAGAATGGCGACGACGAGCACGCCGATGCTCTGCAGCGAGACGGCGTGACCGAGCACCGAGATGTCGCCGGTCGGCACGATCGAAGGGAAGGGCGAGGCTTCGGCGCTGAAGAACTGCTTCACCGCCTCCTTGATGCCGATCGCCAGCGCCATGGTGGCAATCGCGAGCGGCAGCACGCCGTGACGCATCATCGGGTCGACCAGCAGCATCTTGAAGGCGAGGCCGAGCAGGATCATCGAGAGCAGGATTCCGAGGATGATCGCGAGCCAGAATGGCGCTCCCACATGCATTGCCGCCAGCATCAGGAAGGCCGGCAGCATCACGAACTCGCCTTGCGCGAAGTTGATGGTCTGCGAGGTCTGCCATAATAGCGTGAAGCCGACCGCCACCAGCGCGTAGATGGCGCCTGTGGCAAGTCCCGCGACCAGAAGATCGAACAGATTGGACATGGGTTCTCCCGGGCCGCGCGGCCCTGATGACTTGTTCGAAGCGAGTACCGGTACTTTTCACCTCGCCCCGCTCTCTTTTCTCCCTCTCCCCGTTCTTACGGGGAGGGGGTCGGGGTGAGGGGCTTTCTCCGCGAGTTCAACTGTCGCCGTGATCGCGGAAGCAGCCCCTCACCCCAACCCTCTGCCCGCGAAGAGCGGGGAGAGGGAGAAGAGAGGCAGGCCTCTCCCCGTAAGAACAGGGAGAGGAGACTCACTTCGCCTTCGGCAGCACCTGCTTTACGACCTGCTTGCCTTCCACGACCTCGACCAGGAAGCTCTGGCGATCGATGTCGCCGTTCTGGTCGAAGGTGACATCCATCAGGATACCCGGCTCGTCCGCGGCCTTGATCGTCAAGCCGTGCAGCGTGTTCGCGAACCCCTTGGAATCGACCTTGCCCATCTTCTCGGTGGTGGCTTTCACCATGTAGACGGCGAGATAGCCCTTCAGGCCGTTGTGGTCGGGCACGTAATTGTACTTCTTGGCGAACTTGTCGCGGAACGCCTTGATCAGCTCGACAGGCGCGTCGGTGGTGAGGCCGACATGGCCGCGCGCGCCGTTGGCGGCGTCGCCCGCGAGCTCGATCACCTTCTGGCCGATCAGCGTGGTCTCGCCCATCAGCGGCGCGGTCACGCCCTGGCGCTTCAGCTCCTTGAGGATGCGCGCGCTCTCTTCCTCGTTGAGATAGACGAAGACGGCGTCGGGATTGGCGGCCTTGATCTTGCCGACGTCGGCGGCGAAGTCGGCCTGGCCGGCTTCGGTCGAGAGGTCGGCGACGACCTTGGAGCCGAGGCGGTCGAGCTCCTTGACGACGACGTCGCGCCCGCCGCGGCCAAAGTCATTGTTGACCCAGACCACTGCGACCGTCTTCGCCTTCATCTCGTCGTGGATGTACCTTGCGACCTTCGGCATCGAGGATTGCTGGCCGAACGAGGTGCGGAACAGGAACTTGTTGCCGGCCTGCGTCAGCTCGGCGGCCTCGCCGCCCATGATCTGCGCGATGCCGGCTTCGGCTGCGAGCGGCGCTGTCACCTTCACGGAGCCCGAGTAGCCGGGTCCGAGCAGCACGTAGGGCTCGGCGTCGAGCGCCTTCTGCACTTGGGCACGGGCGACACCAGGGTTGGATTGCGAGTCGGCGTGGGTGACCTCTAACTTGCGGCCGAGCACGCCGCCCTTGGCGTTGATCTCCTCGATCGCGAGGTCGATGCCATTCTTCCAGTTGGTGCCGACGGTGGCGCCGCCGCCCGAGAGTTCGGCGACATCGGCGAGCTTGATCGCCTGGCCATGGGCGCCGGTTGCGGCAGCAAAGGCAAGCAGGGCGCCTGCCAGAATGGTCGATTTCATCGTCTCCTCCAGTTCGCTTGATTGTGTCAGCGGCCTTGTGTCCGGCCGCTTGGGTTACGCTGCGTGATAGGTTGAGCTTCGTGTCGCCATCACCTCGTCGAAAGCCTCTCCCATGACTTCGGTCGATGGGGCAAGGCCCGTGAACAGCTCGAAGGCATCGGCGGCCTGATAGATCGCGAGCTCCCGCCCGGTCATGATGCGCGCGCCCTTGGCGCGCGCTGCCGCCAGCAGCGGCGTGATCAGCGGCGAATAGACGGCGTCGGCGACCCACAATCCCTCGTGCAGCAGCGTGGCCGGGACCGGCATGCCCCGGTTCGGCAGCATGCCGACCGGTGTACCGTTGACGAGGCCGGTTGCGCCATCAAGCGCATCCTCGACGCTTCTAGCGACCGTGGCACCGCTTCGCGCTGCAAGCAGCGAGGCGAGTTTCCCGGCGCGCGCCGGCTCGCTGTCGAAAATGCGGATGTCGGCCACCTCCAGGCTCGCCAGCGCGAAGGCGATCGCCTTGCCGACGCCGCCGGCGCCAATGACGGCAACCGCGTTGGCAGATGGCGCCAGCAGCGGCGCCACTGCGCGGGCAAAGCCCGTGGTGTCGGTGTTGTGGCCGATCAGCCGGCCGTCCCTGACGACGACGGTGTTGACGGCGCCCATGGCGGCGGCGCCCGGCGCCAGCTCGTCGAGCAGCGGGACCACCGCCTCCTTGTAGGGATAGGTGACGTTGATGCCGGCGAAGCCGAGACGGCGCACGCCCTCGAGCAGCGTGCTGAGCAGTGCGGCATCCGCGCCGGCGATCTCGATGAGCTGGTAATGGCCACGCAAGCCAAGCGCCTCGGCGGCGCGCTCATGCATGGCGGGAGAAGCGGAGTGTGCGATCGGCGCGCCGAGCAGGCCGGTGAGGAGCTTCTTGCTGGTGGCGGGTCCGCGCTTCGACATGATCCACTATCGTCTCGTGAGGGGCGTTGTTTCCCGGCCATTAGCGGGGAAATCCGCGCAATTCCAAGAGTGACGATAGACTTTCCCCTGCCTAACACAATTACTCATTTATCCGGCAAACCTAACATGGTGTTATTTTCGCCGACCGCGCGCGGCGCCGCCTTTTCCATTGCTGCGGGAGGGTTCGACAGCGCGCATCTCGGCGCGCAGCGCCTCGATGAAATATTCGACGTGGAGCGACAGCGGCGCGCCGCGCTTCACCGCGATGTAGGTGTCGAACCGCGTCGGCTCGGTGATCTTCAACAGCTCGATTCCGGGGTAGCCGCCATGGGCGACCGTGAACTGGTCGATGATGGCGATGCCGAGCCCCGCCTTCACCAGCGCGCAGACCGTGGTGCCGAAGCGCGCGCGGATGGTGATGTTGTAGTCGAGCCGGTGGCGCGCGAAGATCTCGGCCATGATCCGTCCATACGGATCGTTGGGATCGATGCCGATCAGCGGATAGCGGGTGATCTCGGCCGCCGAAACCTGCTTCCGCCCGGCAAGCTCGTGACCGGGCGGCACAATGCAATAGAGCTCGCCCGAGGCGAGCGGCATGAAGTCGAGGCCGGAATGCTCGAGCCGGTAGCTCATCGCAACGCACTCGCCACGGCCGAGCAGGAGGTAGTCGATGGCCTCCTCGAGCTTGAGGATGTTGATGTCGATGCCGAGATCCGGATAACGGCGCCGGACGCGCTCGATCGCGCGCGGCACCATCACCTGCGAGATGCTCGGCACCGAGCCGATGCGCAGCTCCGACAAGCCGCCGCGTCCGATCTTGGAGATGATCTCGGAGAGATCGTCGACCTTCTTGTAGACGCCGTTGATCTGCTCAAAAATGTTCTCCGCCTCCGGCGTCGGGAAGTAGCGGCCGTTCTGACGCTGGAAGAAGCGGATGCCGAGCGAACGCTCGGTGTATTTGACCAGCCGGCTGATGCCGGGCGCCGACACGTTGAGCAGCTTCGCCGCGCCGCCGATGGTGCCCGTCACCATCACGGCACGGATCACTTCGACCTGGCGCAGCGTCATCATGTCCCGGACATCCCGAAAGGCGATCGCGGCGATCATCTCACGAGCAATGTGAGGACTTCCAGCGGCAAATGCTTGTCAACATGGAGAGCCGCGCGGCGCTTCACCCTCCCCTGGAGGGGGAGGGTAAGCGAGAGCGCGGCTCGCAACGGCGGAGCAACGCGGTCAGATTGTTGGACTAAAATCGGCGCGTACAAATGGAGAGGCGGCGGCGTCGCGCGATGGGTTTCATCGGCAACGTTGCAGCAACGGCGCGGCTCAGTTCGCCGGGCCCTCGGGGGAAGCGCTGTCGGGCAGCTTTGCGCGCTCGCTTTCCAGCACTTCGCGCGCGAACTCGATGATCTTCTGCTTGTTTGCCGTTTCGCGGACGGCGAAAAACACGCGGTTGAGTTCGAGGCCGAGCACGCTGTTGAGGGCGATGTTCTCGTCTTCCATCGTGGTTTCCCGCTTCGGACGATCGGAGGTGTATCTTGACGCCCATTCTTCCACAAGTAGATTAAATGTTCGGCCCGCGTGTCGCACCGGGAAACTACGGGAGCAGCGAATTGAGGCAGCCCCCAAAGACGTGCTATACCGAACGGCAAGGGACGGGAATCTCGCTGATGTCCGCCGTTGACTATGGCCGGGAAGCGCTCGACTTCATCGAAGGTCTGGGAGCCTACAGGAGGGTCCCGGATGCCATGGATGCGCTTGAAACAGCGTTCAACCGCTTCGGGTTCGAGCACATGATCGTGACGGGTTTACCGAATCCCGATCAGCGCTTCTCGCAGATGGTGCTTGCCAAGCGTTGGCCAGCGGAATGGTTCAAGATCTATACCGAGAGGAACTTTGACCGCGTCGATCCGGTCATCCGCAAATGCCGGCAGACTGTGAATCCGTTCGAATGGTCCGAGGCGCCCTATGATACGGAACTCGAGCCCGGAGCTGTCGAGGTGATGCGGCGGGCCGCCGATTTCCGTATGTCGCGCGGCTTCGTCGTGCCGATTCATGGCCTGACGGGCTATGAGGCTGGCGTCTCGCTCGGTGGCGTCAACCTCGATCTCAATGCGCGCAGCAAGCCGGCGCTGCATCTGATGGCGATGTACGGCTACGACCACATTCGGCGTCTGCTCGATCCGGCGCCGCATCCGTCGACGCGGCTCACGCCGCGCGAGCGCGAGGTGATCGCCTGGGCCGCGCAAGGCAAGTCCGCTTGGGAGATCGGCGAGATCCTGAGCATTACCCAGCGCACCGCAGAAGAGCACCTTGCAACCGCCGCGCGCAAGCTCGGCGCGGTCAACCGGACGCACGCGGTTGCGATCGCGATCCGCCACAGAATCATCAATCCATGAGCCTCTGCGCCTACTGGGAAATTTCCCAATAGTCGTGCCGGGCTTTTTTTCCGAGGCTTCCCCCATTTCGAGCTATGGGGGACTTCATGATTCATGTGATTTCTGCCGACAATCGACACCTCTATGAAGAGGTGATCGAGCGGCATTTCCAGGTGAGGCACGAGATCTTCGTCGAGGAGCGCAAGTGGGAAGCGCTGCGCAGGCCCGACGGCCGCGAGATCGACGCCTATGACAATGAGGACGCGATCTATTTGCTCGCCCTGGAGGACCGCCGCGTGCTCGGCGGCTCTCGGCTCTATCCCACCACCAAGCCGACGATGATGAGCGAGGTCTTTCCGCATCTCGCCGCGGTGCGCGGCTGCCCCGCCGATCCGCTGGTGTGGGAGTGGTCGCGCTTCTTCGTCACGCGCGATCGTCGCGACGGCGCGTTCAACCTGCAACTGATGGCCGCGGCGCAGGAGTTCTGTCTCGAACAGGGCATCGAGCGGCTCTGCCTGGTCATGGAGACCTGGTGGTTGCCGCGCTTCCACGACATCGGGTTCGTCGTGACACCGCTCGGATTGCCGGCCCTGATCGAGAACTCGTGGACCATGGCGGCAACGATCGAGGTTCGCCAGCAGTCGCTCGATATCGTGCGGGAGCGCATCGGGATGACGCAGGTCATCCAGCAGGACGGTCCACGCATCGATGCCATCGCCCGTGCCAACAGCTGCGGCCTTGCCGCAGCGCAACGAAAGACCGCCTGAGATGTCGAATATCATGCGGGACATCCAGATCATGGCACAGACGAAGGACGAGAATCTCGGCTACATGTCCGACATGGCGCTCGAGCTCGCGCAGATGGCAGAGGACTCCGGACTGGCGACGCTCGCCTATCTGTTCCGGATGGCGGCGCTGGAAGCTTCCACTGTGGACACCGTCATGGCCGAGCCGGACGACTTTTCGCACCAGATGACGTCGCATTAGACGCATCCTCTTCCTTTCCCGAAGGACACGCTTTCAACCTCCCCCGCAAGGGCAGGGCTATCGCATATGCTCTTGCGGCGCGAACGCGCTCGGCCTTCATGGTTCGAGACGCGCCGTAAGGCGGCGCTCCTCATCATGAGGATCTAGGATTTCGCCGCGAAATAAGACCTCATCCTGAGGAGCCCGCCAAAAGCGGGCGTCTCGAAGGATGGGCCGCAAGGAGCCTACCTGCCACCGAGGTGATCACGCGCATCCCGTCATCCGACCTGCGCGCAGTGAGTTGCAGCCGGACGTCATCAGCAACCTGACCGTTCAACATCCACCAATCGCTCCGCCGTGGAAGCCGTAGGTGCGGCAGCTTGACCCATTCGCGCGGCAACTTTCTTGCGAGGCTGCTCGGCTGCGGGCATCGAGCTGCAACAAAGTGCATGTCTGGCGCAGAATCGCTCTTGCCTCGGAACGATACTGCCATTACCCATTTTTCTGCCTTGAAGAGGCGGGGGGAGCTCTTTCACTGATGGCGACCGTGTTCGAACATCGGCGCGACTCTGTGTGCGCCTGAAAGAGTTTTGATGCTGCTCGTCGTCGAACAATTCTTGAACGGATTGCAGTTCGGCCTGCTGCTGTTCCTGCTCGCCGCCGGCCTGACGCTGGTGTTCGGGATCATGGATCTCGTCAACCTCGCACACGGCTCGCTCTACATGATGGGCGCCTATTTCGCCGCGACCTTCGCGGCGTGGACCGGCAGCTTCGTCCTCGGCGCGCTGATGGCGCTCGGCGCGACACTGCTGCTCGGCATCGCGCTGGAAGTTACGGCACTGCGGCATCTGTACGGACGCGACCATCTCGACCACGTGCTGGCGACCTTCGGCCTGATCCTGTTCTTCAACGAGGCCGTGCGACTGATCTGGGGCCCGGCGGGCCTCGCGCTGCCGCTGCCGGCCTGGCTCACGGTGCCAGTGCCGATCCTGCCCGGCATCCACTATCCGGCCTATCGGCTCGCGATCATCGTGGTGGCGCTGCTGGTGGCGCTGCTGCTCTATCTCGGCGTGATGCGCACACGCATCGGCATGCTGATCCGGGCCGGCGCCTCCAACCGCGAGATGATCGGCGCGCTCGGCATCAACATCAAGCTGCTCTACACGCTGGTGTTCGGCCTGGGCGCCGCGCTCGCAGGCCTTGCCGGCATGATGCAGGCGCCCATCCTCACGGTGCAGATCGGCATGGGCGAGAACATCCTGATCCTCGCCTTCGTCATCATCGTGATCGGCGGCATCGGCTCGATCCGCGGCGCCTTCCTCGCCGCGATCTTCGTCGGCATGATCGACACGCTTGGCCGTGCCTTCCTGCCCAACCTATTGCGGCAGGTGCTGAGCGGCGCCGCCGCCTCCACCGCCGCGCCCGCGCTGTCGTCCATGCTGATCTACCTCCTCATGGCGATCGTGCTGGTGGTGCGGCCGGAGGGGCTGTTTCCGGCCAGCCGTCGATGAAGGGTTTGAACGTGAGCAAGGCCGTCACGGCCCTGATGCTGGCGGGCCTCGTGCTACTGCCGCTCTATTCGTCGCTGTCCGGCAACATCTTCATCCTGACGCTGTTCACCCGCATCGTCATCCTGGCGCTGGCCGCCGCGAGCCTCAATCTGATCATGGGCTATGGCGGCATGATGAGCTTTGGCCACGCCGCCTATCTCGGCATCGGCGGCTATGCCGTCGGCATTCTGGCGCAGGAAGGCGTCGGAAGCGGCTTCGTCCAGTTTCCGGTCGCGCTCGCGGCCTCCGCGCTGTTTGCGCTCGTGATCGGCGCGCTCAGTTTGCGCACCCGCGGCGTCTATTTCATCATGATCACGCTCGCGTTCGCGCAGATGGCCTATTACGTCGCCTCGGGCCTCGCGCGCTACGGCGGCGACGACGGTCTCACGGTCTACAAGCGCAGCGACTTCTCCGGCCTGATCAACCTGTCGGACCGCGTGCAGTTCTACTATCTCTGCCTCGCCGGCCTCCTCGGCGTGATCTTCCTGATCTGGCGCATCGTCAATTCGCGCTTCGGCCTCGTGGTGCAGGGCCTGCGCTCCAACGAGCAGCGCATGCAGGCGATCGGCTTCCCGGCCAAGCGCTACCAGCTCGTCTGCTTCGTCATTGCCGGCACCATGTGCGGGCTCGCTGGCGCGCTGCTCGCCAACAACACCGATTTCGTCAGCCCCGCCGTGATGTACTGGACCCGCTCCGGCGATCTCATGGTGATGGTCATCCTCGGCGGCATGGGCACGCTGTTCGGCCCGGTCATGGGCGCGGTGGTGTATCTGCTGCTGGAAGAATTTTTGTCGCAGATCACCGAATACTGGGCGCTGATCATGGGCCCGCTCTTGCTGCTGATCGTGCTGTTCGGGCGCGGCGGCATCATGGGCCTGCTCGGGAGGCTCAATCGTGGCTGATCCGCTGCTCCGCGTCGAAAAGCTGGTGCGCCGCTTCGGCGGCATCACGGCGACGGATAACGTCTCGCTCGACGTCGCGGCCGGCGAGCTGCACGCCATCATCGGCCCAAACGGCGCCGGCAAGACCACGCTGATCAGCCAGCTCACCGGACATCTTGCCCCACACGCCGGCACGGTCTCGCTCGGCGGCCGTGACATCACCTATCTGTCGGCCTATCGCCGCTGTGCGCTGGGGCTTGCGCGCTCGTTCCAGATCACCTCGCTGCTGCTCGATTTCACCGCCGCCGACAACGTCGCACTCGCTGCGCAGGCGCATGCCGGCACGTCGTTCCGCTTCTTCGCCAATGCGCGCAAGGAGAAAGGACTGCGCGATGCCGCGCACGCCGCGCTCGACCGCGTCGGCCTGTCCCATCGCGCCGATGTCGTGGTATCCCGGCTCAGCCATGGCGAGCGGCGCGAGCTCGAGCTCGCGGTCGCGCTCGCGAGCAAACCGAAACTGCTGCTGCTGGACGAGCCGATGGCGGGCCTGGGCGTCACCGAATCCCAGCGCATGGTGAAACTGCTGCAGGAGCTGCGCAAGGAAGTCTCGATCGTGCTGGTCGAGCACGACATGCCGGCGGTGTTCGCGCTCGCCGACCGCATCTCGGTGCTGGTCTATGGCCGCGTCATCGCCTCGGGCGATCCGGCCGCGATCCGCCAGAACGACGAAGTCAAGCGCGCCTATCTCGGCGACCAGCATGTGGTGACGCACCATGGCTGACACGCTGCTCGACGTCGACGGCATCGAGACCTGCTACGGCCTCTCCCAGGTGCTGTTCGGCCTGTCCCTGTCCATCAAGCCCGGCGAGATGGTCTCGCTGATGGGCCGCAACGGCATGGGCAAGACCACGACCATCCGCTCCATTATGGGCCTGACGCCGGCGCGCGCGGGGGCGATCCGTTTTGCCGGTGCGGAGGTGCGGCAGCTCCCGTCCTACAAGATCGCAAAGCTCGGCGTCGGACTGGTGCCCGAGGGACGCCAGATCTTTCCGAACCTCAACGTGCGCGAAAATCTCGTCGCGGCCGCCGCCGATCGCTTCGGCAGCGACAATCCCTGGACGCTCGCCGCGATCTACTCGCTGTTTCCGCGGCTCGCCGAGCGCGCCTCCAACATGGGCAATCAGCTCTCAGGCGGCGAGCAGCAGATGCTCGCGATCGGCCGTGCGCTGATGACCAACCCGAAGCTCCTGATCCTGGACGAGGCGACCGAGGGCCTGGCGCCGCTGATCCGCGAGGAGATATGGAACTGCCTGTCGATGCTGAAGAAGCGCGGCCAGTCGATCCTCGTGGTCGACAAGAACGTCGACCACCTCGCCCGCATCTGCGACCGCCACTACATCATCGAGCGGGGCAAGACGGTGTGGAGCGGCACATCGGACGAGCTGATGGCCGAACCGGATCTGCAGCACCGGTATCTCGGGATTTGAATCTCGATTGACGGCTGGAGGGGCGGCACGCGTGCGTCGGTCGTGGAAGACGCTGCCGCGGCCTCGTCATTGCGAGCGCAGCGAAGCAATCCAGTATCTTTCCGCGGAGGCAGTCTGGATTGCTTCGCTTCGCTCGCAATGACGGAGCAGAGGACTACCTGCCATTCACCAATAGATCCCGTGGCGTGCAGCTCGCGGACGACGCGGGACTCGGCCGAGGGCGCGCGGTGCTTCGGCTTGGTCGTGGTCGCGGTTTGCGTGGGTGCGGCTGAACTCGTCGCGGCTGGCGCTGTCGTGGCTGGCGTTGTCGACGTCGGCGTTGCCGTCTGCGTGGTCGTGGGCTGTGGCGTGGCGAGAGACTGCGTCGTCTGCGGTGTGCGGGCCGCCGGCGTGGCCGGCTGCTCGGTCGCTGGCTGGCTGGCCAAACTCAGGCTCCGCGAGCCGGCATTCGCCTGGGTCGCAACAAGCGCCACTGCGGCGATCAGCATGAGCTTGCGCATGGAAGCCCCCGTTATCTGGTCAATCCACCTTACCTAAATAGCGTTCGCCCGCTATCGGGACAGGTGATGCGTACCGATTTCAATCAGGGTTGTCCGGCAGGACAGGCGATAAATCAGGCTGAACAATTGGTCCCACATGATCGAACTCCACTGTTTGATCACTTGGTCCCACGCTAAGGCCGCAGTCTTTCCGGCGGTTTTCGCGGCGTCAGGAAAATGGTTTCGTCGGCGGGGGGAGTTATGTCGTCGGAGCAGGCGGGACGAAGTCGTCTCACGGGGGTGTGAGGGGATCAAAACATCTCGAAATATTCGCGGTGCTCCCAGTCGGTGACCTCGGCGAGGAAGCGGTCGATCTCGGCGTTCTTGATGTGGGTGTAGTAGTCGACGAACTCGGCGCCCAGTTTCTCGCGGAAGAACGGATCGTCCTTGAGCGCAGCGACCGCATCGCGCAATGACTTCGGCAGCAGCGGGGCCTTGGTCTCGTACGGCGTATCGGCCGACGGACCCGGATCGAGCTTGCGGTCGACGCCGTCGAGGCCGGAAAGAACCTGCGAGGCCATGTAGAGATAGGGATTGGCGGCGGGCTCGCCGACGCGGTTTTCCAGGCGCGTGGCCGTATCGTTCGCTCCGCCGAGAACGCGGATCATCACGCCGCGATTGTCACGGCCCCAGATCGCGCGGTCCGGTGCCAACGAATAGGAGCGGTAGCGCTTGTAGCCATTGATGGTCGGCGTGGTGAACACGGTCGCGGCGCGGGCGTGGTCGAGCAGACCCGCAAGATAAGCGCGGCCGAATTCGCTCAGCGGCTCGCCGCCTCCCTTCGCCATGAACAGGTTCTCGCCGCTCGCGCGCGAGACGATCGATTGGTGCAGGTGCCAGCCGCTTGCGAACAAATTGGCCAGCTTCGGCCGGCACATGAAGGTGGCGTGATAGCCGTGCCGCCGGGCGATCTGCTTCACGGCAGAGCGGAACAGCACCATGTTGTCGGCGGGCTCCATGCCCTTCTTCGGCTGAAAGGTGAATTCGCACTGGCTCGGTCCGAACTCGACCTCGACGGAGCGCAAGGGAAGCCCGAGCGCGACGATGTCGCGGCGCAGGATTTCCAGCACCGGCTCCATCTGATCGAAGCGCTGTTCGGTGAGATATTGATAGCCGTGGCTGAGCAGGCTCACCGAGGGCGGCGTGCCGGGCTGGCCGGCGTCCTCCGCGCGCATATGTGCGTCGTCGAGCTTGAAGATGTGGAATTCGACCTCGAGCCCCGCGACGAAATCGTGGCCGCGCTTGCCGAGCTCATCGAGCGCCTTGCGATAGAGCCCGCGGGTTGCGAACGGCACGGGGCGGCCATCATTGAAATAGAGATCGCACAGCAGCCAGCCTGTCGCCGGCGCCCAGGGCAGCACGCGGAAGGTGGTGGGGTCGGCGACCATCAGCACGTCGGCCGCGCCCTCCATCTCCTTCATGCCGAACCCGCCGCCGGCGGTGAACACCGGAAACACCGTGCGGTGCGAGGTGTCCTTGGCGAGCATTGTCGTGGTGATGGAGCAGCCGCTTTCCAGCGAGGCGATCGCCTCGGAGGCGATGATGGTCTTGCCGCGCAAGATGCCGTGCTGGTCCGGGAAGGCGAGGCGGATGACCTCGAGGTTCTTCTCCTCGACGATGCGGGAGAGCCGCGTCGCCGCGTCCCTCTGCTCGTCCGACCACAGCGCATGACGCGCGACGAAAGTCACTCCAGAACTCCTTCAGTCGTTGGGTGCGAAATATGCGCCACATGCTCCGTCACTGCGAGCGGAGGATAGGCTTTCACGCACGCTCCGCTGCCGTAGGGTGGGCAAAGCGAAGCGTGCCCACCACGCCCCGTCGTCCGCATGGAAGGATGGTGGGCACGGCGCATTGCGCCTTTGCCCACCCTGCGGGTTCCGCCCATGAGCCTCACTCCGCCGCCGTCAAATGGTGCACCTTGCCTTCGATCTCCTTCGGCACCGGCGCGGTCCAGGGTGCGCCGCGGCGGCGCTTGACGTCGACTTCCATCCAGTAGAGCTCCCAGCCCTGGGTCGGCCCGATGCCGTCCATGGTGGCCGGCCCCTGGATGCTGCGGGCCTTGCTCTCGTCCAAGAACAGCATCGGCCGCTCGCCGCCCACGACCTTCTCGATCTCCTGCCGCAGCAGACGGCGATATTGCACGATCGCCTTGTCGCTCTGGCCGAGATGCTCCTTGGTGCGGTCCTGGATCGCGCCCATCGATTCCACCGCCCACTGGTCGTGGACGTTGATGTCGGTGCCCATGCCGGTGTAGGTCGTGGTCGCCTGCTCGTGCGGATCGAAGCCGTAATCGTTGCTCTTGTTCTTGCGCGAGGTGTAGTCGGGCAGCTCGTAGAGCTCGAGGCGCTGGTCGCGCATCTTCTGCTTGTCGACCGGGTTGGTGTAGCTGGTGAAGATCGCGTACCAGTAGCAGTTCTCGTCGTCGACCGGCACGTGCCACTGCGTGATCGTCATCTCCGTGCTCATGGGGATGACGAAACCGTGCGGGAAGAGCTGGTTGGTCACCCGCACATGGGTGCGCTCCTCGTCGATCTCGCGCAGCGCGATCAGCCGCAGGCCGTATTCGGTGTGCTCGACATTGATGATCGGGCGGTCGTATTCGCGCAGGATTTTCGTCATCGGCAGGTCGCTTCCTGCTGACGCGCCGCGGAACTGCTTGCCGTAGGCGGTGGAGGTGTCCTCGTCCTCGAAGAAGCGGTGCAGATAGGAGGCGTGCGCGGGATCGATGCCGACCTCCAGCGCCTGCAGCCAGTTGCAGGCCATGTGGCCCTTGAAGGCAAAGGTGTGCGTGCCCGGCGCGACGAAGCAGTCGAGCTCCGGAAAGGCGGGCGGGGTGCCCTCGCCGAGATAGGCCCAGAGGATGCCGCTCTTCTCCACCACGGGATAGGAGCGCTGGCGAATGTTTTGGCAGAGCTTCGAGTCCTTCGGCTCCGCCGGTGTCTCGATGCACTGGCCGGTCGCGTCGAACAGCCAGCCATGGAAGGCGCAGCGCAGGCCGCCATGTTCGAGTCGGCCGAAGGCGAGGTCGGCGCCGCGATGCGCGCAGTGGCGGTCGATCAGCCCGTAGCGCCCCTGCTCGTCACGGAACAGCACCAGTTTTTCGCCGAGCAGTTTGACCGGGCGGATCGGACGCGCGCCTTTCAGCTCATCGACCAGCGCCGCCGGCTGCCAGTAGCTCCGCATCAGCTTTCCGCAGGGGTCCTTCGGCCCGGTACGGGTGATCAGGTCGTTCTGCTCCTGGCTCATCATGGCGGTCGCGTCCTTTTTCCGGAGGGGCGTTGTGTTCGCCTATTGAACGAATGGGCGAATTATGACATGCCTTGGATCGGCAGCAAGCACTATTTTGCAGGAATCTCCCGACACCCATGCCCAAGCTGAAGCGGAGCGAGACTGACGAGCGCGCGACGGATTTCGTCGAAAGCCTCGATCGTGGCCTGCGCCTGCTTCAGTGCTTCGGCACGACCGCGGGCCCGATGACGCTGAGCGATCTCGCCCGCGCCGCCGAGCTGCCGCGCGCCACGGCGCGCCGGATGCTGTTCACGCTTCAGCGCGGCGGCTTCGTTGCCGGTGACGGCAAGCTGTTCTCGCTGACGCCGCATGTGCTGACGCTAGCGGCCTCATATTTGCGGTCGAGCCAGCTCGTCGCCGTGCTTCAGCCCGTGCTCGACCGTGTCGCGACCGCGGCGCAGGAAATCTCCTCGCTTGCGGTGCTCGATGGTGACGACGTCGTGTTCATCGCCCGTGGTGGTCCGGCGCGGGTGTTCTCGGGCGGACTGGAGATCGGCTACCGCCTGCCGTCGTTTTGCACCTCGGTCGGCCGCGTCATGCTCGGCCAATTCGAAGATGCCGACCTCGCTGTGCGCCTGAAGGCCATGAAGCGCGAGACGCTGACGCCGCAGACGGTGACCGATCCCAAGGCGCTGCTTGCACGCATCGTCGCCGACCGTGCGCAAGGCTATTCGCTGGTCGACCGCGAGGCCGAGCCGCATTTCCGCTCGATCTCCGTTCCCGTCCGCCGCTACGACGGCGTGATCGTCGCCGCCATCAACATGGGCGCCCATGTCGATCGCGTGCCGTCGCAGGAGCTGCTCGACCGATTTCTGCCCTTGCTGCGGGAGGGTGCGGAGTCGGTGCGGTCGCAGTTGCTGTAGCTGTGTAGGGTGGGTTAGCGACGCGTAACCCACCACTTGTGCAGCAAGGATCGACGGAGATGTGGGTTACGCTGACGCTAACCCACCCTACGCTCCTGCCGTTTGTGCTATAATATGCTCCACACAAGACCAGGGAGCACGCCATGCAACACACCATGGTTCCCAGTGATCGCGTGGAGCACGTCGCCGTCTATGGCTGTGACGGCACGAAGCTCGGCACGATCGAGCGATTGATGCTCGATAAAGTGAGCGGAACGGTCGCCTATGCCGTGATCAAGACCGGCAGGCTGCTCGGCACTCACCACCATTATCCCCTGCAGTGGAGCGCGCTGAAATATGATCCGGGACGTCAGGCCTTCCAGGTTGAGCTGACGCCGGAGCAATTGAGCAGCGGCCCCTGCGAGGTCGATGGCGATGAATTCGACTGGGGTGACCGCTCGCGGCCCTACCAGCATCCGAATTACTGGTCGATCTAGGCGATCGCATTCATTCGTTCTGATTCTCCGCCTCGCGCTCCATGTCGCGGCCGCGAGATCTTTCCCCGCTGATCGGCGCTCTCACTGCCGGTTGCGCATCCAGTCGGCGAGGCCGGACAGTGCGCGATCGAGGTCCCGTCGCGCGATGGTGTCCGCGACCGTCTCCTCCAGCGCGCCGCGCATGCAGAGCAGCCAGGCATCGCGTTCCCCATCGCCGATGGCAAAACCGATGTGGCGCTGGCGCAGCCGCGGATGGCCTTTCTCGACAGAGTAGACCCGAGGGCCCCCGGTCCATTCGGTGAGATAGCGCTTCAGCACGTCCTTGATGTCGCCGAGGTCGGCCGCATGCATGGCGCGGATCACTCTCGCCTCCGGCAGCGTATCCATGCGTTCGTAGAAACGGTCGACCAGCCGATCGATCGTGGCACTGCCGCCGATCCGCTCGAACATGGAAACCGCGGCGTCGCTATCGGTCATTCCTGAGTCCTGATGTTTGTGAGCTCCTCGTATCGTCTTCGTGCGAGAAACGGAAAGGGGACACAAGCATAGCCGTCCGCTCCGCTCTGCTCCCTCCCCCCTTGCGGGGGAGGGCAGGGGAGGGGGTAGCCCAGGAAAAGGTGTATCCGTCGTCGACAGTGCAAGGCGGCACCGCAACGGACAGAGTGTGCCGTGTGGCACCCCCCTCCCTAGCCCTCCCCCGCAAGGGGGGAGGGAACGCAGCGGAGAGCGAGGCGGCGGATTGCCTACAGCGCCACGCTGCGCAATCCAAAACTGCGGGCTTCGTTCTGGAGTACGGGGCGCACTGCGTCGATCAGGCGGGCGGCGGCGGCGTCGACGGAGAGGCCCGCGGTATCCACCACCGCCGTCGCACGCGAATACAGCGGCTCGCGGCTCAGCAGAATGTTGCGCAGCTCCGTCATCGCGGAGCGGTCGTCGGCCATCGGGCGCAGATCGCCCTGGCGGCGCACGCGCGCCATGTGCTCCTCGGGCTCGGCCTTCAGCCAGATCGTGTAGAACGACGACAGGATCTGGTCGAAGGTCAAAGGCTCCGAGACGATGCCGCCGCCGGTTGCGAGCACCATCAACTCGTTGCGCGCCAATAGCTGTTGCAGCGCCGCCTGCTCCATGCGGCGAAAGCCTTCCTGGCCGTAGAGTGCGATGATCTCCGCAATCGAAAGCCCGTTCTGCTCCTCGATCGCCTTGTTGAGCTCGACGAAGCTCCAGCCGATCTTCTTCGCCAAAATCTTGCCGAGCGTGGACTTGCCGGCGCCGCGCAAGCCGATGAGCGCGATGCCGCAGAACGGCGCGCGCCGCGGCGCGGATGCGCTGCCGCTGGCAAGCAGATCCTTGGCTTGCGCGATTTGGGTAGGCGTCGCCTTGCGCAGGAGATCGCGAAACATCTGCCAATCCGGCGTCGGATCGGCGCTAGGAAGCAGATCTTCGAGATGCGCGCCCATCGCGTCAGACACGCGGCGCAAGAGCACGATGGACACGTTGCCCTTGCCGCTTTCGAGCTGCGCGATGTAGCGCTCCGAGATTCCCGATACCTTGGCGAGCACCTTGCGCGACATGCCGCGCAGCGCGCGCATGGTGCGCACGCGCTGGCCAAGCTGTTCGAGAAATCGGGATTCGGCGTCGGGACTGTCGGTCATGGACTACAGATCATGGGCCTTCTTTAGCGGAGGTCCTGCGGCGCATTTTAATGAAACATAATGCCTGATAGCATTGACAGCAAGCCGTCACGTGTCTTTCTATGAATTATAATTCTAAATTCTGGGGAGAAGTCCGTGAGCGAGGGATCCTATAACGCGGTGACCTGGCTGCTCGATCGTAACGTCGAGCAGGGCCGCGGCAATAAGCTGGTCTTCGACGACACCGTCTCGCGACTCACCTATGGCGAGCTGCAACGCGAAACGCGGCGCGCCGCCAACATGCTGCGCCGTCTCGGCGTCCGCCGCGAAGAGCGCGTGGCGATGATCATGCTGGACACGGTCGACTTCCCGATCGTGTTCCTGGGTGCGATCCGCGCCGGCATCGTGCCGGTACCGCTCAATACGCTGCTGACCGCCGATCAGTACGCCTACATCCTCGCCGACTGCCGCGCGCGCGTGCTGTTCGTGTCCGAGGCGCTCTATCCCGTCATCAAGGACGTCGTCGGCCGCATGCCGGACCTCGAGCATGTCGTGGTGTCCGGTGCCAAGATGAACGGCCACAAGCAGCTCGCTGAAGAGCTCGCGGGCGAGAGCGATCAGTTCACGACCGCCGCGACGCATCCCGACGAGCCGGCGTTCTGGCTCTATTCGTCGGGCTCGACCGGCATGCCCAAGGGCGTGCGTCATCTGCACTCGAACCTGCAGGCAACCGCCGACACCTACGCGAAACAGGTGCTCGGCATCCGTGAGAACGACGTCTGCCTCTCCGCGGCAAAGCTGTTTTTCGCCTATGGCCTCGGCAATGCGCTGACCTTCCCGATGTCGGTCGGCGCCAGCGTGGTGCTGAACAGCGAGCGGCCGACGCCGGCGCGGATGTTCGACCTGATGAACCGCTACAACCCGTCGATCTTCTACGGCGTGCCGACGCTGTTCGCGGCGATGCTGAACGACGAGACGATGAAGAGCGAGCGCGGCGGCAAGTCCTTGCGTATCTGCACCTCGGCGGGCGAGGCGTTGCCGGAATCCGTCGGCAATAGCTGGAAGGCACGCTTCGGCGTCGACATTCTCGATGGCGTCGGCTCGACCGAGCTCTTGCACATCTTCCTGTCGAACGCGCCCGGCGACATCAAATACGGCTCGTCGGGCAAGCCGGTGCCGGGCTATGCGGTGCGGCTCGTCAACGAAGCGGGTCAGGACGTCGCCGACGGCGAAGTCGGCGAGCTCCTGGTCGATGCGCCCTCGGCCGGCGAGGGCTATTGGAATCAGCGCCACAAGAGCCGCCGCACCTTCGAGGGGCCGTGGACCCGCACCGGCGACAAATATGTCCGCGATGCCGATGGCCGCTACACCTTCTGCGGCCGTGCCGACGACATGTTCAAGGTCTCCGGCATCTGGGTCTCGCCGTTCGAGGTCGAGAGCGCGCTGATCACGCATCCGGCCGTGCTGGAGGCCGCCGTCGTGCCCGAGGCCGATCCGGAAGGCCTGTTGAAGCCAAAGGCCTTCGTCGTGCTGCGCCCCGGCGCCAAGACGGCGGATTTGCAGGAAATGCTGAAAGAGCACGTCAAGCAGAAGATCGGCCCGTGGAAATATCCGCGCTGGATCGACGTGGTGGAGTCCTTGCCGAAGACGGCGACGGGGAAGATTCAGCGCTTCAAGTTGCGGGAAGGGACGAACTGAGCGTGCAGGCCAGTCGCGCCCAAGCTCCGCTGCGCACCCTCCCCCTCCAGGCGAGGGTGCGGACGGAGCGAACAGGAATAAGAACATGACAAACCTCACCCCCACAGGCTTCCTCACCATCGACGGCGCCAGCCTCGAATACAAATGGCTCGCGCCGCAAGATCAGAACGCGCCGACCATCGTCATGCTGCATGAAGGGCTCGGCTCGGTCGGGTTGTGGGGCGACTTCCCGGAGAAGCTGCAGCAGGCCACCGGCGCCGGCATCTTCGTCTATTCGCGCGCGGGCTATGGCCAGTCGAGCCCGGCGAAGCTGCCGCGGCCGCTCGACTACATGCAGCGCGAGGCGATGGATGTGCTGCCGAAGATCCTGGAGGCAATCGGCTTCAAGCGTGGCCTCTTGCTCGGCCATTCCGATGGCGGCTCGATCGCCGCGATCTATGCCGGCGCGCATCAGGATCATCGCCTCAGCGGCCTCGTGCTGATCGCGCCGCATTTCATCGTCGAGGACATCTCGGTGAAATCGATCGCCGAAATCAAGACCGCTTACGAGACCACCGACCTGAAGACAAAGCTCGCGCGGTGGCACAAGGATGTCGACAACGCCTTCTACGGCTGGAACGGCGCCTGGCTCGATCCGGAATTCCGTTGCTGGGACATTTCCGAGCACCTCGCCTACATCCGGGTCCCCGTCCTGGTCCTGCAAGGCGTCGATGATCAATATGGGACGCTGCACCAGGTCGAGATTGCGCAGGAAGAGTGTTATTGTCCGGTAGATTTGAAAGTCATTTCAGGCGCGGGGCATTCCCCGCATCGTGAAGCGCCGGGAGCGACGCGTGACGCGATTGTACAATTTGCAACGGCGGCCCTGCGCGACGACTGGGGATTTCAAGGACGCGCCGCATGATCTGTTGGAGGCGCACTTTCGATGAGTGTGCCGCTAACCGCGTGCGGCCCGCTGCAGCGGCCGCAATGGGCCTATGTGCCGGGCGAGATCGGCGCAGTCGATGCCGACTACGAGACGCTCGCCATGGCCAAGGAGCTCGTGCCGGCGGCCTTCCGCGGCCACGTGCCGGCGCGCCATCCGGCGCTGCGCTACGGGCTCGCGCTCAACGACCGCGGCTATTTCTGGGAAGCGCAGCAGGTGCTGGAAGCGGTGTGGGCTGCGGCCCCGCAAGGCGGCCGCGAGCGCATCCTGCTGCGCGCCTGCATTCACGTCGCCAATGCCAATTTACGGCTGCGGATGCAGCGGCTGCATTCGGCCGCGCGTCTGTTCGGCGATGCGCTCGGCGAACTGCGCGGGTTGAACTCGCGCAAGGCAGCCCCCGTCGGTGACGGCTTTGTCGAGCGCTTTCCGGTCGCGGCACTGGTCGCGCTGCTTCTGGCCAAGCTCGGCGCCGAGAGGCTTTCCAAGGCCGATTGGATTTCCTTCGGCGCTATCTCGCTGAGAAATCTTTATGAAGCAAAGTGCATGTAACGCCGATTAAGGGCTAGACGGGTCTAAAAAGATGCACTATTGTGCATCTAACGGTTAAAGACCGAGGCTCATAATCAAGCTCAAGGGTGGCCCATGGCCGGGGAAGATCGTCGCCTCGCAGGCGGTGCGACATTCATCGATTTCCAGACCGATCCGTCCCGCTACCGGCACTGGAAGCTCGCAATTGACGGTGACGTCGCGACGCTGACCATGGATGTCGACGAGAACGGCGGCCTGTTCGAGGGCTACCTGCTCAAGCTCAATTCCTACGATCTCGGTGTCGACATCGAGCTGGCCGACGCGATCCAGCGGCTGCGCTTCGAGCATCCGGAGGTGAAGGTCGTGCTGATGCGCTCGGCCAAGAACCGCGTATTCTGCGCCGGCGCCAACATCCGCATGCTCGCCGGCTCGACCCATGCCCACAAGGTCAACTTCTGCAAGTTCACCAACGAGACCCGCAACGGCATGGAGGACTCCTCGGAGAATTCCGGCCAGCGCTTCATCACCGTGGTGAACGGCTCCGCCGCCGGCGGCGGCTATGAGCTCGCGCTTGCGACCGATCACATCATCCTCGCCGATGACGGCTCTTCCGCCGTCGCGCTGCCTGAAGTGCCGCTGCTCGCGGTGCTGCCGGGCACCGGCGGTCTCACCCGCGTCGTCGACAAGCGCAAGGTGCGCCGCGATCACGCCGATTTCTTCTGCACCATCGAGGAGGGCGTGAAGGGCAAGCGCGCCGTCGCCTGGCGCCTGGTCGACGAGATCGCGCCGAACTCCAAGCTCGAGGCCAAGATCGCCGAGCGCGCCAAGGAATTCGCTGGCGCCTCGAAGCGCAACGGCAGCGGCAAGGGCATTGCGCTGACGCCGCTCAAGCGGACGATCGACGAGAACAGCGTCCGCTACGGCTTCGTCAGCGTCGATATCGACCGCGCCGCCCGCATCGCCACCATCTCGATCAAGGCGCCGGAGGCCGCGCCGCCCGCCGACATCGACGGCATGATGGCGCAGGGCGCCTCGTTCTGGCCGCTCCAGGTCGCGCGCGAGCTCGACGACGCCATCCTGCATCTGCGCATCAACGAGCTCGAGATCGCCATGCTGGTGTTCAAGAGCCACGGCGATCGCGCCCATGTGCTGGCCTGCGACACTTTCCTCGAAGCCAACAAGGCGCACTGGCTGGTCAACGAGATCCGCCACTACTGGAAGCGCGTGTTGAAGCGCATCGACGTCACCTCGCGCACGCTGGTGACGCTGGTCGAGCCCGGCTCCTGCTTTGCCGGCACGCTCGCCGAGCTCGTCTTCGCCGCCGACCGCTCGTACATGCTGATCGGCGCGCGCCAGGGCGACAACCGCCCGCCGCCGTCGATCGAGCTCTCTGCCATGAACTTTGGCCCGTATCCGATGAGCCACGGCCTGACCCGACTCGACTCGCGCTTCCAGGCCGATCCGTCCGATGTGGAACGCGCGGAGGCCACCGTCGGCACGACTCTCGACGCCGAGGCGGCCGAGGAGCTCGGCCTCGTCACCTTCGCGCTCGACGACATCGACTGGGACGACGAGGTTCGTGTGTTCCTGGAGGAGCGCGCGAGCTTCTCGCCCGATAGCCTCACCGGCATGGAGGCGAGCCTGCGCTTCGTGGGTCCCGAGACGATGGAGTCGAAGATCTTCGCGCGCCTGACCGCGTGGCAGAACTGGATCTTCCAGCGCCCTAACGCCGTCGGCGAGGAAGGCGCGCTGCGCCGCTACGGCAGCGGGCAGAAGCCGAAATTCGATATGACGCGGGTGTAACGACATTCACTGTGTCATGGCCGGGCTTGTCCCGGCCATCCACGTGCTTGGCTCAAGAAGCAAGAACGTGGATGCCCGGCACAAGGCCGGGCATGACGGAAAGAGATCGCAAGGAGCACGGCCATGAACATGAACATCATGAACGTCGACTACTCGACCAAGATTCCGAACAACGTGAACCTCGCCGAAGACCGCCAGGTGCTGAAGGCGCTGGAAGGCTGGCATCCCGGCTACATGGACTGGTGGAGCGACATGGGGCCGGAGGGCTTCCAGGAGTCGCTGGTTTACTTGCGCACCGCCTATTCGGTCGATCCGCGCGGCTGGGCCAAGTTCGACTATGTCCGCATGCCCGACTATCGCTGGGGCATTCTGCTTGCGCCGCAGGAAGAAAACCGCGTCGTGCCGTTCGGCGAGCATTATGGCGAGCCGGCCTGGCAGGAAGTCCCCGGCGAGCATCGCGCCATGCTGCGCCGCCTGATCGTGATCCAGGGCGACACCGAACCCGCGTCCGTCGAGCAGCAGCGGCATCTCGGCAAGACCGCGCCCTCGCTCTACGACATGCGCAACCTGTTCCAGGTCAATGTCGAGGAAGGCCGTCACCTCTGGGCGATGGTCTATCTGCTCCAGAAATATTTCGGCCGCGACGGTCGCGAGGAAGCCGACGACTTGCTGCGCCGCCGCTCGGGCGATGCGGACGCGCCGCGCATGCTGGGCGCCTTCAACGAGGCGACGCCGGACTGGCTGTCCTTCTTCATGTTCACCTACTTCACCGACCGCGACGGCAAGATGCAGCTGCACTCGCTCGCGCAGTCGGGCTTCGATCCCTTGTCGCGCACCTGCCGCTTCATGCTGACGGAAGAAGCGCACCACATGTTTGTCGGCGAGACCGGTATCACCCGCGTCGTGCAGCGCACCTGCGATGCGATGCGGGAGGCCGGCATCACCGATCCGACCGACATCGCGAAAGTCCGCGCGCTCGGCGTGATCGACCTGCCGACGATCCAGAAGAAGCTGAACCTGCACTACACGCTGTCGCTCGATTTGTTCGGCTCGGAGGTTTCGACCAACGCTGCGAACGCCTTCAACGCCGGCATCAAGGGCCGCTACCACGAGACCCAGATCGAGGACGATCACCAGCTCAAGAATGCGACCTATCCGGTGCTGAAGTTCATCAACGGCGAGATCAAGCTGGTCGACGAGCCGGCGCTGACGGCGCTCAACATGCGTCTGCGCGACGACTACAGCCAGGACTGCGTCAAGGGCATGCTGCGCTGGAACAAGGTGATCTCGACCGCGGGCTACGACTTCAAGCTGACGCTGCCCAACGTCGCCTTCCATCGCCATATCGGCGAGTTCAAGGACATCCATGCGACGCCCGACGGCATCCTCATCGATGATGCCACCTGGGCCAAGCGCCGGGACGAGTGGCTGCCGTCGACCAGCGACGGCGACTTCATCACCTCGCTGATGCAGCCCGTCACCGAGATCGGCAAGTTCGCCTCCTGGATCTCGCCGCCGAAAGTCGGCATCGACAACAAGCCCGGCGATTTCGAGTACGTGAAGATCGAGTCGTAAGGGTTATGGGCTAACGCCCTTGCAACACAGAAGCTGTCATCACCCGCGAAAGCGGGTGATCCAGTATTCCAGAGGAGGTCGTGGCTGCGCAGAAATGCCGCGGCGTACCGGATGCCCCGTCAAGCCGGGGCATGACTGTGAGTTTGAGGGAGGGCATGCCGCCCTCCCTTGGTCGAAGCCCGCCGCCTACCCCGCGATCTCCAGTCCGGCATTGGCGTAGACGACGCCGCCATCGACGGCGATGGTGTTGCCGACCACGTAATCGCCCGCACGCGAGGCGAGGTAGATCGCCACCCCTGCCATGTCCTCGTCGGTTCCGATCCGCCGCGCCGGAATGCGCTTTGCGACGTCCTCCGCATGGTCTCGTGCGGCCCGGTTCATGTCGGACTTGAACGCGCCCGGCGCGATCGCGGTGACGTTGATGTTGTCCTTGATCAGTTTCGTCGCCATGCGCCGCGTCAGATGGATCACCGCGGCTTTGCTCGCGGCGTAGGAATAAGTCTCGCTCGGATTGACGAAGATGCCGTCGACCGAGGCGATGTTGATGACCTTGGCGGGCCGCTCATGCGCCGCCGACGCGCGCAGCGGTGCGGCAAGCGCCTTGGTCAGGAAGAACAGGGATTTGACGTTGAGGTCCATCACCTTGTCCCAGCCGCTCTCGGGGAATTCGTCGAACTCCGCGCCCCAGGCGGCGCCGGCATTGTTGACGAGGATGTCGAGCTTCGGCTCCAGCTTGATGATTTCGTCGGCGAGCTTGTTGCAGCCGTCGACGGTCGAGATGTCGATCGGCAATGCAATGCACTCGCCGTCATATTGCGCGGAGAGCTCCTTGGCGGTCGCCTCGCAAGGCCCGGCCTTGCGCGCGGTGATGTAGACCTTCGCCGCGCCGGCGCCGAGAAAGCCGGCGGCAATCATCTTGCCGATGCCGCGCGAGCCGCCGGTTACGAGCGCAACACGGCCTTCGAGCGAGAACAGATTTTTGAGCATGGTTGCCTCCCTTGGTTGGTGCTCGTTGTGGGCATGGCGAGGAGGGGAGTCAAGGAACCGTCGCCAGCTCCGCCCTCATCCTGACGAGCGCGTTAGCGCGTCTCGAAGGATGCGGGCGGCCATCCTTCGAGACGCGCTCCTTCGGAGCGCTCCTCAGGATGAGGTCTGAGTGTGTGGAAGGCTCAAGCCGCCGCGATCCGGCGAAGGCCGTTCCACATCGCGGTGGCGGCGCCCGAGGTCAGCACCGGCAGGATGCGGGCGTCCTGATAGTTGCCGTTGAGCGAGACGCGCGGCAGCGCGGTCATGTGGCCGGCGTTCTCGGCGAACAGCATGCCCGGCCGCGTCGTCACGGCTGTCTTGAAGCCGGCGGAAGCGGCGAGCGCGAACTCGCGTTTCCCGGCCGCCTCGCGGTCGCCATAGGGGTAGGCGAAATGCAGCACGGGACGGCCGAGCGCCTCTTCGATCCGTGCGCGGCTGATTGCCATCTCCTGCGCAGCGATCTCTTCGCTCTGCTTGGCGAGATTGCAATGGCTGACGGTGTGGGCGCCGATCGTAACCAGCGGATTTGAGGCAAACGTCTTCACTTCGTCCCAGGACAGGCACAGAGAGCGGCACAGCGCGGCCATGTCGACGTCGTATCTGGCGCAGAGCGCCTCGATCTCGCGCTTGAGATCGTGCTCGCCCGGCAGCGCGCGCAGCCAGTCGTGCAGGTGGTCGAATGCCGCCTGCTTGGCCGCCGGCGTAGTGGCATCGAGCCGCAGCGCGGACTTGCCGATCTCGACGTCGATCTGCTCGGCCTTGGCGATCACGGCTTCCAGCGCGATCCACCACAGGCGCCCGGTGCCTTGGGCGAAGTCGCTCGCGACATAGACGGCCAAAGGTGCGTCGAATTCGCGCAGCACCGGGAGCGCAAATTCCAGATTGTCGCGGTAGCCGTCGTCCAGGGTGAAGGCGGCGAAGCGGCGGGTGAAGTTGCGCTGGACCAGCCGCTCATGCAGCTCGTCCATGCTGACGATGTCGATGTCGCGGGAGCGCAGGTGGCAAAGCGTCGCGCGCAGGAAGTCGGGGGTGACCTCGAGGTGCCGGTTGGGCTGGAACGCGCCGTCGCGGGCCGGCCGCACATGATGCAGCATGAAAATGGCGCCGACGCCCGACAAAAGCGGGCGCAGAAGGTGGTGCGCCCCGCTGAAATAGAGTGCACCCAGCCCGGCGCGGATGACGTTATTGCGGAGTTGTTTCATCGAAGGCTGGCGGACCCCTGGCATTCCGCCTTCAACTTAGGGTGGGACCCTTGAAGAAAAAGTTATTCCAATTGTCCACGCAGTGCCTTGAGAGGGGCGGCATTTCCGGTTTGACAGCCTGCCAAGGGTTTGTTTTGTCTCCGGTTCCAGAGTTCGGGTCGTCGAATGCAGAAGCTTTTCAGGTGGGCCAGCAAATGGTGGCCGGGGTTGATTCCCCTGGCCGTCATGTGGGGATTTGCGGCTTGGAATAACACCGTACCGGTCGAGGCCGACCTGTCGGCCCGTAGCAGCGCCGCGCTCAAGGACACCGTTCTGGACAAGACCCGGATTGCCGTCGACGGCCGCGACGTCAGCCTGGCCGCCGACGCCTTCTCCGAGGAGGGACGGCGCGATGCGGTCATGGCGGTCGAGAACGTTCCCGGCGTGCGGCTCGTCGACGACGCGACCCGCCTCGTTCCCGAAGCCAAGCCGTTCGTCTGGAACGCCGAGCGCGACGTCGTCCGGGTAACGCTGTCCGGCAGCGCGCCGTTGCCGGCGATGAAGGCCCGGCTGATCGAGGCGGCGCGCAAGGAGCTCGGTGGGGTGGAGGTGGCCGATCAGATGGGGCTGGCGCGCGGCGCGCCGCCGCGGTTCGAGGCGGCAGCGATGCTCCTGCTCGACCAGATCGGCAAGCTGAAGGAAGGCAAGATCACGATCTCCGACACCGCGGTCAGCCTGTCCGGCATGGCGCGCGAGCTCGGCGGCCGCGAGGCGATCGCAGCCGCGCTGAAGAACCTGCCCGAGGGTTTTTCGATCGCCGCGAACGAGATCAAGGCGCCGCCTTACATCTTCCAGGCCTACAAGGATCCGGTCGCCGCGACGCTGACGCTGACGGGTTATGTGCCGGACAACAATGTGCATGCGGCGATCGCAAGCAGCGCCTCGCGAAAATTCTTCACCGAGAAGGTCGTCGACAATCTCAAGGCCAGCATCGGTGCGCCCAGCTCCTTCAGCCCGGCGGTGGTCGCAGCTCTCGGCGCGCTGTCGCGGCTGTCGACCGGCACGCTCGTGGTGTCCGACCGCGAGGTGAAGCTGTCGGGCGATGCGCTGTATGAAGGCGCGGCCAACGATATCCGCGCTGGCCTCGGCAAGGATTTTCCAAAGACCTGGCAGTACAAGCCGGAGATCACGGTGAAGCCCGCGGCAGGGCCGGTCGATGGCACGGTCTGCCAGCAATTGTTCACGGAGCTCCTGAGCAAGGGCAAGATCCGCTTCGAGCCGAAGCGCGCCAATATCGAGCCGGATTCCGCAGGGATTCTCGACCATCTCATCGAGACCGCGCTGCGCTGTCCCACCACCAATATCGAGGTCGCCGGGCACACCGATGCCGATGGCGAGGACGCCTTCAACCAGGCGCTCTCGGAAAAGCGCGCGCAGGCGGTGATCGACTATCTGGTCAAGGCCGGTCTGCCGGCCAACCGCTTCACCGCGGTCGGCTATGGCGCGACGCAGCCGGTCGCCGGCAACGACACCGATGACGGCAAGGCGCAGAACCGTCGCATCGAATTTCTGGTGAGGTGACGATGCCCTATCTCGTCTCGTTCCATTTGGGCTGGCTGGTCGGATCGCTGCTATTGGGCCTGGCGATGGGCTGGATCTCGGTGGTCCAGCGCGGCAACGGCACCTCGAAGGTGACCGCGCGCTGGCTGGCCGTGCTCGTTGCAGGATTGGTCGCGGCGTCGCTGACCCACGTGGTCCCCGGACGGTTCGGCTATTGGCTCGACCTCGGCCTGATCATGTTCGCCTGCTACCTGGTCGGCTGTACCATCGGCGCATGGCTGCGCGACCGCGTGATCTCGCGCAGCGCGCCGGCGGCCTGAGTTTCCGGCTCGCCTGGAGGCGGGCCTAACCCAACATCGCGACAACTACCTGATCGGTAAGGATATTGCCCAGACGCAGGGCCGTGCTTGACATTAATACGTACGTACGTATTATATTCCTCATGCCAAAGCCCTCGCTCAAAGATGCCATCCTCGACGCCGGCCTCAAGGTCATGTTTCGCACCGGCTATCACGGCACCAGCGTGCGCGACGTCACCGCTGCGGCGGGCGCGCCGCAGGGCTCCTTCACCAACCATTTCCGCTCCAAGGAGGCCTTCGCCTCCGAAGTGCTCGACCGCTATTTTGGCGTCACCAGGGGCCTAGTCGCGGAGGCGCTCGAGGACACCTCGCTGACGCCACGCGCGCGGCTCCGGCGCTACCTCGACATCATTACCGGCCGGCTCCAGGCCGACGGTTTTGGCCGCGGCTGCCTGATCGGCGATCTCAGCCTGGAGGCCACCGGCAGCAGCGAGATGCTGCGCGCCCGCCTCGCCGAGATCTTTGCCGAATGGCGCGTGCCGTTCGCAGCCTGCATCACTGAGGCCCAGACTCGCGGCGAGATCGCATCCGATTTCGAGCCAGAGGAGCTTGCCGACTTCCTGCTTGCATCCTGGCAGGGCGCGATCCTGCGCATGAAGGTCGATCGCAATCCCAAGGCGCTCGAACGCTTCAAGACCATCGCATTCCAAACCGTGTTCAAGGAGCCGACATGAGCCAGCAAGCCGAGATCGAGATCCGCAACACCTCCGTCCTGGGAACGACGATGGCCTGGCGCGAGACGGGTGCCCATGATGCGCCGGTCGCACTGTTCCTGCATGGCAATCCCACCTCATCCTACATCTGGCGCAACATCCTGCCGCTGGTGGCGCCTGTTGCGCATTGCATCGCGCCCGACCTCGTAGGCTTCGGCCAGTCCGGCAAGCCGGATCTCGCCTACCGCTTCTTCGATCATGTCCGCCATCTCGATGCATTGATCGACGAGCTCGGCATCTCCTCGGCCTATCTCGTCGCGCAGGACTGGGGCACCGCGCTCGCATTTCATCTCGCCGCGCGCCGGCCGGATTTCGTCCGCGGCCTCGCCTTCATGGAATTCATCCGCCCGATGCCGACCTGGCAGGATTTTCACCACACCGAGATCGCGGAGGAGCAGGGTCACGCCGAGGCGGCGCGGGCCGTCTTTCGCAAGTTCAGAACGCCGGGCGAGGGCGAGGCCATGATCCTCGGGGCGAACGCGTTCGTCGAGCGCGTGCTGCCCGGTGGCATCCTGCGCAAGCTCAGTGAAGAGGAGATGGCATCCTATCGCGCGCCGTTCCCGACGCCCGAGAGCCGCCGCCCCGTGCTCGCCTTTCCCCGCGAGTTGCCGATCGCAGGCGAGCCTGCCGATGTTTACGCAACGCTCCAGTCCGCTCATGCGGCGCTGGCAAATTCGTCGTATCCAAAGCTGCTGTTCACGGGGGCGCCGGGCGCGCTGGTCGCGCCTGAATTTGCCGAGCGGTTCGCAGCTTCGCTGCAGCACTGTGCGCTGGTGCGCCTCGGACCCGGACTGCATTTCCTCCAGGAGGATCACCCCGAGGCGATCGGTCGCTCCGTCGCGGGCTGGATCGCGGGCATCGAGGCTGTGCGTCCGCAGCTTGCGGCTTGAACGGAGGGCGGCATGTCGGACGTGACGATCGCCTATTGCCGGCCCTGCGGCTACGAGAAGCGCGCGACGGAAGCCGCCGCTGCGCTGCGCGCGCAGTTGGCGCTGGAGGTGGATCTCGTGCCGGGCAAGGGTGGGATCTTCCAGGTCAAGGTCGGCGACAGGATTGTCGCCAGCCGCAGCAAGGGACATTTTCCCGCAAGCGACGAGATCGTCGCGGCCGTTGCCGCCGCGCGCCACTGACATCAGCGCAGGAGGGATCGCCGATGCCGATTGTCTGGACTGACGATCTTACCGCGGTCGACTGGGACGAGCTCTCCGTGCTCTACCGCATCGCGCCGCTGGGCAACAAGACGCCGGCTGATCTCGCGCTGGTATTCGGTAACAGCATGTTCCGGATCTTCGTCTACGACGACGGCCACCTCGTCGGCGCGGGCCGCGTGCTCGCCGACGGCCGCGACTGCGCCTATCTCTGCGATATCGCGGTGCACCCGGACTGCCAGGGGCAGGGCCTCGGTCGCCAGATCATCGAGCGGCTGCTTGCGCGTTGCGGCTCGCACCGCAAGATCATCCTGTACGCCGTGCCCGGCAAGGAGGCGTTCTACGAGCGTCTCGGCTTCCGCCGAATGACCACCGCCATGGCGATCTTCGAGGATCAGACCCGTGCCCATGAGCGCGGCTATTTGACCGCCCCCTTGGCAGCGCTCGCGCCCGACCTCTCAGCGTCGTGGATAATCCGTGCAAAGCCGGCCGTGTTGTCCCGCCTTTCAACCGGCGGGCGGGACGCATAGATTGACGTCGGCTTAAGCGGCGACGGAACATTGCGCTGCCGAAATCATCAAAACTTCATGGCCCCTGCGCAGGATTGCCATGGAGATTCGCATGAACCCAGCCGCCGAAAGAGCCACCCCTGTGCATTCCCCGCCCAAAGGCCTACCTAAAACATTGAAGGCACGGCTTTTTGTTCCTATTGGCGAATTCCACTCCGCCGCAAAACGCGCTAGTGGAAGAGCGGGGGGAATGCGCGGTGCCGGCTCCGGCGACGCGGGTTCGCCGGCCGTCAATTCGCCGGCCAACTTGGCCGCTGGAGCGTTGTTCGAGGTCTAGATGCTGGAAGCCATACGCAGGGCGATGTCGTTTCTGCGCCAGAAGCAAATCCTGCATAAGCTTGGCGTTGTGATCAGCGTCACGGTTATCGGCATCGCTTGCTATGTGCTCTATCACATGCTGCGCGGCATCGACTTCAACGAAGTGGTCGAGGCCATCAAGAGCACCGAGCCGCGCCAGATTGTGATGGCGGCGGTGTTCGTGGCCGCGGGCTATTTCACCCTGACCTTCTACGATCTGTTCGCCGTGCGTGCGATCGGCCATTCCCATGTGCCCTATCGCGTCAATGCGCTGGCCGCTTTCACGAGCTACTCGATCGGCCACAATGTCGGCGCCAGCGTCTTCACCGGCGGCGCGGTGCGCTATCGCATCTACTCGGCCTATGGCCTCAATGCGATCGATGTTGCGAAGATCTGCTTCCTCGCCGGCCTGACCTTCTGGCTGGGCAACGCCGCCGTGCTGGGCCTCGGCATTTCCTACCATCCGGAGGCGGCTGCCTCGATCGACCAGCTTCCGCCTTGGCTGAACCGCACGCTGGCGATGATGATCATCGTTGCGCTGGTCGCCTACGTGGTCTGGGTCTGGACCCAGCCGCGGGTGGTTGGTCGCGGGCCGTGGACCGTGGTGCTGCCCGGCGGCCCGCTGACGCTGCTTCAGATCGCCATCGGCATCGTCGATCTCGGTTTCTGTGCGCTCGCAATGTACGTGCTGGTCCCGGACGAGCCCAATCTCGGCTTCGTCGTGGTCGCGGTGATCTTCGTCTCGGCGACGCTGCTCGGCTTCGCCAGCCACTCGCCCGGGGGGCTCGGGGTGTTCGACGCCGCCATGCTGGTCGGCCTCTGGCAGATGGACCGCGAGGAACTGCTGGGCGGCATGCTCCTGTTCCGGGTCCTCTATTATCTTTCGCCCTTCGTCATATCTGTAATCTTGCTGACGTTTCGTGAGGTTATCATAGGTGCTCGATCGAAGCGCCTGCAGCAGGCGGCGCTCAAGCTCGACCCCGGCCCGCCACCTGAGGCCGCCTATGTGAGAGAGCGCAGCGATAGCGGCGCCTGAACCGCGCAAGCCCCTTAAGGAGAAGTCCGCCCCGATGGCGATTGACGCCCCTTCTTCTCCCGCCGCCCAGCCCTGGTCCGACCGGCTGCGGCACTCGACCATCATCCTGATCGCCGCGGCGCTGGCGCTGTCGGTCGTGGTTTCGCTCGGCGAATTGACGGTGGTGCGGGCGGTGACGGTGTTCCTCTGCATCGCGGCCGCGGCGCTGATCCCGTGGCGGCTGCACGACAATGCGGCCTCGCGTGACGACGTCCGCCGCATCAATCCCGTCGACAGCGCGGCGGTCGCGGCGGTCGTTGCCGGCATGCCGGATCCGGCGGTGCTGCTCGACCGCGCCGGCCGCGTCATCCATCTCAATGCCGCCGCCGCCCAGCTGGCGCCTGCGCTGCGCAAGAACGAGCTGGCGCAGTTCGCGCTGCGCTCGCCGGAGATCATTACCGCGCTGCGCGAGTCGATCGCCACCACCGAGCCGCGACGTGCGGCCTATCTCGATCATGTGCCGGTCGATCGCTGGATGGAGCTCTTCATCACGCCGGTGCCGGTGCCCACCACCTTCGGCGGGGCCGACAAATGCATGCTGATGACCTTCCACGACCAGACGCCGCTGCGCCGGGTCGAGGAGATGCGCGCCGATTTCGTCGCCAATGCCAGCCACGAATTGCGCACGCCGCTCGCCGCGCTGTCGGGTTTCATCGATACGCTGCAGGGCCAGGCCAAGGACGATCCCAAGGCGCGCGAGCGCTTCCTCGGCATCATGCACAACCAGGCCACCCGCATGGCGCGCCTGATCGACGACCTCTTGTCGCTGTCGCGGGTCGAGCTCTCAGCCCATGTGCGGCCCGATACCCTGGTCGACCTCGTGCCGATCATCCGCCAGGTCGCCGACGGGCTCGAGCCGCTGGCACGCGAGCGCCAGGTGGACGTCGAGACCCACCTGCCGGAGACCCCTGTGATGATCGCGGGCGACCGCGAGGAACTCCTGCGCCTGTTCGAGAACCTGATCGAGAACGCGCTGAAATACGGGGCGTCGGGCGGGCGCGTCATCGTGTCTCTCAATATGAGTGTGGCGACCGACGGAACTCAGGAAATCCGCGTCTTCGTGCGCGATTTCGGTCCTGGCATCGCGCCCGAGCATCTGCCGCGGCTGACCGAGCGCTTCTACCGGGTTGACGTCGGCGACAGCCGCTCGCAGGGCGGGACAGGGCTCGGATTATCGCTGGTGAAACATATTCTTAACCGTCATCGCGGCCGGCTCCTGATCGAAAGCGTGCCCAAGCAGGGCGCCACTTTCACCGCCTGTTTTCCCCAGGCGAAGACTTCCGCGTCAACCTGAAATCATAGCGATTTCAGTCGCTTAGTGCTGTCATCCGACTGTCACGAAACCTTCGTAAAAGCACAGCCGACCGCTCCTAAAGGGGCGGCGCGGGAGCGCGATCGGGCGCGGAAGGCGCTTCGCTCCCCAGTATGGAGACCAGCATGAATTTCCTCAAAACTATCGTCGCTGCTGGCTTGGTCGCCGCATCGACGTCGGCGTTCGCCGCCGATATTACGGGTGCCGGCGCGACGTTCCCGTTCCCGATCTATTCGAAGTGGGCGGACTCCTACAAGAAGGAGACCGGCAACGGCCTGAACTATCAGTCGATCGGTTCCGGCGGCGGCATCAAGCAGATCCAGGCCAAGACCGTGACCTTCGGCGCCAGCGATGCGCCGCTCAAGGCCGAGCAGCTCGAGAAGGATGGCCTCGTCCAGTGGCCGATGGTGATGGGTGCGATCGTTCCCGTCGTCAACATCGAGGGCGTCAAGGCCGGCGAGCTGGTGTTCGACGGCGAGACCCTCGCCAATGTCTATCTCGGCAAGATCACCAAGTGGGATGATGCTGCCATCAAGAAGCTCAATCCGAACGTGAAGCTGCCATCCGAGGCGATCACCGTGGTCCGCCGCTCCGACGGTTCGGGCACCACCTTCAACTTCACCAACTATCTCTCGAAGGCCAGCGCGGACTGGAAGAGCAAGGTCGGTGAGGGCACGGCCGTCGAGTGGCCGGTCGGCGTCGGCGCCAAGGGCAACGAGGGCGTGTCCGGCAACATCAGCCAGACCAAGAACTCGATCGGTTACGTCGAGTACGCCTACGCCAAGCAGAACAAGCTGACCTACACCGGCCTCGTCAACAAGGCCGGCAAGACGGTGCAGCCGACCGTCGAGGCCTTCCAGGCAGCCGCTTCCAACGCCGACTGGTCCAAGGCGCCCGGCTACTACGTCATCCTGACCGACCAGCCCGGCGACAAGTCCTGGCCGATCACCGCGGCGACCTTCATTCTCATGCACAAGGAAGCCACCGACAAGGCGGCCTCGCAGGAAGCCATCAAGTTCTTCCGCTGGGCCTTCAAGAACGGCGGCAAGATGGCCGAGGAGCTCGACTACATCCCGATGCCGGACAGCGTCGTCCAGCAGATCGAGAAGACCTGGGCTGCCGAGATCAAGAGCTAAGTGCTCTTGTCCTGGACGCAGCGCGGCATGATCTGCCGCGCTGTCGATCCGGGATCCGCAAGACCTCGTTCCCCGGCACGTGGTGTCGCTGTCGCGATGCCGCCGCCGGGGTGCGAGACCGGTGACAAGAAACTAGATGGTCAGTACAGGGGATCGGCGTGGCAGAGATGGCCGTTCAGAGCGACGTGATTGATGACGCCGGACCCTATGATCGCGCCAAGGCGTTGAGCGCGTTCAAGCTGGGTGACCTCACCTTCTACTGGATCACGCGTCTCAGCGCGATCTCGGTCCTCCTCATCCTCGGCGGCATCATCGTGTCGCTGATCGTCGGTGCCTTCCCGGCGATGAAGGAATACGGCTTCTCGTTCCTGTGGACGCAGCGCTGGGCGCCGTCCGCCGATCCGCCCGTGCTCGGCGCGCTCGGTCCGATGTACGGCACGCTCGTGACCTCCTTCATCGCGATGCTGATCGCCATCCCGGTCGGTCTGGGCATTGCGATCTTCCTCACCGAGCTGTGCCCGCAATGGCTGCGCCGCCCGATCGGCATGGCGGTCGAGTTGCTCGCCGGCATTCCCTCGATCATCTACGGCATGTGGGGCTTCTTCGTGCTGGGGCCGTTCCTGGCCAACACCTTCCAGCCCTTCATGATCAGGATCTTCGACGGCGTTCCCGTGCTGGGCGCGATCTTCGCGGGGCCACCGTCCTATCTCAGCCTGTTCAACGCCGCGCTGATCCTGGCGATCATGGTACTGCCCTTCATCACCTCGATCTCGGTCGACGTGTTCAAGACCGTGCCGCCGGTGCTGAAAGAGGCCGCCTACGGCGTCGGCTGCACCACCTGGGAAGTCGTCCGCAGCGTGGTGATCCCCTACACCCGCGTCGGCATCATCGGTGGCGTCATGCTGGCGCTGGGGCGCGCGCTCGGCGAGACCATGGCGGTGACCTTCATCATCGGCAACTCGTTCCGGATCTCCTCGTCGATCTTCGCGCCGGGCACCACGATCTCGGCGGCGATCGCCAGCGAGTTCGCAGAAAGTGACGGCCTGCACCAGTCCGGCCTGATCCTGCTCGGCCTGCTGCTGTTCGTGCTGACATTCTTCGTGCTCGCAGGCGCGCGGCTGATGCTGCTGCGTCTCGAAAAGAAGGCGGGGAAGTAACGCCATGAACCCGATTTACGCACGCCGCCGCCGCAAGGACATCGTCATCCGTGGACTCTGCATTGGTGCCGCCGCCTTCGGTGTCACCTGGCTTGCACTGATCCTGATCACGCTGCTCTACAACGGCCTGGCCGGGCTCAACCTCCAGATCTTCACCGAGAACACGCCGCCGCCCGGCTCGAACGAAGGCGGCCTGCTCAACGCAATCGTCGGCTCGCTCATCATGACCGTGCTCGGCGTCGGCATCGGCGCGCCCCTCGGCCTGTTCGCCGGCACCTACCTTGCCGAGTACGGCCGCAACGACAAGCTGACCTCGGTGATCCGCTTCATCAACGACATCCTGCTCAGCGCGCCCTCGATCATCATCGGTCTGTTCATCTACGGTGCGGTGGTGGTGCCGATGCGCGGTTTCTCGGCAATCGCCGGCAGTCTCGCGCTCGCCGTGATCGTGATCCCGGTGGTGCTGCGCACGACCGAGGACATGCTGCTCTTGGTGCCGAATGCGCTGCGTGAAGCGGCCTCCGCCCTCGGCCTGCCGCGCTCGCTGGTGATCAAGCGGATCGCCTACCGTGCCGCGCGCTCCGGCCTCATCACCGGCGTGCTGCTGGCGACCGCCCGCGTCGCCGGCGAAACCGCGCCGTTGCTCTTCACCGCGCTGTCGAACCAGTTCTTCAGCCTGAGCCTGAACAAGACGATGGCGAACCTGCCGGTCACCATCAACAACTTCGTGCAGAGCCCGTACGCCTACTGGAAGCAGCTTGCCTGGAGCGGCGCGCTGCTGATCACGCTCACCGTGCTTGCCCTGAACATTGGCGCGCGCATCCTTGGCGCCGAGAGGACCGCAAAATGACCGATCTTTCCGTATCCGTGAGTGCCAACGGTCACCTGGCGTCGCAGCAACCGCTGCCGGAAGCCCCGGCCAAGGTGACGGTGCGCAACCTCAACTTCTATTACGGCGAGCACCACGCGCTGAAGAACATCAACCTCACGCTCGGCACCAACCGCGTCACGGCGTTCATCGGCCCGTCGGGCTGCGGCAAGTCGACCCTGCTGCGCATCTTCAACCGGATGTACGACCTCTATCCGGGTCAGCGCGTCACCGGTCAGCTCATGCTCGACCAGACCAACATTCTCGATCCCAAGCTCGACCTCAATTTGCTGCGCGCCCGCGTCGGCATGGTGTTCCAGAAGCCGACGCCGTTCCCGATGACGATCTACGAGAACATCGCCTTCGGCATCCGCCTCTATGAGAAGATATCGAAGTCCGAGATGGACGACCGCGTCGAGAAGGCGCTGCGCGGCGGCGCGCTCTGGAACGAGGTCAAGGACAAGCTCAACGCCTCGGGCCTCTCGCTCTCCGGCGGCCAGCAGCAGCGCCTCTGCATCGCGCGCACCGTCGCGGTGCGGCCCGAGGTGATCCTGTTCGACGAGCCCTGCTCGGCGCTGGACCCGATCTCGACCGCCAAGGTCGAGGAGCTGATCCAGGAGCTGTCCGAGAATTACACGATCGCGATCGTCACCCACAACATGCAGCAGGCGGCGCGCGTCTCCGACAAGACCGCCTTTATGTATCTCGGCGAGCTGATCGAGTTCGACGACACCAGCAAGATCTTCACGTCGCCGACCGATCGGCGCACGCAGGATTACATCACCGGCCGCTTCGGCTGAGGAGACAGGATATGGGTTCCGAACACACCGCAAAGGCCTTCGACACCGACCTGCAGGAGCTCACCCGGCTGGTCGCGGAGATGGGCGGGCTCGCCGAGCGCATGATCGTCGATTCCGTCGATGCGCTGATCCGCCGCGATGTCGCGCTCGGTCAACGTGTGGTCGCCGGTGATACCGAGATCGACGCGCTGCAGAAGAAGATCGAGGAGCGCTCCGTCCTGACCATCGCCCGCCGCCAGCCGATGGCGGTCGACCTGCGCGAGATCGTCGGCGCGATGCGCGTGGCGACCGACCTCGAACGCATCGGCGACCTCGCCAAGAACATGGGCAAGCGCGTCGCAGCGCTGGAGACGGACTTTCATCCGCTCAAGCTGTTCCGCGGCCTGGAGCATATGACCGACCTCGTGCAGCAGCAGGTCAAGTCGGTGCTGGACGCCTATGCCGCGCACGATCTGCCGGCGGCGATGGCGGTGTGGAAGGGTGACGAGGAAGTCGACGCCATCTGCACCTCGCTGTTCCGCGAGCTCCTCACCTATATGATGGAGGATCCGCGCAACATCTCCTTCTGCATCCACCTGATGTTCTGCGCCAAGAACATCGAACGGATCGGCGACCACGCCACCAACATTGCCGAAACCGTGTTCTACATGATCGAAGGCCAGGCCATCGCCGACAAGCGGCCGAAGGGCGACATGACGACCTTCGCCACGACGGTCCCGAATAGCTAAGGAGCGACGACCCCATGGGCGCACGCATTATGGTGGTTGAAGACGAAGAAGCTCTGACCGAGCTGCTCCGTTACAACCTCGAAGGCGACGGCTATGACGTCGAGACGGTGATGCGCGGCGACGATGCCGACACCCGCCTCAAGGAACACATACCCGATCTGATCGTGCTCGACTGGATGCTGCCGGGCCTGTCCGGCATCGAGCTGTGCCGGCGGTTGCGTGCCCGGCCCGAGACCAAGCAGCTCCCGATCATCATGCTCACCGCGCGCGGCGAGGAGAGCGAGCGGGTACGTGGCCTTGCGACCGGCGCCGACGACTACATCGTCAAGCCGTTCTCGGTGCCGGAGCTCCTGGCGCGCGTGAAGGGTCTGCTCCGACGTGCAAGCCCCGAGCGGCTCGCCACGGTGCTCGCCTATGGCGACATCGAGCTCGACCGCGAAAAGCGCCGCGTGGCGCGTTCGGGCCGGCCGATCGATCTCGGTCCGACCGAGTATCGCCTCCTGGAGTTCTTCCTGGAGCATCCGGGCCGCGTGTTCTCGCGCGAGCAGCTGCTCGACAGCGTCTGGGGCCGCGACATCTACATCGACGAGCGCACTGTCGACGTGCATATCGGCCGCCTTCGCAAGCTGCTCAATCTCGGCCGCGAACAGGACCCGATCCGCACCGTGCGTGGTGCCGGCTATGCGCTGGATGATCGTTTCGCGAAGGCGGAGCAGACTTAAGGTCTGACAGGTTGGCGGGCTGTCGCCACAATCTCGTCGTCCGGGCCTGGTGCGCAATTGCGCACGGGGCGCGGGACGCATCGCCCCAGGGCGCAGTTGTTGCGCGAAGAGGGTAACTCCGAGTCCCCGTCATCACATCCGCTGGCGGTAATGGCTCCCGGCTTTCGCCGAGACGACGCGGAGTTTGACTGGGCCGTCGTCGCGTGACGGCCTCATCCTGATCGTCGACGAAAGCTAGCTCAGCGCGTGCCCGGCTTCGCCGGGGCGCGGCGGCGGTCGGCTGCCGGCTGGTAGGCGACGCGCGAGTGCTGGGCGCAGTAGGGCAGGCCCGAGAGCGCCCTGCCGCCGCAGAAGAAGAAATCCGGGCTCGAGGGATCGCCAACCGGCCAGTGGCAGGTCGCCTCGTTCAGCTCGAGCAGCGACAGCCGCTGGCTCATCGGCACCACGTTGTCGTAGGTGACCGGATCGGGCTCCACCTCGACCTCGAAGGCCTGCGCCAGCGCGGTGTTGCCGCGCGAGATCGGACGGGACACCCGCATCATGTGCTGCGCGGGACGCGCCTTGCGCGGCCGCGGAGCTGCCGAAGACGGGCTCTTGGCGCGGCCGGACAGGCCGAGCCTGTGCACTTTGCCGATCACGGCATTGCGGGTCACATTGCCGAGCTCGGCTGCGATCTGGCTGGCCGAAAGTCCGGCCTCCCAGAGCTTTTTCAACTGCTCGACGCGATCGTCGGACCAGGTCAAAACCGTCATTGCACCCTTTCCCTCGCCGCGCGCCAGCCATCCTGGGGCCTCGCAGCGATTGCCTAAGCCTCGAAAAACCCGTGCCGCCAGAATCCCTTAAGGCTCGCCGGGCGCGACTAGAACGCCCGAACGTTTACGCCGGTACATGAGGACTTAGAGGATCAGAACCGCTGCACGAGATGTCGTATCTGACAAGCCAAACGCTACAATATGGCGTGACTCACGCGCAAGAGTCCGCCGACTCGCTTCCACATGTTCCGTAGCGAAACCACCACAAAATAGGCACCGCAAGACTACGGATTCTGCGTTTCCCGAGGCTTGCCGGCGGCATTGACTCCCGTTCTGCCAGGCATAAGATGCCCTCACGTGCCGCCCTGAAAAGGCGGCACGTTTCGTTTTCCGGGACGGTCATTGGTGCGCTGCGCAATGCGCGTTGAGGCCGTCCTCAACACCAAGTGACAGCCATGACCAAGAGCGCCGCGCCGCATCTGCTTCCCGTTTTCGCCAGGGCCGACATCGGTTTCGAGCGCGGCGAAGGCTGCTGGCTGATTGCCACCAATGGCGAGCGCTATCTCGACTTCACGTCCGGCGTCGCGGTGAACGCGCTCGGCCATGCCCATCCCGTGCTGGTCAAGGCGCTGCAGGAGCAGGCGACGAAACTCTGGCATATGTCGAACCTGTTCCAGAGCCCGGATGGCGAACGTCTTGCGAGCCGCCTCTGCAACGAGAGCTTTGCGGACTTCGTGTTCTTCTGCAATTCCGGTGCGGAAGCGCTGGAATGCGTGATCAAGGTCGTGCGCCGCTATCACGCGTCGAAGGGGCATCCCGAGCGCTTTCGCATGATCACTTTCGAGGGCGCCTTCCATGGCCGCACGCTCGCGACGCTGGCTGCGACGGGCTCGGCAAAATATCTCGAAGGTTTCGGTCCGCCGATGGAAGGCTTCGACCAGGTCCCGCATGGCGATCTCGACGCCGTCAAGAAGGCGATCGGTCCGCAGACTGCCGGCATCCTGATCGAGCCGATCCAGGGGGAGGGCGGCGTGCGCTCGGCGACGCCGGCATTCCTCAAGGCGCTGCGCCAACTCTGCGACGAGCGTGGCCTCTTGCTCGCATTCGACGAGGTGCAGACCGGCATGGGCCGTACCGGCGATCTGTTCGCGCACCGCCGCCTCGGCGTCACGCCCGACGTGATGTCGCTGGCGAAAGCGCTCGGCGGCGGATTCCCGATTGGCGCCTGCCTCGCGACCGCGGAAGCGGCCTCCGGCATGACACCCGGCTCGCATGGTTCGACCTTCGGCGGCAATCCGCTCGCGATCTCCGCCGCCAATGCGGTGCTCGACGTCATGCTCAAGCCCGGCTTCTTCGACCACGTGCAGAAGATGTCGCTGCTGCTCAAGCAGAAGCTCGCGTCCGTGATCGATCGTCATCCCGACGTCGTCAGCGAGGTTCGCGGCGAGGGGCTCCTGATCGGCATCAAGGCCGTGGTGCCCTCCGGCGATCTCGTCGCCGCGCTGCGCGATCAGAAGCTGCTCACCGTCGGGGCCGGCGACAATGTCGTGCGCTTCCTGCCGCCATTGATCGTCACCGAAGCCGAGATCGAGGACAGTGTCGGGCGGCTCGAGCGGGCCTGCGCCGCGCTGTCCGGTAACAAACGGGCGGCAAGCTGATGAGCAAGCCGAAGCACTTTCTGGATATCAATGAGCTCCCGTTGTCGGAGCTCAAGCGGATGCTCGCCGCCTCCTCCGCAATGAAGGCGAAGCAGAAGGCGCATCAGCCGGTCAAGCCGCTCGAAGGCAAGACGCTCGCGATGATCTTCGAGCGGCCCTCGACCCGTACGCGGGTGTCGTTCGACGTCGGCATGCGCCAGCTCGGCGGCGAGGCCATCATGCTCACCGGCGCCGAGATGCAGCTCGGCCGCGGCGAGACCATCGCCGACACCGCGCGTGTGCTGTCGCGCTACGTCGATGCGATCATGATCCGCATCCTCAATCACGACGCGCTGCTTGAGCTCGCGGCGAATGCGACCGTGCCCGTCATCAACGGGCTGACGCGGCGCTCGCATCCCTGCCAGGTGATGGCCGACCTCATGACCTATGAGGAGCATCGCGGCCCGATCGAAGGCAAGACGGTGGCCTGGACCGGCGACGACAACAACGTGCTGGCGTCCTGGGCGCATGCCGCCGAGCGCTTCAAGTTCAAGCTCAATGTCGCAACCCCGCCGGAGCTCGCGCCGAAGAAGGCGATGCGTGACTGGATCAAGGCGACCAGCGCCCCGATCGTGCTCGGTACCGATCCGGAAGCCGCCGTGCGCGGCGCCGATTGCGTCGTCACCGACACCTGGGTGTCGATGGGCGACAAGGAAGGCGAGCACCGTCACAACGTGCTCAAGCCCTACCAGGTCAATTCGAAGCTGATGTCGCTGGCCAAGTCCGATGCGCTGTTCATGCACTGCCTGCCCGCCCATCGCGGCGAGGAGGTCACCGACGAGGTAATCGACGGCCCGCAATCGGTCGTGTTCGACGAGGCCGAAAATCGCCTGCATGCGCAGAAGGGCATCTTGGCCTGGTGTTTCGACGCGGTGAAGTAGGTTTGGATCGTCGTCCTGGCGAAAGCCAGGATCCATTACCACCGGCTTTCGTTTGGCGAGGATTGGCAATTGTCATCTCGCGTCACAACTCCTCCCTGGGGTTATGGGTCCTGCGGTTATGGGTCCTGGCTTTCGCCAGGACGACACCGAATTCGCGTATCGTTGTGCCGTCACGCACGTTCGGAACACGTTGCTCCGAACCCCTTCCATTCCACCTCCTCCGACCCCAGATAGAGCGCCATGGTTTTTCAATCCCCTGACATGAAAACCGGGCCTGAAGGCCCGGTTCGCGCGCCATCAGCGGTTCCGATCGATGATGCGGTGCTGCCTTACGAGGTCGACGCGCTCGACGTGCGCGGCCGCCTGGTGCGGCTTGGTCCGGCGCTCGACGAGATCCTGACCAAGCACGACTATCCTGCGCCGGTTGGCAAGCTGCTCGGCGAGGCCATCGTGCTGACGACGCTGCTCGGCACGGCGCTGAAATTCGAGGGCCGCTTCATTCTCCAGGCCCAGACCGACGGCCCGGTGTCGTTCCTGGTCGTGGACTACATGGCGCCGGATCGCCTGCGGGCCTATGCCCGCTACGACGCCGCGCGTCTTGGTGAGGCGCAGGATTCCGGCACGCTGCTCGGGCGCGGTCATCTTGCGATGACCATCGATCAGGGGCCCGACATGAGCCGCTACCAGGGCCTGGTGGCGCTTGACGGCGGCAGCCTGGAAGACGCCGCCCACGAATATTTCCTGCGCTCCGAGCAGATCCCGACCCGCGTCCGCCTCGCCGTCGGCGAGGAGTGGCGCAGCAGCGACGGCGGCAAGCATCGCTGGCGCGCCGGCGGCATGCTGATGCAGTTCCTGCCGAAGGCGCCCGAGCGTGCTCGGCAGGCCGATTTGCATCCCGGCGATGCGCCGGAAGGCACCGCGGTACATAGCGTCGCCGAGGACGATGCCTGGGTCGAGGCGCGCTCGCTGATCGAGACCGTCGAAGACGTCGAATTGATCGATCCCGAGCTCTCCGGCGAACGGCTGCTGTTTCGCCTGTTCCACGAGCGCGGCGTGCGCGTGTTCAATCCGCAGAACCTGAAGGCGGAATGCTCCTGCTCGCGCGACGCAGTCGCCTCGATGCTGAAGAGTTTTTCGCCGGACGATCGCGCCGCGATGGTCAAGGACGACAAGGTCGTCGTGACCTGCGAGTTCTGCAGCTCGGTGTATAAGTTCACGCCGCACGAGGCGGGCGTCGACAACGCGTAAGCCCTCGATTCTCCCTCAATGACGAGCTTGGGGAAGCTCCCGCCGATCGCTCAGAAATCGTAGCCCACCGCCCGTTCGTCGTGATTGAAGTGGTGGGCACGGCGCTTCGCGCCCTTTACCCACCTTGGCAGCGTGCCGTGCGTCAGTTCAACACTCGCTTGTTGTCCGGACTGTCCAGCGAGAACGTCGGCACGTCGATCTCGAAACGCTCGCCGCTTTCGCTGACCATCTGGTAGCGGCCGGTCATGAAGCCTGACGCGGTCGAGAGCGGCACGCCGGAGGTGTATTCGAAGCGTTCGCCGGGCGCCAGGATCGGCTGCTCGCCGACCACGCCCTCGCCCTTGACCTCCTGCTGCCGGCCGGAGGCGTCGGTGATGATCCAGTGCCGCGTCTTCAGCTGCACGGTCTCGTCGCCGGAATTGGTGATGACGATGGTGTAGGACCAGAAATAGCGCGAGCGCTCGGCCGACGACTGCTCCGGAACAAAGTTCGGCTCGACGGTCACTTCGATCTGGCGGGTCACGGCACGGTACATGGCTGCCATCATACCGAAATCCGGCCCGGGAACCAAACGCCCGCAGCGCCTTCCGCGACATCGTCCCGCCCGAATTGACAGAGAAGTACAACCGGATTGTGATCCGGTCGCTTTGCGAGGCGGCGCAGGACCAGTACACTCCTCCAACGTCGCGATTTGCAAAGGGTTCTTGGCCCCGATGACCATTGCCGACCAAGTGACGGGATCGCCGATCGCGGGAACCGCGAATGCCAAGTCGCGCACGGCCGCGCCGGCCATCACGCTGCCTGCGATCGGCGAGCGCGAACTCAGGCTCGATCTCTTCCGCGGGCTCGCGCTGTGGTTGATCTTCATCGACCATCTGCCGCCGAACCTGTTGACCTGGTTCACGATCCGCAACTACGGCTTCAGCGACGCCACCGAGATCTTCATCTTCATCTCCGGCTATACCGCCGCCTTCGTCTATGGCCGCGCGATGCTGGAATCCGGTTTCGTCATCGCCACCGCGCGCATCCTGCGCCGGGTCTGGCAGATCTATGTCGCCCACGTCTTCCTGTTCACGATCTTCCTTGCGGAAATCTCCTACGTCGCGACGAGCTTCGAGAACCCGCTCTACACGGAAGAGATGGGCATCATGGATTTCCTCAAGCAGCCCGACGTCACCATCGTTCAGGCGCTGCTGTTGCGCTTCCGTCCCGTCAACATGGACGTGCTGCCGCTCTACATCGTCTTGATGCTGGCGCTGCCCGTGATCCTCTGGTCGATGAAGTGGAAGCCCGACGTCACGCTCGGCCTCTCGGTCGTGCTCTATGTCGTCACCTGGGAATTCGACCTCTATTTCTCGGCCTATCCGAACGGCTTCTGGGCGTTCAATCCGCTGGCCTGGCAATTGCTCTTCGTGTTCGGGGCCTGGTGCGCGCTCGGAGGTGCGCGGCGCATGTCGCGGATCCTGGCATCACCCGTGACGATGTGGATCTCGATCGCCTATCTGGCCGCGGCGTTCTACGTGACGCTGACCTGGTACGTGCCGCAGCTGTCCCACTTCATGCCGAAGCGGATCGAGCAGTGGATGTATCCGATCGACAAGACCGATCTCGACGTGCTGCGCTTCACGCACTTCCTGGCGCTCGCCGCGCTCACCGTGCGCTTCCTGCCGCGGGACTGGCCGGGCCTGAAATCGCCCTGGCTGCGGCCGCTGATCCTGTGCGGCCAGCATTCGCTCGAGATCTTCTGTCTCGGCGTCTTCCTGGCCTTCGCCGGCCATTTCATCCTGGCCGAGGTCTCAGGCGGCCCGGCCATGCATGCGCTGATAAGTCTCTCCGGAATCCTGATCATGTGGGCGATGGCCTGGGTGATTTCGTGGTACAAGCGCGTGGCTGACAAGAGCGGTTCGAAAACCAAAAACGCCGTCGGCAACGCCGATATGGCGGGAGGGGGCTGATGAAGGCGAAGGTTCTCCTGAGCCTGATCCTGCTGTGCGGTGGTCTCGCCGCGCCGTCGGCGCGCGCGGAGGATGCTGCGCCGGCTGCTCCTGCCACGCCCCCGGCCTGCGAGCTGCCGTCCTATCTGCTCACAACCGACAGCCAGCTCCACAAGGTCGCCGACACCGTCAAGGACGGCAAGCCGCTCGAGATTCTGGTCATCGGCAGCCGCTCGACCACGATTCCGTCCTCGGAGGACAGCTCCTACCCGGCGCGCATGCAGGCGATCCTGAAGGAAAAGCTGCCGCCATCCGAGCCCGTTCATGTCTCCGTAGAAATACAGAGCAAGAAGACGGCAGCGGAGGCTGCCTCGACCTTCGTTAAGCTGATGGAAGAAAAAAGGCCTACTTTGGTCATCTGGCAGACCGGGACCGTGGATGCTATCCGATCCATCGATCCCGATGAGTTTCGCGGCGCAGTCACCGAAGGGGTTGCTGCGTTGCAAAATGCAGGGGCTGACGTCGTCTTGATGAACTTGCAGTACAGCCCGCGAACCGAAACCATGATCTCGGTGCCGCCCTACCTCGACAATATGCGCGTGGTGGCCCAGGAGCATGACATCCCGCTGTTCGACCGTTTCGCGATCATGCGGCAATGGAATGATCAGGGTCAGTTCGACCTGTTCAGCCCATCGCGCGGCCCTGAACTGGCAAAGCAGGTCCATGACTGTCTTGGCCGGGCGCTGGCGCAGTTCGTGATCGACGCCGCCCATCTCGGGCCGGCCCAGCAGCAAAATTGAGGTCTAGCGTAAATGAGTTCTTTCCGCCCTTTTTGCCTGTCGGCATGGCTGGCCGGACCTGCAGCAGCGGCCCTGCTGTTGCTGACACCCGTCTCGCTGTTGCCAGCGCAAGCACAGGCCGCACAAGCGACGCCGGCGCCGCAGTCGGCCAATAGTCCCGCTCCCGCATCACCGTCCCAGACCACGGTTGCCGTGACCTCGCAGCCACCTGCCGACCAGCGTGGCATTGCCGGGCGCGCCATCGACAAGGTGAAGCAGGTCGCGAAATCCGCCGGCGACATCTTCAGCCGCGTGCCCTGCCTGCCGCCGAAGGGCGGCGCGAAGCCGATGGGCTCGCTGCCGCACGTCGCGGGCAAGCTGATCGAGGGCCGGCCCGTCGTGATCGTCGCGTTCGGATCGTCGTCGACCGCAGGCTTTGGCGCGAGTTCGCCGGAGTTCAACTATCCGAACCGCCTCGCCGCCCAGCTTCGCCGGCAATATCCGAGCGCCGACATCACCGTCATCAATGCCGGCGTCGGCGGCGAGGATGCGCCGGAAATGATGAAGCGCCTCCAGAAGGAGGTGATCGACGTGCATCCGGATCTCGTGATCTGGCAGGTCGGCACCAATGCCGTTCTGCGCAATCTCGATCCCGCCGACACCGCCAAGCTCGTCGAGGACGGCATCTCCCGCATCCAGGCTGCCGGCGGCGCCGACATCGTGCTGGTCGATCCGCAATATTCGCCGCGCGTCACCGAGCGCCCCGAAAGCGCGAGCCGGATGGTGAGGCTGCTCGGCAAGGTCGCCGAGCTCCGTCACGTCGGCATCTTCCCGCGCTTCGAGGTGATGCGCGAGTGGCACGAGAAGCAGGCTCTCCCGGTGGAGAGCTTCGTCATCGCCGACGGCCTGCACATGAACGACTGGGGCTACGCCTGCTTCGCCCAGCTCCTCGGCGACGACATCATCCGCTCCGTCGGCCAGATCAAGCTCGGCGTCAACGTGCCGGCGGATGTGCGGACGTACCGGCCGATGTAGGCATCGCTGCGTAGGGTGGGCAAAGGCGCGCTCTTCGCGCGCTGTGCCCACCATCTATCGACCGTGCGATCGTGAATGGTGGGCACGCTTTCGCTTTGCCTACCCTACGAGACCTCGATCGCCTCACGCCTTCTCCAGCGCCGCGGTGAGATCCTCGATCAGATCGTCCGCATGCTCGAGCCCCGTCGAGAAGCGGATGAAGCCCTCGCTGATGCCGAGCGCGGCGCGGTCTTCCGGCTTCAGGCGCTGATGCGTCGTGGTCGCCGGGTGCGTGACGAGGCTCTTGGCATCGCCAAGGTTGTTGGAGATCTTCGCAAGCTTGAGCGCGTTGAGCGCGCGGAAGGCCGCCTGCTTGCCGCCCTTCACCTCGAAGCCGACCAGCGTCGAGCCGCCGCGCATCTGCTTCTTCACCAGTGCCGCCTGTGGATGATCGGCGCGGCCGGGATAGACCAGCCGCGAAATCTTGGGATGACTCGCCAGCACCTCGGCGATGCGGGCCGCAGTATCGGTCTGCGCGCGCACGCGCACGCCCAGCGTCTCCAGGCCCTTGAGCAGGACCCAGGCATTGAAGGGCGAGATCGACGGCCCGGTCTGGCGCATGAAGTTGTGGATGTGCTCGGCGATGAAGGCTTCCGAGGACAGGATGATGCCGCCGAGGCAGCGGCCCTGGCCGTCGATATGCTTGGTCGCGGAATAGACCACGACGTCGGCGCCGAGCGCGAGCGGGCTCTGCCAGATCGGCGTTGCGAACACGTTGTCGACGACCAGCCGCGCGCCGCCCTTGTGCGCGATCTCGGCGATGCCGGGGATGTCGAGCACGTCGAGCGTCGGATTGGTCGGGCTCTCCAGGAAGAAGGTTTTCGTGTTCGGCTTCAGCGCGCGCTGCCACTGGTCGAGGTCGAGACCGTCGACCAGCGTGGTCTCGATGCCGTAGCGCGGCAGCAGGTCCTGCACGACATAGAGGCACGAGCCGAACAGCGCCTTTGATGCCACCAAATGGTCGCCGGCCTTCAGCGGGGCCAGGATCGCGGTGGTCACCGCGGCCATGCCGGTTGCCGCCGAGCGGGCGGCTTCGGCGCCCTCGAGCTCGATCATGCGGCGCTCGAACATCGCGATCGTCGGGTTCGAATAGCGCGAATAGATGAAGCCGGGATCCTCGCCCTTGAACCGCGCCTCGCACTCCTCGGCGCTGTTGTAGACATAGCCCTGTGTCAGGAACAGCGACTCCGACGTCTCGCCATATTGCGAGCGCAGGGTGCCGGAATGGACCAGGCGGGTTTCGGGGCGGTAAGTAGCAGGCGACTTCGACATAGGTACCTCCGACATGACCACGCGAGCGAAAGCGGTCACAAAAAAACCGGCCTGGATATCTCCACTGGCCGGGATCACAGAGGTCCCCGGCCTGTTTAGCGACTTATTTAACGTGGCTGCAAGCCGGCCGGCTCAAATCACCACGGGATAAGTCATGCTCTTATTCCGCAATGCCCTTTCCGTCAAGGCGTCCATCGGATAGCCGTAAAAGGTTCATTTTTCCGCGTTTTCGGATGCGTTTGACCCCGAAGAGGACCACCGTTTGACGTTCACGGTTGCTGCCGACGCCAATGGTATCCTGCCCGACCGCATGATCGCGGCGATGGCGGAAGAGGGGCTCATCCTGCCCGCCTACGACTTCGTCGAAAGCCAGATCCAGCCGGCGAGCCTCGATCTTCGGCTTGGCGACATCGCCTATCGCGTGCGCGCAAGCTTCCTGCCCGGACCCGGCGCCACCGTCGCCGAGCGCATCGACGAGCTGAAGCTGCACGAGTTCAGCCTCGCCGACGGCGCGGTGCTGGAGACCAACTGCGTCTACATCGTGCCGCTTCTGGAAAGCCTCGCGCTGCCGCCGGAGATCGTCGCTGCGGCGAATCCGAAAAGCTCGACCGGCCGCCTCGACGTCTTCACCCGGGTGATCGCGGATGGCACTCGTCGCTTCGACATGATCGGCGCCGGCTATCACGGCCCGCTCTATGCCGAGATCAGCCCGAAGACGTTTCCGGTGCTGGTGCGCGAAGGCTCGCGCCTGTCGCAGGTCCGCTTCCGCACCGGCGATGCCATCCTCAATGCCGACGAGCTCGACGCGCTCCATGCGGCCGAGCGCCTCGTCGATGTCGACGAGGCCGATCTCTCCGGCGGTGTCGCCGTCTCGGTCGATCTGTCCGGGGAGAAGGGCGGCGGCTTCGTCGGCTACCGCGCCAAGCGCCACACCGGCGTCGTCGATGTCGACCGCCGCTCGGGCTACGCGGTCGAGGATTTCTGGGAGCCGATCTCGGCGCGACCCGACGGCAGCCTGATCCTCGATCCCGGCGAGTTCTATATCCTCGCTTCCAAGGAAGCGGTGCAGGTGCCGCCCGACTTTGCCGCGGAGATGGTGCCGTTCGATCCGCTGGTCGGCGAGTTCCGCGTGCACTATGCCGGCTTCTTCGATCCAGGCTTCGGCTATGCCGGCGCCGGCGGGCAGGGCGCCCGTGCGGTGCTGGAGGTGCGTTCGCGCGAAGTGCCCTTCATCCTCGAGCATGGCCAGATCGTCGGCCGCCTCGTCTACGAGAAGATGCTGGCGCGTCCCGACGCGATGTACGGCCAGCGCATTGGCTCGAACTACCAGGCGCAGGGCCTGAAGCTGAGCAAGCATTTCCGGGTGTAGCCGCATACCGTAGCCCGGATGGAGCGCAGCGAAATCCGGGACCCCTCGTCATCAGAAGGTCCCGGATTGCGCTGCGCTTCATCCGGGCTACATTTCGTGCGAGGTGACGAGATGACTGATCAATCCCAACTCGACGCGCAGATCATCGAAGACGTCGCGGATGCGCTGATCTACTCGGATCGCTCCGGCACGATCGTGCGCTGGAATCGCGCATCGAGCGCGCTGTTCGGCTTCTCCGCGGACGAAGCGCTTGGCCAAAATCTCGATCTGATCGTTCCCGAACATTTGCGCGCCGCGCATTGGAAAGGCTTCGAGACCGCGATTGCGAGTGGCACCATGAAGCTTGCGGGTCGACCGACGCTGACCCGCGCGTTGCACAAGAGCGGGCGCAGGCTCTACATCGAGATGACCTTCGCGCTGGTGCGCGATGCCGGTGGGATCGTGCAGGGATCGGTCGCGATGGCGCGTGATGTCACCGAACGGGTCGAGCGCGAGCGTGCCGCCACGGCGACGCAAAATTCGTGATACGGAATTGGTGAGCCTCTGTGCAGAGCGGCCTGCATGAGCGTCAGGTTGCCTGTCACCGGGTGCAGTGACACACTCGATCAAAACAACGATCGGGAGTGAACATGGCCGTCACTTTGGACTCCGCGCAGGAGGCTCAGTGGAAACGCTGGCGCGCCGTCGCCGATCTCTACCATGCCTATTTCACTGGGCTGATCCTCACGGTGGTGACGCGGCGCGGCACGGCGGATGCCGCCGAATTCGTCTTCCGCGTGTTCCGCCGCCAACAGCAGGAGCGCTTCCTGCCGGGATTGAAGAAGCTCGGCATCAGTCACCTGCCGCCGGCGGTGGCGGCCGCGCAATATCACTATCTCTCCAACTGGATCGGCGGCGTGCATGTCGAATACATGTACGAGAGCGACGCCAAGGCCTGGATCCGCTATCCGCCGCCGCGCTGGATCTGGAAGGGCACGGCGATCTGCGGCGTGCCGGGCGAGGTGTCGCGTGCGATGCTGCGCGGCTGGCACGCCAATAACGGCGTCGCGCTCGGCGATCTCCGCCTCGGCTTCGTCTGCACCAAGCAGAGCGTCGACGGTCAGGACGGGTTAGAGGGCTACTACTACCAATACGATCATCCGCTCGAGCTCGATCAGCGCCTCGTATTCGCGCGGCATCTGGAAGCGCCGCTGTTCGATGCGAAGACCGCGCCGGCGCTGCCCGTCGCGAGCTGGCCGAAGCCGCGACTGGAAAAGGCCTATCGCAACTACGCCATGGAATATGTGCGCACCGCGGCGCCCGTGATGGTGCAATTGTTCGGGCCGGAGGATGCGTGCTATCTGCTGCACCTCACCGGCAAGCTGATCGGCATGCAGTCCTTTGACGAGGTCGCCTCCGCGCTGTCGGCGGGCCGCGGTGGTGCGGGCGAGTTCGCATCGTTCCTGCAGGCGCTGTTCACCGCGCAGGACGACGCCGCCGAGATGACGAGCTCCGAAGGCACATTCGAAATCCGTCAGCAGAGCTGGAAGCTGATGGACGATGTCGCCGATTATCATCCCGTGTGCGCCAAGGTGCTGGAGGGCTTGTTCGAGGGGCTGGCCGCCGGCTGCGGCCGCCATATCGGCGTGCACATGCGCGCGCCAGCGGGCGGCCGTCCGCCGCTGATGTGGACGATCGAGTAATTCCACCCGCTGAAATGCGCTGCCGCAGGGCACGCCTGCGTCCGGCGCAGGAGGAATCGGTGCCGGCCGTGCTAACAAGTGCCTACCGCGCCTTTGACGCGAAGATATTCATTGGCACAGCTAGTCATTGCCGCGCCCTGGTTCGCGTTCGGGCCCCGGAGAGGAAATGTCCGACATCGCCGAAATCCCGGTCGATGAACAAGAGCGTCCGCTGCCGCCGCCTTCGCGGCCGGTGAGGAGCGCACTGACCGACGGACCGATTCTGCGCACGCTGCTCAGCCTCGCCTGGCCGAACGTGGTCGCGCTGTCGGCCGGCACTTGCGTGGTGATCGCGGAGACCTCCTATATCGGCCGGCTCGGCGTCGAGGCACTCGCTGCGATGGCGCTGGTGTTTCCGACAGTCATCCTGACCATGACGATGTCGGGCGGCGCCATGGGCGGCGCGGTGGCCTCCGCCATCGCGCGCGCACTCGGCGCCGGCGATCGCGAGCGCGCCGGCACGCTCGCCGCGCATGCGCTGCTGATCGGCGTCAGCTTCGGTCTCGTCTTCATGCTGGGCATGCTGATCTTAGGGCCGCGCCTCCTCGAATTGCTCGGCGGCCGCGGCGCGGTGCTCACGCATGCGATCGCTTACACGCAGGTGTTCTTCGGCGGCGCCGTGCTGCCCTGGCTGCTCAACACCATGGCGGGCGTGCTGCGCGGCACCGGCAACATGAAGCTGCCCTCGCTGCTGATCCTCAACTCCGCGGTCTGGCAGGTCGTGCTCGGCGGCACGCTGGGCCTCGGGCTCGGGCCGGTGCCGCAGCTCGGCATGCGCGGCGTCGCGGCCGGCGCGCTGATCGCCTATACGATGAACATCGGCGTGATGGGCTGGTACCTGTTCTCCGGCCGCGCCCGTGTCGTGCCGAAGCTGCGCGGCTTGCGCGTGCAATGGGCGATGTTCTTCGACATCCTGAAGGTCGGCGCCATCGCCTGTTTCTCGCCGCTGCAATCGGTGCTGACGATCGCTATCTTCACCCACATGCTGGCGAAGTTCGGCACCGCGATCCTCGCCGGCTATGGCATCGGCGCGCGGCTCGAATTCCTGCTGACCTCGATCGGGTTCTCGTTCGGGATCGCCTCGGTGCCGATGATCGGCATGGCGGTCGGTGCCGGCCGCATCGCGCGCGCCCGGCGCATCGCCTGGATCGCGGGAGCGTCGGCCTTCGTTGCCGTCGGCGCGCCGGCATGCCTCGTGGCGCTCTTCCCCGATCTCTGGGTCAACATCTTCACCGACAGCGCGGCCGTGCGTGCGACCAGCCACCAATATCTGTCGACGGTGGCGCCGTTCTACGCCTTCATCGGCCTTGCCTCGACGATGTATTTCTCGTCGCAGGGCGCGGCCAAGGTGATCGGCCCGGTGCTGGCGCAGACCGCGCGGCTCGTCTACATCGCGAGCTGCGGCTGGTGGCTGTCGACGCATGATGCCACCGCGCAAGGCTTCTTCTGGCTGGCCGCGAGCTCGATGGTCGTGCTTGGCCTGCTCTCCTGCTCCAGCGTGGTGCTGACGCGCTGGGGGCCGCGCGAGGGCAAGTCCGCGATCAGGCCGGCTCTTTCGGCCGCAGCGGACTAGGACGCGCTCGCCAGCATTTTTGTTTCTTAATGTTTCCCGTCGCTCATTGGCAATATCGAGTAATCGGAGCGGCTCCTTGCCGAAGGCTCCGCGCTAGCCCTTGGGGGCAACGTCACCTCGAGTCCACCAAAAGCACGGAAAGCCACCATGACCTCGATTTCGGCGCTCTCCTCCCACCACCATCATCACTCATCGCCGCTGCAACGATTGCAAGATGAACTGCAAGCGGAAGTGAGCTCCGGCGCGATCAATTCGTCCGATCAGTCGGCGCTGACGTCAGCGCTCAGCGACATTGACTCCTCGTTGCAATCAAGCAGTGCGACCGATCAGTCCAGCGGTAGCAAATCATCGCCTGAGGCCTTCAAGTCGAGGATCGATGATCTCATCCAGCAGGAAGTTTCGGCCGGCAAGCTGACCGACCAGCAGGCAACCGATCTGCAAGGTATCTTCAAGGCCGCGTTGTCAAATGGACCGGATGGAGCCGGCGGACCGGGTGGAGCAGGTGGGCCGCCGCCAGCCGGCGGGCCTGCTCCCGCCAACGGCACGGCGAGTTCATCCAGCGGCAGTTCGGTGGTGGACCTGCTTCAACAATTTCTCGATTCGCTGAAAAGCCTGCTCACGGATCCGACCTCTTCCAGCACGACAGGGGCAAGCGACACGTCGAATGCAAACGGATCTTCTGCGGCCAACGGCACGGATGGTTCGTCGAGCAGCAACTCGGCGCCGGACTTGCTTGAACAATTTCTTCAGTCGCTAAAGAACTCGCTCGCGGATTCGACCTACAGCGCGACGCGACCAGGCGACCCGGCGAAGGCAAGCGATCCGTCGCTTTCCGGCGTCCTGATCGACGATCGGATCTGATATCGGCGGCCGCATCTACGCTTGGCGCGGCGGCTGTACGTCGCCGCGATTCAGCGATGCCTGTGGCGGCGATGGCCGCCACCGCCGCCGACATTGGCGAGGCGCATCAGTTGCGGAATCATTGCCATCATGTCGCCGCCGCCGGCGCCGCCCAGCATGCCCATGATGTCGCCGCCGCCAAATCCCATGCCGGTCGGCATGGTGCCGCCCATCGGCGCGTAGCCGCCATAGTTGGGCGCACCGAAACCGCCGCCGAAATTCGCGCCGCCAAGGCCGCCGGGCATGCCACTGAGCCCGCCGCCGTTCTCCATCATGCGGCTCATCATCGGGCCCATGGTCCGCATCAGCATGGCGAAGCGGCGCTTGCCCATCTTCGCCTTCATCATCTCCAGCATCGGCGCCATCTGGGTCATCATGTCCTCGCCTCCGGCGCTTCCACTGGAGCCTGCGAACTGCGCCTTCGCTGGCGAGCTCGCGATCGATAGCAACAGCAGCACGGCAGCCGCCTGGCAGATCACCTTGTCCGCACCTCTCATGGCATGCTCCTCGCGTGCGCAGCTCCGCCGGAAGAGCAGAGCCAACCGGACGCACGCGAGAATGGTTACGGGCGAGCAGGGGTGAACTCTGTGAGAAAAATCACAGAGCCGCCGCTAGGCCGCAGGCGGAAACGCCTTGTGCATGGCGATCACCGCCTCCTTGGTCTGCCCCTGCACGTAAGCCGCAAGCTCGTTCGGCAGCATGTCGATGATCCAGACGAGACGGCTCTTGGCTTCGCCCTCGGCGATCACCTGCACCGAGGCGCTGTAATGCTCCAGCCGCTCGTTGTTGATCGCATAGACCAGGCGCTGCCGGGCATCGTCGCAATCGACGAGCACCTCGCGCGCCACCGAGCCGTTGGCGAAGGTGACGACGCGCACCTCGCCGTCGAGCGTGCAGGCGGTCACGAAGCCCGGCACCAGCCGCTCATGCAGTGCGCCGAAATCGCGCACCGCGTCCCAGACATCGCGCGCGGAGGCGTTGAGGGGAATGTCGTTGTGGATGGAGGCCAAGGGGGGTGTCCTTGAATTTGCGGTAGAGAGTAGGGTGGGCAACGGCGCAAAACGCCGTGCCCACCATTCATCGACGTTGTCGCGCGCAATTGGTGGGCACGCTTCGCTTTGCCCACCCTACCGGTCCGTCACGTACAAACCGCCTCGACATTGTTGCCGTCGGGATCGATCAGGAACGCGGCGTAGTAGGTCGGGCTGTAATCCCTGCGCGGCCCGGCGCCGCCATTGTCGCGGCCGCCGCTCTTCAGGCCCTCGCTGTGGAAGGTCTTGACGGCGTCGTGGTCCTTGGCGCGGAAGGCGATGTGGGCGCCGTCGGCTTTGCGTCCCTTGTTCAGATGCAGCCAGAGCGCGGGCTCACCCTTCGGCCCGAAGCCCGCATAGCCGTCGCCGTTCGAGCACAGGACGTAGCCGAGCGGGGCCAGCACCGCGGTGTAGAAGCGCATGCTGGCGTCGAGATCGGCAACGCGCAATCCGATATGATCGTACATGATCGTCTCCATTGCAAAGCGCGCCGCGAATGGCGCGCGCCGGAGACAAACCTATTCAGTTGAGGGCAAGCTGCTCTTGGAAAATCTTGCGGTCGCCGCGCGAGGCCTGGCGGAACTTCGTCGGCGACACGCCGGCGGCGCGGTGGAAGGTGCGGACGAAGTTGGAGAGATCGCCGAAGCCGACGTCATAGGCGATATCGGTGACCGCGATCTCGTCATCGGTCAGCAGGCGCGCCGCATGCCGCAGCCGCGAGCGCACCAGGTATTGATGCGGGGTGACGCCGAGCACGGCCGAGAACAGCCGCAGGAAATGGAAGGGACTCAATCCCGCCTGCCGCGCGGCCTGTTCCAGGTCGACCTCGGCATGCGAGTTCTCGTCGATCCACAGCGCGGCTTCGACCGCGCGGCGGCGGTCGCGCGCGGTCGGTGTGGCCTGCTTGCGCGTCTTGCCCGAGACCACATCGACGAAGCGGCCGGCAAAGATCTGGCCGACCTCGTCGAGGCCGATATCGCTGTTGCCATCTGCTGCCGACTGGGCGAGCTCGCCGAGCACCATCAGCTCCGGCAACGGCGGCGTCGCGCCGACCTGCCAGATCTCACGCCGCCCGCCGAGCGCATCGACAAGGTCCTCGCTGAGGAAGAAGGACAGGCAGACGTCGCCGCAGACGTGTTCATGCGTGCAGGTGTATTCGTCGCCGGGGGCGCCGACCAGCACCGAGCCCGCCACCAGCTCGAAGAAGCCGGCGCGGCAATGGCAGCCAAAGCTGCCCGAGCGGACATAGGCGATGGAATGACCGGTGCGGCACTCCGCAAACGGCTTGTCATCCGGTCCCGCATCGCAGCGAAACTCGGAGACGGTCATGGATTGTGTTGTCAGCAGACGGGTCGCTTCCATCCACCTTATCTAGGCATGATCCGGAAAAGTGTGTAGCGGTTTTCCGATAAGATCATGCCCAAAAAAGTGGGCCGAGGCGCGATCAAAATCGCGCTTCAGCTCGCCCGCGGCGGGGCAACGGGCAGCAGCACCTCGAACAGCGTCTTGCTGGCGACGGGGTGGGCGCCCTCCAGCGCGAGCAGCCGCCGCTTGGAGATCACCCCGCCGTAAGGCGAGAGCCGGTCGGTGTAGTTGCCGGCTTCCAGCACCCGATGGCAGGGCACGATGATCATGTAGGGATTTTTCGCGATCGCCTGCGCCACCGAATGCGTGGCGCCGGAGGCCCCGAGTGCCTTGGCGACTTCGAGATAGGTGCGCGTCTCCCCGCGCGGGATGCTGCAGGCGAATTCATAGACGCGCCGGTGGAAGGCGGGCACGCCGCCGGCGTCCAGGCTGACGTCGGAAAAATCGGGGTCGCCGCCTTGCAGCAGCACTGCAATGCCCTCGATCGCCAGCTCGGCGTTGTCGGAGGGCCGCTGCTCGCGCGCCTCGGGATGGACCTGGAAAATCCGGCGGCGGGTGTCGATCTCCCGCGCCTCGGGCAACTGCACGGCGATCACGCCGGTATTGCTCCAGACGATGCCGCAACGGCCTATGGCCGTGTCGAATATCGCGTAAGCACGCCCCACCATGCGCACGCCCCACTCACGCTACGTTTCCCCAACCGTGCGATCATAACACCGCCACAATCCGGCGCACCTGGAATCTTGCCAACAGGTTAAGAAGCGTGAGGCCAAGTGCGCCAAACCGCTTGGCGCGAGCCGCCGTCTCGGCTAATCAGGTGGGGCGTGAAGAGCGCGCACCGCGGGCGTAGTTCAATGGTAGAACGGCAGCTTCCCAAGCTGCATACGAGGGTTCGATTCCCTTCGCCCGCTCCAAAGCTTCGCCGCTCGGCGGCCGAGTATCGATCGAAATCACGGCACGATGGCGAAGGCGCGGGCGGGGAAGCCCATGCCGTCCTTGACCTTCGGCCAGCTCACGACGATCAGGGCGCCCTTGGCGGGGACCTGATCGAGATTTGCCATGACCTCGATCTGATAGTGACCGCTCTTCAGGATATAGGTCTCTGAATCCATCTTGTCGGTGATGTCCGTATCCATGGACTCGTGACCGGTCGCGGTGACGTGGCGCTGCTCGTACAGGAATTTGAGGGTCTCGAGCTTCCAGGCGGGGAACGGGCTGCGCTTGAAGCGCTCGGGATTGCTCTCCCAGTCCTTGGACATGTCGGTCCGCAGCGCGACGAATGAGCCTTCCGGCACACGGCCGTTCTTGCGCTCCCATGCACGTAAGTCGTCCAGCGAGAATGCATGGTTGGGATCCTTGGCGAGATAGGGCGTGTCGTCGAGCACGATGAGTGGGAGGATCATCTGCTTCAGCGGAATCTTGTCCATCGTGGTCCCGTGCTCGTCGAAATGCGCGGGCGGATCGACATGCGTGCCGTATTGTCCGACCATCTCGTAATAGGTGGCTCGAAAGCCGTCATGCGCGATGTCGTAGGGCCGCTTGGTTGTGGGATCGACGGCCGGCGTCATCTTGGCCTGGCCGAATCCGGACCAGACCGGTGTGTCCGTTCCGAAACTGTGGGTGAGATCGACGAAGCGCGCATTCGCGATCGTCTTGTAGACGGTGCTCAGCGATGCCGCCGTCGCGGCCGCGTTCGTCGCACAGAGGAGGCATGCGCCGGCAAGCAGGCGGGTGACGATGGTGCGGAATTTCGGCTGCATGGTCGGCTCCATGATGGCGCTTTGGGAAGGGAAGCTCGATTAGATCGGCGTTCGTTGGCGGTTCGCAAGGAGGATGGTGCCTCACAAGTGGGTCACTTCAGGCTTTCACGACACGGCTGAAGTCAAATGCATTGGAAGCCTCAATGTCGAAGAAGCGCGGAATTTCCTTTCCGCCAGGCCTGCGTCTCATCCTGGAGCCAAAATCACGCGCCACCGAGATTCTAATATATTAGACTACCGGTCCCGGCATTCACCGCGCTTCCCGCCTAAGCTCCTCTCGCCCGGCAGGTGCGGTCCGGTTGCCGGGCGATGTTCGGATGAAGGCCAGGACCAACGAGAATGGACCAGCAAAAGCTCGACAGGGCGATCGGTCGCCGCTTGAAGACTCTCAGGACGCATGCCGGCATGACGCTGAACGAACTCGCCGCGCGCTCTGGCGTGAGCCGCGCGATGATCGGGCGGGTGGAGCGGGCGCAGAGCAGCGCGACCGCTTCGCTGCTGGGAAAGCTTTGCGCCGCGCTCGACGTGTCCTTGAGCGACGTGGTCGCGCTCGCCGAGAAGCCGCCGGAGCGGCTGGTGCGGCTCGCAGACCAGCCGCACTGGCGCGATCCCGAGAGCGGCTATCGCCGGCGCCATGCTTCGCCGACGGATGCGGCGAGCGGTATCGAGATCATCGTCGTCGACCTGCCGGCCGGCGCGCGCGTGCCGTACAGCCCCTGGGGCCGTAATGCCTTCACCCAGCAGCTCCTGATGCTGGAGGGTGCGATCGCCGTGCACATCGACGCCAAGACGGTGCGCTTGCGCGAGGGCGACTGCCTCGACTTCGACGTGATGCGCTCGGTGATTTTCGAGAACGAAACCAGGCAGGACGCGCGCTACATCATCATCGTGCGGCGCGGTACCTCTTACGGGAAGATGTGATGTCGCTGATCGTGCGGGACGCCACGCTCGAGGATGCCGCCGACATCCTCGCCATCTACAATTTCGCCGCGCTCAACACCACGGCGGTCTGGACCGACGGCCCGGCCGATCTTGCCTCGCGGCGCGACTGGATCTCGGCGCGGCAGCAGGTCGGCTATCCCGTGCTGGTCGCGATGAAGGGCAGGGATGTCGTCGGCTTCGCCTCGTTCGGCGATTTCCGTCCCTGGCCCGGCTATCGCCACGCCGTCGAAAATTCCGTCTATGTCGATGAGCAGCACCACAGGAGTGGCATCGGCCGCAGCCTCGTCGCCGCGCTGATCGAGCGCGCCACCGCGCTCGACAAGCACAGCATGATCGCCGGCATCGAGGCCGCCAACGCCGCCTCGATCGCGCTGCATGCCTCGCTCGGCTTTGTTGAGGTCGCGCGGATGCCGGAGGTCGGCTGCAAGTTCGGCCGCTGGCTCGATCTCGTCTTCATGCAGCGGCGGCTTGCGACCGAGGTGAAGCCGTGACGATGCGGATCCGCACCGGCGACACCTACGATCCGCGCGTGATCGCGATGCTCGACCATCACGTCGCGACGGCGCGGGCGCAGACCGCGCCGGGCAGCGCGCACGCGCTCGATCTCTCCGGGCTTCGTGCGCCCGACATCGCGTTCTGGACCGGCTGGGACGGCGAGACGCTCGTTGCCGTGGGCGCGTTGAAGACGCTTTCGGCCGATCATGGCGAGGTGAAGTCGATGCACACGCTGCAAGTGGCGCGACGGCGCGGGTTTGCGGGCCAGATGCTCGGCCACCTCATCGCCGAGGCCCGCGCGCGCGGCCTCAAGCGGCTCAGCCTCGAGACCGGCTCGTGGGACTATTTCAAGCCCGCGCATGCGCTCTACCGTGCGCACGGCTTCGTGCCCTGCGGCCCGTTCGATGGCTATGTCGAGGACCCCAACAGCGTGTTCCTGACGCTTGACCTGACCGGCCGCTAGGGCCTCGCCGGGCGACGTGCGACGCACAACCGGCACTCGAAAGCATCGGCCGGCCCCTCAAAATGAGTTGCGTACCTCAAAATGCCTCTGCTAGCCTTCAGCCATGGACCAGGACACGGACACAGCGACTGACACGGTCGCCACCCCCGCGCTGACGCTGAAGGACATCGCCCGCCAGGCGGGTGTCAGCCTCGCCACGGTCGATCGCGTCCTGCACAACCGTCCGGGCGTGCGGCCGGACACGGTCCGGCGCGTCAAGGAGGCGATCGCGCGCAATGCGTTCCAACCCCATGTGGGTGCCGCGGAGCTTGCGCGCGCGCGGGCCCGCCGCTTTGCCTTCGTGATGCCGACAGGGCCGAACCTGTTCATGCAGCAGATTCAGGCCTATCTCGATGAGATGTCGGCCTGGCTCTCGGCCCGTCGCCTCAGCGTCGAGGTGGTTGCGACCGACGTGTTCGATCCGTCCGTGCTCGCCGCCTCACTGGAGGCGCTGTCGGGCGATTATGACGGCGTCGCGGTGGTGGCGCTGGACCATCCGAGCGTCCGCGCCGCGATCGACGATCTCGTCGAGGCCGGCACCAAGGTGGTGACGCTCGTCTCGGACGTGCCGTCCTCGCGCCGCCACCATTATGTCGGCATCGACAACATCGCCGCCGGCCGCACCGCCGGCGCGCTGGTCGGGCGGCTCGCCGACCAAAAGTCCGGTAAAGTGGCGATCGTCGCGGGCTCGCAGGGCCTGCGCGACCATGCCGAGCGCATCTTCGGCTTCAACCAGGTGATGGCCTCGGAATTCCCCAGGCTTGACGTGCTGCCGGTGCTGGAAGGACGCGACGACGACGATCTCTCGGAACAGGCTTTGGCGCGGCTGTTCGGCCGGCATGCTGACATTGTCGGTCTTTACAATGTCGGTGCCGGCACGCCAGGCGTCGCCAAGGCGTTGAGCAATGCCGGCCGCGAGAAGCAGGTGGTGTTCGTCGGCCACGACGTCACGGTGCTGACGCGCCGGCTGCTGCTGCAGGGTGTGATGGATGCCGCGATTTCGCAGAATCCGGGACATGAGGCGCGCGCCGCCGTGCGCGTGCTGCTCGCCCTCGCCCGTGGTGAGCCGATTCTGCGTGAACAGGAAAAGATCAGGATCGACATCGTGATGCGGGACAATCTGCCGTAGGCCAAAAGGTCGAACGAAGGGCCAACGGCAGGTCGAGATTCGAGAAGGCCTGTTGCGGAAGAGGCGACGTAAGTTCGCAGGCCGCGACGGAGTTGAAAGGGAGGATGGCGTGTATCTCGGAATGGACATCGGCACGTCCGGTGTGAAGGCGGTGCTCGTGAACCCGGCCGGCGCGATCGTCGCGACGGCGGCGCGCGAGCTTTCGCTGTCGCATCCCGCGCCGCTGTGGTCCGAGCAGGATCCGGACGCCTGGGTCGATGCCGCGATTGGCGCCGTCGACGATCTCGCAGCTCGCCATCCGCGCGAGGTTTCACAAGTGCGCGGCATCGGCCTGTCCGGCCAGATGCATGGCGCGACGCTGCTCGGCGCGGACGGACGGCCGCTGCGCCCGGCCATCCTCTGGAACGACGGCCGCTCGCATGCCGAATGCGTCGAGCTCGAGCGGCGCTGTCCGTCGCTGCACGCCATCGCCGGCAATCTGGCGATGCCAGGCTTCACCGCGCCAAAGCTGCTTTGGGTCGCGCGAAACGAGCCCGATATTTTCGCGCGCGTCGCAAAGGTGCTGCTGCCGAAGGCCTATGTGCGCTATCGCCTCACGGGCGAGATGATCGAGGACATGTCGGACGCCGCGGGCACGCTCTGGCTCGATGTCGGCCAGCGCCGCTGGTCAGCCGAGCTGCTGCGGGCCACCGGCCTCGATCTCGATCACATGCCGCGCCTCGTCGAAGGCAGCGAGGCGAGTGCGATGCTCGCGCCGGAATTGGCGCAGCGCTGGGGCATGGCAGGGAATGTCGTGGTTGCCGGCGGGGCCGGTGATTGCGCGGCAAGCGCCATCGGACTCGGCGCGATCGCCCCCGGCGACGCCTTCCTGTCGCTCGGTACCTCCGGCGTCGTGTTCCGCGTCACCGACCGGTTCGCGCCGGCGCCGGCCTCGGCGGTCCACGCCTTCTGCCACGCGCTGCCTGGTGTATGGCACCAGATGGGCGTGATGTTGTCGGCGGCGGCCTCGCTCGCCTGGCTCTCCGGCGTGATGGAGACGCCGGCCGCCGCGTTGCTCGCGCCCCTCGGCGAGCGCGTCGACGGGCCGAGCCCCATAAAATTCCTGCCCTATCTCGACGGTGAGCGCACACCGCACAATGACGCTGCCGCCAGCGGTGCCTTCGTCGGCTTGCGCGGCGCGACCGGACGCTCCCAGATCGTTCAGGCCGTGCTCGAAGGCGTCGCCTTCGCCGCGCGCGACAATCTGGCGGCGCTGAGCGGCGCGAGCGCGCCGATTGCGGAGGTCGATCTCGTCGGCGGCGGCTCGCGCTCGCCGCTCTGGGCACAGATCTGCGCCGACGTACTCGGCATTCCCGTCCACCGCGTCGAGGAAGGCGAGGTGGGGGCGGCGCTCGGCGCCGCGCGGCTCGGCCGGCTCGCCGCCACCGGCGAGGACCCCGCAGAGGTCTGCACGCGTCCGCGGCGGCTTGCGACCCTCGCCCCCCGCGCATCGACGACCAGCGCCTACGACGATGCCTATCGTCGTTGGCGCGATCTTTATCCCGCGTTGAAGGAGCTTTAAGTGAACGCATCAGCCAAATTCTTCGATGCAAGCGCACCCGTCGCCTTTGCCGGCAGGGATGCCGGACAGGCGCCCGCCTTCCGCTGGTACGACAAGGATCGCGTCGTGCATGGCCGCCGGCTCGAGGATCATCTTCGTTTTGCGGTCTGCTACTGGCATTCGTTGTGCTGGCCTGGCGGCGATCCCTTCGGCGGCGAGACGTTCCTGCGCCCCTGGCATCGCGGCACCGATCCGATGGCGCAGGCGCGCGCCAAGGCAGACGTCGCCTTCGAGCTGTTCCGCCTGCTCGACGTGCCCTTCTTCACCTTCCATGACGTCGATGCCGCGCCGGAAGGCGCCTCGCTCGCAGAATCCGTCGCCAACCTCAACGCGATTGCCGATCTGTTCGAAGCGAAGATGGCTTCAGCCAAGGTGCGGCTGCTCTGGGGCACGGCCAACCTGTTCACACATCGCCGCTACATGGCGGGAGCAGCGACCAATCCGGACCCCGATGTCTTCACCTATGCCGCAGGCCAGGTCCGCGCCGCGCTGGAAGTGACGCACCGGCTCGGCGGCCAGAACTATGTGCTGTGGGGCGGGCGCGAGGGCTACGAGACGCTGCTCAACACCGACCTCAAGCGCGAGCTCGATCAGCTCGGCCGCTTCGTGTCGCTAGTCGTCGAGCACAAGCACAAGATCGGCTTCAAGGGCCCGATCCTGATCGAGCCCAAGCCGAAGGAGCCGACCAAGCATCAATATGATTTCGACGTTGCCACCTGTTACGGCTTCCTGCAGCGCTACGATCTGCTGAAGGACGTCAAGCTCAACATCGAGCAAAACCACGCCATCCTCGCCGGCCATTCCTTCCATCACGAGGTCGCCCTGGCCGAGGCGCTCGGCGTCTTCGGCTCGCTCGACATCAACCGCGGCGACGATCTGCTCGGCTGGGACACCGACCAGTTCGCGATGAACGTGCCCGAGCTGGCCCTGGTGTTCCACGAGATACTGAACCGTGGCGGCTTCACCTCGGGCGGGCTCAATTTCGACGCCAAGATCAGGCGCCAGTCGATCGATCCCGACGACCTGATCCATGCCCATGTCGGCTCGATGGATGCCTGCGCGCGCGCGTTCCTCGCCGCCGCCGACATGCTCGATGCCGGCGCGCTCACGGCGCCGCTTGTCGAGCGCTACGACGGATGGGCAAGCAGCGAGGGCCGCGCCATTCTCGGCGGGCAACGTTCGCTGGCCGACCTTGCCGATCGTGCGCTTAAGCCCGGCTTCGACCCGCAGCCGCGCTCGGGACGGCAGGAATATCTGGAATCCCTGGTCAACCGCTACGTCTGAGCGAGGCCGCCTATGGCAAATGCAGCAGCACGGCAGCCGGTCCTCGAACTGACCGGGATCGGCAAGGAGTTCGGCGCGATCCGTGCGCTGCACGGCGTCGACATGCATGTCCACCCGGGTGAGGTAGTCGGCCTGATGGGCGACAACGGCGCCGGCAAGTCGACGCTGGTCAAGATCATCGCCGGCAATTTTCGCCCCAGCCATGGCGAGATCCGCTTCGCCGGCAGCGCGGTCCACTTCAACCGCCCGGTTGATGCCCGAGCCGTCGGCATCGAAGTGGTCTATCAGGACCTCGCGCTCGCCGACAATCTGACGGCGGCCGCCAACGTGTTTCTCGGCCGCGAGCTGAAGCGCAAGTTCGGCCCGCTTGCCTTGCTCGATCACAAGGCGATGGCGGCGCGCGCGCTGGAGCTGTTCGGCGAGCTGCGTTCGGAGACGCGCCCGGACGATCTCGTCAAGCAGATGTCGGGCGGCCAGCGCCAGGCGGTTGCGATCGCGCGGACGCGGCTCTCCAATGCGAAGCTCGTGATGATGGACGAGCCGACGGCCGCGATCTCGGTGCGCCAGGTCGAACAGGTGCTGAGCCTGATCCACCGGCTGAAGGAGCAGGGCGTTGCCGTGATGCTGATCTCCCACCGCATGCCTGATGTGTTCGCGGTGTGCGACCGCGTCGTCGTCATGCGCCGCGGCGAGAAGCGGGCCGACAAGCCGATCCATGAGACCTCCCCTGAGGAAGTCACCGCCCTCATCACCGGCGCGAAGGAGGCGGCGTGATGGCCATGCCCATGGAATCCCCGATCACCTTCACCAATGTCGGCAAGGCCAAATGGTGGCAGCGCGGCATCTTCGCCTCTCAGACCGGCTACGTCCTGCTGGCGCTGGCGGTGCTGCTGGTGATCATGCATTTCGCCAGCCCGTATTTCTTTACCGAAGGCAATATGCAGAACGTGGCGAAGAATTTCTCCTTCATCGCCATTGCCACGCTCGGCGTCACCTTCGTGATCATCACCGGCGGCATCGATCTCTCCGTCGGCTCGATGATGTGCTTCTCGGCCATGATCACCTCGATGGTGATGACCGAGCTGTCGACGCCCGGCTCGCCCGCGGGCTCCCTGTTCGTGCACATGGCGGCCGACGGCAAGACCGTGGTTGCCAATGTGCCGGGGCTGATCCTGCTGGTCTCGCTTCTCGCGGGCCTCGGCGTGGCGCTGATTGCCGGCCTCGTCAACGGCTTCTGTATCGCCGTGCTCGGCTTGTCGCCGTTCGTGACCACGCTCGGCATGCTCTCGATCGTGCGCGGGCTCGGCTATGTCGTCTCCAACGGCCGCGGCAGTTTTCCGGGCGGGCCCGACGCCGATTATTTCTATGCGCTCACCTCGGGAGACGTGCTCGGCGTGCCCGTGCCCTTCATCTATCTCGTCATCCTGGCGCTGGCGATGGCCGTCGTCCTGCACCACACCTCGTTCGGTCGCCACGTCTTCGCACTCGGCGGCAACGAGAAGGCGGCTGAGCTGACCGGCATCCCGGTCGTGCGGGTGAAGATCGAGGTCTATGTGATCTGCGCGCTCGCCGCGGGGCTCCAGGGCATCATCATCTCCGGCTGGCTCGGCTCGGCGCCTGCCAACATGGCGACATCCTACGAGCTCAACGTGATCGCCGCGGCCGTGATCGGCGGCGCCAATCTGGCCGGCGGCATTGGCGGCCCGTTAGGGGCCATTGTCGGCTGCGTCCTGCTCGAGGTGATCCGCAACGGCCTCGTGCTGGCGCAGGTCAGCTCGTACTGGCAGCAGACGCTGGTGGGCGTGATCATCATCCTGGCGGTGCTGGTCGACCGTATCCGCTCGCGGATGAGTTGAAGTGACGTCGTTTCGGGATGGCAACGAAGATACGCCTGTCCGCTTCCCGGACGATCTTGAGAGGATAGGCGCCAGAAAAGGGTGGAGGAGACAATGAGGAAGCTTCTTCTTGCCGGCATTGCCGTCGCGATGATGGCGACACCGGCGTTTGCCGCGAACTACCGCTTCGTGATCGTGCCCAAGGCGATGAACAATCCGTTCTTCGATTTCGCGCGCGACGGCTGCCAGAAGCGCGCCAAGGAGCTTGGCAACATCGAGTGCATCTACAAGGGGCCGGTCGAGCACGAGCCGGCGACGCAGGCGCAGATCATCCAGGACTTCATCACCCAGAAGGTCGACGGCCTCGCGATCTCGGTCGCCGACGTCGCGGCCATGACCAAGTCGATCGAGGCGGCGACCGCGGCCGGCATCCCCGTCATCACCTTCGACGCCGACGCGCCGGGCTCCAAGCGGATCGCCTATATCGGCACCAACAACAAGGAGTTCGGCGTCGCGCTCGGCAAGCAATTGCTGAAGCTCCGGCCCGACGGCGGTAAATATGCCGTGGTCTCCGGCGGCCCCGGCGCGAAGAATCTCGCCGAGCGCGTCGATGGCGTCCGCGAGGCGCTGAAGGGCTCGAAGTGGACCGAGGTCGGTGGCTCGCCGACGTTCTGCAACGATGATCCCGCGCTCGCGGTCCAGCAGATGACGGATCTGCGCACCGCGACGCCCGACCTCGCCGCGATCGTTCCCGTCGGCGGCTGGCCGATGTTCGCGCCCGAAGGCTTCAAGGCCTTCGCCTCCAGGTACAAGAAGGACATCGACGCCGGCAAGTTCACGCTCGTCGTAGCCGATACGCTGAAGATGCAGCTCGAGCTGCTGCGCGACGGCTATGCCAATGCGCTGGTCGGCCAGCGCCCATTCGAGATGGGCGAGAAGGCGATGGACACGCTTCTCGCCATCAAGAAGGGCGAGAAGGTGCCGGAGATCGTCTACACCGGCCTCGATCTCGTGACCAAGGACAACGTCGCACAGATGCTGAAATAGGAGTGTCGCCAGCCCCACACTCCTATGCTCTCTCCCGCTTGCGCATCCCGCAGGCGGGAGAGACACTGGCCCTTGGAAGGAACTTCGGCCCATGAAGAACTTGGGCTTTGAAAGGAATGGAAATGAAACGGTCACGGTTCGGGGCTCTCGACGTCACGTCAATCGGTCTCGGCACGGCGCCCTTGGGCGGATTGTTCGCACCCGTGAGCGATGCCGATGCGGAGGCGACGATCGAACGCGCCTGGTCGCTCGGTGTGCGCTTTTTCGACACCGCGCCGCTCTACGGCTTCGGTCTCGCCGAGCGGCGGCTGGGTGGCTTCCTGCGGCAGAAGGATCGCGACGCCTACGTCATCTCGACCAAGGTTGGACGCCTCTTGCGCTCGCCGGATGGCGCTGCCGCCGAAGACGATCACTACAAAGGCACCTCGCGCGAGCGGCCGGTGTTCGACTTCAGCCATGACGGCGTGATGCGTTCGGTCGAGGAGAGCCTCAAGCGCCTCGGGCTCGATCGCGTCGATATCCTGCTCGTGCATGATCCGGACGATCACTATGACGACGCCGTCGCTGGCGCCTTCCGTGCGCTCCGTCGTCTCCGTGACGAGGGAACGATCAAGGCGATCGGCGCCGGCATGAACCAGTCCGAGATGCTGGTCCGCTTCGCCGAGGCTGTGCCGCTCGACTGCTTCCTGCTCGCCGGCCGCTACACGCTGCTCGACCAGGGCGCGCTGGATGCGCTGTTCCCGGTATGCCTCGCGAAAAACATCGGCATCCTGCTCGGCGGCATCTACAACAGCGGCATTCTCGCGGATCCGCGCGCCGGCGCGAAATTCAACTATGAGGATGCCGGCGCCGCGCTGGTCGCGCGCGCCCTGGAGCTTGACGAGCTCTGCCGCAAGCACGGCACCGAGCTGAAGGCCGCCGCGTTCCAGTTCTGCATGGCCCATCCGGCGGTGACGGTCGCGTTGACCGGCGCCCGCAACGCCGCGGAAGTGTCCGACAACATCGCGATGGCGGAGCGCACCGTGCCGCCGGCCTTCTGGCAGGAGCTGCGTGGGCGCAAGCTCGTCGATGCCCGCGCACCGTTGCCGCGTGGAGTGTAGCGCATGGTGATCGACGGCCATCAGCATTTCTGGGATCCGGCGCGCGCGGATTATCCCTGGATGGATTCGCCTGAGCTTACGCCAATCCGCCGCGCCTTCGGCCCTGCCGATCTCGCGCCGCTGCTGAAGGCGAATGGTATCGATGCGAGCATTCTTGTGCAATGCCGCTCGGCGCTGGCCGAGACTGAGGAGTTTTTGCGCATCGCCAGCGCAACGCCGTCCGTCATCGGCGTGGTCGGCTGGGCCGATCTCACGGACGGAGCGCTCGACGAGACGCTTCATCGCCTGCGCGCCTCGCCGGGCGGCGACAAGCTGGTCGGCATTCGCCATCAGGTCCACGACGAGGCCGATCCGGATTGGCTGCTCCGCGAGGACGTGCAGCGCGGCCTCGCCGCGGTGTTCGCGAATGATCTCGCCTATGACCTGCTGGTCCGCAGCCGCGAGCTGCCGGCCGCGATCGCAACCGCTCAGGCCTTCCCCAAGGCGCGCTTCGTGCTCGATCACGCCGCCAAGCCGCCGATCGCCGATGGCGGAAGCGACGAATGGTCCGATCGCATCGCCGCGCTCGCGACTTGCGGCAATGTCTGGTGCAAGATCTCGGGCCTCGCGACCGAGGCGAAGTGGGATGATTGGGATGCAGAGCGGCTGTTCCCGTTCGTGCAGCATGCCGCAAACTGCTTTGGCGAAGACCGCCTGATCTTCGGCTCCGACTGGCCGGTGTGTCTGCTTGCCGGCAGCTACGGCGAGATCAAGCGCGCGCTGGAAGCGTGCCTGGCGAGGCTGGGACCGCAGGTACGGGACAAGGCGTTCGGGGTGAACGCGAAGGCGGCGTATCGGTTGGGTTGGTTGCATCAGCGAGCAAGCTACTCTTCCTTCTCCCCTTGTCAGGGGGAGAGGGTGAGCAGAGTACCTCTCCTCACGCGCCCGCCGGCACCTGATCCAGAAATCCCGTGATGCTCTTGATGCGGCCGCCGCTGAGCACCGCAAAATCAGTGCCCTTGATCGGGCTGTCGACGCCGTCGGGACCGAGGCCCCAACTGAAGCGGACATGGTCGCCATAGCCGTTGGGCTCGCCGATCAGCTTGAACTTGAAGTCGGGAAAGCGCTGCTGCACGCCGGCGATCAGCGCGTCGACGCCGTCATGGCCGTTGCCCTTCATCAGGGGATCGACGTAGCTCGCGTCCGCCGTCCAGTTTTCGCTGAGCAGTTCGCGCCGGCGGCTCGCCATGCGCTCGTTCCAGAGGTCGATGTAGCGGCGGGCGATGGTGACGTGATCGGTCATGGTGCTCTCCTTCGATGGCGCCGTGTGCTCGGCTGTCCCTGACTATCGAAGGTTTGCGCGCGCCGATCGATTACCTCTGAGGTCATGCGCATGCGACAATGCGCCAACAAAAAACTGAAGCGCGATGATGTTTTCATCGCGCTTCAGAAGCACCATAATTCTTGCGCGAAAATTACTTCGCCGCGGTCACCATGATCTCGACGGTGTATTGCGGCGCCGCCAGCTTGGCTTCGACGGTGGCGCGCGCCGGGGTGTTGCCGGGCGACACCCAGGCGTCCCACACCGCGTTCATTTCCTGGAAGGTCTTCATGTCGGTGATGTAGATCGTCGCCGACAAGAGCTTCGACTTGTCGGTGCCGGCCTTGGCGAGATGGCCGTCGATCGTCGCCAGGATGTCCTGGGTCTGCTTGGTCACGCTTTCGCCCGCCGCCTTGTTGGCGACGACACCTGCGAGATAGACGGTGTTGCCGTGCACGACGACCTGGCTCATGCGCGGGCCGGTTTCGAAACGCTGAATGCTCATTGGGGGCTCCTGGTAAAATGGCGGCCCTGTCTAGCGCAGGGCTCCCCGCTCTGCCACCCCGCGCGATGCATGCGTCGCCTACGGAAACTGGCTGAAAAAAGCCCAGATCGTCTCGGCGCCGTCGATGTCGCCGTTCTGCGGCCCGAGCAGGCTGGCTGCGATCTTCGGGAAGCGGGCGTCCGGGGACAATCCAGGGATGCGATGGCCGCCATCGTTGACGCGGTAGAGCACGACATCGTGTCCTTTGGGACAACGGGAGCTGATCCGCGTGACGGTGGACTGGTCGGCCGCGTTGCTGTCGGCTAGCGCGGTTGCGGCTGCGTCGTCAGCCTCGCAGCCATTGAGCTTGCGCCAGAACGCCAGCGTCCTGGGGGTCGACCAGAACCCGTCTGCGGCAAAATAGCTCGACCCGCGTCCGCCCTCGAAAGGAATCAGCGGATCGGCCGTGCCGTTCATGAGCAGCATCGGCAACGGGCGCGACGGATGGCAGGCGGCAGCGGCTTCGTCGGTGAGATTCATGATCACGCTCGCGCCTGCCGCAAACAGATCGGCGCGCGCGCAGATCAGCGTCATCGTCATGGCGCCGCCATTGGAGACGCCGGTGACGTAGACGCGCTTGGGGTCGGCGGTGCCGTCAGCCACCAGCTTCTCGACGATCTTTGCGATGAAGGCGACGTCGTCGGTCCCCGCGGGCGGGCCGCGTCCAGCGCGCCCAACTTCGGTCCTCGCATCGGCCCATGCATTGTTCAGCCCGTCGGGAAAGACGACGGCAAATCCGTTGCGCTTGGCGACCTGCGGCCAGGCCGTGCGCGTGATCATGTCGGCACCGCGCTGGGTCTTGCCATGCAGCACGATCACGAGCGGCGCGGGCGTCTTTGCCGGCAATTGCGCGGTGTAGGACCGCTTTACGCCGCCAACGTCGATCGTGTCGGCGAATGCGGCCGGGGCGGCGGCAAGTCCCGCAACGACCGTCGCGATATGCATCCACCGCCGCACGATCACCCCACCGCCTTCGCCGCCGCGCGGCCCGCATTGCGGCCGGAGAACAGGCAGCCGCCGAGGAAGGTGCCCTCCAGCGAGCGATAGCCGTGCACGCCGCCGCCGCCGAAGCCGGCGGCTTCGCCGACCGCATAGAGGCCGGGAATGATCTGTCCCTCCTGGCCGAACACGCGCGAGTCGAGGTCGGTTTCGAAGCCGCCCAGCGTCTTGCGGGTGAGGATGTTGAGCTTGACCGCGATCAGCGGCCCGTGCGCCGGATCGAGGATTTTGTGCGGAGAAGCGGTGCGGATCAGCTTGTCGCCGATATAGCGGCGCGCATTGTGGATGTTCATCACCTGCGCATCCTTGACGTAAGGATTGACGATCTCGCGGTCGCGCGCCTCGATCTGCATCTTCACATGGTCGAGCTTGAGAAGGTCGTTGCCGGCGAGCTTGTTCATGGCCGCAATGAGGTCGTCGAGCTTGTCGCGCACGATGAAGTCGACACCGTGACTCTTGAAGGCCTCCACCGGCGCCGGTGCACCCTTGTTGGTGGCGCGGCGCAGCGTCATGCGCCAGCTCTTGCCCGTGAGGTCCGGATTCTGCTCCGATCCCGACAGCGCGAACTCCTTCTTGATGATGCTCTGCGTCAGCACGAACCAGGAATAATCGTAGCCGGTCGACATGATGTATTTGAGCTGGCCGAGCGTGTCGGAGCCGGGAAACAGCGGCGCCGGCAGGCGCGTGCCCGTCGCGTCGAACCACATCGAGGAGGGGCCGGGCAGGATGCGGATGCCGTGGCGCGGCCAGATCGGATTCCAGTTCTGGATGCCCTCGACATAATGCCACATGCGGTCGCGGTTGATGAGCCGCGCGCCGGCCGCCTCGGTGATGCCGATCATGCGGCCGTCGACATGCTCCGGCACACCGGAGATCATGAACTTGGGCGGCTCGCCGAGCCGCTTCGGCCAGTTCTGCCGCACCAGGTCGTGATTACCGCCGATGCCGCCGGAGGCGACGATCACCGCCTGCGCCTTCAGCGCGAAATCGCCGACGACCTTGCGCGAGGAACTCTTGCCGCGCTCGACGTGATCAGGCTCCAGGATGGCGCCGCTGACGCCGTCGACCGTGCCGTTCGTCATGCTGAGCGCATCGACGCGGTGGCGGAACTTGAAGATCAGCCGGCCGCTTCTCGCCGCCTCGCGCGCGCGGCGCTCGAACGGCTCGACGATGCCTGGCCCGGTGCCCCAGGTGACATGGAAGCGCGGCACCGAATTGCCATGGCCCATCGCATCATAGCCGCCGCGCTCGGCCCACCCGACCACCGGGAAGATGCGATGACCCATCGCGCGCAGCCAGTCGCGCTTCTCGCCCGCGGCGAACGCCACATAGGCCTCGGCCCATTGGCGCGGCCAGAGATCCTCGTCGCGGTCGAAGCCGGCGGTGCCGATCCAGTCCTGCAATGCGAGATCGAAGGAGTCCTTGATGCCGAGCCGTCGTTGCTCCGGCGAATCGACCAGGAACAATCCGCCGAAGGACCAGAACGCCTGGCCGCCCAGCGACTGCTCGCCCTCCTGGTCGACCACGATCACGCGCTTGCCCGCATCCGCAATCTCCGTTGCGGCCACCAATCCCGACAGTCCTCCGCCGACGACGATGACGTCCGCCTGCTCCGTCATGAGTTCCCCCCTGTAGTTGCCCGGATTGAAGCCAGCGGTTGTAGCTGAGATCAAGGGTGCGGTGCGTAAGAGTCCGTTAACATGTTCCAGTTTGGGATCGGGATGCACCGGGTGCAGCGCGCCGGCAACACTAGGGTTGAATTTGTTTTGAGCGAGCCGGGGCGCCTAGACAAAACCACAGAGTCGACGGACGCTAGCATCAGGCTTGCATCACCTGACAAACAGATTCGAATGCGACTGGGGCGGGGGACATGAAGGTTCTGACGGGGTTGCTCGCGTTGGTGCTCTTGCTCGCGGGTATGGGGGCGTCCCACGCGGTGGTCCGGATCGCGGATGATCGCGGCGGCAGGATTGGAACCTACGTCGATAGATATCAGGACCTGCGCCAGTCCGGTGAGACCGTCATCATCGACGGGCTCTGTGCCTCAGCCTGCACCATCGTCCTCGGCGCCATCCCGCACGATCGGATCTGCGTGACCTCGCATGCGACGCTGGGCTTCCACGCCGCCTGGGATTTCGGCTCCAACGGCCGCGCCATCACCAATCCCGAAGCGACCCAGATGCTCTATGCGATGTATCCCTCGCAGGTGAGGCGCTGGATTAATCAGCGCGGCGGTCTCACCCCGCACATGATCTTCCTCCGGGGCAAGCAGCTCCAGTCGATGTACAAGCCCTGCTATCTGGACGCGCAGGCCTCGACCAGCCGACCGGTGCGCCGGGCTCTCCCGCAAGCGGAAGAGCTGGAGTCCGCCCGGGGCCAGTTGCTTCACTGATAACACAGCGTGATCTAATTTCCGGGGACGGTTCCTTGGCCCGCCGGCGGCGCTTGCCCGGGCGCGGGCCAGCGCCTATTTGAATGGCAAGGAAACCGGGCCTTCGCCCTGATCATTGTCATGGCTCAACCGCTGCATCCCGCCCATCCTGTATCGGACAATTCGCCCACTGCCGGCCGGACGCCGTCCATGCTGGTGTTGGCTGGCGCGGGTTTCGGCGGCCTGGTCGTGATCGGCGCGCTCGCACTGTGGTTCCACTATGGCACCCAGGTGTTCTTCGAAATGATCAGGACTGGCTTCGCCGCCTGTTTCTGACCCCGGGACAACAGGAAGTTTTCCGACCATGAGCTCCACAGCCCGCCCGCTGGTGATCGCAACCGCCTTCGCCGCAAGCCTCGTCGTCGGGCTCCTCGTCGTGTTCTGGGCGATGGGCGGCGTGAGCAAGGTGGCGCAGCCGGCCGCGATCGGCGGCCCGTTCCAGCTCACCGACCAGCACGGCAAGACCGTCACCGACAGGAGCCTCAAGGGCAAGCCGACCCTGATCTTCTTCGGCTACACCCATTGCCCGGACGTCTGCCCGACCTCCCTGTTCGAGATATCGGAGGTGCTGCGCGCGATGGGCAAGGATGCCGACAAGGTCAATGCCTATTTCATCTCGGTCGACCCCGAGCGCGACACGCAGGCCGCCATGAAGGACTATCTGTCGAGCTTCGATCCGCATCTGGAGGGCCTGAGCGGCGATCCCGCTGACATCGCCAAGGTCCTCACCTCCTATCGGGTCTATGCCAAGAAGGTCCCGACCAAGGACGGCGACTACACCATGGACCACACCGCGCTGATCTATTTGATGGACCGCGACGGCCACTTCGTCTCGCCGTTCAACTTGAAGCGGAGCCCGGAAGAGGCCGCGGCCGACCTGAAGCGGTATCTCTGAGGTTTGCTCGCCGCGACCTCCGCCGCACCTCTCGGGGCGCTGAAGCTTCCATATCGTCATGGCCGGGCTTGACCCATCCACGCCTACCTCACGGCACAAAGAACGTGGATGCCCGGGACAAGCCCGGGCATGACGTCCCCGGGCCATAATCCCCACTCGCCTTCGCAGCCGAATGGTCTATAAGGCCTTCCGATCCCAATGAAATTCGTTCATTTTCGGCCGATGGCCCCATCGCAACAGGCGAAATCGCCCAAAACTGTCCGTGGCCTCCTGACCGGGCTGGCCGTCGGAGCCTGCCTGCTCGCAACAGTGCCGAGCGCCGAGGCGCAGGCCCCGGCCCAACCGGCGGCCCCCCAAGCCGCGGCACCCAAAGCCGCTCCTCAAGTCGCAGCCCCCCAGGCGGTGCCCGGCTTCTGGGATCCGCGGCGGCGCCCCGAGCGGCCGGACCTGTCGCGCCTGACCGTGATCCGCTTCTTGACCGAGACCGATTATCCGCCGTTCAACTACACCGGCGCCGACGGCAATCCGGCCGGCTTCAATGTCGATCTCGCCCGCGCGCTGTGCGATGAGATCAAGGTCAGCTGCACGGTGCAGATGCGCCGCTTCGAGACGCTGGTCGATGCGCTCACTTCCAATCGCGGCGACGCCATCATCGCCTCGATGGCTGTGAGCCCGCAGCTCCGCGCGCGCGTCGATTTCACCGATCCCTATTACCGCGTGCCGGCGCGCTTCGCCTCGCGCAAGGACGCGGTGATGCCGGAGATCCGCCCCGAATATCTCGAGGGCAAGAAGGTCGGCGTCATCGCGGGCTCCGCGCATGAGGCGTATCTGAAGGCGATGTTCACCGATGCCGAGCTGCACGGCTATCCCAACGACGACGCGCTGCGCGCCGCCTTGCGCAAGGGCGAGGTCGATTTCATCTTCGGCGACGCCATCTCGCTGGCGTTCTGGATCAACGGCACCGATTCGGGCGATTGCTGCGCCTTCTCCGGCGGCCCCTTCGTCGAGAGCCGCTTCTTCGGCGAGGGCATCGGCATTGCCGTGCGCAAGGGCAATGACGTGCTGCGTCAGGCCCTGAACTGGGCGCTGTTCCGGGTCTGGGAAAAAGGCCGCTACACCGATCTGTGGCTGCGCTACTTCTCGGTGAGCCCGTTCTAACTTCACGCTCCGTTATCAGGTCCTCATCCTGAGGAGCTTGCAAAGCAAGCGTCTCGAAGGATGAAGGCCCGGCTCTCGGCCTCGCCCTTCGAGACGCGCGCGAAGAGCGCGCTCCTCAGGGTGAGCGTCTGAAGTCACCCCGCAAAATTGCATTCTGCCCGGAAATCGCTAATTTCCGCGGCCCGGAGGCCCCTGAATGTCCGTTATCGATCTTGCCGCTAGCCCGAGCGATCTTCGTGCGCTCGCCGAACAATCCAACGCCTGGCCGTTCGAGCAGGCGAAGGCCATTGTCGCGCGGCTGAAGAAAAGCCCGAAGGACGAGGTGCTGTTCGAGACCGGCTACGGCCCGTCCGGCCTGCCGCATATCGGTACCTTCGGCGAGGTCGCGCGCACCTCGATGGTGCGCCATGCCTTCCGCGTGCTGACCGAGGACAGGATCAAGACGCGCCTGCTCGCCTTCTCGGACGACATGGACGGCCTGCGCAAGGTGCCGGACAACGTGCCGAACAGGGACCTCCTGGCGCAATACCTGGGACGGCCGCTCACGGCCGTGCCGGATCCGTTCTCGAACGAACATCCCTCGTTCGGCGCCGCCAACAACGCGCGCCTGCGCGCCTTCCTCGATCATTTCGGCTTCGACTACGAGTTCGCAAGCTCGACCGACTACTACAAGTCGGGCCGCTTCGACGCGACGCTGCTGAAGATGCTCGCCGCCTACGATCAGATCATGGCGATCATCCTGCCGACGCTCGGCCCCGATCGCCGCGCCACCTATTCGCCGTTCCTCCCCATCAGCAAAACCACCGGAATCGTGCTCCAGGTGCCGATGATCCGCCGCGACGTCGCCGCCGGCACCGTGACCTATGTCGATCCCGACACCAACCAGGAAGTCGAAACGCCCGTCACCGGCGGCAATGTGAAGTGCCAGTGGAAGGCCGACTGGGCGATGCGCTGGGTCGCGCTCGGCGTCGACTACGAGATGGCCGGCAAGGACCTGATCGATTCGGTGAAACTCTCCGGCGCGATCGCCAAGGCGCTCGGCGCCACGCCGCCGGAAGGCTTCAACTACGAGCTCTTCCTCGACGAGAAGGGGCAGAAGATATCGAAGTCGAAGGGCAACGGGCTCACCATCGACGAATGGCTGCGCTACGCTTCGCCGGAATCGCTGTCGCTGTTCATGTATCGCGAGCCGAAGGCGGCCAAGCGGCTGTATTTCGACGTCATTCCGCGCAATGTCGACGACTACCAGCAGTTCATCGACGGCTTTGCCAAGCAGGATGGGAAGCAGCAGCTCGGCAATCCCGTCTGGCACATTCACAACGGCAATCCGCCGAAGGGCGACATGCCCGTCACCTTCCAGCTCCTGCTCACGCTGGTGTCGTCGTCGAATGCGGAGAATGCCGAGACGCTGTGGGGCTTCATCGGCCGCTACCGTCCCGGCGTGAGCCCGCAGACGCATCCGAAGCTGGATGCGATGGTCGGCTACGCCATCAACTATTATCGCGACTTCGTCGCGCCGACGAAGCAGTTCCGCGTGCCGACCGACACCGAGCGCGCCGCGCTGCAGGATCTGCGCGATGCGCTGTCGCAGCTGCCGCAGGAGTCATCGGCCGAGGACATCCAGAACGTCGTCTACGAGATCGGCCGCCGCGAGCCGTTCCTCGACCAGGTCAAGAAGGGCAAGGATGGCCGACCCGGCGTCACGCTCGACTGGTTCAACATGCTCTACCAGGTGCTGCTCGGTCAGGAGAAAGGCCCGCGCTTCGGCTCCTTCGTCGCCGTTTACGGCATCCAGAACGCGGTGAACATGATCGACGGCGCGCTGGCGCGCAGCGCGTAAGGGACGTGTAGCCCACCAATTGTCGTCCTGGCTTTCGCCAGGACGACAATTGGTGGCGTATTCCGTATCAGCTCGACCGCAACACGTAACGCCGGTTGTCCTTCTGCACCGGGCGCGCGTTCATCGGGTAGAGCTTTGCGAAGGCTGCGACGTCGGCGGCCGCGACCTGGATCGGATCGGTCAGCAGCAGCCATTCGACGACCTCCGAGCAGGGCGGCGTCGTCAGCGAGCCGGGATAGCGGAAGTAGCTGAGCTTTTGCGGCAGCATCGCGTGGGGATCGATGGTCGCGTCAGCCTTCATCGCAGGCCCTTCGGCAGCCGGCATGGACTTGACGATCTTGCCGAAGGACGCGTTCGCCTTGCCTTCCGCCATCAGCACGCCGACCACGGCGAGTCCGCCGGAGTCGTTGCGATGGACGAAATGCGCCTCCATCGGAAAGTTCTTGCCGCCGATCATATGCTCGCTCGGCCGGTGGAAGTGGACCTGAAGCAACTTGTACTTGACGTCACCGAGCGTCAGCGTGTTGCCTTCCGCGAAGTTGAGCTGGATCGTGTGCCCGTTGTTGACGATGGTGTCGGCGCTCTTCGCCCAGTTCAGCTTCAGGGCGGGCAATTGCGATTTGATCGCCGCCTCGATGTCGATCGGCGATTGTTGCAGGCCGACCGCGCAGGCCTTGTTGGCCGCATCGAGGTCGCCCCATTTGCCGGGACCGCCGCCGCTCTCATAGCTCCAGTGCGCGCCTTCGGCCGCGAATGCCGGCTTGCACATTGGACACAGCGCGAGACCCGCAAGCGCCTTCAATGCATGACGTCGATTCATCCTATTCCCCCCCGATGATTCGGTGCGCAACCCAGGCGAGAGGTGTGGTGAGTCGCAATGGCGATCGCGGTGCCGCGCATGTCACCGCCCGGTCGTGACACCGGGCGAAAAGCAATCACTGGCTCGCCCACACGATCCGCGCGATCCAGGCGACATCGCCGAGGGCGAGCGTGCGCGCGGCCTGAGCCGCATCGAGCGGCTGCAATTCCAGCGCCTTCGCGGTGCGGCGCATCAGCGTCGTCACCATTACCTCGCCCGCTCGGGTCTTCACCACCACGCGGTCGCCCTTGCGGATCGGCGTGCCCGGCGAGACCAGGATGACGTCGCCGTCGCGATAGGCGGGCTGTAGCGTGTCGCCGGAAATCTCCAGCGCGAAGGTGCGGCCGTCCTCGGCCGTCGGCAACGCGACCTCGTCCCAGCCCTTGCCGGATGGAAAACCGTGATCGTCGAAATAGCCGGTTCCCTCTGCCAGCGCGAAACCGATCAGGGGCACCGAGCGGCCGTCGCCCGGGCTGTCGTCGATCAGCTTGACGAAGGTCTCGATCGAGGACCCGGCCGCGGTGAGTGCCTTCGCGATCGATTCGGTCGAGGGCCAGCGCTCGCGGCCGTCGGAGGTGACGCGCTTGGATTTGTTAAAGGTGGTGGGGTCGAGCCCGGCACGCTTGGCAAGTCCCGACGGCGACAGGCCGGCGCGCGCCGCCAGACGATCCAGCGCGCCCCAGATCTGATCGTGGGTCAGCATCCTCTGCGCTTTGGCCTGCCTGATCATGGTCGATCCGGCCCCGTCGCAACTCAGGAAAACTATCCTTTAAATCAACCGGTTTTCCGTTTTCCGTGCAAGAGGCGGCATGCAAGCCTTGAGTTCGGCTGGGGGCGCCTTTACGGTCGCGCCCGGGTTTTCAGACCCGGACGAGGCGAAAAACCCCAAGAGACTCAAAGAGCTGACTCCAAGAGCAAACAGGGCTGCGTAAGCGGTGGTCAAGATCTACAAAATCTGTCTGGCCTCGGCCTGGCGCGAGGCGGAACGGCAGGGTGTGTACCGGGGCAGCACGGACGACGCGCGCGACGGTTTCATCCATTTCTCGACCGCATCCCAGGTTCCCGAGACCGCGCGAAAGCATTTCTTCGGGCAGCGCGCGCTGTTTCTGGTCGAGGTCGACGCCGATGCGCTCGGCGCCGCCTTGCGCTGGGAACGCTCGCGCAACGACGAGCTGTTTCCGCATCTCTATGGCGAGCTCGACCTCGGCGCGGTGATCTCGGTGATCAATCTCGCGATGCGCTCCGACGGCGGTCACGACATTCCGGAGCTCTTGCCGTGATTCGCGCCTTCGACGCCCTGTCCCTGCCGGTCCTGCGCTGGCTCGATCCGGAGGATGCGCATCGGCTTGCGATCCAGGGATTGCGCTTCCTGCCGCCGGGAAAGCCCCATGACGATGATCCCAAGCTCGCGGTGCGCGCCTTCGGGCTGAATTTCCCCAATCCGATCGGCATGGCCGCGGGCTTCGACAAGAGCGCCGAGGTGCCGGACGCGCTGCTGCGGCTCGGCTTCGGCTTTGTCGAGATCGGCTCGGTGACGCCGAAGCCGCAAAGCGGTAATCCGCGGCCGCGGCTGTTTCGCCTGGAGCGCGACGAGGCCGTCATCAACCGCATGGGCTTCAACAATGACGGTGCGGAAGCCGCGCTGCGGCGTCTTGCCGCGCGCGCGCAGAATGGCGGCATCGTCGGCGTCAATGTCGGCGCCAACAAGGATTCGCCCGACCGCGTCGCCGATTACGTCAAGCTGATCGAGACCTTCGCGCCGGTCGCCAGCTATTTCACCGTCAACGTCTCCTCGCCGAACACGCCGGGTCTGCGCAATTTGCAGGAAGGCGCGCTGCTCGATGATCTCCTCGCAAGGGTGATCGACGCGCGCGAGCAGGTGCGCCAGAAGGCCGGCGACACGCCGGTGCTGCTCAAGATCGCGCCGGACCTCAGCCTCGCCCAGCTCGACGACGTCGTGCAGGTCGCGCGCTCGCGCCGGGTCGACGGCATGATCGTGTCGAATACCACGATCGCGCGGCCGAGCACGCTGCGCGAGGAGATGCGCGCCAAGGAGCAGGGCGGCCTGTCCGGCCGGCCGCTGTTCCGCCTGTCGACTCGCATGGTCGCGGAGACCTATGTCCGCGTCGAGGGCGCGTTCCCGCTGATCGGCGTCGGCGGTGTCGATTCCGGCGGTGCCGCGCTGACAAAGATCCGCGCCGGCGCCAGCCTGATCCAGCTCTATTCGTCGCTGGTCTACAAGGGCCTCGGCCTCGTCGACGAGATCAAGCGCGACCTCACCTCGACGCTGTTGCGCACGGGCCGGGATTCGCTTTCCGAGATCGTCGGCGCCGACGCCGCCACGCTCACCGCGGAAGACTGGCCGGGGATGTGAGGCAGTCTCGTGCCCCGGATGCAGCGCAGTGCGCCGTTCCTAGCGGCGTAGTGCGCTGCTGATCCGGGGCCCATGGCCGCTGGGTCCCGGCTCTGCGTCGCACCACTTGCGTGCTGCGCCGCGTCCGGGACACGAGAGCTACAATTTTGAAAACGTCGCCCTGAACTGCGCCGGATAGCGCGCGCCCTGCAGGCCGCCGCGCGCGACGTAGAAGGCGATCAGCGCGCTCCACAGCCCGGCATTGCCGAACGATTGCAGCGCCCACCAGGTGGCAAGGAAGATCGCGAGCGAGGCCAGCATCAGATTACGCATCTCGCGCGCCCAGGTCGCGCCGACATAGATGCCGTCGAAGCCGAATGCGAACACGCCGGGCACCGGTGCAAGCACGATGAACAGCAGGAAATCGCGCGCGGCGCGGCGGACGTCTTCGCTCGCCGTCATGAAGTCGATCATGGCCGGCCCGAACAGCGCGAACAGCACCGCGACGACCAGCGCAAAGCCAAGCCCCCACATCAGCACCAGCCGGGTCGAATCGGCAAAGCCCCTTGCGTCGCGCGCGCCAAAGGTGCGGCCGCAGAGCTGCTGGGCCGCATTGGCGAGGCCGTCGAGGAAGAAGGCGCTGACCAGCAGGAAATTGTTGAGCACCGAGTTCGCAGCCAGCGTGACGTCGCCGGCGCGCGCGCCCTTGGCGGTGAAGAACAGGAAAACCGCAATCAGCGCCGCCGTGCGGATCATGATGTCGGAGTTGACCGACAGCATCCGCATCAGCTTCACCCGGTCGAACAGGGTCGCATACGGCACCGCGAAGCCGCCGTCTGCATAGCGGCGGCAGACGATCACGCCGAGGACGAAGCCGACCGTTTCCGACAGCAGCGCGGCGATCGCCGCGCCCGCGATGCCGGTGTCGTAGACCAGCACCAGGAGGATGGTCGCCGCCATGTTGATGAGGTTGATGACGATCTGGAGCAGCAGCGCCGGGTTGGCGCGCGCCTGGCCGACCAGCCAGCCGAGGACGACGTAGTTGGCGAAGGCGAACGGCGACGACCATATCCTGATCATGAAGTAGGTCTTCGCAGCGCGCGTCACGCCCTCGCTGCCGCCCATCAGATCGAACAGCACGGCGGCCAGCGGCAATTGCAGCGCGATCAGCGCGGCGCCGATCAGGCCTGCGACGATGAAGCCGCGCACCAGGATCGCGCTGAGCTCGTGCGTCTCGCCCGCGCCCAGCGCCTGCGCGGTGAAGGCGAGCGTGCTCATGCGCAGGAAGGCGAACAGCCAGAACAGGCAGTCGAAGATCACCGACGCCATCGCGACGCCGCCGAGCAGCGCGGCGTCGTCCAGCCGTCCGATCGCGGTGGTCGAGACCACGCCGATCAGCGGCGTGGTGAGGTTCGCGACCATCGCCGGCCCCGCGATGGCGAACACCTCGCGCGAGCCGACCCTGGGATGAACGGGGGCGTGCATGTCAGATGAGGAGCATCATGCCGTCTTCGGCGGCCAGATGCGCGATGTCCTCGAGGCGCGACAGCACGTCGTCGCTCATATGGGTGAGGACGAGCCGTTTGACGCCGATGGCGGGCAAGTGCTGTTCCAAGGTCTTCAGGCTGAGGTGATTCTTGACCACCTTCTCGTACATATAGGCCTCGGCGATGAAAAGGTCCGCGCCATGCGCCAGCGGAATGAGCGTCTCCGTCCATTCGGTGTCGGCACTGTAGGCGAGGGTGCGGCCCTCGGCCTCGACGCGATAGGCCAGGAACGGCCCGCCGGATTCGCCGTGCACGACGCCGTAGGGTGTCACCGTCACCGCGCCGAAGCTTCGGCTTTGCTCCGGCTGTAGCTCGATGACGGAGAGCTCGAAGCGCTGCTTTGTCTTCGAGGAGTGCTCGAACAGCGCCTCCATCACCTGCGCCAGCCGCGTCTCGATCCCTTGCGGGCCGGCGATGGTGAGCGGCCGTGTTCGCCGCGAGAATTGCGCATCGAGCAGGAAGAAGGGCAGGCCGGCAAAATGGTCGCCGTGGAAATGCGTGATCAGGACGAGGTCGATCGCGTTGCGATCGATCTCGAACCGCTTCAGCGCCGGCAAGGCCGACGCGCCGCAATCGATCAGGAAATTGGCCTCGCGCCCCGTGACGTGGAAGCAGGTGTTGAGCCTGCCGCCAGAACCGAAGGCATCGCCGCAGCCGACAAAGCGTAGTTGCATCGGCTGCGCACTCCCTAGAGCATGATCCGGAAAAGTGTGAAGCGGTTTTCCAACAAGATCATGCTCAAAAGATAACTTATCGGCCGCGTGGCGCGCCGAAGACGCGCGACAGCAGCCAGATCGGGATCACGATGACTGCGCCGAGCAGGAAGTAGCGCCATAGCCAGTTGACGGCATCGAAACCGAGATCCCATAGCCGCTGGAACAAGAGGCGAATGCTGTAGATGATATTCCAGGGATCGAAGCCGATCGCGGCCAGCACGACACCAACCAGGATCGAGAGCAAAATCAGGCGAAATGCGACCGCCAGCGGCGAGCCGCCGAGAAAGCGGTTCAGGCCATCGCTGTGGCCGGCCGGCAAGTCTCTGACGTCGTTGGCCATCGCAAAAAACTCCTCGCGGGGCCATAGCCCCGATTATAGGTCACGGCGGGGCACATGGGGAACCCGCGCCCGGCCGTCAATCGGCTTACCGCATTTTAATCCGACAGCGCGCCAAAAGCGACGGTCCCGGCTCTGCGTCTCACCGAGGATTCCTTCGCCTCTCCCCGCTTGCGGGGAGAGGCCGGATTGTATCGCAGATGCAATCCGGGTGAGGGGGAGCCACCGCGAGTCTTTCTGCCACCGTCCTTGCGGGAAGAGCCCCTCACCCCAACTCCCTCCCCGTAAGAACGGGGAGATGCTGGTCTCTCGGCAAAAGCGACCGGGGCCAGGGGCCGGCGCGAGTCGCCGGAAAGCAACAGCCGGTAAGGTAAATGCGCGCGTTCTTGTGCGTGCGAACGGCTGTTGATTGCTCCCGCCCCGCCCGGGCTCTTAAGAGGGGCCGTGCGACGCCACGCGGGTGTCGCACAGGTCTGCGTCGCGGCTCGAACGGTTTGACGAGCCAAGTTCTTTAAGACCGCCATGGGACCGCCGCCGGGGCCAATTAACGGTTCTCTGCGCATAAGCTGGCTGGCGTTGCGCTGGCCGGCGGCGGGACCATTTTCAGGCGTCGACTTCCGCGGCCTCCGTTTTCAGCATCTTTTCAAGCGCCTCCAGCCGGTCCGCCTCGCGCGGCGGCTTGTCCCAGCGCAGGCGGTTGATGCGGGGAAAGCGCATGGCGACACCGGACTTGTGGCGCGGCGAGCGCTGCAGCCCCTCGAAGGCGACCTCGAGCACCAGTCCCTTGTCGGGCTCGTGCACGACATGGCGCACGGGACCGAATTTTTCCGTGGTGTTGCGGCGAACGAAGCGATCGATCTGCAACAGCTCCTCGTCCGTGAAGCCGAAATAGGCCTTGCCGACCGGCACCAGTTCGTCGCCGCTGTCGCCCTCGGTCCAGACGCCGAATGTGTAATCGGAATAATAGGACGAGCGCTTGCCGTGGCCGCGCTGCGCATACATCAGCACGGCGTCGATGATGTGTGGGTCGCGCTTCCACTTCCACCATTGTCCCTTCGGCCGTCCTGGCAGGTAGGGCGCATCGCGCCGCTTCAGCATCACGCCTTCAACGGCGTCCGCATCCTCGCCGGCTCCCGCGCTCGCGGGATCGGCGCGCGCAGCGGTGAGCGCGTCCCAGCTTGCGAAGGGAACGGTCGGCGACAGGTCGATGCGGGGGTCGTCGAGCTTCCTGATGAATACTTCCAGCCGCTCGCGGCGCTCGGCGAAGGGCAGCTCGCGCAGATCGTTCTCGTCGTCGCCGATCAGGTCGTAGGCGCGCAAATGGATCGGAAACTCCTTGATCAGCTTTGGTGAGACGACCTTGCGGTTCAGGCGCTGCTGCAGAACGTTGAAGCTTTGCACGCGGCCGTCGCGCAGGATCAGAAGCTCGCCGTCGATCGCGCCTGGCAGGCGCAGCGACGGCACGAGGTCCGGAAAGCTCCCCGTGATGTCCTCGCCGGTGCGCGAATAGAGCCGTGCCGCGATGTGCCCGCGATCGTCGCGGCCCGCGACCGCCTGCACGCGGATGCCATCCCATTTCCATTCGGCGACGTAGTCGGCGGGATCGAGTGTCGCAAAATCCGTCTCCTCGATCGCATGCGCCAGCATCACGGGGCGGAACGGCGCGGGATCGCGGTTGACCGGCTTTTCCGCGCGCCCTTCCAGCCAGGCAAACAGGTCGAGATAGGGCGGGACGAGGCCCGGCCAGATCAGCTCGACCTCATGCGGGTCCTTGTCGCCGAGCGCTGCGGCCGCGGTTTTTGCCAGACGCGTGGAGATGCCGATGCGAAGTGCGCCGGTGACGAGCTTCAACAGTGCCCAGCGGCCGGTCTCGTCGAGCTCGTCGAGCCAGCGTGTGAGTCGCGCCGGCAGCTCGGTCTTGCCGAGCGTGCGGAGGGTGGTGACGACTTCGGTCAGCGTTGGCGGTGGTGGATTGTTGTGGTTGCGCGGGCTGAGGGACTCGTCAGCGTCTCCCCCGGGGCACCCCCCTCCCTGACCCTCCCCCGCAAGGGGGGAGGGAACGGTGGGAGTTGTACGTCCATCACTTGCCCTATCGCTGCGAGCGAGTGTGCTCTGTAGTTGCTGCTCGCTCCGCTGCGCTCCCTCCCCCCTTGCGGGGGAGGGCTGGGGAGGGGGGTAGCCCGGAAAAGATTGCTCGCCGTGACCCGCGCCCTTCGGCCACATCAGCGCCACCGTCTCCGAGAGATCGCCGACATAGTCATAGGACAGTCCGAACAGCACGGGATCAGTGCGCGCCGCGATCAGGTCGCGGATCAGGGCCGGCTTGGCGTGCTTGAAGCTGAGCGCGCCGGTCAGCGCGGCCAGCGCATAGCCGCGATCGGGATCGCCGACCTCGCGGAAATAGCTAGTGATCAGCCGCAGCTTGCTGTTGCGGCCGGGCTCGTAGGCAAGGCGATCCAGCAGCTCGGCGAAGCGGTTCATGCTTCGGCCTCGTCCTGAAGCGGCGTCTCGGTTTCTTCCTCGTCGCCATAGCCGACGAGATCGAGCGGCCGCGCCTGCAGGCCTTTGCTCTTGCACCAATGCACCAGCGCATCTTCCTGGCCATGGGTGACCCAGATCTCGCCGGCGCCGGTCGCGGCGATCGTCGCGGTGAGGCCGTCCCAATCGGCATGATCGGAGATCACCAGCGGCAGCTCGACACCGCGCTGTCGCGCCCGGGCGCGCACCCGCATCCACCCCGAGGCGAACGCGGTGACGGGATCGGGAAAGCGCCGGGTCCAGAGATCGGACGTCGCTGAAGGCGGCGCCAGCGTGATGGTGCCGGCGAGCGCCGCCTTCTTCACACCCTTCACGGCTCGCAGCTCGCCGAGCTCGATCCCGCGGCTCTGGTAGTAATGCGTGATCGCCTCCATCGCGCCATGCAGATAGATCGGTGCGTCGTAGCCGGCGGCGCGCAGCAGCGCGATCACGCGCTGCGCCTTGCCGAGCGAATAGGCGCCGACGAGATGCGCGCGCTCCGGAAACACCGCGACCGAGGCCAGCAGCTTCTTCACCTCATCGGCCGCATCGCCGTGTCGGAACACCGGCAGCCCGAACGTCGCCTCCGTGATGAAGACGTCGCAGGGCACGAGCTCGAACGGGGTGCAGGTCGGGTCCGGCGCGTCTTTGTAATCGCCGGAGGCAACGATGCAGGTGTTTTTGCAGGTCACCGCGATCTGCGCCGCGCCCAGCACATGGCCGGCCGGGTGAAGCTTGACGCCGACATCGCCGAGCCGGATCTCCTCGCCATAGCGGATCGCTTGCGTCGAGCCGGCAAAATTCTCGCCGTAGCGCAGCCGCATCATGTCCAGCGTTTCCTGTGTCGCCAGCACCGCGCCATGACCGGCGCGGGCATGGTCGGAATGGCCGTGGGTGATCACGGCCCGTTCGACCGGGCGGACAGGATCGATATGGAAGCCGCCCGGCTTGCAGCACAGGCCGGCAGCAGCTGGCAGCAGGATGTCTTGCGGACGCATGCCGGTTATATAGGGCGCCGGTGCCCCAATGTTCACCCGTCATGCGTGGGCTTGACCCGTGCATCCATCGCCCTAAACAGTGCTTTTTTTGATGGATTGCCGGGCGAGCCGGCAAGACGAGTGTTGGTTCCCCAATGCCCCTGCGTCTGTTTTTGTCCTCCGGCGATCTGATGGCCGACCGCCGCTTCGAGTTTGCGCGCGACCTCCAGCTCAAGGGCGACCTGCCTGCCGCCGCCGATCTCCTCGAGCAGGCGATCGAGCTCGCGCCGAATTTCACCTCGGCCTGGTTCACGCTCGGTGAAATCCGTCAGCAACTCGGCGAGCGCGACAAGGCCATCGCGGCCTTCCGGGAAGCGCGCCGATCCGATCCCGAGGACCAGCACGGCGCCGGCCTGCATCTGATGCGGCTCGGCGACACGCAACTGTCCGAAATGCCAAAGGCCTATGTGCAGGCGCTGTTCGATCAATACGCGCCGCGCTTCGAGCATGCGCTGATCAACGATCTCGGCTATCGCGCACCTAGCCTGATCTTCAAGGCGGTGCTGGCCGCGCGCGTCGCCGCGAAGAAGCCGGCCTTCTTCAAGCGCGCCATCGATCTCGGCTGCGGCACGGGGCTGGCTGCCAGCGCTTTCGTGAAGCAGGTCGATCATTTCATCGGCATCGATCTTTCGCCCGGCATGATCAAGGAGGCGCAGGCCACTGGGCTCTATGCCGAGCTCGAAGTCGCCGACATGATCGAAGGCCTGCGCGACAAGGCCGACGCGAGTGCGAACCTGGTCGTGGCGGCGGATGCGTTCGTGTACCTCTCCGACCTTGCGCCGGTGCTGAGTGAAGCCAGGCGCGTGCTCGCGCCCGGCGGCACGCTCGCCTTCACGCTGGAGACGCATGACGGCAGCGGCGTCGTGCTCGGCGATGGCCTGCGCTATGCCCATGCCGCGGAATATGTGCGCGGCGCGATCGCCAAGGCCGGACTCAAGCTCCTCACATTGGAGCCGGCGTCCCCGCGCAACGAGAACAACGAGCCGGTGCGCGGCCTCGTCGTCGTTGCCGAGAAAACTTGAGTCTAGGCGCTGCGCACGCAGCGATTTGAGCGTCATTGCGTCGCAAAGCTGCGACTTCCCACTTGCGACGCGTGCGGCGATGCCAGCACAATGCGCGCATTAGGGAGAAAACAACAATGACAAGGAATCCATCGCGGCGCGATTTCAGCGCCGCTGCGTTCGCCACCATCGCAGCATCCACTTTGCCCGCGCCTTACGTCTGGGCCGCGGAGAAGAAATACGATGCGGGCGCGAGCGACACCGAGATCAAGATCGGGCAGACCGTGCCGCATTCCGGTCCCGGCTCGCTCTATGGCGTGCTGGGGCGCATCGGCGAAGCCTATTTCCAGATGCTGAACGAGAAGGGCGGCATCAACGGGCGCAAGATCAAGTTTCTTACCCTCGACGACGCCTACAGCGCGCCGAAATGCGTCGAGGCGACGCGGCGCCTGGTCGAGCAGGAGGAGGTCCTCGCGCTCTATGGTTCGCTCGGTACCGCGCCGCAGACCGCCGTGCACAAATACCTGAACTCCAAGGGCGTGCCGCAGCTCCTGCTCAACACCGGCGCGTCCAAGTGGAATAATCCGAAGGAGTTCAAGTGGACGATGGCGGGCCTGCCGCTGTATCCGACCGAGGCGCGCATCCTGGCGCGGCACGTCGTCAGCGTGAAGCCGAATGCGAAGATCGGCATCCTCTACCAGAACGATGATTTCGGCCGCGATTTCTTAGGTCCCTTCAAGAAGGTCTTGGCGGATGCCGGCGGCACCGCACAAGTGATCATGGAGCAGACCTACGATCTGAGCGATCCGACCGTCGACTCCCAGCTCATCAATCTCTCGAAGTCGGGCGCGGACGTTTTCTACAACATCACCACCGGCAAGGCGACGTCGCAGTCGATCCGCAAGGTCGCCGAGCTCGGCTGGAAGCCGCTGCAACTCTTGTCGGCCGGCTCGACGGGGCGTTCGATCCTCAACGCCGCGGGATTGGAGAACGCCACCGGCATCGTCGCCATCCGCTACAACAAGGAGGTCGGGCTGCCGAAATGGGAGAAGGATCCGGACGTGATGGCGTTCGAGGAGCTGCGCAAGAAATATTTGCCCAGCATCGATCCCGACAACACCATCGCCTTCGCCGGCTACGGCCAGGCCGTCACCATGGGCGAGATTTTGCGCCGTTGCGGCGACGATCTCACCCGGGCCAACGTGCTGAAGCAGGCCTCCACGCTCGCCGGCTTCCACTCGCCCTACTTCCTCGACGGCGTCACCTACAGCTACACGCCCGAGGACTACACGCCGATGAAGACGCTCTTCATCTCCACCTTCAGCGGCACGGATTGGGACATCTCCGATAAGCCGATGTCGGAGTAGAAGCCGCTTGCGACGCTGCCAATTCTCCCTCTCCCCGTTCTTACGGGGAGAGGTCGGGGTGAGGGGCTCTTCCGCGGGTTCGATAGCAGTGCCGTAGGGTGGGCAAAGGCGCTCTTGCGCCGTGCCCACCACCTCTCCGGTCATCCTGGCGCGAATGGTGGGCACGCTTCGCTTTGCCCACCTACGGGAGCGTCACGCGGCAGGCGCGGTGAAGCCCACCCCTCGACGAACCCGCCCCCACGGCTTACCTCTTACGCCGTGCCGCCCCGTATCCTCAAAATATCGGCCGAGCCGGCCGCGTTGCTGCCCGACCGCTTCCAGGCGTGGTTCGCGGGCCGCGGCTGGTCGCCGCGCGAACATCAATTGGCGCTGCTGGAGAAGGCGCGCGAGGACCGCTCCGCGCTCCTGATCGCGCCCACCGGCGCCGGCAAGACGCTTGCGGGATTTCTGCCGACGCTGGTGGAGCTGTCGTCTTCCTCCCTCGAGGCGCGGGCAGGTGAGAGCGGCAAGGTGATCTCCACCGGCCGCGGCGTGCAGCGCGCCGGCGGTCTGCACACCCTCTACATCTCGCCGCTCAAGGCGCTCGCCGTCGACATCGCGCGCAACCTGGAGCGGCCGATTGCCGAGATGGGGCTGCCGGTCAAGGTCGAGACCCGCACCGGCGACACGCCGGTGTCGCGGCGCCAGCGGCAGCGGCGTTATCCGCCGGACATTTTGCTGACGACGCCGGAGCAGCTCGCGCTCTTGCTCTCCTCCGACGATGCGCCGTTCCTGTTCTCTTCGCTGAAGCGCATCGTGCTCGACGAGCTGCATGCGCTGGTGACGTCCAAGCGCGGCGATCTGCTCTCGCTGGGCCTCGCACGGCTGTGGCGGCTGGCACCCGGGATACGCGCGATCGGATTGTCGGCGACCGTGGCCGAGCCCGATCAGCTCGCGCGCTTCCTGGTGCCGCAGCCCGAAGGCAAGGAAGCAGCCGCTGATATCGTCATCGCGGGCGGCGCGGCCCCGCCGCTGGTCGAGATGCTGGATACCCGCGAACGGCTGCCCTGGGCCGGCCACGGTGCGCGCCATGCGCTTCCCGAAGTCTATGAGCTGATCAAGCAGAACAAGACCACGCTCGTCTTCGTCAACACCCGCAGCCAGGCCGAGATGCTGTTCCAGGACCTCTGGCGCATGAACGACGACGGCCTTGCGATCGCGCTGCATCACGGCTCGCTCGACGTCGCGCAGCGCCGCAAGGTCGAGGACGCGATGGCGGCCGGAAAACTGCGCGGCGTGGTCTGCACCTCCTCGCTCGACCTCGGCGTCGACTGGGGCGACGTCGATCTCGTCGTCAATATCGGCGCGCCAAAGGGATCCTCGCGCCTGATGCAGCGTATCGGCCGCGCCAATCACCGCCTGGACGAGGCCTCACGCGCGGTGCTGGTACCGGCGAACCGCTTCGAGGTGCTGGAGTGCAGCGTCGCGATCGATGCGATCGCCGAGAATGCGCAGGACACGCCGCCGCTTCGCACCGGCGCGCTCGACGTGCTGGCCCAGCACGTGCTCGGCTGCGCCTGCGGCGAGCCGTTTCTCAGCGACGAGCTCTATGGCGAAGTGCGAACCGCCGCGCCCTACGCAGATCTTGCGCGACAGGATTTCGACGACGTCGTCGATTTCGTCGCAACGGGCGGCTACGCGCTGAAAACCTATGAGCGCTTTGCCCGCATCAAGCGGGACAAGCAGGGCCGCTGGCGCGTCGCCAATCCAAAGGTGCGGCAGAGCTATCGCCTCAATGTCGGCACCATCGTCGAAGAGCCGATGCTCAAGGTGCGGCTGGTGCGCTCGCGCTCCACCGGCAGCGGTTCGACCGGTGCGATCGCCCGCGGAGGCCGCGTGCTCGGCGAGATCGAGGAGTATTTCATCGAGGGCCTGAGTCCCGGCGACACTTTTGTGTTCGGCGGCGAGGTCGTTCGCTACGAGGCGCTGGCCGAGGATCAGGTCTATGTTTCCCGCGCCAACGACAGGGATCCAAAAGTGCCGTCCTATATGGGCGGCAAGTTTCCGCTCTCGACCTATCTCGCCGAACGCGTGCGCCGCCTGCTCGACGACAAGCGCGCCTGGAATGGCCTGCCCGAGCAGGTGCGCGACTGGCTGTCGCTGCAAAAGGATGTCTCGCGCGTGCCCGGCGTTCGCGAACTTCTGGTCGAGACGTTTCCGCGCGGCAGCAGGCATTATCTCATCTGCTACCCCTTCGAGGGCCGGCTCGCGCATCAGACGCTCGGCATGCTGCTCACGCGCCGGCTGGAGCGCGCCCGCGCCCGGCCGCTCGGCTTCGTCGCCAATGAATATGCGGTGGCGATCTGGGGGCTCGGCGATGCCTCTTTCATGATCCGCAACGGCCAGCTTGATCTCGATACGCTGTTTGCCCCCGACATGCTCGGCGACGACCTGGAGGCGTGGCTCGCGGAATCCGCGCTGATGAAGCGCATGTTCCGCAATTGCGCGCTGATCTCCGGCCTGATCGCGCGCCGTTTCACCGACGAGGACAAGAGCCGCCGCCAGGTGCTGTTCTCGACCGATCTCGTCTACGATGTCCTGCGCAAGCACCAGGCCGACCACGTCCTGCTGCGTGCCGCGCGCGCCGATGCCGCCACCGGCCTGCTCGACCTGCGCCGTCTCGGCGCCATGCTCGCGCGCATCCAGGGCCGCATCACGCACCGGGAACTCGATCACGTCTCCCCGCTCGCCGTCCCCGTGATGCTGGAAATCGGCCGCGAGTCAGTTTATGGCGAAGCTGCAGACGAACTCTTGGCCGAAGCCGCCGATGAGCTCGTCAAAGAGGCGATGTCGTAGACTGCTGCAACAATGACTTTTCGGGGCGCAATTCTTTCCATGTCGTCATGCCCGGGCAAAAGCGCGGAGCGCGTCTTCAATTGGAAGACCCGGGCATCCACGCCTTGCTTGCCGCGGCAAGAACGTGGATGGCCGGGACAAGCCCGGCCATGACGGAGCAAGCGGCGCTGCAAATCACGTCAACGCGCAGTTTGGATATCGCGGGCGCATCATTTCACGCCGATCTCTCCGGCGCTCTCTTTTGGGAAGAGCAGCATCTGCTCGTCGTCTCCGACCTGCATCTGGAAAAAGGCTCCAGCTTCGCCGCGCGCGGCGTGCTGCTGCCGCCTTACGACACCGTCGCGACGCTCGGTCGTCTCGCCGCAGTCGTCGCTCGCCATGATCCCCGCGTCGTCATCGCGCTCGGCGACAGTTTTCACGATCGCAGCGCGCATGAGCGTCTCTCGGCCGAAGATCGCGACAGCGTGGCCGCACTCCAGGAGGGGCGCGACTGGATCTGGATCTCCGGCAATCACGATCCTGCGTTGCCGCGCGATCTCGGCGGCACCATCGCCGACGAAGTTGCGATCGGGCCGATCACCTTCCGCCACGAGCCGACCGGCACAACCGGCGAGATCGCCGGCCATCTGCATCCCAAGGCGCGCGTCTCGGCGCGCGGCCGCTCGATGGAGCGGCGCTGCTTCGCCTGTGACGGGATGCGCGCCGTGATGCCCGCCTTCGGGGCCTATGCCGGCGGCCTCAGCATCCGCGACGCCGCATTCGCAAAGATCTTCCCGAAGAACGGTTTTGTCGCGCACCTGCTCGGCGACCGTCGCGTGCACGCGATCGCCGCGTCGCGGTGTTATTGAGATTACGCGTCCAATAAGATCACGCCGCCTTCGCCTGGACGTCATCGCAGAACTCCGCGAGCCTGTTCGCGAGCCGCAGCGTCGCGGGGCTTGCATCCGGCGAAGCCATCAGTGCCACTTCCGTCCGGTTGATCGGCGCAAAGCCGTCCTTTGCCGTCAGCACGCGGTGATCGGTCTGGATCGCCATCTCCGACAAGATGCTCAGGCCCATGCCGGCGGCGACAGCGGCCTGGATGCCGGCGAGGCTCGATGAGGTATAGGCCATGTGCCAGGGCCGCCCGGCGCTTTCGAGCGCGTGGATGGCGCCGGCACGGTAGAGGCAGCCGAGCGGAAAGCCGATCAGCGGCACCGAGGTGACATCGGCATTGATCGGATGGCTCTTGCTGGTGACCCAATGTACCTGCTCCGGCCACACCGCGATCGCGCCTTTCTCACCGGCCTCGCGCTTGTAGAGCGCCAGATCAAGCTCGCCGCGCTCGAGGTCGCGGCTGAGGTTCTTGCTCTGATCGGCGCGCACATCGAGGCGCAGGCCCGGATGCGAACGCGAGAACGCGCCCAGCAGCTTTGCCAGTCGATACGCGGCAAAATCCTCGGGAATGCCGAGGCGGATTGCACCCTCGCCATCGGGCTGGCGCAGCATGTCGCGCGCCTCCTCGGCCAGCGAGAGCAGCCGCCTCGCATAGGAGAGCAGGCGCTCGCCGGCTTCGGTCGGGCGCACGTCCTTGCCGTCCCGGTGCAGCAGCACCTGGCCGACATCCTCCTCCAGCCGCTTGATCTGCTGGCTCACGGTCGATTGCGTGCGGTGGACGCGCTCGCTGGCGCGGGTGAAGCCGCCGGCCTCGACCACCGAGACGAAGCTGCGCAGGAGCTCCAGATCGAGCATGGGCGTCCCCATTCGAAAATCCACTGATCGGCAGTTAATCATTTAATTTCCAAATGGCAAGCGGGGTCCCTAGATCGTGGGCTCAGGAGAATGTTCATGTCGTTCGTCCCCTCGATCTCGGTTCCCCGCAGCCGCTTCAACCTGCTGCCGCTCACCATCGGCCTGTTCTGCCTGCTCTGGAGCTACGCCTTCGTCGCCGGCAAGATCGGCGTCACCCATTGCCCGCCGCTGATCCTGCTCGCGGCGCGCTTTTCGCTCGCCGGCATCCTGATCCTCGGCGCGACTCTGATCCGCGGCGACGGCTGGGCGCTGTCCTGGCGCGATGCCGCGATCTTCGCCGTGCTCGGCATCGCCAACAACGCGCTCTATCTCGGCCTCGGCTACACCGGCCTGCAATCGGTCTCCGCCGGCCTCGGCGGGCTGATCGTGTCGGCCAACCCGGTATTCACGGCCGCGCTTGCCGCGCTGTTCCTCGGCGAAGGCATGACCTGGCGCAAGGCGGGCGGCCTCTTGCTCGGCGTCATCGGCGTGACACTGATCGTCTGGCACCGCCTGTCGGTCGGCACCGACAGCCTGCACGGTATCGTGTTCACGCTGGCTTCGCTCGCCTCCATCGTCGCCGGTACCATCCTGTTCAAGCTGCTCGCGCCGAAGGGAAGCCTGTGGATCGGCAACGGCATCCAGAATCTCGCCGCCGGCATCGTGCTGACGCCGGTGGCGCTGACCTTCGCGGACATCCATGCGATCGACTATACGCCGGGCCTGGTCGGTGCCTTCGCCTTCCTCGTGCTCGGCGGCTCGATCCTGGCCTATCTGCTCTGGTTCCATCTCCTGAAAGTGTGCGGCGCCACCGCTGCGAGCGCGTATCATTTCCTGATGCCGCCGCTCGGCATGCTGTTCGCCTTCCTGGTGCTCGGCGAGCATGTCGAGGCGCGTGACCTCTTTGGGATCATTCCGGTCGCGCTCGGCATTTACCTGGTGACGCGCCCCGCAGCGAAGTCTTCTTAAGGAGAGTTCAGCATGCCCGTTTCCATCACCCTGATCGGAGGCCCGACCGCGCTGATCGAGATCGACGGCTTTCGCCTGCTGACCGATCCGACCTTCGATGCCCCCGGTGCCTATCAGCTTCCGCATGTGAAGCTGGAGAAAACGATCGGGCCCGCGCTGAAGGCCGATGCGATCGGCCCGGTCGATGCGGTCCTGCTCAGCCACGACCAGCATTCGGACAATCTCGACAATTCCGGCCGCGAGTTTCTCTTCAAGGTGAAGCGCGTGCTGACGACCGAGGCCGGCGCCAAACGCCTCGGCGGCCATGTCGAGGGCCTCGCGCCCTGGGAGACTGCTCGCGTGAGGGACGGCTACGGCAACACGCTGACGATTACGGCCACGCCCGCGCGCCACGGTCCGGCCGGCATCGAGCCGCTGTCAGGCGATGTCATCGGTTTTGTGGTGTCGTCGAGCCGGAAGGAGACCCGCCCGGTCTATATCAGCGGCGACACCACCTGGTTCGACGGCGTCGCCGAGGTCGCGCGCCGCTTCAAATGCGGCGTCGTGCTGCCCTTCGCCGGCGCTGCGCAAACGCGCGGGCCGTTCCATCTCACCATGGACACCAACGACACCGTCGAGACCGCGCGCGCCTTTCCCGAGGCGATGATCGTGCCGCTGCACACCGAAGGCTGGGCGCATTTCCGCCAGAACGGCGAGGACCTGCGCAAGACCTTTGATGCGCTCGGCTTCGGCCCGCGGCTGAGATTGCTGGAGCCGGGTCTGCCGACGGTGATCGAGGCGCCGTGATGCAAGCTGTCATTCCGGGGCGACGCGAAGCGTCGAGCCCGGAATCCATTGCACCACCAACTCCGCTGATCGATAGATTCCGGGCTCGCGCTTCCGCCTTCGCTCTTCGAGCGTCGGCGGACAAGTCGCGCGCCCCGGAATGACAGTCCCCCTCAATCCTTCCGGAACACGATCGACGCCATCCATCCCGTCATCAGCGCCATCGCCGCCGTGGCGAGACCGTAGATCAATCCGTTCTGCCGCGCGCTCGTCGCCACGAACTGCTCGAAGCCGACCTTGACGATCTCGAACGCGGTCTCGGTCTTGCCGATGAACGCGCCATTGGCGAACAGCTTGATCTCGACCTCATAGGTGCCGATCGGCACCTCCGCGGGCAGGGGAATGCCGGTGCGGAACAGCGTCGGCGTCAGGAACGTCACCGCGCTCGCGTCCTCGCGATAGAGGCCGCGCTGCGTGCGCAGGCGGATGAAGGCCGATCGGAATACATCGTTCGGCACCACGTCGGCATAGTCGCCGCCGACGCGCTGCATCAGCAGCACGTTGTTGAGCCCGATCTGCTGCCGCCGCGCGATCTCCGCTGACGTGATCTGGTCGAACGGACGGTTGGCGAACAGCGCGAGATAGCTCGGCACCTGCAGGAACTGCCGGTAGTCGGTGTTGATCCAGATGCCGAAGGTGCGCTCCTTGCGCCGCGTCACCATGTCGGCGCGCGGGCCGATCACGGTGACCACGAGGTCGTAGGCGGTGCGGTCGGCCGGCGTCGAGGCGTCGCGCTCGACCGAGCCGAACAGCACCAGCTCCTCGCCGGAATAGTTCGGCGTCACCGTGACGCGGTGGTTGGAGACCGACACGATCAGCCGCTCGGCCCGCGCGGACGTGCCGAGCAGCAGGACGAGGAGGGCGGCGATCAGCGCGCGCATCATCCTGTCACCCCCAGCTCGCGGATGGTGAAGAGATCCTCGGGCCGGATCACGAGCTCGACGGCGAAGCGGATGCCGACCGAGAGGATCAGAATGCCGAGCAGCAGGCGCAGTTGCTCGCCGCGAATACGCTGGCCGGCGCGCGCCCCGAACTGCGCGCCGGTGACGCCGCCGACCATCAGGATCAGCGCCAGCACGGCGTCGACGAGGTGATTGGTCACCGCATGCAGCATGGTCGCGAACAGCATGGTGACGAGGGTGAGGATCATCGACGTCCCGATCACCGTCGAGGTCGGCACCCGCAAGAGATAGATCATGATCGGCACCAGGATGAAGCCGCCGCCGATGCCCATGACGGCGCCGATGAAGCCGATCACGATGCCGACGATTACCACCGGGATCACCGAGAGATAGATCTTCGAGCGCTTGAACCGCATCTTCAGCGGCAGGCCGTGGATCCAGTTGTGGGTCCGCCGCGGCGGTACGGTGCCGCGCCGCGTCCGCATCAGGGCGCGCAGGCCTTCCGAGAACATTAGGCTGCCGACGGTGGTGAGCAGGATGACGTAGGACAGCGCGATCATCAGGTCGAGCTGGCCGAGCGCGCGCAGCTGCGTGAACGTCCACACGCCGAGCGCGGTGCCGGTGACGCCGCCGGATAACAGCACGGCCGCAAGCGCGGGATCGATCGCGCGTCTGCGCCAATAGGTGATCGCGCCGGAGAACGACGAGGCGGCAATGTGGCTCGCGACGGAGGCGACCGCGACCGCCGGCGTGATGCCGATGAAGATCAGAAGCGGCGTCATCAGGAAGCCGCCGCCGATCCCGAACATGCCGGAGACGAACCCGACCGCGGCGCCCATCGCCAGCACCAGGAAGACGTTGACGGGGAGATCGGCGATCGGGAGGTAGAGTTGCATCGGACCGAAGCTCCGGCGAGACGGATCGATTTCGCGGAATGCTCGCGGGAGGGCGGAACGATTGCCGCGTCCCTCAATAGCCGAATTTGATGCGGGGCGGATCAGGAATTTTGGGCGCGGTGAAGGGGCGGGACGAGAGCGTCATGAAACCGGGCGTGATCGTTACGATCACGCAAGTGTGCTCCCTCCCCCGCTTGCGGGGGAGGGTTGGGGAGAGGGTGTCTCCGCAGTGAGACTCCCCAAGAGGACAAAGCCCTCATCGGCGCTCACGGGACGATGCTTCGCATCGCCCGGGGATCGCCGACCTCTCCCGCAAGCGGGAGAGATGCACCGAGCCCGCGGCCCGTTCGGTTTGATCTAGCTATTTCGCTTTAGTGCGCGGCCGAGGCCGTGCGCTTGGCGGCGACGGGCTTCGGCGCGGGCTTGGCGTTCGCCTGCGGCGCGCTGTCCCAGCCGCCGGGAGGCGCCAGGACGTTGACGGCGTCGTCGGGCTGCGGTTCGGCGCTGAAGGTCTGGATCGCGAGCTTGGCGGCGGCGAGTGACTGCGGGTCGAGGCGCTTGGCGACGTCGTCGCGCTTGCCTGCCGCGTCGGCATCGCCCTGGGCCGCAGCCAAGCTGAACCATTTGAAGGATTCGGCGAGGTTCTGTTCGACTCCGATGCCGCGGGCGTAGAGGATGCCGAGGTTGTACTGGCTGTCGGCGACGCCGCGATCGGCCGCTTTGCGGAACCATTGCGCAGCGCTCTTGTAATTGGCGCCGCGTCCGCCGCCGTCGGCGTCGAGCACCGCGAGATTGTGCATCGCCTTGGCATTGCCGCGCTCGGCGGCCTGCGTGTAGTAGCGGCGGGCGATGTCGGCGTCCTTCTTCACGCCGAGGCCCTTCTCGTAGAGCGTGCCGAGGCGGAAGGTCGCGGGCACCACTCCGGCCTGCGCCGCGCGGTCGTACCATTTGGCGGCTTCGTCGTAATTCGTCGCGACGCCCTTGCCTTCGGCGAAGCGCAGGCCGATCTCGTAAGCCGCGGTCGCATCGCCCTTCATCGCGGCCGTGCGCAGCGCGGGACCGCCGATGCCGTCAGGCAGCTTTTCGCTCGGCGGCACCTGGATCTGGCCGAGCCGCGCGCGGCTCGCCATTGGAAGCGCGCCGGTGATGTCGTTGCTCGCCGCGGGTGGGGGCGGCGGAGCAGCCGGCGCGGGCGGAATTTCGACCGATGCCGTGCTGCCCGAGTTCGCTGCGGGCGCGGGGGCGGCATTGTTCTGCGACTGCCGGCCGATCGGCGTCGGCGAGGTCATGGACGGCGTGATCTGCTCGGGCGCGCTGGGTTTGCTCTCGGCAGGCGGCGGCGGGAGCTGCGGCGCCGGCTGGCTCGACGTATTCTCCATCGCCTGCGGCGCCGGCGCGCTACCGCTGCCATCCAGCAGGTTCATCGCCATCTTGAAGGTGCCAAGCACGATCACGACCACGCTGGCGCCGACCAGCAGCGAGCGGATCTTCGAGGTGATCGTCGAGGTGCCGTCCTTGCTGTTGTCCTTGGCGCGGCCGGCGGTCGCTGCCTTGGCGCCGCGCGCGGGTTTCTCGGGCTGCGCGGCGGCCGCCTGCGCGGCGCGGCGGGCAGCCGCGATGAAGCTCGACGACGACACCGGCTCCTTCGGCGCGGCGGGAATTTCGCTGATCGCGCTTTCGGACGCAGCGATGCGCTCCGACGGCGTGGGGACGCGCCCGCCCGGGCGCGTGCCCGGCTCGAGCGGATGATCCGGCGGCAATTCCGGCGCAATCGCGGCGCGCGCCGGTGCCGTGTGCGGCTCCAGGATCTCGCTGATCGCGCGCGGCGGAATCGGCGATGCCACTGGCACCGGCGGCGGCGCGGCCGGCGTGGCGGCGTGGAATTCGCGCGGTGCGGCCGCGAATGCGGCGTGGGCCGCCTGTGCGGCGGCTGGGTTCGGCAGCTCGGGCTTCGGATCGGATTTCGGCTGCGGCTGTGGCCGCGGCTCGCGCGCCATCGGCGCGGGCTCGATCGGAGCGGCCATCGGCATCGGCTGTGGCGCCGGCGGCGCAGCGCGCACCGCGCGCAGATCGCCCTCGATCATGGTGAGGCGGTCGACGACATGGCCGAGCGTGTTGTGGACGACTTCGAGCGAATCCTGCGTATGCCGGGTGGTTTCCGCCTGGCTGAAGCGGATGTCGGAGAGCTCGCGCTTGACGAGGTCGACGACGCCGGAGTCGGACGGCGGCGCCGCGCTGCGGCTCTCGGCGAGTGCGGCGTAGGTTGCCTGCTGCCGTTCCAGATGCCGCAGGATGTCGTGCAGCCCGTCCTCGACGCGACTTAAGTTGCCGCCGCGCGGATCCGAGGCGGCCTCGATCCGTTCAAGAAGATACGAGACCCGCTGTTCGAGATGCGCGAAGGTCGATGCCGAGTCGTTGCCGACCTGCATGCGGTCGAAACGATCGGACAACGCGCGGATGGCGGCTTCCAGATGCTCGGTGCTTTCGTGTGCGACCGGCCGCTCACGCGTTTCCAGCGCGGCGGTGAGCGCGGCGATGCGCTGCTCCAGCACCGCAAAGCTGTCGCTGTGGCCGGACGAGCGGGTGATCTGGTCGACCTTGGACGACAACAGCTGCACGTCCTCGGAGAGCCGTGCCAGCGCTTCGTTGGAGGCAACGTTGGAGACGATGCCACGCAGCGCCGAGATCGCGCCTTCAAGCTGGTGCACCGTGGAAGGATCGTCATTGGCGCGCAGGATCAGATCGAGCTTGGCGCCGAGATTGCGGATCGCCTCGTCATAGCCGGTGAGCTGCTCGGCCGGCGTCAGCGTGCGCAGCACCTGCTTGATCTCGGACAGCGCGCGCTCGATGCCGGCGAGCATCTGGCCGTCAGTGCCCGTTGAGCGGGTTTCGTCGATGCGACGGTGCAGCGATCGGATCTCGTTCTCGATCGATTCGATCGCGCGCCGCGGCATCGCCTCGGTGATGGCGTGGCGAATCTCCGCAAGCTCGTTGCGGAACGCCGAGATCGACTGCTCGATGTGATCGGGACGGTGCAGCGCCTCGATCTGGCTGGTGATCTTGAGCAAATGACGTTCGAGCGCCGAAAAGTCCGGCCCCGGCGGTGGTGGCGGCGGGGCATAGGCAGGCGCGGCCGGCGCCATCGGCGCAGCCATGGGAGGGGCCATCGGGGCTGCCATCGGCGCAATCGGTGGCGCGGCGCGTGGTGGCATCTGCCGCGGCACGAAGCCGTCGAGCTCGTTCTGCCGCGCCGAGATTTCGGCGACGGCGACGTCGAGCGAGGCGGGGCTCAGGGGCGGCGAACTCCGGTAAACCTGCGCTGCCGCGCGCTCGACCGCGTCCTGGCGCTGGCGCGCGTCGAACTGTGGGGGGCGCGGCGGTTGGGGCTGCTGCGGCTGCTGCGGCCGCGAGATCTGCGACAGCCGCGCGTCGAGGCGCGAGATCGCATCGTTGAGCTGCCGCGCAACACCCTGCTCGCGCGAGACGTCCTGGCGCGGTGCGGGCTTTGAAATCCGTTCGATCTGCTGGGTGATCGCATCGAGCCGCTGGTGGATGTCAGCGACTTCGCGGCTTTCCTGGCTCGGGATTTGGCTCGGCATTTGCTGCGAGCGCTGATCGTAAGGTCCGCGAAAGTTCGGCGGAGCAGATTCGCCGAGCGTGGAGTTCAGCCAATCGTTGAGTGACATGCCGGCGCGACGCGCAGCAGCCTCGGCCCGCTCCCTGACGGATGGATCGATGCCGTCAACACTCCACGATACGCGCGAATTCATGACTCTGTCCGGTTCCGACTCCGGCGCCCCACCCGGCGCCTCCAGCCTTCCCACGCGTGCCGGTTGCAAAGACAATCGAATTTGGCGCGGGTCGTCTGCCTCGAAAACCGACTTTTTCCTGTTACGGTAAATAACGGGTTAAGGAATGCGTCGCCGGTGTCTTAAAGTTGGGCGGCGGGAACCGGGCCGCAGGGAGCCGGCGACGGTTCGTTGCGACTTGTTTCTGCTCGCCACATTCAGCGGTGTCATGCCCCGCCACCGGGTCTCGCCTTCGGCGAGCCCGATGACAGGCTCCGGCGGGGCATCCAGTACGCCGCGGCTTCTTCGTATTCGTCACCGCCTCTGGAATACTGGATCGCCCGCTTTCTCGGGCGATGACAGCGGAGAGGAAGCGACCGCGTGCCACAAGTTCGTCATGCCCGGGCTTGCCCGGGACAAGCCCGGCCATGACGTCGTGGAAAGTTCGCTGCCCCAAGCGACAAAAATTTCGCAGCCGCCACCGTCTGCGCGTCCAATAGGTAGAGAGCGGCCGGATCCACGGCGCTGTCTTGCGCGACTGGAATGTTGGCTGAGATGAAAAGGTTGCTCGTGGCCGCGATGGCGGCCGGACTGGCATCGCATGCCTTTGCCGCCGATGCCCCGGCGGCAAAGCCTGCGCTCAAGGCGCCGGCGCCTGCCGGCTTCAACTGGACCAGCTGCTATGTCGGCGTCCAGGGCGGCGGCGCCTGGGGCAAAAGCGAGCACGTCGCCCGCGCCGGTAACGTCTCCGGCCCAACGATTACCGGCATGTTCGATCTCTCCGGCACCGTCGCGGGCGGGGCCGTCGGCTGCGATTTCCAGATCGAAAAGACGGTGCTGGGTTTCGAAAACGATGCCTCCTGGACGAACAAGCATGGGAGCGCGCCAGACCAGCCGCCCTTCAACGTCGCGGCGACGAGCAGCACCCGCGAGAAGTGGATCGACATGTTTCGCGGCCGCATCGGCTACGCGCTCGATCAGTTTCTGATCTATGGCACCGCCGGCGTCGCCTTCGCCGGCACCGACGTCACTGTGTCCGATCCAGCCGGGGCCGTAACCGAGTCCAGGACGCGGACCGGTCTGGCGGCCGGACTCGGTGCTGAATGGGCTGCCTGGACAGACACCTGGGGCGCCGTGAGCTTCAAGCTCGAATATGTTCACACCGATTTCGGCAGTAAGCGATATTTCGAGGCGAGGCCCCCGCTTGGAGCTGCTCTAGTTGCTACACGCGATGTCCGGCTGACCGACGATATCGTCCGTGCCGGTGTGAACGTCCGGTTCAACTGGGATAGCCCTGTCGTCACCAAAAACTAAACCGGCGGCTCAGCCTTTTCCTTCGCGCTTGCCGTCGTCCAGCGGTACCACCGTGCCCTTGCCGCTCATCGCCGACAGCGTCTCGAGCGTCTCCTCGCAGAAATCGGCCACCATCTGCTCGTGCCGGGCGCCGAGGCGAAGCAGCAGCAGATTGCCGAGGTCGAGCACACCCTCCGCCGTCCCCTCCGGAAAACGCTTCTTCAGGATGCGCTCGTAATTGGCGTGGCGGTCGCGGTGGTGCTCCAGCCGATCCATCAAGTCGGTGCGCAAGGGCTCGATGTCGATGCTGTCGAGCGCATGCAGCCGGACCAGGAGGTCGTCCTTGATCGAGGGCGGTGTGCTTGGCCGCGCGGCCCAGTGCCGCAGCGCTGTTCGCCCTTCCGGAGTGAGCGTATAGATGAGTTTATTGGGCTTGCCGGATTGTACGACCTCGCGGCCCTGGATGTAGCCGCGGTCGCGCAGCTTGGAGAGCTCGCGATAGATCTGCTGGTGGTCGGCCTTCCAGAAGAAGCCGATCGAGGAGTCGAATGTCTTGGCGAGCTCGTAGCCCGTCATCGGACGTTCCGTCAGGCATGCGAGAATTGCGTCGCCCAGCGCCATGACACCGGCTCCCTTATGAGGTCCCGACCAATTGACTTGACTTTATGCATATCGGCGCATATGCGTCAATGTGCATATGACGGCAGGCCGTTTGCCGGCCGGCGTCGGCCTTCGGGCTACTGTGCATGGGGTTGTTTTCACGTTTTTTGCCATGGCCCCTTAATCATGGGAGGCACCCTGACAATGACCGGCCTCGACTCCTGGTACGGCTACATGAAGTCTCATGACCGCGCCGCGCTCTGGGACCTGCTGCATCCTGACGCCGTCTTCGAAAGCCCCGTCGTGCACACGCCGCAGCGCGGGCGCGACATCACCTTCAAATATCTCTCCAGCGCCGAGAAGGTGCTCGGCGGTCCCGGCTTCACCTATGTCGGCGAGTGGAAGAGCGCCAACGGCGCCGTGCTCGAATTCAAGAACGTCATCGACGGCATCGAGATCAACGGCGTCGACATCATCACCTTCGACACTGACGGCCGCATCACCCATTTCAAGGTGATGGTGCGCCCGCTCAAGGCCATCAACATGCTGCATCGCCTGATGGCGGAGCAGCTCGCCGCCCAATCATGACCCTGCCCTGAGGTTGCAGAACCCGCTAAGCTCGCGGGCAGGCGCTGCGCCGCAGGTATCAAGCAAATATCACCACGAACGGCCCCATGCCGGGAGAACGCCATGCCGATCTATAAAGCTCCAATCGAAGACGTGAACTTCCTCTTCAACGACGTCTTCCAGATCGACCGCTACGACAATCTGCCGGGCTTCTCCGATGCGTCGAGCGACGTGCGCGAGGCGATCCTCGGCGAGGCCGCCAAGCTTGCCGAAGAGGTGCTGCAGCCGCTCAACCGCGTCGGCGATCTCGAGGGCTGCAAGCGCGCAGACGACGGCAGCGTCACCACGCCGAAGGGCTTCAAGGACGCGTTCAAGCAGGTCGCCGAGGGCGGCTGGCTCGGCCTGTCGGCGCCGCAGGAGTTCGGCGGCCAGGGTCTGCCGGTGACGCTGAGCCAGGCCGTCAACGAATTCCAGATATCCGCCAACATGGCGTTCTCGATGTATGGCGGCCTCACCATGGGCGCGACCGCCGCGCTGCTGGTGCACGGCACGCCGGAGCAGAAGAAGACCTACGTGCCGAAGATGGTGGCAGGCGAGTGGACCGGCACCATGAACCTCACCGAGCCGCATTGCGGCACCGACCTCGGCATGCTCCGCACCAAGGCGGTGCGCCAGGCCGACGGCAGCTTCAAGATCACGGGCACCAAGATCTTCATCTCGGCCGGCGAGCACGATCTCGCCGACAACATCATCCACCTCGTGCTCGCCCGTATCGAGGGTGCGCCTGCCGGCATCAAGGGCGTTTCGTTGTTCGTGGTGCCGAAGTTCCTCGTGAATGCCGATGGCTCGATCGGCGCCCGCAATGGCGTGGTCTGCGGCTCGATCGAGCACAAGATGGGCATCCACGGCAATTCCACCTGCGTGATGAACTACGACAGCGCCACCGGCTGGCTGATCGGCGAAGAGAACAAGGGCATGCAGGGCATGTTCGTGATGATGAACGAGGCCCGCCTCGGCGTCGCCGTGCAGGGCCTCGCGCAGTCCGAGGTCGCCTATCAGAACGCCGTCGCCTATGCCCGCGAGCGCATCCAGGGCCGCGCGCTCACCGGCGTCAAGGCGCCGGACAAGCCGGCCGATCCGATCATCGTGCATCCCGACGTGCGCCGCACGCTGCTCTCGATCCGCGCCTTCAACGAGGCCGCGCGCGCCTTCGTAATTTGGACCGCGCTGAAGAGCGATGTCGCGCATCGCTCCGAAGATGCCAAGGACCGCCAGGCCGCCGACGATCACATGGGCCTGATGACGCCGGTGCTGAAGGGCTTCCTCACCGACTACGGCTTCGCCAACGCGGTGCAGGCGCAGCAGATGTATGGCGGCCACGGCTACATCGCCGAGCAGGGCATGGAGCAGTTCGTGCGCGACGCCCGCATCGCCATGATCTATGAAGGCGCCAACGGCATCCAGGCGCTCGACCTCGTCGGCCGCAAGCTGCCGCGCGACGGCGGCCGCGCCATCATGGCATTCTTCGGCGAGGTCATGGCCTTCGCCAAGGAGAATGGCGGCGACGAGGCGCTCAAGCCCTATATCGCGCCGCTGTCGACCGCGCTCGGCCATCTCCAGCAGGCCACCACCTGGCTGATGCAGAACGCGATGATGAAGCCGGACAATGCCGGCGCCGCCGCGACCGACTACATGCATCTCTTCGGCTTCGTCGCGCTCGGCTACATGTGGGCGCGGATGGCCAAAGTGACCCAAGCCAAGATTGCCGAGAGCGGACCCACGCCCTATCTCTCGACCAAGCTCGTCACCGGCCGCTTCTTCATGGAGCGGATGCTGCCGGAGACGGCCGCCAATCTCGCCCGCATCCAGTCCGGCTGCGCAACCATCATGGAACTGCCCGCGGAAGCGTTCTGAGCCTGCTTCCGCTGCCTGCTCCCAACAACTGTCAGATTCCGAATATCACATCAGGAGGGCGTCATGCCTGAGGCATTCATCTACGACCACGTCCGGACTCCCCGCGGCCGCGGCAAGCCGGACGGCGCGCTGCACGAGGTGACGGCGCTTGCGCTCGCCACCGTGCCGCTGAAGGCGCTGAAGGACCGCAACAACCTGCCGGTGGATTCCGTCGACGACGTCGTGCTCGGCGTGGTCGATCCCGTCGGCGAAGCGGGCTCCGACATCGCGCGCTTCGCGGCGCTCAAAGCGGGTCTCGGCGAGGCTGTGCCCGGCGTGCAGATCAGCCGCTTCTGCGCCTCTGGTCTCGACGCCGTGAATTTTGCCGCGGCGCAAGTGATGAGCGGCCAGCATGAGCTCGTGATCGGCGGCGGCGCCGAATCGATGAGCCGCGTCGGCATCGGCGCCTCCGGCGGTGCCTGGCCGATGGATCCGTCGATGGCGGTGCCGGCCTACTTCATGCCGCAGGGCGTCTCGGCCGACCTGATCGCGACCAAGTACGGCTTCTCGCGCGACGACGTCGACGCCTATGCGGTGCAGAGCCAGCAGCGCGCCGGCAAGGCCTGGGACGAGGGCCGCTTCAACAGGTCCGTGGTGCCGGTGAAGGACATCAACGGCCTCACCATCCTGGCCAAGGACGAGCACATGCGTCCCTCGACCACGATGCAGTCGCTGGCACAGCTGCAGCCGTCGTTCACGATGATGGCGCAGATGGGCGGCTTCGACGGCGTCGCGGTGCAGTCGCATCCGGAGATCGAGCGCGTCAACTACGTGCACCATGCCGGCAACTCCTCGGGCATCGTGGACGGCGCTGGCGCGGTCCTGCTCGGCAGCAAGGAAGCGGGTGCGAAATACGGCATGAAGCCGCGCGCAAAGATTCGCGCCTTCGCCAATATCGGCTCGGAGCCCGCGATGATGCTGACCGGTCCGGTCGACGTCACCGAGAAGCTGTTCGCGCGCTCGGGCATGAAGAAGTCGGACATCGACCTGTTCGAGCTCAACGAGGCCTTCGCCTCGGTGGTGCTGCGCTATATCCAGGCCTTCGATATCGACAACGCCAAGATCAACGTCAATGGCGGTGCCATCGCGCTCGGCCATCCCCTCGGCGCAACCGGTGCGATGATCCTCGGCACCGTGCTCGACGAGCTCGAGCGTACCAACAAGTCCACCGCGCTGGTGACGCTGTGCATTGGCGGCGGCATGGGCACCGCCACCATCATCGAGCGCGTGTAACGAGCATTGTTGCGTAGGGTGGGTTAGCGAAGCGTAACCCACCACTTCTTTCGCCGTGGACTGGTGGATTACGCCTTCGGCTAATCCACCCTACGAGATCTCAAGTCAAACCGCCGCGCCTGAGATCGGCTGCGGCACCGAGGAGCAACCAACATGGCTTACAAGAACTTCAAGGTTGAGACCGACGCCGAGGGCATTGCGCTCGTCACCTGGGACATCCCGGGCCGTTCGATGAACGTGCTCGACGAGACCTCGACCAACGAGCTCGACGCGATCGTCAAGGACACGACGGCTGACGCCGCGGTGAAGGGCGTCGTCATCACCTCGGCCAAGGAGGCGTTCTGCGCCGGCGCCGACCTGTCGATGCTCGAGGGCATGAACCAGGCCTACGCCAAGGTCTTCAAGGAGCAGGGCGAGACCGCGGCGAACCAGATGCTGTTCGAGCAGAGCCGGCGCTTCTCGCAGGTGCTGCGCTCGATCGAGACTTCCGGCAAGCCGTGGGCGGCCGCGATCAACGGCCTCGCGCTCGGTGGCGGCTTCGAGATCACGCTGTGCTGCCACTATCGCGTGGCGGCGGAGAATCCCAAGACGCGGCTCGGCCTGCCCGAGGTCAAGGTCGGCCTGTTCCCCGGCGCCGGTGGCACGCAGCGCGTGCCGCGCCTCGTGCCGCCGCAGGATGCGATGACGATCCTGCTCAAAGGCGATCCGGTCACCATCGAGAAGGCCAAGGCGCTGAATCTGATTCACGCCATCGTGCCGGCCGGCGACCTCATCAAGGCGGCGAAGGACTGGATCAAGGGTGGCGGCAAGGCGGTCGCGCCCTGGGACGAGAAGGGATTCAAGCTGCCCGGCGGCCCGGTGTTCTCCAAGGCCGGCATGATGATGTTCCCGGCCGGCAACGCGATCTATCGCCGCGAGACCTACGACAACTATCCGGCCGCGCGCGCGATCATGAGCTGCGTCTATGAGGGGCTGCAGTTGCCGATCGACGCGGCGCTGCGCGTCGAATCGCGCTACTTCACCTCGGTGCTGCGCTCGAAGGAAGCGGCCGCGATGATCCGCAGCCTGTTCCTGTCGATGCAGGAGCTGAACAAGGGCGCGCGCCGTCCGAAGGACGTGCCGCCGACCAAGGTGAAGAAGATCGCCGTGATCGGCGCCGGCTTCATGGGCGCGAGCGTCGGCTACGTCTCGGCCCGCGCCGGCCTCGACGTCGTCCTGATCGACCGCGACCAGGAGAGCGCCGACAAGGGCAAGGCGCATGCGCAGAAGGCGATCGAGGATCAGATCAAGAAGGGCCGCGCCAAGCCCGCCGATGCCGAAGCGCTGCTCGCGCGCATCACGGCGACCCCTGACTATGCCGCGCTGAAGGACGTCGACCTCGTCATCGAGGCCGTGTTCGAGGATCGCAAGGTCAAGGCCGAGACCTTCGCCAAGGCGCAGCAGTATCTTAAGCCCGACGTGATCTTCGCGTCGAACACCTCGACGCTGCCGATCACCTCGCTCGCGGAAGGATTCAAGGACCAGGGCAAGTTCGTCGGCATTCACTTCTTCTCGCCGGTCGAGAAGATGATGCTGGTCGAGATCATCCTCGGCAAGAACACCGGCGACGTCGCACTCGCAACCGCGCTCGACTATGTCCGCACCATCGGCAAGACGCCGATCGTGGTCAACGACAGCCGCGGCTTCTTCGCCAACCGCTGCGTCGGCCGCTACGTGGCCGAAGGCAACGAGATGTTCCTCGAGGGCGTGCCGCCGGCGATGATCGAGAATTGCGCCAAGATGGCCGGCATGCCGGTCGGCCCGCTCTCGCTGTCGGACGAAGTCGCGCTCGACCTCGGCCTGAAGATCATGAGGGCGACCGAAGCCGACCTCGGTCCGAACGCCATCAACCCCGATCAGAAGAAGCTGATGGTGGAGATGGTCGAGAAGCAGGGCCGGCTCGGCCGCAAGAACAGCAAGGGCTTCTACGACTATCCGGAGAAGGGCAAGGGCCAGAAGAGCCTGTGGCCCGGTCTCTCGGCGCTTCAGCCCAAGCAGCTCGACCCCGATACGCTGGACGTCGAGGAATTGAAGCAGCGCTTCCTGGTGGTGCAGGCGGTGGAGGCCGCGCGCACGGTTGAGGATCATGTCATCACCGATCCGCGCGAGGCGGATGTCGGCTCGATCCTCGGCTTCGGCTTCGCGCCGTTCACCGGCGGCACGCTGTCCTACATCGACTTCATGGGCACGAAGAAGTTCGTCGAGCTCTGCCACAAGCTCGAAGCCAAATACGGCTCGCGCTTCACCCCGCCGAAGCTGCTCGAGGAGATGGCGGCGAAGGGCGAAACCTTCTACGGCCGCTTCGCGCCGAAGAAGTCGGCTGCAGCCTAGGCGCACTTGTAGCCGCGATTGTGAATCAAGAAGGCCGGATCATCGATCCGGCTTTTTTTGTGTGCGGGCGTGTTCAGCACACGAAGATCTGAGGCGGCGCGATGCACGCGGTGAATGCGGCGCGGCCGATAGCCGCAAACGCGCATCTGGCTTTTCTGTCAGGTTTGTGGAACCCGTCACAGAGCTCGCCAAGAAAAGCATGCATGGTTGGAACGTTGCGGCGTCGCGCAGAGTTTATCTGCGCGCCAAAGCGGCGCCGTTCTTTTGCTCGGCCTTGGTACTACTCCTTGGCACTACTCTTGCTCCCGAACCGGTCATGAACTTGCGAATCGACCTTGTTGGGACGCTTGCCGATCTGCCGGCAAGTTGAAAATCAATGAAGAAAGTGTTCCGCAATGAACTCTCTGGTGTTCCAGAAGACTGCGCTCGATCGTGAGCTCGCCCCGAAACATGCTGCCGCGCCTTCGCCGCGGCAGAGGCCTGCGCGTCTGCGCCGCAAAGGGCCGGTGTTCTGGGCAGTCGCGGCGTTACTTGTGCTGGCGGCGGATTTTCTGCTCGCGCTCTTCACCTGGCTCGCCGTCGATTTCGTGATGAGCTGAAACGTCCGGCGCGTGCAGCAGATAGGTCGCGGCGAGATAAGCCAGCTGGCAGATGGCAAGACAGGCGGCAATGGTGGTCACGCCTGCGACGAGGCCGAACTCGTAGGACCGGAGAACGATTGCAGAGAAGATTGCGACCACCGGTGCGATCAAGACCAGCGCCCAGATCCTGAAAACGAAGCCGCTCGCCGCGCCCACCAACGCGCTAGCAACGATCAGGATGAACGCAACCGCCAAGTTCCACTCCGATGAGAATACAAATAATCCTCAATCAATGCCGCCAAGCTTGCCCGCTTCGCAGGTAGTAACAAGACAGCATTCCTGACCATTCGGCGAACAGTGTTCATAAGTCTAAGGAGAGGTACGATAATCCTGACTTCGTTGCCGATTGCGATAACAGAAAGGCCGGATCATTGATCCGGCCTTTCGGCATTCGATACGCGGCGCCTCACGCGGCCTGCGCCAGCCCCTCCTTCTTCAGGGCTTCTTGCACCTTCGGCCGTGCAGCGACGCGGGCCTTGTAGGCGGTGAGGTTCGGCATCGCGGAGAGGTCGAACTTCATCTTGTCGGCCCAGGTCAGCATCGTGAAGAGATAGCCGTCGGCCACCGTGAACTGCTTGCCCATGAGATAGTCGCGGCCGGCGAGCTGGCTGTCGATGTATTTCAGCTTGCCCATGACGCGGTCCTTGAAGAACGCCTTGGCCTCGTCGTTCAGCGCCGGCGCGAACAGCGGACCGAAGCTCTTGTGCACCTCGGAGGTGAGGAAGTTCAGCCACTCCAGCAGCTTGTAGCGGTCGGAACTGTCGCGGGTCGGCGCCAGTGCCTTGCTTGACGCCTGGTCGGCGATCATCTGGACAATGACCGGCCCTTCGGTCACGATCTCGCCGCTGGGAAGGCCCAGCGCGGGCACCTGGCCCTTCGGATTCACCTTCAGATAATCCTCACCATTTTCGAGCTTCTTGGCGCGGATATCGACCTTGACCAGCTCGTAGGGCAGGTCGGCTTCGAGCAGCGCGATGTGGGGGGAGAGTGAGCAGGCGCCGGGTGAATAATACAGTTTCATGGAATTTCCTCCTCTTGACGCTTGGTTGGGGCGAAGGAACGCCTACATGCATTTGCATGTAATAGTCAAGATTGATGCAGGTGCATCGAGTGGGGTAAGAACGGGCGACGAGTTTGAGCTTGACCATGAAACGTAAACCATCGACCGAGGCAACTGGTGCCTGGATCCGTCTGATGCGGGTGCAGAGCCGTGTGCTCGACTGCGTCGAGCAGGACCTCAAGAAGGCCGGCTTTCCGCCCCTGGCCTGGTATGACGCGCTCCTGGAACTGTCGCGCGCGCCGGCCGGCGAGCTGCGCCCGGTGGAGCTCGAACGGCAGATGCTGATCCCGCAATATTCGACCTCGCGCCTGATCGACCGCCTGGTCGACGAAGGGCTCGCCTCGCGCCGCGAATGCAAGATCGACAAGCGCGGCCAGTTTGTCGAGATAACGGAGGCGGGCCGCGAGTTGCAGAAGCGGATGTGGGGTGCATACTCCACCGCGATCGAGAAATATGTCGGCTCGAAACTGTCGGATACCGACGCCGTCAAGCTCAGTGCCCTGCTCGACCGCCTGGGTTGCTCATGCGGCGAGATGAAACTGCCGCCCGTTCACGAAAGCACGCCGTCGCGATGATCGCGCGGCAAACCAACACGGCCGCGCACCCGGTGGGTTCGCGGACCATCCCTGTCACCCGCGCGCGTTCGGTCGAAGCGCTTTTGATTAGAGTTTGAAATGGCGCGAGACCAGATCGATATGACGCCGCTGCAATCGCGTGACGAGCTCGTCACGTGGTTCGAGGACGGCTGCAAGGCCCCGTCCGAATTCCGCCTCGGCACCGAGCATGAGAAGACGCCGTTCACGCTGGACGAGCACCGGCCGGTTCCTTACGAGGGCGCGCGCGGCATCGGCGCGCTGCTCGAAGGCATGAAGCTCCTGCTCGGCTGGGAGCCGATCATGGAGAAGGGCAACATCATCGGGCTCTACGACGTCACCGGCGGCGGTGCGATCTCGCTCGAGCCGGGCGGCCAGTTCGAGCTGTCCGGCGCGCCGGTCGAGACCGTTCACCAGACCCAGGCCGAGCTGATGGCGCATCTGGCGCAGGTGCGCGAGATCGCAGCCCCGCTCGGCATCGGCTTCCTTGGACTCGGCATGACCCCGTCCTGGTCGCGCCCCGACATCCCGGTGATGCCGAAGGGCCGCTACAAGATCATGAGCAACTACATGCCGAAGGTCGGCCAATACGGCCTCGACATGATGTTTCGGACCTGCACGGTGCAGACCAATCTCGACTTCTCCTCGGAAGCCGACATGGTCAAGAAGCTGCGGGTGTCGCTCGCGCTCCAGCCGGTCGCGACCGCGCTGTTCGCCAACTCGCCGTTCACCGAAGGCAAGCCCAACGGCTTCCTCTCCTTCCGCTCCGAGATCTGGCGCGACACCGACAATGCGCGCTCGGGCATGATGCCGTGGGCGTTCGAGGACGGCATGGGGTTCGAGCGCTATGTCGACTACGCGCTCGACGTGCCCATGTATTTCGTCAAGCGCGGCGACGATTACATCGACGTCGCCGGCTCCTCGTTCCGCGCCTTCTTCGACGGCCGCAACAACAATTTGCCCGGCGAGCGTCCGACGCTGTCGGACTGGGCCAACCACCTCTCCACGATCTTCCCCGAGGTGCGGCTGAAGCGCTATCTCGAGATGCGCGGCTCCGACGGCGGCCCGTGGGGCCGGCTGCCGGCACTGCCAGCGTTCTGGGTCGGGCTGCTCTACGACGACGTGTCGCTCGATGCCGCCTGGGACATCGTGAAGCACTGGAGCGCGCATGAGCGCCAGGCGCTGCGCGACGACGTGCCCCGCTTCGGCTTCAAGTCGCGGATCAGGGACCGCTATCTCTTCGAGATCGCCAAGGAGTGCCTCGTTCTGGCACATGCGGGTCTGCGCCGGCGTGGCCGGATCGACCATCTCGGCCGCGACGAGACCCGTCATCTCGAGCCGCTCGATCGCATCATCGATGCCGGCCGGACGCCGGCCGAGGAGATGCTGGACAAGTTCAACGGCCCCTGGAACGGCTCGGTGGAACCGGCCTACGAGGAATACGCTTTCTAGAGCATGATCCGGACCCGAACGGCCGCGTTCGCGCAAAGTGCGCGGCGGTTCTCCGAAAAGATCATGCTCAAACAATAACCTAAAGCGCGATGACGATTCATCCCGATCTCATCGCGCTTTGGCCTGACCGGCGACAGCAGGTCTCAAGGCCGTTCATCGCCCATACAGGTTTGCGGCGATCAAATGACCGGCTGAAAAACGCAAGCATCGTCAATAACTCGAGAGCTGTTCGGATGGGGAAGGGCCGCCTGCCTGGGGCCGTCGTGGCAAGCGTCGTGGCATGCGTCACGCTGGCGCTCACGCTTGCGTGGACGCAAGTGCGCGCCCAGACCGCATTCGACCGACCCGGCGGCGACTATTTCAGCACACCGGTCGCCTCTGGCGATCCGGCGGATTGTGCACTGCTCTGCGAGCGCGACCGGCGCTGCCACTCCTGGAGCTTCAGCTATCCCGACGTCGAAGGCGGGTCGGCGGTGTGCTGGCTCAAGAACACCGTGCCGCCGCGCGTGCCGGAAAATTGCTGCATCTCCGGTGTGCGCGGCGCCGGCGTGATCGAGCCGCGCATCGAGGGCGTGGAGACGTCGATCGACCGTCCCGGCGGCGACCTGCGCAGTTTCGAGCTCAAGGTCGGCGAGGGCGAGGAGGCCTGCAAGGCCGCCTGCACCGCCGACAACAAATGCCGCGCCTTCACCTATGCCCGTCCCGGCTATACCGGCCGGGAGGCGCGCTGCTTCCTGAAAAAGGAGATCAAGCCGCCGCGCCGCAAGGCGGGGTTCACGTCGGGTGTGGTGCGGTAAAGCGCAAGCTCTCAACGTCGTCATTGCGAGTTGCGCTCGCAATGACGACGAGGCTGTATCGTGCGCCAAATATTCAGGGCCGTAGGGTGGGCAAAGGCGCGTTTGCGCCGTGCCCACCATGTCACAGCGACTACGGTTGGTCGTGGTGGCACGGCGCGCGAAGAGCGCGCCTTTGCCTACCCTACGGCGTCCTCACTCCGCCTTTATCACCGTAATCTCCGGCCACAGCGCCTTCCATCGCGCGGCTTTCACGGCGTAGTTCGCGGCGGAGAAATTCGGGCCCGGATTGGGGCGCGCGATCAATCCTGCGACATCGTCGAAGCCGTGCGGCGCATAGACATCGAAATCCCCGCCGACGCGCCTGACACCGACTTGCGTGTTCTGCGTCAGAAAGCGGTCGATCCCTTCGGTCGAACAGGTCAGTGGCGGATAGGGCAGGCCATGCTTGCCGGGGTACCATAGATGCACGCGCGCCTGGTTGCGCGCCTCGACCTTGACCCCGAGATGCGCGAGCCGCGCCTGCAGCGTGCGGATCACCGCGTCCTCGGCCTCCCATGAGGTGTCGGGATCGAAATAGAACACGTCATAATCGGCGATGCCGTGATCGACTGCGCGGCCCGTGAGCACATTCCACGCCGTCTGCACCAGGCATCCCGACACCAGCCACGCATCCGGCAGCGCGAGCTGCGCCAATTCATCGATGATGGCAACATTGACTGGATTCTTCAGCGCCAGGGCGAGGAACCGCGCCGAGTCCATCGCTTCGCTCACGCGTTCTCACCCGAATCGTATTTCGCGCACGTCGCCTTCGACGCGAGCGCACGCCAGCGCCGCCGCAGGAACGGCTCGATAATCGCGCGCTTCGCCTTGGACAGGCGGATCAGCACGATCGGGTAGACGGCGTAGTGATCGGTGAAATAAAAGATGTTTGGCTGGCTTTCGACCAGCATGGCGCGCTCGTCGACGGGGACATCCGGCATCACCAGGCTGTCGCCGTCCTCCTTCAGCCGCGCGAGCATCTTCTTGCGCACCTTCAGCGCCGGCGTGCCGTAGGAGCTGCCGTCCTCGACCTCCGGCCACGTCAGCGCAAATTTTCTGACGTCGTCGAAGGTCACGAGGAGTGGCTCAGTGCACGGCGGTGAAGAACCGCGCAAGGCGGAAGCCGGAGAGCCAGGTCCACACCGGCTGGCCGCGCATGCCGAGGTCCCAGGAGCCGAGCACGGCGTCGGCACGGCCGACCAGATTGTCGATCGGCAAGAGGCCGACGCCGCCGGAGCGCAGCGGCACGCGGCTGTCGGCGGAATTGTCCCGGTTGTCGCCGAGCACGAAGAGATGGCCGGCAGGCACCGTCACCTCCGGCGTGTTGTCGAGCGGACCGTTGTCGCGCATCTTGAAGATCAGATGCGACACCCCGTTCGGCAGTGTCTCGACATAGCGATAGGCGGGCTCGCTGCTGCCATTGTCGTCCTCGGCCGAGCCGACGCCGTCCGGCTTCAGCTCGGCGGGGCGGTCATTGATGAAGAGCTGACCCTGGCGCATCTGGATGCGGTCGCCGGGCAGACCAACGACGCGCTTGACCCAGGCCTGCGAGCGGTCGCCGGGCCAGCGGAACACCACGACGTCGCCGCGCTTCGGCGTCTCGGCGAACACGCGGCCGGTTTCGGGCAGGTTGATCTGAATCGGCAGCGACGAGGTGCCGTAGCCATAGGGGAATTTCGAAGCGAGCAGCGCATCGCCGATCAGCAGCGTCGGCTCCATCGAGCCCGACGGCACGTAGAACGGCTCGGCCAGCGCGCCCTTGGCGATGAACACGGCGGCGACGATGCCGGCGAGCTGCACGAACTGCCCGCGCCAGGTGCTGGACTTCGGCTTGCTTGTCTTCGGCTGGCTGGTCTTCGGCTCGGTGGTGGTCGCGCTCATTTTCTCCACACTCATGCGCCGGTGCCTCCGACCGTAATGCGTTCCATCAACAGCGTCGGCTGGCCGACGCCGACCGGCACGCCCTGGCCGTTCTTGCCGCAGGTGCCGATGCCGGTGTCGAGCGCGAGATCGTTGCCGATCGCGCGGATGCGGTGCAGGTCGGTCGGACCGTTGCCGATCAGCATGGCGCCCTTCAGGGGCGCGCCGATCTTGCCGTTCTCGATCTTGTAGGCCTCGGTGCACTGGAACACGTATTTGCCCGAGGTGATGTCGACCTGGCCGCCGCCGAAATTCGCGGCGAACACGCCGTTCTTGACCGAGGCGATGATCTCGCCCGGCTCGCGGTCGCCCGCGAGCATGTAAGTGTTGGTCATGCGCGGCATCGGCACATGGGCATAGCCCTGGCGGCGTCCGTTGCCGGTCGGCTTCATGTTCATCAGACGCGCGTTCTGGCGGTCCTGCATGTAGCCGACCAGAATGCCGTCCTCGATCAGCACGGTCCGGTTGGTCGGCGTGCCTTCGTCGTCGATCGACAGCGAGCCGCGCCGCGAGGCCATCGTGCCGTCGTCGACCACGGTGACGCCCTTGGCCGCGACCTGCTGGCCCATCAGGCCGGCGAAGGCCGAGGTCTTCTTGCGGTTGAAGTCGCCTTCGAGGCCATGGCCGACCGCTTCATGCAGCATCACGCCGGGCCAGCCGGCCCCGAGCACGACGTCCATCTCACCGGCGGGCGCCGGAATCGATTCCAGATTGACCAGCGCCTCGCGCAGCGCGCCATCGGCGGCTTCGCGCCAGTTCCTGGACTCGATGAATTCGGCATAGCCGGCGCGGCCGCCATAGCCCTTGCTGCCGCTCTCCTGACGGTCGCCCTGGCCGGCGACGACGGAGACGTTCACGCGCACGAGCGGACGGATGTCGCGATAGCTCTCGCCATCGGGACGCAGGATCTCGACGACCTGCCAGGTCGCGCCGAGGCTGACGCTGACCTGCCGCACCCGCGGATCCTTGTCGCGCAAATAAGCGTCGATCTCGGCGAGCAGCTTGACCTTGGTCTCGAAGCCCGGGGCATCGAGCGGATTGTCATCGGCATAGAGCCGCACATTGGTGTGTGGCGGGGGGCTTGCGAAGCTGCCGGAATAGCCGCCGCGCACGGCGGCGACTGCATCGGCGGCGCGAATCAGCGCCGGCAGCGACACGTCGGAGGAATGCGCGTAGCCGACCGCATCGTCCTTGACGGCGCGCAGGCCGAAACCCTGCGAGGTGTCATAGGTCGCCTGCTTGAGCCGCCCATTGTCGAACATCAGCGCTTCGGTCTGGCTGTATTCCAGGAACAGTTCGCCGTCGTCGGCGCCCGAAAGCCCGCGCGCGACCTCGTTGCGAACCTGGTCGCGATCGAGATTGGCGCGGTCGAGCAGGGAGGTCGTGGCAGGGTTGGTCATCTGTCCGTCCATTATCGGGGGATGTGAGGCAAGATAATGGTTTCGGGTGCATTCCGCGAGGGGGCGCACCGTCACATTACGGAAACGATAGGTACGGCTCTCCGTCATTGCGAGCGCAGCGAAGCAATCCAGAATCCCTCCGCGGAGACAGCCTGGATTGCTTCGCTGCGCTCGCAATGGCAATCGGGGCAAAGGCGCGCGCCACCCTTTCAGTCGGCATGCCCGGGCTTGTCCCGGGCATCCACATCCACGTCCGTCCTCGATCGCGGTGGTGCGTGGATGGCCGGGACAAGCCCGGCCATGACGGCGCTGATGGTGGGAGAGAAAAGGAGGCGCGGGGCGTGTGGCGCCCTACGGCAACTTGTCATATCCCTCGCCCAGCCCGTTCAGGCTGAGCGGGAAGCCGATGCCTTCCTCGGGGGTCTCGAAGATGATGAAGGTGGCGGTCTTGGCGCTGCGGAGCTGGCCGAGCAGCTTGTCGTCCATGACGACCTCGGCGACGCAGCCATTGGGCAGGCAGCGGACGAAGCCGGCGCGGCCGACGTCCTGGTTGTCGAGCTTGAGACCGAGGCCGGAGGGCAGCAGCACGCCGAGCGGGGCGACCACCCGCATCAGCCGGCTCTTCTGGTCGGCGGTCTTCAGCACGATCACGGTCAGGCCGGCATTGGAGCGGTCCTCGGCGACCACGCTCTGGATCAGGGCGCATTGCTCGGTCTGGGCGCCCGGCGGGGTGTCGCAGCGGATCTGCCAGTCGCCATGGACGGAGCGCACCGCGCCCTGCGCATGGGCGAGACCGGGCAGGGCGAGGAGCAGAACCGCAGCCAGCAGGGCTGCGAGGGTCCTGAGGCTGTTAGCCGGCCTTGCCATGCATGTCGAAAGCCCCATCGGGGTCGGTCCCTTTAATCGCTTGGGTCGCTGGTCCCTTCAGGACTGATACGGGAATGAGGGCGGCTTGAAGGCGCTTCCCAAGCAAATCTCGCGCCGCGCCAGCCGTCTCGCCCCCGATCCGAATCAGGTTCCGGCGCGGCGGTTGACCAGTGCCTACCGCGGGCAATCCCGCTGTCAAGCCGCGGCATCCCGGGAAACGGTATTTTTGTCTGAACTTACTAGGAAATATCTTGCGGGTGACGACTGACAGACAGGGCTCAAGACTGCATTGCGATAGATCAAGAATTATGGTTTGAGAGGCTTGATTTCGGCGTTCTAGCGATCTGGCCCCAATTCCTCTTAGAGGTATTCTTGAGCGGCGGTTTGTCAGACGGACGAATCGAATAAGCGTTTCCCATCAAGAGGGGGGCGCACTTGGGGTGATTTCGTAAGGGGAGCGCGACGGCATGAGGATGTCGATGGGCCGTGTGGGCCGGCACTTGCTGGGAGTGGCCGTAGCTGGCCTGACGCTGGCGACGGGCGGAGCGGCATTTGCCGAGCTGGGCCAGCCGCAGCCGTGGGAATGGACTCTGCAGGCCTCCGGCTCGCCAGTGATGGACAACATCGTCTGGTTCCACAATTTCCTGTTCGTCCTGATCGCCGCCATCACGCTGTTCGTCCTGGCGCTGCTGGTGATCGTGGTCATCAAGTTCAACGCGAGGGCCAATCCGGTGCCGTCGCGGACCACCCACAACACGCTGATCGAGGTGGTCTGGACGCTGGTGCCGGTGCTGATCCTGGTCGGCATCGCGGTGCCGTCGTTCCGCCTGCTGTTCCTCCAGTTGGACGTGCCGAAGGCGGACCTCACCATCAAGGCCACCGGCAAGCAGTGGTACTGGTCCTACGCCTATCCGGACAACGGCAAGTTCGAGTTCGACTCGCTGATGGCGCAGGACAAGCAGCCGCGGCTGCTCGGCGTCGACAACGAGATGGTGGTGCCCGTCAACAAGGTGATTCGCGTCCAGACCACCGGCGCCGACGTCATCCACGCCTTCGCGGTGCCGTCCTTTGGCGTCAAGATCGACGCCATCCCCGGCCGGCTGAACGAGACCTGGTTCAAGGCCACCAAGACCGGCATGTATTACGGCCAGTGCTCGGAGTTGTGCGGCAAGGATCACGCCTTCATGCCGATCGCGGTGCGCGTGGTCTCCGACCAGGAGTTCGCCTCCTGGGTTGAATCGGCCAAGAAGAAATTTGCGAGCGGCGGCACCAGCACTTACGCCTCCGCCGCCGGCCCGACGCAGTAAGCGAAGGGCTAAGGGGACTGAACGCGACTTGAAGGGCGGGACCGCAACAAGGTCCGAATGGGACGCAAGGCAGGATTTGAAAATGGCAACGAGCGCAGCGGCACACGGCGATCACGCGCATGACGAGCACGCCCATCCGACCGGATGGCGGCGCTACGTCTATTCGACCAACCACAAGGACATCGGCACGATGTACCTGATCTTCGCGGTCATCGCCGGCATCATCGGTGCCGCGATGTCGATCGCGATCCGTGCCGAGCTGATGTATCCGGGCGTGCAGATCTTCCACGAGACCCACACCTACAACGTCTTCGTGACCAGCCACGGCCTGATCATGATCTTCTTCATGGTCATGCCGGCGATGATCGGCGGCTTCGGCAACTGGTTCGTGCCGCTGATGATCGGCGCGCCGGACATGGCGTTCCCGCGCATGAACAACATCTCGTTCTGGCTGCTGCCGGCCTCCTTCGCGCTGCTGCTGTGCTCCACCTTCGTCGAGGGTGAGCCGGGCGCCAACGGCGTCGGCGCCGGCTGGACCATGTATGCGCCGCTGTCGACCTCGGGCCATCCGGGTCCGGCCGTCGACTTCGCGATCCTGTCGCTGCACCTTGCCGGTGCCTCGTCGATCCTCGGCGCCATCAACTTCATCACCACGATCTTCAACATGCGCGCGCCGGGCATGACCCTGCACAAGATGCCGCTGTTCGTGTGGTCGATCCTGGTGACCGTGTTCCTGCTGCTGTTGTCGCTGCCGGTGCTCGCCGGTGCGATCACCATGCTGCTCACCGATCGCAACTTCGGCACAACCTTCTTCGCGCCCGATGGCGGCGGTGATCCCGTGCTGTTCCAGCACCTGTTCTGGTTCTTCGGTCACCCCGAGGTCTACATCCTGATCCTGCCCGGCTTCGGCATGATCAGCCAGATCGTGTCGACCTTCTCGCGCAAGCCCGTGTTCGGCTATCTCGGCATGGCCTACGCCATGGTCGCGATCGGCGGCATCGGCTTCGTGGTGTGGGCGCACCACATGTACACGGTCGGCATGTCTTCGGCGACGCAGGCCTATTTCGTCGCCGCCACGATGGTGATCGCGGTCCCGACCGGCGTGAAGATCTTCTCCTGGATCGCCACAATGTGGGGCGGCTCGATCGAATTCCGCGCCCCGATGATCTGGGCGATCGGCTTCATCTTCCTGTTCACGGTCGGCGGCGTCACCGGCGTCGTGCTGGCGAATGCCGGCGTCGACCGCGTGCTGCAGGAGACCTACTACGTCGTCGCGCACTTCCACTACGTGCTGTCGCTCGGCGCCGTGTTCGCGATCTTCGCCGGCTGGTACTACTGGTTCCCGAAGATGTCGGGTTACATGTACAATGAGGCACTCGCGAAGTTGCACTTCTGGGTCACCTTCATCGGCGTCAATCTGGTGTTCTTCCCGCAACACTTCCTCGGCCTGTCGGGCATGCCGCGCCGCTATGTCGACTATCCCGATGCCTTCGCAGGCTGGAACTACATCTCGTCGCTCGGCTCCTACATCTCCGGCTTCGGCGTCCTGATCTTCCTCTACTGCGTGTTCGACGCCTTCATGAAGAAGGTGCCGGCGGGCAACAATCCCTGGGGTGCGGGTGCGACCACGCTGGAGTGGACGCTGTCCTCGCCGCCGCCCTTCCACCAGTTCGAAGTGCTGCCGCGCGTGCAGTAAGCAAACGCCCGCGGCGCCTGTCATGGGCGCCGCGGCTCTAAAGCGAAGCGAGTAGAATTAAGTGTCCGTCCTCGATCATAACGCCATCGACATCGGTCCCCGGATCTCCGAGGCGGAGGTTGGTGATTATATCGCGCTGCTCAAGCCGCGGGTGATGTCGCTCGTGATCTTCACAGCGCTGGTCGGGATGGCGATGGCGCCGGGGCATTTCCACCCCGTGCTGGCGATCACCTCGCTGCTCTGCATCGCCGTCGGCGCCGGCGCGTCCGGCGCGCTCAACATGGCGCTCGAGGGCGATGTCGACGCCAAGATGTCGCGCACGGCGAACCGGCCGATCCCGCGCGGCCGCATCACCCGGCCCGAGGCGATGACGTTCGGCATGACGCTCGCCTTCTTCTCGGTGATGACGCTCGGCATCCTCGTCAACTGGATCGCGGGCGCGCTGCTCGCCTTCACGATCTTCTTCTACGTCGTCATCTATACGATGCTCCTGAAGCGCTGGACCGCGCAGAACATCGTGATCGGGGGCGCCGCCGGCGCGTTGCCGCCGGTGGTGGCCTGGGCCGCCGTGACCGGCACGGTGGACGTCGAGCCGCTGCTGCTGTTCGCCATCATCTTCTTCTGGACCCCGCCGCATTTCTGGGCGCTGGCGCTGTTCCGGTCCGATGACTATGCCCGCGCCGGCATTCCGATGCTGCCCAACGTCGCCGGTCCCGATGCGACGCGGCTCCAGATCCTGCTCTACACGATCGTTCTGATCGCGGTGGCCGCAGCGCCCTGGGCGCTCGGCTATTTCGACGCCATTTACGGCGTCACCTCGCTGATCCTCGGTGCCGGCATGCTGGTGCTCGCGATCAACGTCTATATGCGTCGCGAGCGCAGCCAGTCGCTGCGCGCGACCCGCAAGCTGTTTGCTTTTTCCATCCTTTATCTGTTCGCGCTGTTTGCGACCCTGCTCGCCGAGGTCGTGTTCCGAGCGCTTGCTCCGATGGCAGGGGGCGCATGATAACGGAATGGCCGACAAGCAAGATCCAGATGGAATCGTCCTCACCGAGGCACAGAAAAGGAGCCGTCGTCAGCGCTCGATCGCGATCGCGCTCGCGCTCGGCGTGCTCGTGGTGCTGTTCTTCGCCGTCACCATGGTCAAGGGACCGGCAGTGCTAGTTCGGCCGTTGTAGGAAAGATGGATCAGCAACCGACCATATCGCGGGATGAGAGCCGGACGGCGGGAAAGCGCCGTGGCCTTGGTCGCGATGCGCTGGTCGCCTCGATCTGCGGCGGCGTGGTCGCGCTGATGGTCGGCGCATCCTACGCCGCGGTGCCGTTCTATAACTGGTTCTGCCGCGCCACCGGCTTCAACGGCACGACGCAGGTCGCGACCTCGGCGCCAGCCACCGGACCGATCGCGCGCAAGATCTCGGTGCGCTTCGACTCCAACGTCGCGCCCGGCCTGCCCTGGAAGTTCGAGCCGGAGCAGAGCGAGGTCGAGGTCAATATCGGCCAGGTCACGACCGTCTACTATACGGTGACCAACCAGGCCGCGCGCACCACTGCAGGCCAGGCCGCCTACAACGTCGCGCCGCTGACGGTCGGATCCTATTTCCAGAAGATCAACTGCTTCTGCTTCACCGAGCAGACCATGGCGCCCGGCGAGAAGCGGGAGATGCCGGTGGTGTTCTACGTCGACCCGTCGATCGTCGACGACCCCGAAAATGATGGGCTGAACACGATCACGCTGTCCTATACGTTCTATCCGGTGCGCGAGCCGGTGGTGAAGCCGCTCGCCTCGGGCGACGGTGACAAACGCAAGGGAAATCTCTGATTGCCGGGTGCACGTACCGGGGGTTGGATCTAAGGGGATAAGTGCCGGACAGGCACGGGATTGAGGAGACAGACGGCAATGGCCACAGCGCAAGGCAAGCATCACGACTATCACCTCGTCGATCCCTCGCCGTGGCCGGCGGTCGGCTCGATCTCGGCCTTCGTCATGGCGTTCGGTGCGATCGCCTGGATGCACCACATGTTCGCGGCCGCGCCGATCATCTTCGGTGTCGGCACTGTCGGCGTGCTCTACACCATGGCGAGCTGGTGGGCCGACGTGATCAAGGAAGCCCAGTACAAGGGCGACCATACCCGCGTCGTGCAGCTCCATCACCGCTACGGCATGATCCTGTTCATCGCCTCCGAGGTGATGTTCTTCGTCGCCTGGTTCTGGGCCTATTTCAACGCCGCGCTGTTCCCGGCCGATGCCGTCCACGCCACCCGCGATGCGGTGTTCGGCTGCGGCCTCGGCACCCAGGCCGGCGCCTGCTCCGTGCCGGGCACCTGGCCGCCCCACGGCATCGAGACCTTCGATCCCTGGCACCTGCCGCTGCTCAACACGCTGATCCTGCTGACCTCCGGCACCACGGTGACCTGGGCCCACCACGCGCTGCTCGAGAATGACCGTCAGGGCCTGAAGTACGGCCTGATCCTCACCATCCTGCTCGGTGCGACCTTCACCTGCGTGCAGGCGTACGAGTACAGCCACGCGGCGTTCTCGTTCGCCGGCAACGTCTACGGCGCGACCTTCTTCATGGCGACCGGCTTCCACGGCTTCCACGTGCTGGTCGGCACCGTGTTCCTGATCGTCTGCCTGGCGCGCGCCTATGCCGGCCACTTCACGCCGAAGCAGCACCTCGGCTTCGAGTTCGCCGCCTGGTACTGGCACTTCGTCGACGTGGTCTGGCTGTTCCTGTTCCTCTGCATCTATGTCTGGGGACGCGGCGCCGAGACCATGGCCCACGGCGCGCACTGACGCCGCGACGGATCGATCAAGAAAGGGCGGCCGGAAGGCCGCCCTTTTGCTTTCACGCGCGGCAAGTTTCGGCAGAACTGTGATAGGCTCCTTCATCATGAACGATACGGCCGGTACCCCCGAATCCCAGACCACGGTCCTGCAAAGCGCGATGCGCGGTCTTGCCTGCAAATGCCCGCGCTGCGGCGAGGGCAAGCTCTATGCGGGCTTCCTGACGCTCGCCCCGCGGTGCGACCATTGTGGCCTCGACTACGCCTTCATCGATTCCGGCGACGGCCCCGCGATCTTCATCATCATGCTGGCCGGCGCGATCGTGGTCGGCTGTGCGCTCGTCGTCGAGGTCAAGTATCAACCGCCATTCTGGCTTCACGCCGTGCTTTGGCTGCCGCTGATCCTCGCGACCACGCTGTTGCCGCTGCGCGCGATGAAGTCACTCTTGATCGCCCTGCAGTTCCACCACAAGGCGGCGCCCGGCCGGTTGATCGACCGCGCGAAATGAACGGGACTGCGCGCAAGCCTCGCGTGGCCGGCTTCGCGCTGTTCACGCTGATGATGATGGCATTCTTCATCGCGCTGGGCGTCTGGCAGTTGCAGCGCCGCGCCGCCAAGCATGAGTTGATCGACGCGCTCACCGAACGGCTCGCGGCCGCGCCGATCGCGTTGCCGCCGCCGGCGCAATGGGCTGCGCTCAATGCCGCAAGCGACGAATTCCGCCGCGTCAGCTTCACCGCGACCTACGCGCCGCTTCCGGATGCGATGGTCTATTCGTCCGGCTCCGCCGTGCGCAAGGATGCCTCCGGCCCCGGTACCTGGGCCTTCCTGCCGGCGCGCCTGCCGACCGGCGAGATGGTCGTGATCGATGCGGGCTTCGTCGAGAACACGATGCAGGACCGCGCCGTCGAGGACCGCGCGGTGAAGAAGCTCGTCACCGGCGAGCCCGTCGCGCTCACCGGTTATTTGCGGTTCCCCGAGCCGCCCGGCCTACTGACGCCGGCGGAAAATCGCGACAAGCGGCTGTGGTTCGTGCGCGATCATCTGGCGATCGCAAGCTCACTCGGCTGGGGCGCGGTCGCGCCGTTCTACGTCGACCTGGAGCAGCCGGTGCCCCAGAACGGCGTTCCGCGGCCGGGCCCGCTCGACGTGCATCTGAAGGATGATCACCTGCAATACGCCATCACCTGGTTCGCGCTCGCGCTGGCCGTGCTGATCGCCTTCGGCGTCTGGGTGCGAGGACGGCGGCAAGGTTAGGGGCAAGACCAGGTGCGCCGCGGGGATTCTTCGAAGGAACCCCGTATTTTCCGGGGTTTATTATTAAGCCGATATTCACGAGGCTAGCCCTAGGCCGCCCGGAAATTTTCCTCGGCAGAGAGGATTGCGACGTGAGCGATTTTGATCAGATGGGAATCGTCGTCGACTGGGTGGATGCCTGCCGGAAGGGCGACCTTGCGACGCTGCTCGACCTCTATGCCGATGACGCCGAGCTCGAATGCACATGCAACGACACGCGTCGCTATCGCGGCCGCGGCGAGCTCGAAGCCTATTGGGGGGCGCAGCTGAACGCCTTCTCGTCGGCGGGTTTCGGCCTGGAGGAGATCAGCCCACGGCCGTACGGGGTCGATCTCGAATATTCGGTGGCGCGCTCCCTGTGCATCCGCGTCTCGTTTCACTTCAGTCCGGACGGCAAGATCCACAGCATGCTCTGCAAGCCCGCATGGCAGGCCGCGCGCGACGGCTGTGCATGCTGAAGCGCGATGAGATTAGGATGAATCGTCATCGCGCTTCAGTTTATTGTTGGAGCATGATCTCCGCGCAAACGCGTTCCGCGTTTGTCGCGAGGGAAAACCGCTGCACACTTTTCCGGATCATGCTCTAGCCGGATGCTGGCGCGTCCCGTGCCGGTTCGACCGGCAGGCGGCAACGCACATAGGTGCGCTCGTCCGCGCGCAGCAGGGACAGCGATCCGCTGAGCGCGCGCACCCGCTCGTGCATGCCGGTCAGGCCGCGCCCGAACACGTTCTCGGCCGGAAAGCCGCAGCCGTCGTCGGAAATCTCGATGGCGATCGCGCCGCCATCGACGGTCGCCTGCACATGGGCGCTGCTCGCCCTGGCGTGGCGCAGAACGTTGGTGAGCGCCTCCTGGATCACGCGATAGACGGTCTGCGCCGGCGGCCCCTCGATTCGATCGAGCACCGGATCGAGGGTTGCCGTCAGCTCGATGTTTGGCGCCTGCTTGCGGAAATTCTGGAGCAGCGTCTGCACGCTGGTTCTAAGCCCGAGATCCGAAATGTAGAGCGGCCGCAGCCGGTCGAGGATACGGCGGTTGGCCTGCTGCAGCGCCTCGACCGACAGCAGCACCTGTTGCGTCGGATTTCCGGGATTTCCCGCATCGTTCGGCGCGGCTTCGAGCAATGCGATCGCACCGGCGCGGATGCCGAACAGAAGCGGCCCGAGCTCGTCGTGCAGCTCGCGCGCGAGATCGCGCCGCTCGTCGTCCTGGAGCGACACCAGGCGGTGCAGCAGCTGGCGATTGTCCCGGCTCAATCGTTCGAGCGTGCGCGCCAGCGCATTGGCTTCCTCGCAGCTTTGCCTGATTTCCGGCGGCCCGCCGACAGGAATCGGTTTTGCGTAGTCGCCGCGCCGCATCCGCGTCAGGCCCCGGCCGAGGTTTTCCAGAGGACGTAGCGCTGATCCAGCGAATCCGTATGCGATGATTGCCGTCATCCCGGTGAGCGCGACGATGAAGCAGGTGAGTGCCAGGAAGCCGACCCATTTTTCGAACAGGTCTGCCGACAGGTCGGGCTGGAATAGGATGTCGCCGACATGCTTGCCGTCAATCAGGACAGGTGACGCGGCACTCACGTCTGGAATGGCAAGCAGGTCAGCGAACCATTGCGGGATGCTATGCGTGTCGCGCAACGCATCCTTCGGGGACGGCGATTGACCCGATTCCACAGAGCGGAATTGGATATCGGAAGGCGCGCCGAGAGAATGCACAAATGCATCCAGCGTCTGCCGCGGGTTGTCGGAGGCGCGCAGCGCCTCGTTCAGAGCCGCAGCGACGATAACAGCCGAGCGCCGTCCCGGTTCGTTCTCGTCGGCCAACTGGCCGGTCGCGAACTCGTGCAGCAGTGCGCCGCCCATGATCAGCGCTATGATGAACATCACGCCGAGCGGGAGGAATAATTGGGTCCTGAAGGAGAGCCGCTGCCACATTAGGTCAATTCTAACGCGTATTGGCGGGATTCTCTCTTTCCATTTGTTCCCGCCGGTCTATGACTTCGTCAAACGAGAGTGCGCGATGCAAGATAGTGCCAAAGCCGCTACCCGGGTGCTGATCGTCGACGACCATCCGGTGGTTCTGTCCGGCTGCCGGACCCTGTTCGCCTCCGACCAGTCGATCCGCATCGACGAGGCGAGCGACGCCAAATCCGGTCACCGCGCCTTTATCAGCAAGCGTCCGGACGTGACGGTCATCGACATCAGCCTGCCGGACGTGTCGGGCTTCGAGCTGATGCGGCGGATCCGCAAGGACGACCCGGACGCCAAAATCATCATGTTCAGCATGAACGACGACCCGGCCTTCGTGGTGCGGGCGGTCGAGCTGGGTGCGCAGGGCTACGTCTCCAAGGGCGACGATCCCAGGATTCTGCTGAAGGCGGTGCGCAAGGTGGTCGCGGGCGACAACTTCATCTCGCCGCAACTCGCTGAGGCCGTGACGTTCTCGGGCGCGGCGATCAAGGCCAATCCGGCCTCGCAGATGACACCGCGCGAACTCGAAATTCTCCGCCTGCTTGGCCGCGGCGACAAGATCGTCGAGGTCGCCGAGGCGCTCGGCATCTCCTACAAGACGGTCGCCAACACCACGTCCCTGCTCAAGCAGAAGCTCGGCGCCAAGAACCATTCCGACCTGATCCGGATCGCCGTCGAAATCGGTATGAGCTGATTGTCCCGGCAGGGACCGGACCGGGCGGCTCGGGGCTGCAGCCGGTCCGGCCGGCGGGGATCGGTGCCGTCTCTGGGTTGGGCAATGCGTGGACAAGGCGGACACCATCCGCCGACACAATCGGCGGATGCCGCCGTTGTTCCTGGCATTGCCCGACGATCGGGAAAAAATGGCAAGAAAAGGGAGTGCCACGCTCGCTTGCGTTGAGCGCGGCTAAATCTGCATCGGGAAGAATCGGAACATTTGCAGAGGTACGTCGTTTTTGCCCTTGACGATTTGATGACACGCGGGGAAAGCTCGCGCGAGCAATTCAACGGGTAGGCGTCCCGAACGAGGCAAACGGGTCTGCAAGAAACAACGACAGACCTTCCAAGAGAGGGCTGCGGCATCGCCGCAGCCCTTTTTCGTGGGGCGCCAAGCGGAGCGGGAAGCGGTTTCCCGAGGCCGCAAAACACTTTATGGTGCCGGTGAGCTTGTGGCGAAAGAACTAGGAACATCATGAAATCAAAGGCTTAAGGTGCAAGCTTGGGCTTGGGCCGGCCTTTGGAGGGCGGTTTTGACTCGTTATATCTCGACCAGGGGCGAGGCCCCCGAACTCGGCTTCTGCGACGTGATGCTGACCGGGCTTGCCCGCGACGGCGGCCTCTACGTTCCGGTGACCTGGCCGCAACTCTCGGCTGCGACGATCGCGAGCTTCTTCGGCCGCCCCTATTGGGAGGTCGCGGTCGACGTCATCCGCCCCTTCACCGGCGGTGAGATTTCGGATGCCGAGCTCGGCCGCATGGCGAACGAGGCCTATGCCACCTTCCGCCATCCGGCGGTGGTGCCGTTGCGGCAGATGTCGCCGCACCAGTTCGTGCTGGAGCTGTTCCACGGTCCAACGCTCGCCTTCAAGGACGTCGCGATGCAGTTGATCTCGCGGCTGATGGATCACGTGCTCGCCAAGCGCGGCCAGCGCACCACCATCGTGGTCGCGACCTCAGGCGACACCGGCGGCGCGGCGGTCGAGGCGTTCGCGGGCCTTGAGAATGTCGATCTCATCGTGCTGTTCCCGCACGGGCGCATCTCCGAGGTGCAGCAGCGGATGATGACGACGACGGGGGCGGCCAACGTCCACGCGCTCGCCATCGAAGGCACGTTCGACGACTGCCAGGCGCTCGTGAAGGGGATGTTCAACAATCACCGCTTCCGCGATGCGACCGCACTGTCCGGCGTCAACTCCATCAATTGGGCGCGCATCGTCGCCCAGGTGGTCTACTACTTCACCTCCGCGGTTGCGGTCGGCGCGCCGGCGCGTGCGGTGGATTTCGTGGTGCCGACCGGCAATTTCGGCGACATCTTTGCCGGCTACGTTGCCAAGCGCATGGGCCTGCCGGTGCGGACCCTGCACATCGCCGCCAACGTCAACGACATCCTGGCGCGCACGCTCAAGACCGGGATCTACGAGGTGCGTGAGGTGCACGCCACGGCCTCGCCATCGATGGACATCCAGATCTCCTCGAATTTCGAGCGGCTGCTGTTCGAGGCGAGCCGGCGTGATGCGCCTGTCGTGCGCCGGCTGATGGACTCGCTAAAGCAGTCCGGGCGCTTCGTGCTGCCCGACGCCATGCTCGCGGCGATCCGCGAGGAGTTCGACGCCGGCCGTGCCGACGAGACCGAGACCGCAGCGGCGATCCGCGCCGCCTGGCGGGAAGCTGGCGAACTCGTCGATCCCCACACCGCGGTGGCGCTGGCGGTGGCCGACCGCGACACCACCGATACGACGGTGCCCGGCATCGTGCTCTCCACCGCGCATCCGGCCAAATTCCCCGATGCGGTGGAGGCGGCCTGCGGCCAGCGGCCGCAACTGCCGGCATGGCTGGATGGTCTGATGACCAAATCCGAACACATGAAGGTGATGAAGAACGACCAGAGCGAGGTGGAGCGGTTCGTGCTGTCGGTCAGCCGCGCCGCAAAACAGGGAGTAGCCGGATGAGCGTCGAGATCTCCAAGCTTGCATCCGGCCTCACCATCGTCACCGACAACATGCCTCACGTCGAGACCGCCGCGCTCGGCGTCTGGGCCGGCGTCGGCGGCCGCGACGAGAGGCCGAACGAGCATGGCATCTCGCATCTGCTCGAGCACATGGCATTCAAGGGCACGACGCGGCGCTCCTCGCGTGAAATCGTCGAGGAGATCGAGGCGGTCGGCGGCGACCTCAATGCCGGCACCTCGACCGAGACGACATCCTATTACGCGCGGGTGATGAAGGCCGACGTGCCGCTCGCGCTCGACGTGCTCGCCGACATCCTCGCCAATCCCGCCTTCGAGCCGGAAGAGCTCGAGCGCGAGAAGAACGTCATCGTGCAGGAGATCGGCGCCGCGCAGGACACGCCCGACGACGTCGTGTTCGAACATCTCAACGAGCTCTGCTATCCCGACCAGCCGATGGGCCGCTCGCTGCTCGGCACGGCGAAGACGTTGCGCGGCTTCAACCGCGACATGCTCCGTGGCTATCTCTCGACGCATTATCGCGGCCCCGACATGGTGGTGGCGGCCGCAGGCGCCGTCGATCACAGGCAGGTCGTCGCCGAGGTCGAGAACCGGTTTGCGAGCTTCGAGGCGGCGCCGGGCCCGAAGCCGCAGGCTGCGACCTTCGGCCAGGGCGGCGCCAAGGTGGTGCATCGCGAGCTCGAGCAGGCGCATCTGACGCTGGCGCTGGAAGGCGTGCCGCAGATCGAGCCGTCGCTGTTCTCGCTCCAGGTCTTCACCAACATCCTCGGCGGCGGAATGTCGTCGCGGCTGTTCCAGGAGGTGCGTGAGAAGCGCGGCCTCTGCTACTCGATCTACACCTTCCACGCGCCCTATAGCGATACCGGCTTCTTCGGACTCTACACCGGCACCGATCCCGCCGACGCGCCCGAGATGATGGAGGTCGTCGTCGACATCATGAACGAGTCGGTGGAGACGCTGACCGAAGCCGAGGTTGCGCGCGCCAAGGCGCAGATGAAGGCCGGCCTCCTGATGGCGCTGGAGAGCTGCAGCTCCCGGGCCGAGCAGCTCGCCCGGCACGTGCTCGCCTATGGGCGGCCGCAGACGGTGCAGGAGCTAGTGGCCCGGATCGACGCCGTCAGTGTCGAATCGACCCGCGACGCGGCGCGTGCGCTGCTTTCGCGCAGCCGACCTGCGGTGGTTGCATTGGGCAGCGGCAGGGGTCTGGACACGGCGGTGTCTTTTGCGGAAGGATTGACCCGGGCGCGCGCCAAGGCGCGGCTTCACTAGGAGCTGCGCAAGGGCTGACGCCCCCCGGAAGCATCACCATGGCTCTTTTTCGCCTGCCATCCAGTGGACCCGCCGCCCTCGCGCCACGCGGCAACGGGCTGTTGCTGCGCGCCCCGCAGATGTCGGACTTCCTGCAATGGGCACATCTGCGGGAGACCAGCCGCGACTATCTCACGCCCTGGGAGCCGATCTGGCCGTCGGACGATCTCACCCGGTCCGGCTTCCGCCGCCGCCTGCGCCGCTATGCCGAGGATATTGCCGCGGATCGCTCCTACCCCTTCCTGATCTTCCGCGAACTCGACAGCGCCATGGTCGGCGGCATCACGCTCGCCAATGTCCGGCGCGGCATCGTGCAGGCCGGCACCATCGGTTACTGGGTCGGCCAGCCCCATGCCCATCGTGGTTACATGACGGCGGCGCTGCGGGTGCTGCTCCCGACGCTGTTCGGCGAGCTCAACCTGCACCGGGTCGAAGCCGCCTGCATCCCCACCAACGCGCCGTCGATCCGGGTGCTGGAGAAATGCGGCTTCTCCCGGGAGGGGTTGGCGCGGCGCTATCTCTGCATCAACGGGGTCTGGCAGGACCATCTGCTGTTCGGCCTGCTGCACGAGGATTTCCGCGGCTGAACCTGATCCGTCCATGCAGCCAAAGTCTGGGCTTGGGCCGTCCTTCCTGCCTTGTTTCCTGCCTTGGGTTCGCCGATTTTGACGATATAACGCGCGGGTCAGCCGGCCATTCGCCGGAACCTTTTCATGGAGTACAGGCGTTCATGGTGAAGCAGCTTCGATCATCGCGAAATGCGTTGCGCCGGGGTCCGGTGATCGCGCTGGCGCTGTCGGTTGCGCTCGCTTCCGTCTCGCCGGTGGCGGCGCAGTCGCTTTCCGACCGCTTCAAGAGCCTGTTCGGGGGCAAGTCCGACGAGCCGGCCCAGACCAATCCGGCGCCTGCGCCGGGCCAGCCGCCGGCCGACGACGTCGATTGTCCCCAGGTCACGGTGCGCGCCGGCGCGTCCACCTACGCCGCCGCAGCCCCTGGCAAGCAGGCGATCGGCAATGACGTCCGCTTCCAGGCCACGGTCACCAAGATGGCGCGCGAATGCGTCCGCAACGGCGGCGAGATCACCGCGCGCATCGGCGTCCAGGGCCGCGTCATCGCGGGCCCTGCCGGCGCGCCGAGCTCGATCGAGGTCCCCTTGCGCGTCGCCGTGGTGCAGGGCGGCGTCGGCGAGAAGGTGATCGCCTCGAAGGCCTACCGGATCACGGTGTCGCTGCCGGAAGGCGGCAGCGTGCCCTTTACCTTCGTCGCCGAGGACCTGGTCTATCCGATGCCCTCGGCCGCGGTCGCCGATGCCTATGTCTTTTACGTCGGATTTGACCCGCAGGCGCTGGCGCCCGAGCCGAAGGCGCGCGGGAAGAAGAAGTAGGTCTCTCATGCCCCGGACGCGGTGCAACGCGTAGCGGTGCTCCGCAGAGCCGGGGCCTATCCATCGCGAGCCGATGGGTCCGGCTCTGCGTCGCGTCATTTCATGCCGCGCCGCGTCCGGGACACGAGAGCAGTTCACGCATCGCCAACAAAAAAGCCGGCGCTTTCGCGCCGGCTTTTTGATTGGTGAGGGCGGAAGCCGTTAGTTCAGCTTCTGCCGGACCTCGGTGATGCCCTTGGCGAGCAGGTCGTCGGCGACCTGGCCCTTGACCGACTGCGACAGGATGGTCGAAGCGGCCTGGACGGCGGCTTCCGCGGCCGCGGCGCGGACATCGGCCAGCGCCTGGGCCTCGGCGAGCGCGATCTTGCTCTCCGCGGTCTTGGTTCTGCGAGCGACGAAGTCTTCCATTTTCGCCTTGGCGTCGGACGCGATGCGCTCGGCTTCGGCCTTGGCGTTGGCGATGATGTCGGCTGCCTCGCGCTCGGCCGTGGCGCTGCGCGCCTTGTAGTCGGCAAGCACCTTGGCGGCCTCTTCCTTGAGACGCTGGGCGTCGTCCAGCTCGGCCTTGATGCGGGCGGCGCGATGATCGAGCGTCGTCAGCACGGTCTTGAAGATCCCGAGATAGCCGAAAATCACCATCAGGACCACGAAGGCGACGGCGACCCAAAACTCAGGTTCGAGGAACATATCGACTAACCTTTCAGGGACGCATCGACCGCGGCATTGACCGAGGCCGCGTCGGGCACGACGCCCGTGAGACGCTGCACGATCGTGCCGGCCGCATCGGCCGCGATGCCGCGGACGTTGCTCATGGCGGTCGCGCGGGTCGAGGCGATGGTCTTCTCCGCCCCGGCGAGCTTGGCCGCCAACTGCTCTTCCAGCGCCTTGCGCTCGGCTTCCGCCTGAGCGTTCAGCTTGTCGCGGGTCTCGTTGCCGATCGCCTGTGCCCGCGCGCGCGCCGAAGCGAGCTCGCTCTCATAGGCCTTCAGCGCCGCGTCGGACTGGTCCTTCAGCTTCTGCGCCTCGGCGAGGTCGCCCTCGATCTTGTTCTGACGCGCCTCGATCGCACCGCCGACGCGCGGCAGAGCGAGCTTGGACACGATCACATAAAGCACGACGAAGAAGATCGCGAGCGACACCAGCTGCGAAGCATAGGTGCTGCTCTCGAACGGCGGAAAGCCGCCACCGTGGTGACCACCGTCAGCCTCGGTGTGAGCGCCCGCCGCCGGACCTTTTGCGCCGCCATGACTCTCAGCCATGGAGATCTCCTGTTGCTGTCACGCGCGCCGTCCCAAAAGCATGGAACGGCGCGAAAAACGTCGTCCTCAGAGCGGAACGAACAGCAAGAGCAGCGCGATCAGCAGCGAGAAGATGCCGAGCGCTTCGGTCACGGCGAAGCCGAAGATCAGGTTGCCGAACTGGCCCTGAGCGGCCGACGGGTTGCGAACGGCTGCGGCGAGGTAGTTTCCGAAGATCACGCCCACGCCGACGCCCGCACCGCCCATGCCGATGCACGCGATGCCCGCGCCGATAAGTTTTGCTGCTGCCGGATCCATTTTAGACTCCTTGGAAGAAAGATTGGGTTGTGGGTGGAAACTCCCCCGGACCGCTCAGTGTCCGGGATGAAGGGCGTCGTTGAGGTAGATGCAGGTCAGGATCGCGAACACGTAGGCCTGGAGGAACGCGACCAGGAGCTCCAGCGCGGTCAGCGCGACCGTGAGGGCCAGCGGCATCACGCCGCCGATCCAGCCGACGGCGCCGAGCGAGACGCCGAGCATGGCGACGAAGCCCGCGAACACCTTCAGCGCGATGTGGCCGGCCAGCATGTTGGCGAACAGACGAACGCTGTGCGAGACCGGCCGCAGGAAAAACGACAGGATCTCGATGAACATGACCAGCGGCAGGATGTAGCCGGGGACGCCGTGGGGAACGAAAATCTTGAAGAATTTCAGGCCGTTCTTGTAGACGCCGTAGATCAGGACGGTGAAGAAGACCAGAAGCGCGAGCGCGGCGGTGACGATCAGATGGCTCGAGACCGTGAAGGTGTAGGGGATGATGCCTACGAGGTTCGAGACGCAGATGAACATGAACAGCGAGAAGATCAGCGGGAAGAACTTCATGCCTTCCGCGCCGGCGTTGCTGCGGATCATGGTGGCGACGAATTCGTAGGAAATCTCGGCGATCGACTGCAGGCGGCCGGGAACGAGCTGCGTGCCGCTGGCGAGCATCAGGATCGAGATCACCGCTACCGCCACCAGCATGTAGAGCGACGAATTGGTGAAGGCGATCGTGTGATTGCCGATATGGCCGATCGTGAAGAGAGGCTCGATGTTGAACTGATGGATCGGGTCGATTGTCATCCGCGCGGCATCTCTCGGTCTGCCGGGCTAGCCGGCTGGTCTCGGTCTGCCGGCCGGGCCGGCCCGCACCGGCGAGGCCGGCGCGATCAATTCCTCAGGCCGGGCTACGAACCACCGCGTCTGTTTTGACCCGCGCCCGCCGACCTCACCACATTCACCACGCCGGCCACGAAGCCCAGCAGCGTGAACGCGATAAATCCGAAAGGCGACGTCGACAGCAAGCGGTCGAACCCCCAGCCAATCCCCGCTCCGACAATGACACCGGCGATCAACTCGGAGGATAACCGAAAACCAAGCGCCATCGCCGAGGCTCTGGCCGCTCCGTCTCCACCGTCACCTGCGGGTTGCTCGGTCTTGCTCTTGCGGTCGCGAATTTCGGACAACCGCCGATTAAGACTTCCGAGCCGTTCGGAAAGCGCAGCTTCCTCGGGCGATCTATCGCCATTTCCATTCTCGCCGTGTCCCGTGCCCTGTGTCATGCAACGAAGACCCGAAACGCCGCGGCTGAATGGAAATTACGCCCAACACCCTCAAAAGCCGCGCGGACCATACTGATGGCACATAATCAAGTCAAGCCAAGTCACGATTGCGTCTTGTTCTGCTATGGTATTGATTTGGCTGATGATATTGCCGCGCGCGTCAGCGCTGCACACAGCGTGACGCCGCACCGCAGCAGCTCTCCGCGCGATCCGCCGACACGGCTTGAGGTTCAGCCGCCATTTCCAGGATCAAACCGGCCGCCGCGATCGTTGATGTCGCAGGCGGGTTTTCCACGGGAAGCCGTGCGGCGTCGTCCGGGCGGGTGTAGGATTGCAGCTATCCACAGGCGCGTCGTGGCGGAGCAGCGCAATGAAACCAGCAGCGACGTCATTGTTGAGGTCATGGTCCTTGAAATGGTCTTTGGCGGCGGCCGTCACACTGCTCGCGATCGGCGGCGGCGGGGTGGTGGCGCAATCCGCGCCCGACACTGAAAACGGCCGCTACACAATGACGCCGATTCCCGAGGGCGTGCTTCGGCTCGACACCCGCACCGGCACGGTCTCGACATGCACCAAGAATGATGCCGGCTGGGCCTGCTATGCGGTGCCTGACGAACGTTCCGCGCTCGACGCCGAAATCGGCCGCCTGCAGGCCGAGGTCGAGAAGTTGAAGGCTGACCTCGCGGCCGGGCCGACCGTGTCGGGCAAGGTCGAGGAGGCTCTGCCGAAATCCGATCAGTTGAAGAAGGGGCCGCCGAAGGTCGCCGAAGGCGACCGCAGGATCGAGATCCCGCTGCCCAGCGACCAGGACGTGGATCGCGTGATGTCGTTCCTCGAGCGGACATGGCGGCGGCTGATCGAGATGGCCAACCGGGTGCAGAAGGACGTGTCGGGGAAGATTTGACGCGGAGCATTCGCGAACGGATGGCTCGCAAACGCGTTCTTCGTAGGGTGGGCAAAGGCGTCCTTGCGCCGTGCCCACCACCTTTTTCACGATTGCGGCAGAAGAGGTGGGCACGGCGCTGACGCGCCTTTGCCCACCCTACAAGAGCGTTCGAGACAACGAGACCCTTTATGACATCGACTACGCGATCAGCGCCATCAACGGCGCAGGCCACCACCATCACCTCGTCGCTGCTCACGGTGCAGACGCAAGGTCGCGGCTTCACCGATCTCACCGGTGAAGCTGCGAAGTTCATCGCGGAGGCCGGCGCCGGGACCGGCGCGTTGACGCTGTTCATCCGTCACACCTCGGCCTCGCTGACGATCCAGGAAAACGCCGACCCTTCCGTTCTGGTCGATCTCACCACCGCGCTGGCGCGGCTCGCGCCGGAGGATGCGCCCTGGACGCATGATGCCGAAGGGCCCGACGACATGCCCGGGCACGTCAAGACGATGCTGACGCAGACCTCGCTCAACGTGCCGGTCCTGAACGGCAGGCTCGCACTTGGCACGTGGCAGGCGATCTATCTCATCGAGCACCGCAGGCGCCCGCACCAGCGCGAGGTCGTGCTGCAGTTCATTGGCGGCAATCGGTAGCCGCCCAAAACAAAACCGGCCGCGGGATCCGCGGCCGGCTTGTATTTGGCAGGGATCGGCCCGTCCGATCAGGTCGCCTTGATATCGACGTCCTTCGTCTCGGGCAGGAACAGGAAGCCGACCACCGCGGTGATCACCGCGAACACGATCGGGTACCAGAGGCCGGCATAGATGTCGCCGGTCGAGGCCACGATCGCGAACGCGGTCGCGGGCAGGAGGCCGCCGAACCAGCCGTTACCGATGTGATAGGGCAGCGACATCGAGGTGTAGCGGATGCGGGTCGGGAACAGCTCGACAAGCATCGCCGCGATCGGCCCGTACACCATGGTGACGAAGATCACCAGGATGAAGAGCAAGCCGATGATCGCAGCCACCTGCGGACGGAAGATGTCGAACGGGTTCGACATCTTCACGATGCCGGCGTCGCCCGCCTTAGGATAGCCGGCCGCCTGCACCGCGGCGAGGACCGCCGGGTTGCCGTCCTTGGCGTTCGCGTAGGGCACTTCCTTGCCATTGACGACGACCTTGACCCCCGAGCCTGCCGGGGCGGGGGCCGTCGTGTACCTGACCGACGACTGTGACAGGAAGGCGCGCACGATGTCGCAAGGTGCACTGAAGATGCGGGTGCCGACCGGATTGAACAGATCGCCGCAGGTCAGGGGATCGGCCACCACCTCGACCTTCGTCGATTCGATCGCCTTCTCCAGCGCCGGGTTGGCGTTGGTGGTGATCATCTTGAAGATCGGGAAGAAGGTCAGCGCCGCGATCAGGCAGCCGCCGAGGATGATCGGCTTGCGGCCGATCCTGTCGGAGAGCGCGCCGAACACGATGAAGAAGCCGGTGCCGAACAGCAGCGACCAGGCGATCAACAGGTTGGCGGTGTAGCCGTCGACCTTGAGGATCGATTGCAGGAAGAACAGCGCATAGAACTGGCCGGTGTACCAGACCACGCCCTGGCCCATGGTGCCACCGAGTAAAGCGAGCAGGACGAGCTTGCCGTTCTGCCAGTTCGCGAAGGCCTCCGTCAGCGGCGCCTTCGAGCTCTTCCCCTCGTCCTTCATCTTCTGGAAGATCGGCGATTCATTGAGCCGCAGCCGGATCCAGACCGAGATGCCGAGCAGCAGCACCGAGACCAGGAACGGGATGCGCCAGCCCCACTTCGCGAAGTCGGCTTCGCCCGTCGCGGTGCGGGTGAACAGGATCACCAGCAGCGACAGGAACAGGCCGAGCGTGGCAGTGGTCTGGATGAAGGAGGTGTAGTAGCCGCGCCTGCCGTTCGGGGCATGCTCGGCAACGTAGGTCGCCGCACCGCCATATTCGCCGCCGAGTGCCAGACCCTGGGCGAGGCGCAGCGCGATCAGGATGATCGGGGCCGCGATGCCGATGGTTGCCGCGTTCGGCAGCAGGCCGACGATGAAGGTCGACATACCCATGATGAGGATGGTGACGAGGAAGGTGTATTTGCGGCCGACGATGTCGCCGACGCGCCCGAACACGATCGCGCCGAACGGACGCACCAGGAAGCCGGCCGCGAAGGCGAGCAGCGCGAAGATGTCGCGGGTGGCGGGCGGATAATCCGAGAAGAACTGCGCGCCGATGATGCCGGCCAGCGAGCCGTAGAGGTAGAAATCGTACCACTCGAAGACGGTACCGAGCGAAGAGGCGAGAATGACGAACCGTTCGTCCTTCGTCATACCCCCCGCGCGTGCCTGAGACACAGCAACTGTCGACATATTGGGTCGCTCCCCGAAATGCGTTTCCTCGCGTCCCGGGTTGTCCGGACGAGCCGGATCAACCTGGGTCTTGCGGTGAAGGTAACATCGGCGTGAAACTCGCCCCAATACGACTTTCGGCCTTGCGCACTGACATTGGCCTGACGCCGCGGGTACCCGGGGCCACGCTTTGCGGATTAACCCCTTTGCAGCAAAGGGATAATGTGTACTTGCATGCCACGGCCGGCCGGGAAAGAATTGACCGAGGCGCGGGTCCAGCTAACCGGCCCGTCGAACCACAGAAGAGATCGATGAACGCTCCCTCCACCCATCTCGTCATCGCCGATGATCATCCCCTGTTCCGCGACGCGCTACGGCAGGCCGTGGCGGGCGTCCTGACCTCGGCCAAGATCGACGAGGCGGGATCGTTCGAGGATCTGACGAAACTCCTGGAGCAGACCCCCGACTTCGACCTGATCCTGCTCGACCTCTCGATGCCCGGGATCTCGGGCTTTTCCGGCCTGATCTATCTGCGAGCGCAATATCCTGCGATCCCGGTGGTGATCGTCTCGGCTTCTGACGACAGCGCCACCATCCGCCGCTCGCTCGATTTCGGCGCCTCCGGCTTCATCCCCAAGCGCTTCGGCGTCGAGACGCTGCGCGACGCCATCCTCAAGATCATGGACGGCGACGTCTGGGTTCCCGCCGACACCGACCTGTCGGCCGTGGCCGATCCCGACATGACCCGCCTGCGCGACCGCCTGGTGACGCTGACCCCGCAGCAGGTGCGGGTCCTGATGATGCTGTCGGAAGGGCTGCTCAACAAGCAAATCGCCTACGAGCTCGGTGTCTCCGAGGCGACCATCAAGGCGCATGTCTCTGCGATCCTGCAAAAGCTCGGCGTCGAGAGCCGCACGCAGGCCGTGATCGCCGCCGCCAAGATCGCCGGCGGCCAGTGGAAACAGGGCTCGCCGACGGGGTAAGAGCCGTTCGCTGCTATTAGACCGTCATCCCCGCGCAATGGCGAAGCCATTGTCGCTGGAGGTGCCGGAGCGTAGCGGAGGCCTCGAAGGATGACGGGACGCGTGAAAGCACGTCCTGCTTCCGTTCCGCCGCTCACTCCGCCGCTGCCACCATCTGCTGCGTGCGCCACTGCCCGAGCAAAGCGCGGAGCGAGGCGGGCTTTACCGGCTTGTTCAGCACCGCGATGTTTTCCTCGCGCGCGGCGACCTGCACGGCAGGACTGCGGTCGGCGGTGATCAGGATCGCGGGAATGCTGTCGCCGAAGCGGCGGCGGATGTCGCGGATGGCGGCGATACCGTTGCCGCGGTCGAGATGGTAGTCGACGAGGAGGCCGGTGACGCGGCGGCCGGCGACCTCGATCGCCGCGATCGCGGCTTCCGGATCGGCCACCGCGATGACCTCGGCGTCCCAGGCCTTCAGCAGCGTGCGCATGCCGTCGAGGATCGCCGCATCGTTCTCGATGCAGACGATCAGCGCGCCCGCGATCGGCGTGCGCGCCAGCGGCGTCGCGCTGGTGACCGCAGCGGTGTGGGTCACCGCCTTTGCCGTCGGCACGGTCACGGAGAATACCGAGCCGCCGCTGGCATTGGCGTCGATCGCGATGCCGTGCTTGAGCACGCGCGCCAGCCGCTCGACGATCGACAGCCCGAGCCCCAGGCCGCGCGCAATTCGCGCACCCTGCTCGAGGCGGTGGAATTCCTTGAAGATCTCGCCGCGCTTGACGGCGGGGATGCCGACGCCGGTGTCGTAGACACAGATCTTGAGCGATTCGCCGCGGCGGCGGCAGCCGACCAGCACGCGGCCGCGCGGGGTGTATTTGATCGCATTGGAGATCAGGTTCTGAAGCAACCGCCGCAGCAGAAGCCTGTCCGACTTCACCGGCAGCGAGCAGGGCACGAAGACAAGCTCGAGGCCCTTGGCGCGCGCGATCGGAGCGAACTCGATCTCCAGCGAGCGCATCAGATCGGCCATCCTGAAGCTCGAGATCGAGGTCGTCATCGCGCCGGCATCGAGCCGCGAGATGTCGAGCAGCGCGCCGAGGATCTCCTCGATCGCCTGCAGCGACTCGTCGATGTTCTCGACCAGCCGCGTCTCCTCGCCACTGTGCTGGCGCTCGACGAGGCTCGTGACATAAAGCCGTGCCGCGTTCAGCGGTTGGAGAATGTCGTGGCTGGCGGCGGCGAGGAATCGCGTCTTGGAGATGTTGGCGTCTTCCGCCGTGCTCTTGGCGAGCGCCAGCTCCGAGTTCAGCAGCGTCAGCTCCTCGGTGCGGTCGCGCACGCGCTTCTCCAGCGTCGCATTGGCGCGCTCCAGCGCTTCGGCCGCTTCGAAGGTCGGCGTGACGTCGGTGAAGGTGATGACGAAGCCGCCGCCGGGCATGCGGTTGGTCAGCACCTCGATCACCATGTGCCGGTCCGGCAGGCGCTCCAGATAGGGCTCGCTGTCGGTGGTGTAGGCCGCGAGGCGTACCTCCAGCAGGGTTTCGCGCTCGGCCGGGTCGGTGGGATTGCTCGCTCCCATGAATTCCAGGATCTCGCGCAAAGGCGTACCGAACTGGATGAAATGCGGCGGCACGTTGAGGAGATCGCCGAACTGGCGGTTGGAGCAGATCAGCTGCAGGTCGGCGTCGAACACCGCGATGCCCTGGCGCACATGGTTGAGCGCGGTCTGCAGGACCTCGCGGTTGAAATGCAGCGCTGCATGGGAATCATCGAGCAGTTTCAGCGCGGCCTTCGCCGAGACCGTCCGCTTGCGCAGCAAGAGCGACATCACGAGCCGCGAGGAGGCCGCGCCAATCGAGGAGGCAATCAAATGCTCGGCGTGCTGCAACAGCTCGAAATCGGCGGGCGCGCCGGGCTCCAGCCGCATGTTGCGCCGGGCCGCGAAGGCCTCGAAGGAGTGCCGCGCGCGGTCGGGGCCGAGATATTGCGCGACCGTGCTCTGGATGTCCTGCACCGTGATCGTGGTGCGCCAGCGGCGGAAGTTCGGGGCGATCGGCGCAAGCGTGTTCGGCACGAACAGGTCGGCCTGGACAAGCTCGATCGAGGTCGGCTGCCGTGCCAGCGACAGAGCGACATAGGTGAGGATGTTGAGCGACAGCGACCAGGCGACACCGTGCAGCAGCGGCGGGAGGTCGGCACCGAACAGTGCCTGCGGCCGCAGCGCCTCGATGCCGAACGGGCCGTGCTGCAGCAGCAGGATGCCTGACGTCGAGGAGTCCATGAAGCTCGGCAGGAACAGCGTGTAGACCCACACCGCGAATCCGACCAGCATGCCGCCGATCGCGCCGCGCGCGGTCGCGCGCCGCCAGAGCAGCCCGCCGAAGAAGCTGGGTGCGAGTTGGGCGATGGCGGCGAAGGAGAGCAGGCCGATCGCCGCGAGCTGGGTGTTGCCGAGCGCGCGATAGTAGAAATAGGCCATCACCATGATGGCGAAGATCGCAAGCCGCCGCGAGCGCAGCAGGAAGTCGCTGAAATCGGCCCCGCCGGTGCGCCCCTCGGGCCGGCGCTGCAGCACCAGCGGCACCACGAGGTCGTTCGAGACCATGATCGAGAGCGCGACGCATTCGACGATGACCATCGCGGTTGCCGCCGACAGGCCGCCGACGAAGATCGCGACGCTGAGCAGCTCCGCGCCGCCCTCCATCGGCAACGCCAGCACATACATGTCGGGATCGACGGCGCCGAACGGGAAGCTGACGAGGCCGGCGAGGGCGATCGGGATCACGAACAAATTGATGGCGACGAGATAGAGCGGGAACAGCCAGCGCGCGCGGCCGACCTCGGCATCGGACGAATTCTCCACCACGCTGACGTGGAACTGGCGCGGCAGCAGCATGATCGCGCAGAACGACAGCAGCGTCATGGTGAGGAAGTTGCCGATCGACGGCGAATAGTTGATCGTGCGCACCGCCTCCGGCGTCTTCATGGCGCGCTCGACCAGCTCGTGCGGCGAGAACATCCAGAACGTGACGAAGATGCCGGCAGCGAGGAAGGCGACCAGCTTGACGATGGATTCGGTCGCGATCGCGAGCATCAGGCCGTGCTGGTGCTCGGTCGCGTCGGTCTGCCGCGTGCCGAACAGCACGGCGAAGGCCGCCATCGCCAGCGTCACCATCAGCGCCATGTCGCCGAGGATCGGGATGTGGGAGAAGGCCTGGTCCTCGCTCAAGATCGTCTCCAGCGAGGAGGCCACTGCCTTGAGCTGGAGCGCGATGTAGGGCACCGAGCCGATGATCGCGATCAGCGCCACGGTCGCGGCCACCGCCTGGCTCTTGCCGTAGCGCGCGCCGATGAAGTCGGCGGTCGAGGTGATGTTGTGGGTTTTGGCGAGCTGGATCACGCGGCGCAGCACGCCGGTGCCGAGCCCGATCATCAGGACAGGGCCGACATAGATCGCGAGGAAGTCGGTCGAGGTGCGGGTGGCGAAGCCGACCGAGCCGAAGAAGGTCCAGGAGGTGCAGTAGATCGCCAGCGACAGCGGATAGATCAGCCCGGAGGCACGGCCGGGCTTGGCCGGCGAGCGGCGGTCGCCGTGGCTCGCCACCAGGAACAGGAAGCCGATGTAGCCGAAGGCGGCAACGATCACGCCCCAGTCGTGCAGCATGGCGAGCGCGCTCTCCCTGGGCGCGAAACCTCGCGCCCGATCTCATTTTCCGAGCAAATTTAGCGCGTTAAGCCGCCGCAAGCGACAGCGATTTTCCCGGGGCGTTTAGGAACTATCATCGAGGTTAAGCCGCTGGCGCGCTGCCGTGTGCGCGAGGGCGGCCTTGGGAATACTGAGCGAGTCCCCGTGTGGCACCCCCCTCCCTGACCCTCCCCCGCAAGGGGGGAGGGAACGGAAAGAGCGGAGTGCGAGGCTAGATGAGCGCGCCGTGTACTTTGCCTGATTCCGCAAGCAACACTGTGCTCCCTCCCCCCTTGCGGGGGAGGGCTGGGGAGGGGGGGTAGCCCCGGGGACGGTGCGCGTTGGATTGGAGAAAGACGAGCGCCCTACTCCGCGGCCAGCGACTTCTCGCGGAGCGGCAGGCCGAGGCGGTCCCAGACTTGCAGCAGGGCTTCGGCGAGCTGATCGATCAGGCCGTCGTCGTGATAGGGCGAGGGCGTGATGCGCAGCCGCTCGGTGCCCTTGGCGACGGTCGGATAGTTGATCGGCTGGATGTAGATGCCGTGGTTTTCCAGCAGCAGGTCGGAGGCCTGCTTGCACTTCTCGGGATCGCCGACGAACAGCGGCACGATGTGGGTGTCGCTCGACATCACCGGCAGGCCGGCGGCGTTGAGGATCGCCTTGACGCGGGCGGCGCGGTCCTGGTGGCGCTCGCGCTCCCAGTTCGAGGTCTTCAGATGCTTGATCGCGGCGGTCGCGGCCGAGCAGATCGCCGGCGGCAGCGCGGTGGTGAAGATGAAGCCCGGCGCGTAGGAGCGCACGGCGTCGATGATCTGGCCGTTGGCGGCGATGTAGCCGCCGAGGCAGCCGAACGCTTTCGCCAGCGTGCCTTCGAGGATGTCGATGCGATGCATCACGCCGTCACGCTCGGCGATGCCGCCGCCGCGCGGGCCGTACATGCCGACCGCGTGGACCTCGTCGACATAGGTCATCGCGCCATACTTCTCGGCGAGATCGCAGATTTTTGCGAGCGGAGCCACGTCGCCGTCCATGGAATAGAGGCTCTCGCAGGCGATCAGCTTCGGCCGGTTCGGACCGGCGGCCTTCAACAGCTCTTCGAGATCGGCGAGATCGTTGTGGCGGAACACGATCCGCTCGCAGCCGGACTGGCGGATGCCCTCGATCATCGAATTGTGGTTGAGCTCGTCCGACAAGATCAGGCAGTTCGGAATGAGCTTGGCGATGGTTGCAATGCCGGTCTGGTTCGAGACGTAGCCGGAGGTGAACAGCAGCGCGGCTTCCTTGCCGTGGAGATCGGCGAGCTCGGCCTCGAGCTGCACCAGCGGATGGTGCGTGCCGGCGATGTTGCGCGTTCCCCCGGCGCCGGTGCCGACGCGGGTCGCGGTCTCGACCATGGCGCCCACGACCTTCGGGTGCTGGCCCATTCCGAGATAATCGTTGGAGCACCAGATCACGACGTCGCGCTTGCCCTTCGGCGAGTGCCAGACCGCATGCGGGAACCGGCCGGCCATGCGCTCGAGGTCGGCGAAAACGCGGTAGCGGCGCTCGGTGTGGAGACGATCGAGGGCGGAATTGAAGAAGTGGTTATAATCCATCGACAGACCTGCAGCGGAACCCGGCCAATGCGGCCGCTCATTTTTAGAGCTTTTCCAGCTCCAATGTCCATGTGCCGGCCCACATTTCGGGCGCGGCGACCGGGCAAATTGATAATAGCCGGCCAGCCGTAATTGTTGATTTGGATCAACCGGCTAGCGCAGGCCTGCCGCGCCTGAGGCCGGATCGAACAGGCGACGGCGTCGCCAAGCCTGGCATGGACATTTTGTCCATGGCGCCCATCCGTTCATGATTGCCCGAGCGGGCTGAGCCGCCGCGATCCCTCTTTCAAGCGGGATCAGGCGTCAGCTCCAGATATTCCATGCGAAAGGATGGCCCATGAAGCGCGTATTGATCCTCAACGGTCCCAATCTGAATCTCCTGGGTATCCGTGAGCCGCATATCTACGGCACGACGACGCTCGACCAGATCAGGGCGAACTGCGAGGAGAATGCCGCAAAGCTCGGGCTTTCCGTCGCCTTCCACCAGTCCAACCACGAGGGTGTCATCGTCGACCTGATCCAGTCGGCGCGGCAGGATGCGGATGCCATCATCATCAATCCGGCCGGCTTCTCCTTCACATCGGTCGCGATCATGGACGCGATCAAGGTGTTCGACGGCCCGGTGCTGGAGGTCCACATCTCCAACATCCACGCCCGGGACGAATATCACCGCCACTCGAAGATCTCGTTCGTGGCGACGGGCGTGATCTGCGGGCTGGGGCCTTATGGCTACATTGCGGCGATGCACGCGATTGCGAACATGAAGTGAGCTGTGGCCGCGGCGGAGGTCTGCTCCCTCGCCCCGCTTGCGGGGAGAGGGTCGGGGTGAGGGGGACTCTCCACGGGGGCGGTGATAGTGGGATTCGTGGAGAGTCCCCCTCACCCGGATTGCATCTCCGATGCAATCCGGCCTCTCCCCGCAAGCGGGGAGAGGCGAAGCAGCGTTCACGTCGTCCTGAACTGGAGCACGCCGTCCTGCGTCTCGGCCGTCAGCCGGCCCTCGACCAGCATGTAATTGACGTGGGCGACCAGTTCGCCGGAGGCAAAGCCCATCTGGTGTTCGTCCAGCACGTGCTTGTTGAACACCACGGGCACCAACTCCCGCGAGGTCTTCGGCACCTCGCGGCAGGCATCCGCGATCAGCCGGCAGCGCTCCTCGTGGTGATCGGCGAGCTGCTTGATGCGGGTCTTCAGGCCGTAGAATGGCACGCCGTGGCCGGGCAGCACCAGCACGTCATAGGGCAGGGTGGTGGTGAGGCTCGCCAGCGAGGCCAGATATTCGCCGAGCGAGTTCTGGTCGGGCTCGACCGCCCAGACGCTGACGTTCGGCGAGATCTTGCTCAGCACCTGGTCGGCGGACAGGAACAGCTTGTCGTCGGCGCAATAGAGCATCACCTGGTCGAGCGCGTGCCCGCCGCCGGTGATCACCTTGAACCGGCGGGTGCCGATCACGACCTCGTCGCCATGCGAGATGCGGCGATAGGATGGTGGCAGCACCGAGACGCGCTTGAGATAATCCTGGCCGCGGCCGAGCAGTTTTTCGGTGAGCGACTCGTCCATGCCGTGACGGCGGAAGAACAGCCGCTGCGCGTTGCGCCGCTCCTCGGTGCCGCGGTTCTGGTGATAAACCGATTGGAGATATTCGACCTGCGACATCACCAGCGGGCAGTTGAACCGCTCGACGATCCAGCCCGCGAGCCCGACATGATCAGGGTGCGAATGAGTGACGATGAGCCGGGTGATGTTGACGCTCTTCAGCGGACCCTCGAACAGTTTCGTCCAGGCCTCGATCGTCTCTTCGTTGCCGAAGCCGGTATCCACCATGGCGTAACCGTCGCCGTCGGCGAGCAGGTAGATGTTCACGTGGTTGAGGCGGAACGGCAGTGTCAGCCGCACCCACAACACACCGGATCGCACCTCCACGACCTCTTCGGGGCCGGGATGCTGTTCCCAGGGATAACGCAGCGCCTCGGCCGAGGACTGCACGCTGTCGGTCTTCGTATGCATGCTACCGGCTTAAACCCACCGGGGACGCCGCGCCAGCCGAAAAAGGGCACTGGGCGGCGTGCATGGTCGTCATACCGGGCCTGATTTTTCCGTCGTATGGGATGGCGTGCCGCGAATTCGCTTACCTCTCCCGCTTGCGGGGGAGGTCGGCGCGAAGCGCCGGGTGGGGGTTCTCTCCCCAGAGGGATTTTCTCCGAGAATCTCCGACATGCGGAGGCACCTCCACCCCGGCCCTCCCGCAACCGCAGGGCTATCGCATATGCTCTTGCGGCGGGAACGCGCTCGGCCTTCATGGTTCGAGACGCGCCGTAAGGCGGCGCTCCTCACCATGAGGGTCTAAGATTTTGCCGAAAAACAAGACCTCATCCTGAGGAGCCCGCCAAAAGCGGGCGTCTCGAAGGATGGGCCGCAAGGAGCCTACCTGCCAAGCTCTCTCTCATATGCGATTGCCCTACCCGCAAGCGGGAGAGGGAGGGGCAGTCCTTTTGCGGTAGGCGCGTTACGCCGCCCGCATGTTGTTGAGGAACGCGTCGATCTCCGAGCGCAGCGTGTCGGCTTCGCGGCGGAGCGCGTCGGAGGCGCTCAGCACTTCGGTGGCAGCGGCGCCGGCTTCGGCCGAGGCGGTGGAGACGCCGACGATGTTGCTGGAGACCTCGCTGGTGCCGCCGGCCGCATGCTGGATGTTGCGGGCGATCTCGCGGGTTGCCGCGCCCTGTTGCTCGACCGCAGCCGCGATCGCCGTGGTCACGTCGTTGATCTCGCCGATGGTCTGGCCGATGTCCCTGATGGCACCGACCGCGGAGGTCGTGACTGACTGCATGCTGGCGATCTGGGTGCGGATCTCCTCCGTCGCCTTCGCGGTCTGGCTTGCCAGGCTCTTCACCTCCGAGGCGACCACGGCGAAGCCGCGGCCGGCCTCGCCCGCGCGCGCCGCCTCGATGGTGGCGTTGAGCGCGAGCAGGTTGGTCTGCGAGGCGATGGTCTGGATCAGATCGACCACGACGCTGATGCGGCTCGCGCTGTCGGCAAGGCCCTGCACGGTGGTGTCGGTGGCGCCGGCTTCGCTGACGGCCTTCCTGGCGATCTCGGACGAGGTGACCACCTGGCGGCTGATCTCCTGGATCGAGGACGACAGCTGCTCGGTGCCGGCGGACACGGTCTGTACGTTGACCGAGGTCTCCTCGGCCGCGGACGCGACCGCGTTCACCAGCGCGCTTGACTGGTCGGCCGTGTTCGACATGCTCTGCGCAGTCGCCTGCATCGAATTGGCTGACAGCGCGAGGTTGTCGAGCGCGGTTCGCACCGTGCCCTCGAACTCCGCGATCTTCGCCTCCATGCGTGCGGCACGCTCGGCCTTGGCGACGCGATCCTTGTCCTGCTCGCCCGACAGCGCGCGGGCCTCGAGCATGCTTTCGCGGAACACCTGGAGCGTATCGGTCATCGCGCCGATCTCGTCATTGTGCTTCGAGCGCGCGATCTCGGTGTCGAGATCGCCGGCGGAAAGCAGCTGCATCGCGCGCTGCAGGGAGCCGATCCGGCGCAGGATGTTGCGGCCGACATAAAGCCAGACGAACAGGGCCGAGCCGACCAGCGTCAGCGCGCCGAGCGCCAGCATGACGGCGGTGGCGAGCGAGATCTCCTGGCGCGCCTGGAAGGTCGACGCGTTGGTCTCCTTCTGCACGCCGTCGACGAGCTGCTGCACGCTAATGCTGAGGCCGACATTGAGCTTGCGCGTCTCGTCCAGAATGGTCTGGCCGTAGTCGATGGAGTCGAGCTCCTTCTCACGCAGGTTGAACACGCCGGTCTTGCCGGTGCCGAGCGCGAGCAGCTTTTCGGCCGTCTCGCGCAGCATCTTGGTGCCCTGATTGTTCGGCAACAGATCGAGGTTGGACCGCAGGCGCCCCTGTGCCGTCTTGAATTCCTTCTGGATGTCGTCGAGCTTGTCGCTCGTGTTCGCCGACAGGGCCGCGCTCATGTCGGCGGCTGCGAGATTGCCGCTGGCGACGACGTTGCCGAGCTGGCCGACGGTCTGCGCGGCTTCGGTGGCATCTTCGGCGGAGAGGTTGGCCGACCCGAGAATGGCGTTGACCTGGGTCTGAGCGTTCAGCATCGCCGGACTGGCCGCGCCGACGAACTCGCTCTGCGCGCTGCGCAGGGCGTCATATTGCTTGTCATGGAGGGCGGCGATATCCAGCCGCTCGCGGGCGGCCTTGGCCAGGCTCTGGGCCGCCTCGTTGATGCTCTTGATGGTCTCGCTGAGCCCGGAGACGACGCTCTTGTCGGCGCCGAGCTCGATGATCTCGCCGAGCTTCTGCTGTGTCTGCTCCTGCAATTCCCTGAGCTTCCTGGTGCGCTCGTTCAGGGCGTCCTCGCTTTGAGCTGCAAGCAGCGCCGGTCCCTGTGCCGCGAGGCTCGCGCTCAGTGCCGACAATTGCAGGCTTGCGGCAAGGCGTGGAATGTCCCGCCCGCTCAGCTCGGTCATGCGTCCGCCGAGATTCTGCAGCACGAAGCCGGCGCCGGCCGAGATCACGAGGCCCATGCCCGCGATCACCGCGAAGGCGGCGAACAGGCTGAAGCGCACGCCCCATTTCGGCAACGAGAAACGAGGCCGGAAACGGCCAAGGCCCAGACGGATCGCCATCGATATTCCCCCAACGCTCTTGCTTGTTTTCGGGGCGCAGTATCGACGGGGCCGGTTAAAAAATCGCAATTTGCGCAATTGCTTGCGCGCGTTCCGCAGAGCGAAAAAAGCAGGGCGAAAAAGAAGGGCCGGCAAGACTGCCGGCCCTTCACGGTAAGGTTTTGCTAACCGGTCAGTAACGCGCGGCCGGGCTCGCCCAGTTGAAGCGGTAGTTGACGCCGGCCTTGACGGTGTGGTCGTCGGTCGTGAAGTTGCGGGCCGCAACGAGCGGACCCGCGGGTGCGACGAAATGCGCGTCGCCGAAATTGTAGTACTGGTACTCGGCCTTGGCCGACCAGTTCGGCGCGAACATGTATTCGATGCCGGCGCCGACGGTGTAGCCGTTGCGGTGATCGCCATCGATGAGGAAGCCGACCGGCGTGCCGCCGAGCGTCACCTTCTCGTTGTTGTCGGAATAGGCGTAGCCGCCCTTCACGTAGACGAGGCCCGGACCCCAGGTGTAGCCGACGCGACCGGTGATCGAGCCGAGCCCGCGCTGGTCGTTGGTGTAGGCAAAGCCACCGGGGAACACCGCGCCGACATTGCCGGAGAGCCAGGAATACTGGCCTTCGAGGCCGACAACGAAATTCGGGTTGAGCTGCCAGTCCGCGCCGACCTGCACGCCGCCGAGGAAACGGCCATTGCCGTTGTTGCCGGTGGAGAGGCCGTTGAAATTGTTGTCGCTGGAGAATGCGCCGCCGACATGCCCGCCGATATAGAATCCCGTCCAGTTGTAGATCGGCGCGACATAGGCCGGCGCGGCCGACTTGTAATAGTTGCGGGCGCCCAGATCGGCACCGACGGCCGGCGCGGCCGCGCCCACCACGAGCAGCGCCACGGTCGCAAACAGAATCTTCTTCATCGTCCTAAACTCCAACACTTCATTCCCGGCAGGCGCGCTTGCCGCGCCGTCGTTGCTTTCGCAGATAGCTTGCTTTTGAAGAAAATGCTGTCACATCCGTGGCACAGCGGCAGCCAACGTAACTTATTGGGCTGTAAATGCTTTTCGTGCTTAATGGCGACTTAAGAAGTGATGAAGGAAGGCTTAAGATTGCAAGCCTCGAGCAGCTTGTGTGCGCCTTTCGTTAACCAAGACGGCGCCGCACCTCGTCGCACATCTGCGCGCGGAAGGCCGCGCGCCGCGCCGGGCGGTCTTCCTCGCGCACGTCGTGCCGATCGAAGACGTTGAAGTTGTCCAGGATCGGATGGCGCTCGCTCGCCATCGCGAGCACGCGCAGCACCTTGGTCGCGGACGGCGTCGGGCCGCTCACCTCCCAGCGCCGGATCGTGTCGGCGCCGCCCTTCTCCGGCAATCCGCACAGTTTTGCCATGTCGACCGCGGTCAGCTTCCGCTCGATGGCGTCGGAGAGGTCGGTGCGGAGTTGCTTCAGTTCGGGGCCTGTCATGTCCATCGCGTCCAGGGGAGTCTCTGAAGGCAATGCACTAGCGCTGATTCGGGTCCATCCGAAGGCGGCCGGTCTCAGCCGCCGGGACCTGCCAGCGCGACGCAGTCGACCTCCACGTCGAACGGCCCGGGCCATGACGGGACATGCACGAAGATGCGCGCAGGCGATTCCTCCTGGAAGTAGCGGGCGTAGACTTCGTTGAACGCGGTGAAGTGCGCCGGATCTGGCGTGCAATAGACGTTGCACTTGATGACCTGTGCCAGCGAGGACCCCGCCGCTTCCAGGCAGCGCTTCATCTGATCGAACACGATCTCGACTTGTCGCTCGAACGGCAGCCGCTTGATGTCGCCTGTATCAGGGTCGAACGGCGGCAGGCCGGACAGATAGACCAGGCCCTCGGCGACGACGACCGGATAGACCGGGCCTTTGCGGCGACGCTCCAGATAGGTCGACAGCGGCTCCACGCGGATTCGTTTCATGCGGCTCCTCCGGATTTGGAAGGCTACGATAGGGCGCGCTCAGCACCGAATGGTTCGGCCGGCGCCAAACCATTCCCGTTGTCGCGCCGGGATCGCCGCGATACGATTTCTCCATGGTCGCGGCGGCAAACATGGTCGAGGTGGCGGCGCTGGTTGGCGACACCGCCCGCGCCACCATGCTGGCGGCGCTGATGGGCGGACAGGCGCTGACTGCGAGCGAGCTCGCCGCGCGCGCACGAATATCAAGATCCACTGCGAGCGGACATCTCGGCAAGCTGGTCGGCGCGCGGCTGCTTCACGTGACGCAGAAGCGCCGCAACCGCTATTACCGCATTGCCTCGCCCCTGGTCGCCAGGATGCTGGAGGGCATCAAGGCCGTTGCCGCGATCGAAGTCCCGCAGCGCCACCAGCCGCGCTCGATCGCCGACGACCGGCTCCGTTTCGCGCGCACCTGCTATGACCATCTGGCCGGCTATCTGGGCGTCGCCATCGCCGACGGCCTCGTTGCCAAGGGGCACGTCGTCCTCACCGATGACGGCGGCGAGCTGACGGTTTCGGGGGCACGTTTCCTCACCGCGTTTGGTGCCGAGCTGGCGCCGAAGCCCGGGAGCAGGCGCATCTTCTGCCGACCATGCCTGGACTGGAGCGAGCGCCGCTATCACGTCGCCGGTCACGTCGGTGCGGAAATTCACCGGTGCTGCCTGGAGCGTGGCTGGCTGAGGCGGGATCGCGACACTCGGATCGTGCGCATCACGCCGGCCGGCCAAATCGGCTTGCGCAGGACATTCGGCATTGATCTGGGCGATGGCGATCGGCGCGGCTTGTCGAATGCGCGCCCCTGAATTCGCGTGCTGATCTCTCGCCGCCGGAAGTCGAGCGCGACGTCCTGTCGGATGTCGCCAGCTACGGAAAGCAGATCGGCCAGATCGCCGACGCGTTGCTCGCCGTGATCGAGCGTCTGGAAACGCATCCCGACAACGTGATCGGCGACGGCAAGGCGGTCGCGGCCTTCAAGGATATGATGCATGCGGTCGCGACCGTGAAGGAGCGGCATAACCGCAAGCCGTGCCGCCCCAAGCGCCGCTGATCACAACGTTGTTGCACTCCGGCACATTCCGACGTGCGCGGCGTTGTAAGTCTGGCCTGCACGCATCCATTGCATCGATGAGCGGCAGGCGCGCCGACGAAAGGATCAGCCATGACAAGCACCAGACTCGCCATTACCGCAATCATCACTGTCGGGCTGCTTGCGGCACCCTTCGCCGCCGAGGCGAAGAGCAGGTCTGTCCGACACCATGCCACGCGTGTGGTGGCTCCGAGCTACGGGAGCGTCGGAGTGTCCGCAGCAGCGCAACCCAGGACCTACGGCAGCTCCGGACCGGCGATCGGGACGGTCACGGCGCCATCGATCGGCACATATAATTGGCCGTCGGTCGGCGTGACCAACGCCGTCCCCACTTGGAGCAACACCAACCCGCCGATCAGGTAGAGGCTCAGCCCGGCACGCCAACTGGCAACTGGCCGTTAACCACGGCTGCTTTTCGATCGCGAAAAGATGCTTGCGCAGCCGCCCTTTACTCCACTTTAGATCGTGTTGCTCTAATCGCTGTCATCACGCCTGCCGACGATCCTCCTGACGCGGGTGCGCGACGCTCTCGCGCGAAGGCATTCTCATGGCCGAAAGAAACTTCTCGGCGCACCCGCTTGCCCGACAGCGATCCGAGATCTGGCTGACATTCTTGATCGGTGTCGTCGCCGCGCTCCTTTTGGGAAGCCTCGTCTCCGACGCCAGCCTGGATGCGCAGTACGGCTGGGATACCCGGGTCAACTGCGCGGCCGTCGATGCGCATGCCGCGGGCCTGGATCCGTACTACGTCAAAAATCTGAAGGATACGAAGCTCTCCTATCCCTATCTGCCGGTAACGCTCGATGCCTTTCGCCCGATCTGCGCCGGCGGACTCCTTTTAACGCACTACCGAGGTCTATTCCTGGCGATCGCACTTCTCTGCGGTCTGCTCCTGCCTGGCATCGCTTCCGGTCGCTCGACCGTTCGGGATGTGTCTCTGCGCGTGCTCTGTATCGGCGGCTTCCTCGGCTTCGAATGGACTTGGGCCTCGGGGAATTTCGTTATCTTCACCGGGCTCCTGACCGCAGTATCGCTTGCGCTCCTCCTGCCTTCCGAACGCCCGGCAGGCGAGAGCGAGCTCGACTTCCCATTCCGTCTGATCGGTGCGGCGCTGCTGGGCCTGCTCCTGTCGTTCAAGCTCGTCTTCTTTCCGGTCGTGGCTGCCCTTTACCTGCTGCCGTTGTCTCGCGCCAGGAAGGTCACCTTGATCGCGACGGCTTCGGCAATGTTCGCGCTCCCCATTGTCATCTCCATGACTCTGTACGCCGATCTGTTCCACAGCTGGCTCAGCGCGATCTCGGGTCAAATACAGGGGCAACATAGCGTCGCCCTGGGCGAGAGAAATCCGTCCTTCTTCGTCCTGGCTATGGATCTGGCCACGCGTCTCGGGTTGGCCGATCAACGACCGGTCGTTTTCGCCTTGTATGCGGCCTGCGTACTGGGCGTTGTCGCGCCTCTCGTCCTGACGGCGGTGCGATCGATGGGAGACTACGGGAAGTCCCGCCGCAACTCCTTCCTGATGCGGCTCGATTGCTGGCTGATCGAACACCCGCGTCAGGCAGCGCGGCTGACAGCGATCGCGATGTACGCCCTCTATCTGTGTTCGCCGCGCCTCAAGGAATATGCCTTCTTCGAATTGGCGATCTACGCCGCAGTGTTGATCGCGGGTCTCAGGCCGGCATCGATCGCGATCATTCTGGTCTGTGCCATCGGCCTTCCTGCGTCAGCCTCCCTGTTCGGATACGCCTTCATGGACAGTTTCGGGCCCCTGAGCGCCGCCGTCATTTGCTACGGCACCATGTTGCTTGATTTCGGCGCTGTGCAGGCCGCGAGTTCTGGCGACCGGCTCGCGCCGAGATCGCTGGCAGCATCCTGCGATGATGCCTGTCTCGCGCCAGAGGAGGTCCCGTCTTTGGGCGATTGGCGTGCGCGTCAGCTCGCGACCGTCGCCAGTCCGGAAAGCAGGTAGAGCGCGACCAGCAATGTCCCGACCGACAGCATCGTCGTGATCGAAACCGTGGCCGCGACCAGTTTCTCCTCGACCTTGTGCTCGTGGGCCAAGACGTACACGGTCTTTGCCGTCGGCACGGCCGCGCAGACGACTGCGGCGACGGTGTAGAGTGGATTGAGGCCTGAGACGACGCAAAGTCCGTAGACGATCAGCGGCATGATCACCAGCTTCACGGCCGCGAGCGCGAACGATGCCCTGAGGTTGGAACGCAGGCCTTCGACCGACAGACCAAGTCCGATGGCAAACAGCGCGCAGGGCGTGAGCGCGGCTGCGATCATGTTCAGATAAGCTGCGACCGGCTTCGGAATCGGCAAGCCTGTGATTGCCCACACGAGACCGATGAGGGTCGACAGCACCATCGGATTGAGCAGGATCTGCTTCGCCAATCCGGCGGGGTGCGAAGATCGCCCGTGCGCGTTCTGCCGTTCAAGCAGGATGACCGTGATCGGAAACATCACGGCTGCCACGAACACGGTCGCTACCGCGGCGGGCAGGACGGCAGGCTGGCCGTAGATGGCGTGCAGGATCGGCAGCGCCACGAACCCGGTATTGGTCATCGCCGCGGCCATTCCATGGATCGTGCTGCTGGCGAGATCATGCTCTGATCCGGCGCGAACCGTCAGGAAGACCAGCGCGAAGCAGAGCAGCGAGCCGCCGCCGAAGGCGAGCAGAAAGCGCCATTCGAGGAGATTGCGTGCCGGCTCCTGCGCGATCGTGACGATCAGCAGCGCCGGCATTGCCACGTTGTAGGCAAAATGCACCAGCGCGTCGGCAAGCGAGCGCGAGAGATAGCCGAGCTCCCCGGCGAGCCAGCCGGTGACGATGATCGCGAACACGGGAAGGACGAGGCTGGCGACTTCCATCCGGTTTCCCCCTGCTGCCAAACGGCTGCACGGCAAGGTTACTCCGATGATGGATTGTCGTCACCGTTCGATTTGCTTGAGCCGGTCTTGGCTCGATAGGTCCTCGTCAGTCACCGCGGCTGTTGCGACGAAGCGGATCGAATCGCCCAGGGAAAGCGGCCGCGCGACCCTAAATTCCCCTGCCGTTCTGTTGACCAATCACGCAACGCCATGCCGCGAGGCGCTCGGCCGGATGCTGGTTCATCCATTCGGCGAGCTGGGGCGCGCCCGTCAGGCAGGACTGCACCGAGATGTTGGCGAAGTCCGAGGTGGTGACGATCTGCTCGTGGCAATTTGCCGGGGACGAGAGGCTGCAGAGCACGGCGATGATCTTGATCACGCGAGGTTGCCCCCGTCGTTGCCGCTGACCGCGCGAGTGATCGCTGCGTTGCCCTGCGGCGCGCTCGCCGGATCAGCCGGCGGGAAGATGCTGTCATAGATCGCGCGCGCCTCCTTGATGAGGCGCAGTCGCTCGCGCTCGGACCTTGAGACAAACTGAATAACCTCGCCCATGTCGACTCCAATCATTAACTGGCGTCCATCATGAGATGATGGATATCATTCGATGTTGAAGTAGGGTGTCGGTTGCGGCTTTGAAGCCGTGCTTCGGTCACGAGGAATAAAAAACGCGTGACTGCGCCGCGGTCCGATTCGGTCCCATCCCGGTTCCGGGTCAAAAGCGCCCGCAAGGCCTGCGCTTAGACGCAGGTCTCCGCTCCTCCCTTCAGCGTCACGGGAATGGTGAGATAGCGTACTCCGTTGGCTTCGGCCGGCGGGAATTTGCCGGCGCGAATGTTGACCTGGATGGAGGGCAGCAGCAATCGCGGCGCCGAGAGCCTGGCGTCGCGCGCCTGGCGCAGGGCCACAAACTCATCCTCTGTGACGCCCTCCCTGACCTGGACGTTCTTCTCGCGCTCCTCGCGCACCGTCGTCTCCCAGGCGTAAGTGTCGCGGCCGGGAGCCTTATAGTCGTGACACATGAACAGCCGCGTCTCGGGCGGCAGCGCCAGGAGCCGCCGTATCGACCGGTAGAGCTGGTGCGCGTCGCCGCCGGGGAAGTCGGCGCGAGCCGTGCCGTAGTCCGGCATGAACAGGGTATCGCCGACGAACACGGCATCGTCGATCTTGTAAGAGACGTCGGCAGGCGTGTGCCCTGGCGTGTAGATCACCTCGACGTCGAGTTGGCCGATCTTGAAGCGCTCGCCGTCCCGGAAGAGGCGGTCGAAGTCGCTGCCGTCGGTCTTCAGGTCGGTGGCGTTGAATAACGGCCGGAAGATGCGCTGCACGTCCTTGATGTGCTCGCCGATGCCGATTTGGGCGCCGGTTTTCGCCTTGATGAAAGGGGCGCCCGAGAGGTGGTCGGCATGGGCATGCGTCTCGAGCACCCATTCGATCGTGTAGCCTGCTGCTTCCGCGGCCTTCAACATCGCCTCGACCGAGCGCGTGTCCACCTCGCCCGAGTTGTGGTCGTAGTCAAATACCGGGTCGATGATGGCGGCCTTCTTGGTCGCCGGATCGGCGACCAGATAGCTCACCGTGTTGGTCGGCTCGTCGAAGAACGCGCGGATGATGGGTTGTCCTGACATGGCTTGAACCTCCTGATGCCACCGGTTCGGTCGGTCTTGACGGATATATTAGCAATAGCTAAATAAGCAATGCCTAAAATAAGGAGTGGGCCAATGGCCTCCCAAGCCTTCGATCTGGAGACTTTCGAAAAGCAGGCGGTTGAGGTCGCCGGCATCCTGCGCGCGCTCGCCAACGAGCGTCGGCTGATGATCCTGTGCCAGCTCGTCGAACGCGGCGAGAGCAACGTGAATGCTCTCGCGGAAGCCGTCGGTCTGTCGCAATCGGCCCTGTCGCAGCACCTCGCAAGGATGCGCGAGGAGGGCCTCGTCACCTTTCGGCGCGAAAGCCAGACGCTCTGGTATCGCATCGCCGATCCGCGCATCGAGCAACTCTTTGCCACGCTGCACAGGCTGTTTTGCAAGCCCACCAAGGCGAAGAACTAATTCAGGAAAGTAGAGGAGCTAATCATGTCACTACCCGCAATCAAGCCAGCCGACGCGCGCCGCCTTCTCGACAGCGGCGCCCTCCTGATCGACATCCGCGAAGTCGATGAGCACGCCCGCGAGAAGATCCCAGGCGCGCGGCATCTCCCCCTGTCGAAGCTCGACGAGATCGACCTCGCCGTGCATCAGGGCAAGCCGGTCATCTTCCACTGTAAAAGCGGCGCCCGCACTCAGGCCAACGCGCCGCGGCTCGCCCGGAAGCTCGGCGACGCCTGTGAAGCCTTCATCGTCGAAGGCGGGCTCGACGCCTGGCGCAAGGCGGGCCTGCCGGTCGTGACCGACCGGCGCCAGCCGCTGGAGCTTCAGCGCCAGGTGCAGATCGGCGCCGGCAGTCTTGCTGTCATGGGTACGCTGCTCGGCCTCTTCGTGTCGCCGTGGTTCTTCGCGGTGCCGGCCTTCGTCGGCGCCGGGCTGATCACAGCCGGTGTCACCGGCTTTTGCGGCATGGCCCCTATTCTCATGCGGGCGCCCTGGAACCGCAGCGTGTACGGCTCGCCCGCGCGGGCCGCGTGAGCGGGGCTTAAAATCAGGAGTCGTCCACTATGCTGGCGCTGACCCAAGGTGCGCTCGGCCTCGCCTCCGGCTCGTTGGTCGGATTTTCGTTGGGGCTGGTTGGCGGCGGCGGCTCGATTTTGGCCGTGCCGCTCCTCGTCTATCTGGTCGGCGTGTCGGATCCGCACGTGGCGATCGGCACCAGCGCGATCGCCGTCGCGGCGAACGCCGCCGCGAACCTCGTCAACCACGCCCGCGCCGGCAACGTGAAATGGCGCTGCGCCTCCGTGTTCGCATTCGCAGGCGTCGCCGGTGCCTTTCTCGGCTCTACCCTCGGCAAGATCGTCGAGGGCCAGAAGCTGCTGGCGTTGTTCGCCATTGTCATGATGGTCGTGGGCGCACTGATGCTGAAGGGCCGCTCCGGCGAGGGCGAGCCATCGGTCCGGCTCAACCGGGGAAATCTGCCGAAGCTTCTCGCCTTGGGGCTTGCCACGGGAGCTTTGTCCGGCTTCTTCGGCATAGGCGGCGGTTTCCTGATCGTGCCGGCGCTCATCGCGGCCACCGGCATGCCGATCCTCTATGCGGTCGGCTCCTCTCTTGTAGCGGTGACCGCCTTCGGGCTGACGACGGCGGCCAACTACGCTCTGTCCGGTCTCGTGGATTGGTATCTTGCCGCGTTGTTTGTCTCCGGCGGAGTTCTCGGCGGGCTCTTTGGCGCCCGCTCCGCCAGCTTGCTCGCCGAGCGCAAAGGTGCGTTGAACACCGTGTTCGCTGCGCTCATATTCGCGGTGGCGATCTATATGCTGGTCCGCAACCTCGGCCTGACGTGATTCAGGCCGCCGGCACGCGTTCCTTCCGCCCCGGCACCGCGGCCAGCAACTCGCGCGTATAGGCGTGCTCGGGCGCGGCGAAGAGCTGTGCCGTCGGCTTCAGCTCGACGATGGCGCCGCGCTGCATCACCGCGATGCGGTCGCAGATTTGCGCGGCGACGCGCAAGTCGTGGGTGATGAACAGCATCGACAGGCCGAGCCGCGCCTTGAGGTCTTCGAGCAGCCTCAAGACCTGGGCCTGCACGGAGACGTCGAGCGCGGAGACGGCCTCGTCGGCAACGATGATCTCGGGCTCGAGCGCGAGCGCGCGTGCAATGCCGATGCGCTGGCGCTGGCCGCCGGAGAATTCGTGCGGATAGCGCTCGAGCGCGCCGGCATCCAGCCCGACCATCTTGAGGAGATCGCGGGCACGATCGAACGCCACCTTCGGCGCGGTCCCGGCCGCGATCGGGCCGTCGGCGATGATGTGGCCGATCTTGCGGCGCGGATTGAGCGAGGCGAACGGATCCTGGAAGATCATCTGGATGCGATGGCGCTCGGAGCGTAGCGCCTTGCCGGACAGCGAGGTGAGATCGGTCTCACCGATCCGCACCGTGCCGCGATCGGCTTCGACCAGCCGCATCACGAGGCGCGCCACCGAGGATTTGCCGGAGCCGGACTCGCCGACGAGGCCGAGCGTCTCGCCCTTCAGGATGGTGAAGTTGACCTCGCGCGCGGCCTCGACGCGGCGGTCCTCGCGAAACCAGCCACCCGAGGTGACATACGTCTTGTCCAGGCCGATCACCTCGACGGCCCTGGCCTGATCGTCGAGGGGGCTGCGCGCCGGCGGATCCATCGACGGCACGGCGGCGAGCAGCGCCTTGGTGTAGTCGTGTTGCGGCGCGTTGAACACGGTCGCGGCGGGGCCTTCCTCCACCACCTTGCCATGCCTGAGCACCACGACCTGGTCGGCGATGTCTGAGACCACGCCGAAATCATGGGTGATGAACATCACCGCCATGTTGCGATTGCGCTGGAGGTTGCGGATCAGCTTCAGGATCTGCGCCTGGGTGGTGACGTCGAGCGCGGTGGTCGGCTCGTCCGCGACCAGCACCGCGGGCTCCAGCGCGAGCGCCATCGCGATCATCGCACGCTGGCGCTGGCCGCCCGAGAGCTGATGCGGATAGGCGCGCACGATGCGCTCGGGGTCGGGCAGGCCGACCTCGCGCGCCAGCGCCAGCGCCTTGGCGCGCCGTTCCTTCGGCGTGAGCAGGCCGTGCGCCTCGAACATCTCCGCCATCTGGTCGCCGATCCGCATCAACGGATTGAGCGCGGTCATCGGCTCCTGAAAAATCATCGCGAGCCTGCGGCCGCGAAGGTCGCGCCAGGCATCGTCGTCGAGCTTGAGCAAATCGCGGCCTTCGAACTGGATCTCGCCGGAGGTGACGCTGACCGTGTCCGGCAATAGGCCCATCAGCGCATGCGCGCACATCGACTTGCCGGAGCCGGATTCGCCGACGACGCAGACGATCTTGCCGGGCTTCAGATCCAGCGAGACGCCGTCGACCGCGAACGGCCGCTCGGCGCCCTTGGGCAGCGCGATCTTGAGGTTCCTGATGGAGACGACGGCCAGCGCGGTCATCGTCAGCGTCCCTCCCGCGACAGGCGCGGATTGAACGCGTCGTTTAGGCCTTCGCCGATCAGGTTGAGGCCGAGCACCGAGATCAGGATGGCGACGCCGGGGAACACGGTGATCCACCAGGCCTGGCGGATCACGGTGCGGCCCGCGCCGACCATGTAGCCCCAAGAGATCAGATTGGGATCGCCGAGGCCGAGGAAGGACAGCGAGGATTCCAGCAGGATCGCGGTCGCCACCATCAGCGAGGCCAGCACGATCACCGGCGACAGCGCATTGGGCAGGATCTCGCGCAGGATGATCCAGGTGTTGCTCTGGCCTGTGACCACGGCGGCCTGGACATATTCGCGTGTGCGCAGCGACAGCACCTCGCCGCGCACGAGGCGCGCCACCGGCGGCCAGCTCACCACCGCGATCGAGGCCACGATCGAATAGATCGAGGGCTGCAGGATCGCGACCAGCACGATTGCGAGCGCGAAGCTCGGAATGGTCTGGAAGAATTCGGTGAAGCGCATCAGGGCGTCGTCGACCTTGCCGCCGAAATAGCCGGCCATGGCGCCGATCGGCACGCCGAGGACCAGCGCGACGAACGTGGAAACCAGACCGACCAGCAGAGAGACGCGCGCGCCAAAGATCATGCCGGCGAACACGTCGCGGCCGAGCGCGTCGGTGCCGAGCGGCACGGCCGAGAGCGTGAAGGGTGGCAGGAACGGCCGCTGCACCATGCGCCAGGGCGAATTCGGGAACAGCATCGGCCCGAACACGGCGATCGAGATCGCGAGCAGAAGGATAATGAGCCCGATGACGCCGCTCGGGCTGCGTAGCATCGATGTCCAGAACTGTTTCATGAGGCGAATTCGATGCGCGGGTCGACCAGTCGATAGACCAGGTCAGTGATGAGATTGAAGATCAGCACCATGGCGGAGCAGATCACGAAGACGCCGAGCAGCAGGTTGTAGTCGCGCTGGAGGAGCGCGTCGTACATCAGCCGCCCGATGCCGGGCCAGGCGAACACGGTCTCGGTGATGACGGCGCCGCCGATCAGCGTGCCGGAATGCACGCCGGCGAGCGTCACGACGGGAAGCAGCGCGTTGCGCAGCACGTGGCGGCGCTGGATCACGGCGTCGGAGAGGCCCTTGGCGCGCGCGGTCTTGACGAAGTCGAGCCGCTTCACTTCCAGCATCGAGGCCCGCGTCATGCGGGTGTAGGTCGCCATGAAGAACAGGCCGAGCGTCATCGCCGGCATGATCAGGTGCTTTGCGACGTCGATCACACGGGCAAAGCCGGTGTAGTTGCCGCCGACCGTCTCGTAGCCGAAGCTCGGCAGCCAATCGACCGTGACGGAGAACAGCAGGATGCCCATCAGCGCCACCCAGAACAGCGGCATGGCGTAGAAGATCAGCGCGAAGATCGTGACGGCGGTATCGAGCCAGGTGCCGGCGAAGCGCGCGGCGCAAGTGCCGAACAGGATGCCGAGCGTGAGCGAGATCGCGAACGCCGTCAGGGTCAGCAGCAGCGTCGCCGGCAGCCGCTCGAGGATCAGCTTCGACACCGGCGCCTGCTGGCGGAAGGAGAAGCCAAGGTCGAGGGTGACGACGCCCTTGACGTAGATGAAGAGCTGCTCGGGCAGCGGCTTGTCGAGGCCGAATTTCTCCCTGAGCTGCTTGACGAAGACCTGGTCGCTGGCCCCGGCCTCGCCCGCCATCACGACCGCGGGGTCACCGGGCGCAAGCCGGATCAGGACGAAATTGAGGACGACGATCGCAAGCAGGACGATCACGCCCTTGAGGACACGCTGAGCGATGAAGGAGAGCATCTTAGAGAATCTTATGGGGTGACGTGACCTTAAGCCATTGAGGCGGTGCGCTCCCTCGCCCCGCTCTTGCGGGGAGAGGGGCCTCTCTCCACGCATGAGAATGCTGATGGACCTGTACCCCCTCACCCGCCGCGCTCTCCGAGCGCGTCGACCTCTCCCCGCATCCGCCTTCGCTTGAGCTTCGGCGGACAAGAGCGGGGAGAGGTGAAGTCGAGTGCGCCCTCACTTGTCGAGCCATGCGTCCTTGAAGCCGTCATTGACGCCGATGGCGGTGGTGATCAGGTTCTTGACCTTGCAGTGCGTGATGGTCGGGAATTGCAGCTCGAGCATCCAGGCCACCGGCACGTCCTCGACCAGGATCTTCTGCGCCTTCTCGTAGATCTCCTTGCGCTTGGCGTCGGGCGTCGCGACCGCGCCGTCGGCGAAGAGCTTGTCGATCTCCGCATTGGAGTAACCCTCGACATTGTTGAACACCTGGCCCTTGGCAATCGCGCTGGAGACGTAGTTGCGCCCCACCCCGAGCGCGGGATCGCCGTACTGGTAGAGATAGGTGAAGGCGATGTCGTAATCCCAGTCGCCGATCTTCTGGTTGCCGCCGGCAACATCGGTTGCGATCGTCTCGATGTTCATGCCGACGTCCTGGAGATTCTGCTTCACGGCCTCACCCCAGCGCTGCCAGGTCTCGCCGTAGGCGAGGGGGAGCAGGCGGATCTTCTCGCCCTTGTAGCCGGCCTCCTTCAGCAGCGCCTTGGCCTTCGCCGGGTCATATGGATATTTCGGCACGTCGTCGGTGTAGAACCTGATGGTCGAGGCCGACGGCCCAGTGGCAACCTTGCCCAGCCCGTTCCAGATCACGTCCTTCGCAAAGTCACGATCGATCGCATACAGGATCGCCTGCCGCACCCGCTTGTCGGCGAGCGGACCCTGGCGGTTGTTGAGCCACAGCCAGGCCAGCGGCGAGAAGAACTCCCAGCCGGCGCCGGTGACGCAGGTGTCCTTCAGCTTGGACAGCCGCGGCACGTCGAAATTCTCGACCGAGCCGCCGGGCAGCACGTCGACCTTGCCGGTCTCGAACGCCACCGAGCGCGCGGCGGCGTCCGGGATGATCTGCCAGTAGATCTCGTCGAGATGGGGCTTGCCCTTCTCGTAGTAGTTCGGATTCCTGACCAGGCGAATGAACGAGCCCTTCTGCCACTCCTTGAACATGAAGGGGCCGGTGCCGACCGGCGCGTTGTTGTAGGGATTGGTCTTCCAGTCGGTGCCTTCATAGAGATGTTTTGGCACCATCGGCATCGAGCCGACCTCGAAGATGCCGAGGAACGGACCGAACGGCTGCTTCAGCGTGAACACCACCGTGGTGTCGTCGGGCGCCTCGACCTTGTCGACCTGCCCGAGATTGTTGCGGGCGCGGGCATGCGTCTGTTTCAGCATCTCGACCGAGAACAGCACGTCGGCGGAGGTGAAGGGCTTTCCGTCATGCCAGGTCACGCCCTTCCTGAGCTTGAAGGTGTAGGTCTTGGCGTCCTCGCTGACGCTCCAGCTTTCGGCGAGCTCCGGCTGCGGCTCGAGCTTGGGGCTGTAGCGGAGCAGGCCCTCGAAGATATTGCCCGACACCATCTGGGTCGGGCCGTTCTGGATCATCGCAAGCATCAGGCCGGGCGGCTCGGGCTGGATCACCACATTGATCACGCCTCCCGTCTTCGGCTCTTGCGCCATCGCCGAGGCCGTGAGGCCGCAAGCCAGGAGGAGACCAAGCAACACTCGTTTCGGCATCTCGTATCTTTCTCAAGCGAGACCAGCCGTAGACGCGCAAAGCTACGGCCGGCCCATCCCAGTCCCCATCCGATATCGAGGCTCACATGGTCCCGTTCGGCGCCGCAAGATGAAAGTCGCGACAGCGATCGCACAAAAAATGTACAGCGCGTCCTGTTTTCACTTGATTCATTCGCTTGTCACGGAGACAAGTCGGCCATGGACAATGCGACGCGCTCCGAACGATCCCGCAATGCTGCGCTCGAAGCGGCGATCGCGATCATCGCGCGCGACGGGCCCGGCCGGCTGACGCTCGATGCCATCGCGCGCGAGAGTGGCCTCAGCAAGGGCGGCGTAATGCATCAGTTCCGCACCAAGGAAGCGGTGCTGAAGGCGCTGCTGGAGCGGCAGATGGCGTATTTCGAGGAGTTCTCGACCGGCTACATGGCGAAGGTGAGTGAGACCTCCGCGAATCCCAATTTGGCGACTCAGCTCGCGACCGTGCGCGAAGCGGCAACCTCGCCGAATTCCGCCGCGCTGGCACTGGTTGCGGCCATGGTCGAGAATCCCCGCCTGATGGCGCTGCCGCGCGAGCGCGAGATGGAGAGGATGGCGGCGATCAGGGAAGAGGCCGCCGACCCGGATCTCGCGATGCTGCGCTGGGCTGGAGCGATGGGACTGCTGCTGAGTTCGTTGTTCGGCATGTCGCCGCTCAGCAAGGACGAGCATCAGCGCCTGTTCGCGCGCCTGCTCGACGACAGCCAGTGGGGCGCGCTGGAAAAGCCCGCGAAATCACGCACCGCCAAGGCCGGCGCCCCGGCGCTGAAGCGCGCGACGGCGCGCAAGCGCGCCTGATTCGCCGTTAACGATCTTCCACCGGTCACTGCCCAAATCCGCGCCTGCGGCCAAATGCGCCAGGCCCATATTTCGGGACTTTACAAACCAACTGGTCGGTTTTATAGACGGGGGCACTGAGGCGGCCCAAGGCATCCGAGATGGCCCCGGACGATGCCTTCGGGCCGGCGATGGTGAGCCCCGCAGCCGCGTCTGGTCCCGTACGCGGCTGCGGTCGCCATCGCCTGACCTGAAAAGCCGCAAGAGGAGTCTTGAATGGATCGCTCGATCGCCCTGCGCGGTCTGGGAACGCTGCTGCTGTGCGCCGTCGTGGTCGGCTGCGCTTCGGTCGCGCCCGTGCCCTATTCGGAGATGGCATCATCGGCCTACATGGCGCCGGACAAGTCGGACGCCTCCGGCCGCGTGCCCTACCGCTATTCCACCGCGGCCGACTGGCGCGCTTACAACAAGGTCATCCTCGAACCCGTCGTGATCTACCGCGGCAGGGATCATCAGTTCGGCGACATGTCCGACAAGGACAAGGCGACACTCGCCGCCTACATGCAGACCCGCTTCGCCGACCGGCTGCGCGGCCGCTTCGCGCTCGTGCGCGAGCGCGAAGCGGGCACGCTGCGCATCAGGCTGACGCTCACCGGTGCCGTCGCCAATACGCCGGTGCTCGGCACGCTCTCCCGCTTCGATCTCGCCGGCGCCGTCTATAACGGCGTGCAGGCCGCGCGCGACGGCGAGGGGATGATGACCGGCTCGGTCGTCTACGGTGTCGAGATCTTCGACGCGACGACCTCGCGCCTGCTCAGCGCCTACGTCACCAAGCAATATCCGGCCGCCTACGACATCAAGGCCAGCGTCGGCTCGCTCGCGGCCGCCACCGCCGGCGTCGACAAGGGCGCCGATGCGCTGCTCGCGCAGTTGAACTGACGCGCAATCCCTCCAACGAAAGGTGTCGCAGATGAACTTCCTCCTTCGCTTCGCCCTGCGCGTCGCGATCACCATCATCATGATGAGCTTTGGCGGCCGCGCGGGAGCGGCGACGCTTGCCGATCCCACGGGCACATGGCTCGTCGAAGACGGTCGCGCACGCGTCAGGCTCGAACGCTGCGGCGCATCGCGCGATCGCATCTGTGGCTTCATCGTCTGGATGAAGGAACCGGTCGACAAGCGCGGCCAGCCTTATCGTGACAGCGAAAATCCAGATCCCGACAAGCGCGCCCGCGCGCTGCTCGGTCACCAGCTCATCATGGGACTGCAGCAGACGCCCGAGGGTCGGTTTGCCGGCGACATCTACAACGCCGAGGACGGCAAGCTCTATTCGGTCTCGCTGTGGCGCGACGCCATCGACCGCCTCAAGCTCAAGGGCTGCCTGATCAGGCTGTTGTGCCAGACCCAGACCTGGCAGCAGACCCTCGACGTGCTGCCCGGCCAGCTCGTCGGCCTGACCGGCGATCTCAACGGCCCCCGCGCAGACAAGGAATGGGCGGCCATGCCGGCCCCGAAGCCGACCCAGGCCAAAGCGAAGTAGAGGCGAAGTAGCCGCCGGCTTCAGGACGCCCTTAGAGCCTGCTGTAACTCGGCCAGCGCGCCGGCGAGTTGCTCGCGGTGCGCGATATCCTCCTTGGGAGTGGCGGCGACATCAGTGGCGAGGTCGCGCAGAATGCCCGCGAGCAGGCCGAAATTGATGTGCAGGTGAACCGACTTGCGCTCGTCCTCCGCCCCCGGACGCTCGAGCACGAGCACGACGCCACTTCCGTCGAGATGGGCCTCGAACCGTGATGAATGCTCGAAGGTCCCGACATAGAACTTGTCGGGATATTCGAGCGCGACCTCTGCCTTGTCGGGAACCGGTCTGGACATGTGGGCCTCATTGATACCGGCGCAGTCTCGCCGGGAATAAACCTGGCCACTTTGCGATAGATCAGAAGCGGATTTGATCGGGATCAAAGCCACCACGCCGCTTTTGCGATTCAGTGGCAACTAGCGGACGAGGAGCTGCGTCCGGCACCCAACCATGGGATGATCGATGGATTTCCACGCCACGACCACGCGTGCGGGCGATGACAGCGACGGCGCGATTGAAACGTCCGGCCTGCACCTGCCCGCGGATGATGGCATGACGCGCTGCGCGCAATTGCTGTGCGATGCGGGCCTGCGTCTGACGCGCCAGCGTCTGCTGCTCGGGCGTCTGCTGTTTCTCGGCGGCCATCGTCACGTCACCGCGGAACAGCTTTATGAGGAAGCTGTCGCCTCCGATATGCGCCTGTCGCTGGCGACCGTCTACAACACGCTCAATCAGTTCACCGATGCGGGCCTGTTGCGCCGGATCGCGGCCGACGGCATCAAGTCGTTCTTCGACACCAATATCAGCGTACATCCGCATTTCTATCTGGAGGGTGAGGACATGCTGGTGGATGTCCCCGGCGAGCTCACTTTCACGCGAGTGCCGGAGCCGCTTCCCGGCCACGAGATCGCGCGGCTCGACGTCATCGTCCATCTGCGCAGGAAGACCGCGTAGCGGCGTCGGCCGCACCTCACGTCAACCCCGCGCGCCGAAACCCTTCCAGATAGTGCTCGCGGTCGGCCGCGTTCCTCCATGGCAGCTGCGTCGCGATCCAGTCGAGCGAAATGTTGGGCTGGGTGCGGCGGAGTTCGCGCAGCGCCAGCTCCGCGAGCGCGACATCGCCGGTCATACCGGCGGAGACCGCGAGCACGCGATAGGCGCCGGTGAGGTCGCCGCGATGGCGGATCGCCTCGCGCGCAAGCGCGACGGCCTCGTCATAACGCCGCTCGGTGAAGCGCGCATAGCCGGCGATGCCGTGATAGATCGCCAGCGATGGATCGCGCGGTGAGAGCCTGATCGCCTTCTGCGCGGCCTCGAATGAATCGCCGGAACGGCCGGCATAGGACAGCGCCAGCGCGTAATAGCCCTGCGCCAGCGAGAAGTTCGGATTGAGCGTGAGCGCCTGCTCGAACTCGGACAGCGCGTCAGCGAGCCTGCGCGTTGAGAAGAAGACGCTGCCGAGCGCGGTATGCGCCCAGGCATCCTCATGGTCGCAGCGCACCGCGGCGAGCGCGGCGGCTTCCGCGACCGGTGCCGCCTTGGCAAGCTCGGCCCAGCCGAGATGCACGCCGAACATGTGGCTCGCCGCCAGCACCGACAGCGCCTGGCCGTAAGCCGGGTCGATCGCGATCGCGCGTTCGAGCAGCGCCTGCGCCGCGATGTGGTCCTGCCGCGTCACGCGCCAGTAGTGCGACAGCGCCCGCATCACCAGGTCCCAGGCATCGAGGCTGGCCGGCGGCTTGCGATGCGCGCGAAAATTCTCCGCCGCATGGATCTGCGGCTCGATCGCCGCGACGATCGCATTGGTGATCTCGTCCTGCACGGCGAAGACGTCGACGAGCTCGCGGTCGTAGCGCTCGGCCCAGAGATGGCTGCCGGTGGTGGTGTCATTGAGCTGCGCGGTGATCCGCACGCGGTTGTCCGCCTTGCGCACGCTGCCTTCGACGACGTAACGGACTCCGAGCTCCGCGGCGATCTGCCGGATATGGACCGCGCGCCCCTTGTAGGTGAAGGACGAATTGCGGGCGATCACCAGGAACCAGCGCTGCTTGGACAGCGCGGTGAGGATGTCCTCGCTGATGCCGTCGCCGAAATATTCCTGCTCGGGGTCGCCGCTCATGTTCTCGAAGGCGAGCACCGCGATCGCCGGGCGGCCGGGCGCCGGCCGCGCGGATGCGGATCGCGCCTCGGCCGGCGCGGGCGAGGGCGCGGTTTCCTCCACGACGTCGCCGATGAAGCGAAAGCCCTTGCGCGGAACCGTCTTGATCAGCCGTTGCGCCGCGCCATCGTCACCAAGCGCCTTCCGCGCGGCGTTGATGCGGCTGTTCAGGGCGGAATCCGAGACGACGCGGTCGTCCCAGACATGCCGGATCAGGTCATCCTTGCTGACCACGCGCGCGCGCTCAGTGACAAGATAGAGCAGCAGATCGAACACCTGCGGCTGCAGCGGCACGGCGGCGCCGTCGCAGGTCAGCTCGCGACGGTCAGCATCGAGGACATTGTTTTCGAGGCGAAATCGCACGGCTCTGTCGTCTCAAGCAAAAATCAAAGTCGTCTCAGGCTAAAATCAATCGTCCGCAAAAGCTTAGACCCGTCCAATGCGGCATGGTGCAGCGACCAAATAGTGCCGGCAACCCGGCACAACGGAGCTGTCTATGACCCAAATTGATCACCAGGTGCATTCTATCGGCCCGGAGATTGCGGGCCCGCGGATATTCAAATTCTTCGCCTTTCTGTACGGAATTGCGGCCTATCTCGTGTTTTTCGTGACCATTCTCTATGCCATCGGCTTCGTCATGGGGCTGGTGGTGCCCAAGAGCATCGACACCGGAACCGACACGTCCGCGGCAGAGGCCGTCATCATCAATCTCCTCCTGATGGCGCTATTCGCCGTTCAACACAGCGTGATGGCGCGCCAGCGCTTCAAGGCGTGGTGGACGCAGGTGATCCCGAAGGCCGTCGAGCGCAGCACCTATGTGCTGCTGGCGAGCCTGTCGTTGCTCCTTCTGTTCTGGCAGTGGCGTCCGCTGCCCGCGATCGTATGGGATGTCCAGGATCCCGATCTCGCCGTGACGCTGGTCACGGTCTCGTTCGCAGGCTGGGTGCTAGTGTTCACGTCGACTTTCGTGATCAATCATTTCGAGCTGTTCGGGCTGCACCAGGTGACCAATCATCTGCTCGACAAGGAAGCGCCGCCGCCGCGCTTCCGGACCCCGCTGTTCTACAAATTCGTCCGCCATCCGATCTACCTCGGCTTCATCATCGCGTTCTGGGCGGCGCCGACCATGACCGTGGGCCATCTGCTGTTCGCGGCCGTGACCACGCTCTACATCCTCGTCGGCATCGCGCTGGAGGAGCGCGACCTCGTCGCCCTCTTCGGCGACGAGTACCGGCAGTACAAACAACGCGTGTCGATGCTTATTCCCTGGCGCAGATCGGCGTAAGCTTGAGATGCGGGCGGCGCCACTTCGCCTCTCCCCCGCCTGCGGGGAGAGGCCGACGCGCGCCGAGCGATGCGAATCATCGTCCGGAGCGCGGCGGGTGAGGGGGAGCCACCGCGAGTTCCTCTGCCGCCGTCACTGCCGAAGCAGGCCCTCGCCCCGACGCTCTCAGCGCGAGCGAAGCTCGTCGCGGCCCCGTAAGGACGGGGAGAGGGCTAGAAGCAGATTGCTCGCCTCACGAATTTCAGTTTCACCCAAGGAGAAGACAAAGATGAAACATGTCGGAAATTGCTTCTGCGGCGCTGTTACGGTCGAGGTCACGGGCGCGCCGGAGGCGATGGGCTATTGCCATTGCCGCTCCTGCCGCTCGTGGTCGGGTGGGCCGGTCAACGCCTTCAGCCTGTGGAAGCCGGAAGCCGTGCGCATCACGGCCGGCGCCGAGAACGTCGAGACCTACGCCAAGACGCCGCTCAGCCAGCGCAAATGGTGCAGGAAGTGCGGCGGTCATCTCATGACCAACCATCCGCCGCTCGACATGATCGACGTGTTCGCCGCCACCATTCCCACGCTCGCCTTCGCGCCCGGCGTCCACGTCAATTATGCCGAGGCCGTGCTCCCGATGCGCGACGGCCTGCCCAAGCTGAAGGATTTTCCCGCCGAGTTCGGCGGCAGCGGCGAGACGATGCAGGAGTAGGGGCGCTCTCACCCTCCCCCTCCAGGGGAGGGTGAACCAAGCACCAACACCTACCTCAATCCCGCGCGCCGGAATCCCTCGAGATAGTGCTTGCGGTCCTTCTCCTGCTGCATCGGGAGCTCGTTCATGATCCAGCCGAGCGAGATGTTCGGCTGGGCGCGGCGCAAGCCCTGCAGCGCGGAGGCGGCGAGCTCGCGATTGCCGAGCATGCCGGCCGAGGCCGTGAGCACGCGATGCGCGCCGACGAAATCGCTGCGCTGCCTGAGCGACTCGCGCGCCATTTGAATGGCCTCGTCATAGTTGCGGCCGATGAACTGGGCATAGGCGGCAACACCGCAATAGATCGCCGCGAACGGGTCGCGCGGGCTCAGCCGCAGTGCGCGGCGGGCTGCGGCATCGCCGTCCTGCCAGCGGCCGGCGTAGCACAGCGTGACGCCGTAGAACGCGTGCGACATCGCGAAATTCGGGTTGAGCCGCAGCGCCAGCTCGAATTCGGCCAGCGCGTCGTCGAAGCGGCGGCGGAACAGGTAGGTGTAGGCGAGGCCGTGATGGGCCCAGGGATCGTCGCGGTCGGCCGCGACAGCCGCCAGCGCGGCGCGTTCGGCGATCGGGATGGTCGCGTCCATGTCGGCCCAGCCCATATGCGCGCCGAACATGTGGCTGGTCGCGAGCAGGCCGAGCGCCTTGCCATAGGCGGGGTCGATCGCGATCGCGTCCGCGAGCAGCGTCTGCGCAACCGCATTGTCCTCGCGCGTGATGCGCCAATAGTGCGACAGCGCACGCATCAAGAGGTCCCAGGCATCCAGGCTGCCCGGCGGCTTCTGCTGTGCGCGAAAGCTTTCGGCGGCGTAGAGCTGAGGCTCGATCGCCGAAACGATCGCCTCGGTGATCTCGTCCTGGACGGTGAAGACGTCGGCAAGGCCGCGGTCGTAGCGCTCGGCCCAGAGATGGCTCCCGGTCGAGACGTCGTTGAGCTGCGCCGAGATCCGCAAGCGCTCGCCGCTCCGGCGCACGCTGCCTTCGACCACGTAGCGTACGCCGAGCTCGCGTGCGATCTCGTGGATGTGCACGGCGCGGCCCTTGTAGACGAAGGACGAGTTGCGCGCGACGACGAAGAACCAGCGTAGCTTCGACAGCGCGGTGATGATGTCCTCGCTGATCCCGTCGGAGAAATAGTCCTGTTCGCGATCCCCGCTCATGTTGGTGAAGGGCAGCACGGCTATCGCGGGCCGGTCGGGCAGCGCCGGCGCGGCCTGCGCTTGTCCGGGTTCCCGGCCGGGTTCCAAGGTCATCGTGCCCGTCTTCATCGCGACGTCGCCGACGAAGCGAAAGCCCTTGCGCGCGACGGTGCGGATCAGCGCCTGGCTCGCGCCGTCATCGCCGATCGCCTTGCGGGCCGCGTTGATCCGGCTGGTCAGGGTGGATTCCGAGACGATGCGCCCATGCCAGATCTTGTCGATCAGCTCGTCCTTGCTGACGACCCGGTCACGATTTTCCATGAGGTGGACGACGAGGTCGAAAACCTGCGGCTCCACGGAAACGGGAACCTGCTCGCGGCTCAGCTCACGCCGGTCGGTATCGAGAAGGTGGTCCCTGAACACAAACTGCACGTCGAAATCTCTGGCCTCACGACAAAGTCACGCAAATGAAATGTCAGAATGGATTCCGGCTTGAAGTCTGTGAGTCCATTGGCGGGCATGCCTGGTTCATCCTATTGAGGGATGCCTGCCATGCCATTTGCGGATAGGAATTCAACCTCGAAGAGAATATGGCGGTTCTGCGCGAATTGTCGGGAGACGCTGCGTCAATCACGCGAACGTCAGATCGCGGTGATGTGGTCGCGCTGCATGCGATCTGCGCGGCGATGAACTCGTAGATGTGCGGGTATCGCTTCGCTCATGCGGGCTGCGGGCCACAAGTCTGGGCGCGCAACCACCTGGACATTGCCGCGAACATCAATCCATCACCGTCACCCGCGCGCAATGGCGAAGCCATTGTCGCTGGAGGAGCCGGAGCGAAGCGGAGGCCTCGAAGGGCGACGGCCCGGCTCTCGGCCGTTCATCCTTCGCGGCTCGCTTCGCGAGCCCTCAGGATGACGGGGCCAGGCTGTTTCCAGGACGACATCGACCACGGGGCGAACGGCGAATGTCCATTGCCGAACAGCGCGGCCTGCGTAAGCTGTCCCGGACAAAGCACACCAACCGCGAAGAAAACGCCCCATGCCCGCCTTTCCGACCTCCACGACAGTGCTCGATTCCATCCTGTTCCGCGACGCCTTCGGCACGCCGGCCATGCGCGAGGTGTTTTCGGATCTGGCGCTGGTCTCGCGCTATGCCGAGGTCGAGGTGGCGCTGGCGAAGGCGGAAGCCAGATGCGGCGTGATTCCGCAAGATGCGGCCGAGGCGATCGCGGCGCGGACCGATGTTGCCGCGCTCGATTTCGATCTCCTGCGCCAGGAAACCGACATCGTCGGCTATCCGATCCTGCCGCTGGTGCATCAGATGGTGAAACAATGCGGCGATGCCGGCCGCTACGTGCATTGGGGCGCGACCACTCAGGACATCATGGACACCGCCGTGGTGCTGCAATTGCGTGCGGCGCTCGAGATCATCGAACGCGACATCACCGAACTTCGCGGCATCCTCGCGCATCTGTCGAAGCGCTACCGCGACACGCCGATGGCCGGCCGCACCCATCTGCAGCAGGCGCTGCCGGTGACGTTCGGCTACAAGACCGCGATCTGGCTTGCGATGTTCGATCGCCACGCCGAGCGGCTCGCGCAACTGAAGCCGCGCGTCCTGGTCGGCCAGTTCGCCGGCGCCGCCGGCACGCTGGCCTCACTCGGCGACAAGGGGTTCGAGGTGCAGGAGGCGCTTTGCGCCGAGCTGAAGCTCGGCGTTCCGGCCTCGACCTGGCACGTCGCCCGCGACGGTTTTGCGGAGGCCGTGAACTTCCTCGCGCTCGTCACCGGCTCGCTCGGCAAGATCGCGCTCGACATCATGATCATGGCCTCGACCGAGTTCGCGGAGGTCTACGAGCCCTTCGTCAAGGGGCGCGGCGCGTCCTCGACCATGCCGCAGAAGCGCAACCCGATCTCCTCCGAACTGATGCTCGCCGCCTCCAAGGCGGTGCGCCAGCATGCCGGCCTGATGCTGGATGCGATGGTGCAGGATTTCGAGCGCGCCACCGGTCCGTGGCACGCCGAGTGGATGGCGATCCCGGACAGCTTCGTGCTGACCGCCGGCGCGCTGCATCAGGCGAAGTTCGCGCTCGCGGGCCTGATCGTGGACGAAAAGAAGATGGACGACAATCTCGCCATCAGCCGCGGCCTGATCGTGGCGGAGGCGGTGATGATGGGACTGGCGCCGCAGATCGGCCGGCAGGAGGCACATGACGTCGTTTACGACGCCTGCCGGCTTGCCAACGAGAATGGCCTGAGCCTCGCGGACGCGCTCTCGGCCGATCCGCGCGTTTCGAGCAGAATCGATCGTGCCACCATCGAGGCGCTCACTTCACCGAAAAATTACCTTGGTCTTGCTCCGGCCATGGTCGATCGGGTGCTGAAATCGTCAACGCGTTGAAAACCAGGATGCGTGAAACTCCGTATCTTCCAGGTGTCGCAAGACGCTCGCGCTATTGCGCCTCGCGATGCTAGACTTAGATGAGACAGAGACCCTGACAGAGGACCACGCATGACCGATCACCGCAATTCCGCCACTCCCATCGATCCCGCAAAACTCGACCGGCTGGCCGAGGTGGCGGTGAAGGTGGGCCTGGGCTTGCGGCCTGGACAGGACCTTCTCTTGACGGCGCCGGCGATCGCGCTGCCCCTGGTGCGGCGGATCGCCGTGCACGCCTACAAGGCGGGCGCGGGCATCGTCACGCCGATCCTGTCGGATGAAGAGATGACGCTGGCGCGCTATCGCAACGGCCACGACAACAGCTTCGATCGCGCCGCCGGCTGGCTCTATGAGGGCATGGCCAAGGCATTCTCGGACAAGACCGCGCGGCTCGCCATCGTCGGCGACAATCCGATGCTGCTCTCGGGCGAGGACCCGACGAAAGTCGCACGCGCCAGCAAGGCCAACTCCATGGCCTATCAGCCGGCGCTGGAGAAAATCGTCAATTTCGACACCAACTGGAACATCATCGCCTATCCGAGCCCGTCCTGGGCCAAGCAGGTATTCCCCGGCGATGCCGAGGAGGTCGCGATCGGCAAGCTGGCGGATGCGATCTTCGCGGCGTCCCGCGTCGACCGCGAGGATGCGATCGCGAACTGGGCGAGCCACAATGCGGTGCTGCGCGAGCGCACCAACTGGCTCAACGGCAAGCGTTTCCGCGCGCTGCAATACACCGGGCCGGGCACCGATCTCACCATCGGCCTCGCCGATGGACATGAGTGGGAAGGCGGCGCCTCGCTCGCCAAGAACGGCATCAGCTGCAACGCCAACATCCCGACCGAGGAAGTCTTCACCACGCCGCATTGCCGGCGGGTCTATGGTCATGTCGTGAGCTCGAAGCCGCTGTCCTATCAAGGCACGCTGATCGACAACATTGCGGTGCGTTTCGAGGACGGCAAGATCGTCGACGCCAGGGCCTCGCGCGGCGAGGAGGTGCTGAACAAGGTGCTCGACACCGACGAGGGCGCGCGGCGTCTCGGCGAGGTGGCGCTGGTGCCGCATTCCTCGCCGATCTCGCAGAGCGGGCTGTTGTTCTTCAACACGCTGTTCGACGAGAACGCGGCCTCGCACATCGCGCTCGGCCAGTGCTACTCGAAATGCTTCGTCAACGGCGCCAAGCTCACGCCGCAGCAGATCGCGGCGCAGGGCGGCAACCAGAGCCTGATCCACATCGACTGGATGATCGGCTCGGCCGAGACCGACATCGACGGCATCCTCTCCGACGGCAGCAAGGAGCCGGTGTTCCGCAAGGGCGAGTGGGCGAAGTAACGCGCGATGAATTCGTGGGTGCGAGCCAAGGAACGCGTTCCATCTCTCCCCGCTGGGGAGAGGTAAACTCCCGGCGAAGGGCTCTGCTTGACTTCTTCACATCGAGCGTATCGCCTCAGGCCGCGGCGTCGCGCAGCATCGGATTGCTGTCGACGCTGAAGCGGTTGAACAGCGTCGTGAACGGGCTGCCATCGGTGGCTCGCACGATGGGGTCGGAAGCCGCGACCGCGTCGTACAGGGCGCCGACCGGATCATCGAATTCGGAGAGGTCGAGCGCGTCGCGGACCCCGTCGCGCGCGCCATTGATGTCGTCTTCGTCGTCGAGCGTCGCCTCCAGCGCCATCGCCGCGCGCCGCATCTCGACGAGGTCGCCGCCCGCGGAGAATTTGAGGATATCGAGCCAATAGGGGCAGGCGACGACGAGCTGGACGAATGCCTCGAAGGTACCTGCGATGATCCCGGCGCGGCCTCCCGATGAGACGTAGAGCACATTCTGCGAGGGCAGCAGCACGAACGCGCCGCCGGCCCCGTCGCTGCCGATCTGCCGGGGCTTTTCGACGCCGTCGACGGAGAACCACGGCTCGTCGTCCGGCTCGAGCGTGAGATCGAAAGCCCTGAGCCACGCGACGGCTTCGCTGTTGCTGCTCAGGACCTCGGGACTCAGGGGCATCGGCGTCGCTCCGTCTCTATTGTTCCGCGCATTTTGTCGCACCCTGGAAAAGACGGGTTCATATGCGCGAATCTGCAGGCAAATCTGCACGTTAGGCGCTTCGCACATGCAACTTACGGCTGATTGTCGGTGCTCGCGTAAGGAAGAATTAAAAGCCCCCGACTAGCGTCTCGGACATCTTTTGAAACGTCCGGGCCTAACGACCCGGCCACCATAGTGTATCTGTTGAGGAAGCCGATGTCGCGCGCGTTGATTGAAACTGGAAGCTGTAATGTGGATCTGGAGCTGCGGCCGATCGAGCCGGCCTGGATCATCGAGGGCAATCCGGTGTCGCGCTCGCACATGCTGTCGATCAGCAGCGACGGCACCGCTTCGACCATCATCTGGTCGTGCACCGAAGGGCGCTTCAACTGGTACTACGATATCGACGAGACGATCATGATCCTGGAAGGATCGATCGTGCTCGAGAGCGAAGGCATGCCGCCGAAGCGCTACGGCGTCGGCGACGTGGTGTTCTTCCGCGAGGGCGCCCACGCCAAATGGCATGTCGAAGGCCACGTCAAGAAGATCGCCTTCTGCCGCAAGACCAACCCGGTGCTGATCGGCTTCATGGTCCGCGTCATCAACAGGCTCAAGAAGATGTTCCTCTCGCCCGGTGAGCGTCGCCCCGCGACTCTCATGGGGGCCAGCTAGTCTCTCCGAGACGCTTCCCAGCGACCGCGACGGAAGAGGGGCCGGGAATTCATCCCGGCCCCTCTTCACGTCAGGGCAATCGCAAATGAAAGGAAGTTTGGCAGGCAGCCTCGTTGCGGTTCATCCTTCGAGACGCCCGCCGTGGGCGTGCTCCTCGGGATGAGGTCTTGTTGCGCGATGAAATCCTAGGCTCTCATGGCGAGGAGCGCCGCCCTGCGGCGCGTCCCGAACCATGCGACCGCCTTTCGTCAGTCCTTGCGGCGCCGCGCCCTCACGTCCACGGCCAGCCGCCAGCCTGGCGCCGCGGCGGACTTTGCTTCGCCGAGCCAGTGGAAGGAATCCTCGGTGATCTCGGTGAAGCTCCAGCGCGTCAGGTCACCGGAGTCTGTCGTGCCTTCCTGCACGATATCCGGCCCTCGGGGACGGCCGATCTGCTGGCGGAACACGCTGCGGCCGGGATCGAACCAGGAGATCCGCCAGGCCGTGATGGTCGGATCGTAGACCCGCAGCGTCGTGCCGTACCAGTTGCCGGCGATCGGAAAGGCCGGCGCGCCCGCCGGGCGCGGAATCATCCAGACGTCCTGGACGGCGCGCCCTTCGAGCACCCAGCCGAAATGGATTTCGCCGGGTGCGGTGTGCGTGGTGCCGTCGGGCCCATGGGCGGTGATTTCGGCGACCCAGTCGCCGACGAACTGTCCGTAAAGCTGGAGTGCAGCGGCGTGCTCGGGGTGCGGTCCGTCCGCGTGCAGCAATCGCGCAAAGTCGCTCATGATGATCTCCCGTCAAGAGCAGATCAGCACGAACGGATGGCCGGCGACTTGGAGAAAATTGCGCGTCAGACCCCGTCGAGGATGATCACCGTCGGCGTCGCCGGCAGCGCATCGCGCGACATGCGGAAGCTGCGCTCGAGCCGCCGGTCGATCTCGAAATCCTTGCCGATCCGGCGCATGAAGTCGTCGAGCGGGGTGGCGAAGCGGTGCATCGGCAGCACCACGGAGGCGCGCAACCGTTTGGTGATCTCCGAGATGCCTTCCAGCGACATGGTGTAGGTGCCGTCGATCGGCACCATCACGATGTCGAGCCGGCCGATCTGGGCGAAATGGCTGTCATCGAGCTTGTGGTGGAGATGGCCGAGATGGCCGATGCAGAGGCCCGCGACCTCGAAGATGAAGATCGAATTGCCGTCGCGGATCATGTCGGCGCCGATATCGTCGCCGAAATAGCGGCGGATGTCGGTCGTGACGTTGCGGATGAAGGTGTCGCCGATACGCTCCGAGATCAGCGCCGGCTTGCCGTCCTCGCCCCAGCCATGCAGCACATGCGGGATGCGCCTGTCGGGGAATAGGCTGTAGTGGGTGCTGTGGGCCCGGTTCATGGTGACGACATCGGGCAGGCGGCCGACCTGATAGGCGCCGCTATAGTCGGTCGCGATGCGCAGGCCGGCCGGCGTGTCGATGAAATAGGTGGAGTGACCGGCATAGGTGATCTCGACCTCGGCCACATTCGACGCCTGCCGAAACGCGACCGGCACCGCGCGCGGCGCCGCGTTCGCCATCGCCAGGCACTCGCTGCGCTGCGGCTGCTGTTGGGCGAGGGCAGGTGCCAGCAGCCAGCCGAGGAACGCAAAAGCCGTCAGCAACAGTCGCGACATCATCGATCCGCCCGCCGTTCAGTCGACAATCCAGTCAGTGTATCTTCGAATTGTTCTGGCGTCATGCCGTCGCGTGCATGATCCGGAAAAGTGAGGCCAGCTCAAGAGAGTTGGGCGGTGACATAGTGGATCGCGGCGCTGGTGTTCTGGATGCTCAACGTATAGGTCGAGACATCGGGAGCGATGCTGGCCCAGCCGCGAGGAGTGCTGCTTGGTGCCGGGATCGCGTCCCACATTAAGCATAGATTCAACCGTTGCTTGTGACGGTGGGGTATCTTGCCTACCCGTTCGCAATGGACTCGGCTGAAAATATCACCCGATATCATGCACTCGACAGTTGGCGTGGCATTTGCGCTTGCATGGTCGCGATGTTTCACTTCGACGTGATCAGCCATCTGTCCTTCCTGCCGCTCACCAGGAATGCGTACCTGTTCGTAGATTTCTTCTTCGTGTTGAGCGGCTTTGTCATTGCGTCGAACTATCGTTCGCGTCTTGCCGAGGGCTTCGGCACGGGCCGTTTCCTCGCCCTGCGGCTTGGGCGGATCTATCCGCTGCATCTCGTGACGTTGCTGCTGTTCATTCCTATCGACGCTGCGAAGGACGGTATCGGCCCGAACCTCCTGCAGGCCATCGTCACCAACATTCTTCTCCTCCAGGGACTCGGCGTTAATCCGCAGAACTGGCTGAACTTTGCGAGCTGGAGCATCAGCGCCGAGTTCGCAGCCTATGTGATCTTCGCCGCGGTCGTAAGCAGGATCGGGCCGACGATCTGGCCTTGGCTGCTGCCGATCATTGCCGGGCCGGCCGTGCTCGCCACCATCAGCCCGGATGGGATGAATGCGACTTATGACTATGGCCTCGTGCGCTGCCTTCATGGTTTCGCGCTTAGCGTTGTCTCCTTCGATTTACGAGAGCGCTTTCCGGTGTTGCGCGCACGCCTGGTGCCGTCCGGCGAGACATGGCTGGAGACTGCGAGTTTCATGCTCGTCGTGGGCTATGTTTCGGTCGCCGGAAGCAGCGTCACTCTACAGGTGGCATCGCCACTGGTGTTTACGCTGGTCGTTCTGGTGTTCGCGCGTGAAGCTGGCGCGGTCAGCCGCCGGTTGACGGTGCCGTTCATGCTCATGATCGGGACGCTGACCTATTCGATCTACATGCTGCATCCGCTCGTCAGGGCGGTTGCGCGGGCAGTCCTCATGGTCGTCGAGCGCCACGGGCATATGGACCTGTTTGTCTCTTATGCGTTGAGCTCGGGCCATGAACCGACGAAAGTGGTCTCCATAAATGGATCGCTTTGGCTTGGTGATCTCCTGCAAATTGCGATGCTGCTGTTGACCGTCCTGCTGTCGGTAGCAACGTATCGATTTGTCGAAGAGCCCGGACGTAACTGGGTCAGGCGCTTGATGGATCGGCGGAAGGTCGGCGCGGTACGCAGCGCGCAACCGGCTTTCGATACCTAACGTCCGAGGCTCCAAAGCGTGATCCGGACCCGAAGGGCCGCGCTAGCGCAAAACCGCGCAGCGGTTTTCCGAAAGATCATGCTCAAACAACAACCCATAGCGCGACGACGATTCATTCCAGGCTCATCGCGCTCTGGAGCATGAGCTCTCACTCCCTGCGCGGGCTGAACTTCCAGGTGATGGCGACGAGGCCCGCGGTGATCAGGCCGCTGACGAGGCCCGCAATGGGCAAGGCGAGCAGGAGCGCGGCGGTGGCGGCCCAGCCGATCGACGAGAAGGCTTCCGCGAAGGTCGCAAGCCGCGAGGAGGTCTGGCGGCGGCGGAACTGGCTGCGCCGGGCCTGCACGCGGAACCAGAGCTGGATCGCGGTGGCGGAGGCCGCGCCGACGATGATGGCTCCGGCGGTGATCGCAGCCTGGAACAGTGATGCGAAGGCGAGCGCTGCGACCAGCGGCGTGAAGATGACGGCGATCGCGATCAGGACCACTTCGATCTTGGCGCGGATGACGCGCGCCGGCGACAGCGGTGCGGTCGCAACCAGGTCCGGCGCATCCTCGCCCGAAATGGTCAGCCAGGCGAGCCCGCCGGCGAGCTGGCCGGCCGCCATCACCATCACCGGCGTGATCAGCGTCAGCGCGGCCGAACTGTCGGAAAAGCTGCGCCAGAGCAGCAGCGCCGGCGGCACGAGATAGAGCAACTGCATCAAGGTCTGCGAGATCAGCCAGGGATCGCGCCAGAGCAGCAGGAACTCCTTGCGCCGCAGCGCCTGCTGGCGCGATCCGGCGCGGAAGGGACGCTCCTTGGCACGCCGGCGGCCGGCGGTGCCGTAGCCGGCGGCGTCGATCGCGGTGTCGGCGAAGCGGCCCGAGAACAGCGCCATCACGCTTCCGAGCAGCACCAGCCCGAGGGCGAGCAGAGACAATAGCGCCGCGCTGTCGCCCATGGTCGCGCGCGCCGGCCACCACAATATGCTGTCGACATCGGGCGCGTAGGCGGCGGTGGCATCGGACGTCAAAATGGTGAAGCGCGACAGCGTGCCGTAGTTCATGATCGCGGCGATCTGGAGCGCAATCACGAAGCCCGCGCCGATGATCGCGGCCAGGATCTGGGCAACGAACCGCGTCCGCGCCGGCCCGATCAGCCGGAACAGGAGGATGGTGACGGCGATCGCGATCGCCGCGGCCGACAGGCCCATGGAAATGACCACGCCGAACGCCGTAAGCCAGCGCACGCCGCCGCCGAACACCAGCACGTCGATGAACGGCGTCGAGAACAAGAGCGCCATCACCGTGATCGCCAGCGCTATCGCGGCGATGCGCACCGAGAACAAATTGGTCAGGGTCGCCGGCGAGGACATGATGAGGTCGAGGTCGGCGCGGGCGTAAAACACCCGCGTCACCGATTCGATGGCCTGCGACAGCATCAACGTCCAGGCCAGCACGATCGTCGTCGTGATCACGATCAGCGATGACTTGTCGAGGGGCAGTTGCAGGTCGGCGAAGCGGCCGATCACCGCCCAGGCCGGCACATGCAGCAATGCGGCGAAGAGGATGAGGCCGATGACGGCGGCGCGCCGGCGCTTGCGCCCGCCCGTCATCATCGCGAGCCATTCGCGCCAGGCGAGCCGGAGCTCGTGGCGCGCAAACCAGGAGAGGGCCGTCGCCGAGCTCATGCCGCAGCCTGGAGCGTCACCAGCGCGATGAAGAGATCCTCGAGGCTGGTATCGGCATGACCGTTCTGCCGGCGCAGGTCGGCAAGCGTGCCCTCGGCGACCAGACGGCCGGACGCGATCACGCCGATGCGGTCGGCCATGCGCTCGGCGACCTCGAGAATATGCGTGGTCATGATGACGGTGCAGCCGGCGCGGACGCGCTCGCTCAGCAGCCCCTTCACGTGGCGGGCGGAGACGGCGTCCAATCCGGTCAGCGGCTCGTCGAGGATGATGAGGCGGGGATCGTGCACCAGCGCGCCGGCGAGCGCCACCTTCTGGCGCATGCCCTTGGAAAAGCCCTCGCAGCGCTCGTGCCGGTGCGCGTCGAGACCGAGCGAGCTCAACAGCTCCTGCGCGACCGGTTCCGAGACCGACGGGGCGATGCCCCAGAGGCCGGCGACGAATTCGAGATATTCGAGCGGCGTCAGCTTGTCATAAATCATGGGCTCGTCGGACACCCACGCCATCACCTGCTTGGCGGCGACGGGACTTGCGAGCGCATCGATACCGAAGATCGACACCGCGCCGACATCGGGCCTGAGCAGGCCCGCAACCATGCGCAGGGTGGTGGTCTTGCCGGCGCCGTTGGGGCCGACCAGCGCATAGAATTCACCGGCATGGATGGTGAGATCGAGGCTATCGACCGCCAAACGGTCAAAACGCTTCGTTAACCCTCGGACTTCCAGTGCCGAGTTGTCCGGCTTCATGACGGCCATACCATCCGGTTTTGCATTGCCGCGACCATGGCCCGAAGATGTTTCGGCACCGTGAATCTACGGCCGCAAATTTCGTCATCCGGTATCGACTAAAGGCAAGTCACCGTTTGTTGACAGCGCTGGACGGTTCAGGCTGAATTGGCGCAGGGACAAGTGGCGCTAACGCGGCGAAACGACTGCGTAGCGACTGGACACAAGATGCGACGAGGCGGTCAAAAGAACCGCTGGTTGCATCGGGAGGATGCACGGCGATGCTGGACTTCGTTCAGCAGCTGGTCAGCGGCGTTGCGCTCGGCTGCGTCTACGGCCTGATCGCGCTTGGCTTCGTGCTTGTCTACAAGGCCACCGAGGTCGTCAATTTCGCCCAGGGCGATCTGATGATGCTGGGCGGCTTCTTCGCCTTCACCTTCATCGGCATGATGGGCCTGAACTACTGGGTCGGCTTCGCCGGCGCGGTTGCGGCGATGGCGCTGTTCGGCATGCTGGCCGAGCGCGTGGTGGTGCGGCCGATCCTCGGCTATCCGCAATTCTCCATCATCATGGCGACCATCGGGCTCGGCTATTTCTTGCGCTCGGTCGCCGGCATGATCTGGGGCACCGACGATTTCAAGATTGACACCCCGTTCAGCCAGGGCGTGCTGCGTATCGGCTCGCTGGTGCTCGCCTATGACAAGCTCTCGGTGATCGCCGCGACGATCATCCTCTGCACGCTGCTCTATCTCTTCTTCAACAAGACGACGCTCGGCACCGCGATGCGCGCCAGCTCCGAGAACATGCTGGCCGCCTACTACATGGGTATCCCGGTCAAGCGCGTCGTGTCGATCGTCTGGGCGATCAGCGCCGCGGTTGCGACCTGCGCCGGCGTGCTGCTGGCACCGATCACCTTCATCCACTCCAATGTCGGCCTCGTGCTCGGCCTCAAGGCGTTTCCCGCCGCCGTGCTCGGCGGCTTCGGCTCGATTCCCGGCGCGGTCGTCGGCGGCGTGCTGATCGGCGTGATCGAGAGCATGGCCGGCTTCTATCTGCCCGAGGGATGGAAGGACGTCGCGCCCTACATCGTGCTGCTTGCCGTGCTGCTGCTCAAGCCCGAAGGCCTGTTCGGCCTTCACGTCCGCAAGAAGGTCTGAACGCCATGCGCTTTTTGTTCAAGACCGACTATGAGGACGACATCAGGCTGTTTCCGCATTCGGGCTACGTAGTCTCGTATGGCCTGCTGATCGCTGTGCTGTTGATCGCGCCCTACGTGCTCTCCAGCTATCTGATGAGCCAGCTCGTCTTCGTCTGCATCTATGCGACCGTCGGCGTGGCGCTGTTGATCCTGACCGGCTTCACCGGGCAGGCCTCGCTCGGCCATGCCGCGTTCCTTGCGATCGGGGCCTACACGGCGGCCTACCTGCAGAAATACAACGTGCCGTTCCCGATCTACTTCCTCGCCGCCGGCGCCCTGACCGGCCTGATCGGCGCGCTGGTCGGCTTTCCGGCGCTGCGGCTCCAGGGCATCTATCTGGTCATCGCCACCATTTCCTTCGCCTTCATCGTCGAGGAGATCCTGGCGCGCTGGGAAAGCGTCACCAACGGCAACGAGGGCATGCGGATCAAGACGCTGTCGCTCTTCGGCGTCGCGGTGCCGCGGGACAGCCCGATGTTCTATTTCCTCTGCCTTGGGGTGCTGGTGCTGACCATCGTCGGCACGCTCAATCTGCTGCGCTCGCCGACGGGGCGCGCCTTCGTCGCGATCCGCGACAGCGAGACGGCGGCGCGCAGCATGGGCGTCAATGTCGCGCTCTACAAGGTGAAATCCTTCGCGATCTCGGCGGCGATCACCGGATTTGCCGGCGTGCTGTTCGCGCACAAGCTCTCCTTCATCTCGCCGGAGATGTTCACGCTCCAGCTCTCGATCGAGTTCATCATCGTGATCCTGATCGGCGGCACCTTCAGCCTGCACGGCGCCGTGTTGGGGGCGATCTTCATCGTGATGATCGACCCGTTCCTGACCTACCTCAAGGACGACATGCCCGGCATCATCGCCGGCGTTGCCGCGACGCTCGGGGCGGGCACGGAGACGGCCGGAAACATCCAGTCCAAGGTTGCGGCCTTCGCCTCGCTGAACGGCCTCAAAGGCGCGATCTACGGCATCATCATCGTGCTGTTCGTCTTGTTCGAGCCGCTCGGGCTCTACGGCCGCTGGCTCAAGATCAAGCTCTTCTTCCAGCTCTTCCCGCTCTACAAGCGCGCCACCTTCAAGCGGCAGAAGATCTACGTCAAATCGGAGCGGAACCGATGAGCTATTTCCGCGCCGAGAATCTGTCGCTGCACTTCGGCGGACTGAAGGCGGTCGATGCGGTCTCGTTCGCGGTCGAGAAGGGCGAGATCCTCTCGATCATCGGGCCGAACGGCGCCGGCAAGAGCTCGATCTTCAACCTGATCTCGCGGATCTACCGGCCGACCTCGGGCCGGATCTTCTTCGAGGACCAGGACATCACCGAGCAGCCGCCCTACGACATCGCAAAACTCGGAATCGCCCGCACCTTCCAGAACATCGAACTATTCGAGAATGCGACCGTGCTCTCCAACCTCCTGGTCGGACGCCACCGGCATTCGACCACGCAGCTATGGCAGGAATTGCTGTTCCTGCCGAGCGTGCGGGCCAATGAGAAGGTGCATCGCCGCCGCGTCGAGCAGGTCATCGAGTTCCTCGATCTCGAGCCCTATCGCGACAAGCTGATTTCGGGCCTGCCTTACGGCGTGCGCAAGGTGATCGAGCTCGCGCGTGCGCTGTGCTCCGAACCGAAAATGATTTTGCTGGACGAGCCGTCCTCGGGGTTGAACGTGGAGGAGACCGACGACATGTCGTTCTGGATCCGCGACATGAAGAGCGAGCTCGGCATTACCGTGCTGATGGTCGAGCACGACATGACGCTGGTCAACCGTGTCTCCGACCGTGTCATCGCGCTGAACTACGGCCGGGTGCTGGCGATGGGCTCGCCCGCCGAGGTACAGCAGCATCCCGACGTCGTCGCCGCGTATCTCGGAGCCTGACGCGATGGATGCGACCGCGACGCCCGACATCATCCTGAAGCTCTCCAACGTCGAGAGCTATTACGGGCCGATCATGGCGATCCGCGGCATCTCGCTGGAGGTGCCCCGCGGCCGCATCGTCGCGCTGCTCGGCGCCAACGGCGCCGGCAAGACCACGGTGCTGAAGACCATCTCGGGCATTCTCGATCCGCAGAAGGGCACGATCGAGTTCCTGGGCAAGCCGATCCAGCGCATGGAGGCGGACCGCATTGTGCGCCTCGGCCTCAGCCACGTGCCGGAGGGGCGCGAGGTGTTCCCGTTCCTCTCGGTGCGCGAGAACCTGATGATGGGGGCCTATCCGCGCAGGGATCGCGACGGCGTCGCGGAGGATCTGGAGCGGGTCTACGGCTATTTCCCGCGACTGAAGGAGCGCATCGACCAGCCGGCCGGCCAGCTCTCCGGCGGCGAGCAGCAGATGCTCGCGATCGGGCGCGCCTTGATGAACCGGCCGACGCTGCTGCTGCTCGACGAGCCGTCGCTGGGGCTGTCGCCGATCCTCGTGAAGGAGATTTTCACGATCATCCGCCGCGTCAACGAGGAGCAGGGCATGTCGATCCTGCTGGTCGAGCAGAACGCCAAGGTGGCGCTGGAGACGGCGCATTACGGCTATGTGCTGGAGATCGGGCGTGTCGTGATGAACGACACCTGCGACCGCTTGATGCATTCCCAGGACATCCAGGAATTCTACCTTGGCGCCAAAGAGCAAGGCGCGCGGGGCGAACGGCGCTGGAAAAAGAAGAAAACGTGGCGTTAAATGAGGTTGCCCGTCCGCAAGACATAGACCGCCGGCAAGGCAGGCAGCGGAGGGGAAGCGACAAGGAGGGAATGGCATGGCCCGACCGGCGGTGCTGACGGTCGCTGACACGATCGCGAGGAGCTTTCTGCGCGCGGTTGCGACGCGCGGAGACCGGCCTGCGATTCGCGAAAAGAAGTTCGGTATCTGGCAGCCGACGAGCTGGCGCGAGTGGCTCGCGATTTCCAAGGAGATCGCCTACGCGCTTCATGCGACCGGCTTCCGGCCCGGCGACGTCGCCTCCATCATCGCCAACGCCGTGCCGGAATGGGTCTATGCCGACATGGGCATCCTGTGCGCCGGCGGCGTCTCCTCCGGGATCTATCCGACCGACGCGTCGGCCCAGGTCGAATATCTCGTGAACGATTCCCGCACGAAGGTGATCTTCGCCGAGGACGAGGAGCAGCTCGACAAGATCCTCGCCTGCCGTGCGCGCTGCCCGAGCTTGCAGAAGATCATCGTGTTCGACATGGAGGGCCTCGGCGGCTTCGTCGACGACATGGTGATGTCGCTGGACGAGTTTCGCGCGCTCGGCCGCAATCACATGGTCGGCCGCGAGGCGCTGTGGCAGGAGATGACCGACAGCCGCAGCGCGGACGATCTTGTCATTCTCGTCTACACCTCCGGCACGACCGGCCCGCCCAAGGGGGCGATGCATTCCAACCGCAGCGTGACGCATCAGATGCGCCACGCCAACGAGTTCATTCCTTCTCGGGAGGATGAGGACCGGCTGATCTTCCTGCCGCTCTGCCACGTCGCCGAGCGGGTCGCCGGCTACTACATCTCGGTCGCGCTCGGCTCGGTGATGAATTTCGCGGAAAGCCCGGAGACCGTGCCGGACAATCTGCGCGAGGTGCAGCCAACCGTCTTCTTTGCGGTGCCGCGCATCTGGGAGAAGTTCTACTCCGCCATCACCATTGCGCTCAAGGACGCGACGCCGCTTCAGCAATGGGTCTATCGCCGCGCCATCGACGTTGGCCTCCGCATGACCGATTGCCGGCTCGAGGGAAAGGCGCCGCCGCTCCTGCTTCGGATTGCCAACCGCGTCGCCTATCGCCTGGTGTTCCGCAACATCCGCCGCATGATTGGACTGGATCGCTGCCACACCGCGTTCACCGGTGCGGCGCCGATCGCGCCGGACCTGATCCGCTGGTATCTCGCGCTCGGCATCGACATGCACGAGGTCTACGGCCAGACCGAGAATTGCGGGGTCGCGACCATGATGCCGGGCGAGCACATCAAGCTCGGCTCGGTCGGCAAGGCGGTGCCCTGGGGCGAGGTGTCGCTCTCGCCCGAGGGCGAGATCCTGATCCGGGGCGACTTCCTGTTCATGGGCTATCTGAACCAGCCGGAGAAGACGGCCGAGACGATCGATGCGCGCGGCTGGCTGCACACTGGCGACGTCGGCAGCATCGACAACGAAGGCTTCGTCAGGATCACCGACCGGATGAAGGACATCATCATCACCTCCGGCGGCAAAAACATCACGCCGTCGGAGATCGAGAACCAGCTCAAATTCTCACCCTACATCTCCGACGCCGTGGTGATCGGCGACAAGCGGCCATACCTCACCTGCCTCGTCATGATCGACCAGGAGAATGTCGAGAAATTCGCCCAGGACCACGACATCCCCTTCACCAATTATGCGAGCCTGTGTCGGGCGATGGAGATCCAGGATCTGATCTGGCGCGAGATCGAGCAGGTCAATGTGAACTTCGCCCGCGTCGAGGCCATCAAGAAGTTCTACCTGATCGAGCGTCAGCTCACCCCCGAGGATGAGGAGCTGACGCCCACCATGAAGCTGAAGCGCAGCTTCGTGAACAAGCGTTATGCCGCCGAGATCGACGCGATGTATCGCGAGCGCGCGGTGGCGTGAAGACGCGTGTCCCCGAAGGGGCATGCGCAGAAAAGAAGAAGGAGCGGTGGCCCCCGCCTTCGCGCAACACGGGCCTTAAGGGAGAGGAGACGTCAATGGCGAAATCGTTGAGAGCGTTCGGCCTTGCGGTAGGCGCGGTGGCGCTCACCTGTCTGCCGGCCGCGGCGCAAACCAAGGTCACCAATGAGGGCATCTCGGGATCCGAGATCGTCATCGGCACCCATCAGGATCTGTCGGGGCCGATCAAGGTCTGGGGCGTGCCGGTCTCCAACGGCATGAAGATGGCGGTCGAGGAGGTCAACGCGGCCGGCGGCATCAATGGCCGCAAGATCAAGATGATCCTCGAGGACAACGGCTATGATCCGAAGAAGGCGGTGCTCGCCACGCAGAAGATGGTCGAGCGCGACAAGATCTTCGCGATGATCGGGCCGATGGGCTCGCCGACCGTGTTGGCGGCGCAGGACACGCTGTTCGACGCCGGCGTGCTGCAGCTCTTCCCGCTGACGGCGGCCGAGTTCACCTTCAAGTTCGATCCGGCCAAGCCGCAGGAGCGGCTGAAGTTCAACAACCTCCTGCCTTACGTCGAGAGCACGCGCGCCGCGCTCAAATACATGATGGAGTGGAAGAACTTCAAGAAGCCCTGCATCATGCATCAGGACGACGAGTACGGGAAGAACGTGCTCGACGGCTTCAACCAGCAGCTCGCGGCCATGAAGGTGCAGCCGGCTTCGGTGACGAGCTACAAGCGCGGCGCATCCGATTTCAGCGCGCAGGTCGCCAAGATGAAGTCCGACGGCTGCGATCTCGTCGTGCTCGGCACCGTGATCCGCGAGACCATCGGCGCGATGACGGAAGCCAGGAAGCTCGGCTGGGACGTCACCTTCCTCGGCGCAACCCCGACCAACGTGCTGGAAGTGCCGACCCTCGGCAAGGAGGCCGTCGAAGGGCTCTATGCCGCGAGCGGCTTCGAGATCCCGTACGAGGACTCGGCCAAGGGCAAGGTCCACGACTGGCTCGTCAACTACAAGAAGATGTTCAACACCGATGCCAATACCCAGGCGATCATCGGCTACAACGCGGTGATGACCTTCGCCTTCTATGCGCAGAAGGCGGGCAAGGATCTCACGGGCCAGAAGATGCTGGACTCGCTGGAGTCGGGCGACAAATTCCTCGACATCTTCAGCTCGCCGCCGACCAAGTTCTCCAAGACCGACCACCTCGCCAACACCATCACCCAGGTGCAGCAGGTCAAGGGCGGCCGCTGGGTCCTGGTGAAGGACAATCTGATGTTCTGATGCGGTGTTGTTCACCCTCCCCTTGAGGGCAGGGCTATCGCATATGCCCTTGTGGCGCGCGCTCGGCCTTCATGGTTCGAGACGCGCTGCAAGGCGGCGTTCCTCACCATGAGGGTCGAAGATTTTGCCGCGCACCAAGACCTCATCCTGAGGAGCCCGCCAAGAGCGGGCGTCTCGAAGGATGGGCCGCAAGGAGGAGCCTGCCAAACTCCCTCTCATATGCGATAGCCCTGCCCTTGAGGAGGATGCCGGAGTTTACCGGTGCGAGTTCGTCTTCGCGGCATCGCCCCTAGGTGAACCGCCAAAATCTCAATACCCGCTTCCAGAGCGGCAGGGATGCGGGATCGTCTTGACGGCCCGGAGCGATTGAGGGCGTGCCGTCCACCTCGGTAAGCCGCTCGACCAGTCCTTGCAGTCGTGATGGTAACGGCGCGGCATCCTCCGCGAGGGCGCCGCGAAGTTGCCCGCCAATTTCGTCGCAAATCGCTCGGCGGTGCTCCGGCTCCAAACCGGGGAATGGATCATGGGCACGGGTTGGAGGAGGGTCCACCATGGCTGCCACCGTTAGCCCTGATGTGCACAAGCCTCCTTGCATGTGCACGGCCTTCCTGCCGCCGCCATGACAACGCGCATCGAACTTATCCCGATCCGGTGGAACCGAAATCTTTTGTCATAGGTGAATTTATCGTGGCTGCTCGTAGCCTCAAGGCGGCGTGCAGCTCGAGCCGGCTTAGCAACCTTGGCCGTGTGGAGGCGTTGCCCTGCATGACCGGCCAAGACTGAACCAGCCAAGACTGAACCAGCCAAGACTGAACCAGCCAAGACCGACTTTCTGTAGGCGCCGGTAGCTGAGAGAGCGATCGCGCTCCCACCTGCATTCCAGGGAGCAAGGCCATGCTGAGAAGACTTCGTTTCAAGAATACCACTTTGGAAGAACTGCTCGTGGAGGAGGCGCAGCGTCTGAGGGAAGAGGCTCAAGGCGTTCCGCCTGGCAGAGAGCGGCTTGTTCGCCAAGCTCGACGAGCCAAGACCGCTTCTCACCTGAGAGAATGGCTGGCCACGCCGGGCCTACAGCCGTAGTAAGAATTAGGCCGCCCCAAGTTGGCGGTCTTCTCATTCCCGTGGTCGTGGGCGAGCAATCTGCCCATCGCGAGCAGGACCAAAGCGCGACCGCCCCCGGCTTGGCGCTGACGCGGCTCTCTGAGGGCCCGTAGTTCTCCGATCGCCAACTGAGTTCCGTGATATCATGCCCTTGGTACCCGCGCGGGCTTGGGAGGCCAAGAACATGTCTACTTACCTGGGATCGCACACCCTCGATTTGGACGCGGAAATGGTCAGCCGCATCACGGCAGCGTACGGCCAGGCGCTCCATACACTTTGCGTGAAGGATCGCGACGACCCGCTTGCGGAGATGGTCGCGAAGAAGATCATCGAGATCGCCCAAAGCGGTGTCCATCACCCGGCCGAAATCGCGGCTTTGGCGATCAAGGAGCTCGAAATGCGGTAGTGGCGGGCAACGCCCGCATCCGCTACCCGCAAGTGTATCGCCATCGCGATCGTTTATGCCCCAAAGTACACTAGTCCCGAGTGAGGTCATGCTTTGAAATGACAACTCAACATCCCGGCAGGGGCCACCCGCGCGGGAGCGGAGACGATTGGCTGCATTGTCGCGCGTTGGCCTTAGGAGAGCGACTGGCTCGTGTCTCTGCAATTCCACCGTGCCGTCGAGCACATGGACGTATGGAGCGCGAGGAGCGACGGCTTTTCGTTTGCAATCAGCTTCGAAAGTCGGACCGGGACCGGCTTTCACGGAAGCCCCGGCTATGTCGCGTCTTGGCGACCCCTCTATGAGACCAGAGGCGCGATCAAGATCAGCGGATCACCATTCAAGACCTTTGGTGAGGCCGAGGAGGCCTGCAATCGGATGCTGGAGCATTTGCGCGCTGAATGAGACTTGGCAATGAGACTTGGCAATGAGACTTGGCAATGAAACTTGGCGGTGAGCCTCTTCGGACCCACCGCCAACAAGGGGAGAAGGAAGAGGAAACTCGCGGCTAAGACCCGCCTGTGGCGACGCCCGAGCTCACCGGCGCGAGTTCGTCTTCCCGGCATCGCCAGCCGTCGGCGGCTTTCACGAAGGCGAAGGTCCGCTGGATCCTCAAGCGGCGTGTCACGTTGAAGGCTTCTGCGGAGCGCTCTTTGTTGGCGGCGCCCGGCTGCGGCCGGCCGGATCTGGTGTCCCAGCAGGTGCCGGTACAGGTCGAGGCAATCTTGCTGCAGGCGGTGAAGGGGGCCAGCACGACCATTTCGATCTCGCCCATGACCTGCGCCTCCTGCTCGCTCACCTGGCTGTCGACCGCGTAGACGCGGTTGATCCGGATGAAATTGCCGCAGGCATTGGCCGCATGAATTCGCGCGGCGCAGAAGTCGACGGCATCGGTGTCGGGCAGCCGCGCCGCGACCTGCCGGCCGAACACCTTCTTCGGATCGCCCTTGGCGGCGGAGATCTCAGCGGTCTTGCGGTTCAGATACTCGGTGAGACAGTCTTCCGCAGGCGAAAGCTCCTGGAGCGGCACGTTCTCCTTGCCGACCAGATTGCATTTGCGGTCGCGCTCCCTGGTCCAGCGGCCATATTCGGCGAAGGCAAAGCGCGCCTCGGTCGGGTTCAGCTTGTTGATCAGGCCGAGGACTTGGCCGTTGAGCTCCGTTTCGGTGAGCGCCAGCGACGGATCGGCACAGATCAGCGCGCCCGCCGCCGTGTTGGCCGCGAGGCAATCGAAATCGGGATCGCGCAGGATGGCAGTGCGCTCCTCGGTCACCTTGAGGAGACAGGCCTTGACCCGGTCGACGTCCTCGTAGCGGACCGCGGCCTGGCCGATGATGCCGCAACCGAGACTGCGCTGCCGGATCCAGATCGCGTTCTCCTCGATCGCCGGCAGGCGATCAGGCAGGCGGGCCAGCCGCGCTTCGATCGCTCCGCTCAATTTTTCGGCGGCGGCGGCGAGCTCGGCGTCACCGCAGAACATTTGATTGGCGGGATCGCGATTCTGCGCGCAGTTGTTCTTGGCGAACAGCGGCAGCTTGTCGGTGATGGAGCGGTCGGAATTGCCGGATTGCGCGCAGGCCGGCGACGCCAGCAGCGCAAGCACAGTCAGCACGATGAGTCGCATTCCACTCGCCCCCGCATGGTCGGACCATGCTAGCGCCCCGGATCGCGCGGCGAAATGCCTTTGTGGCAGGGCGGCTGTCCGATAATCCTAGCCCGGATGGAGCGGGGATCCGCACGAGAAGCGAGAGAGACCCGGATTTCGCTTCGCTCCATCCGGGTTACAGTTCGCAGGATCAATGCGCCTCGGCGCTCAGGGCGACCAGCGACATCCGCGGGCTCTCCCGCACCGGCTCGTCGGCATATTTCAGCACGGCGGACTGGTAGAGCACGAACAGCGGCTGGTAGCTGCGGGCATTCTCGTCCTCGACCATCGCCATGCGGCGGTTGTCGAGCATCAGCCAGCGGCCGTCGAGCCGCGCGGCAGCAACCGCATGTCCTTCGCCCGAATGCGCATCGCGCACCACCACGATGCGGAGGTCTTCGGCCGCAACGCCGGCGAGCCGCAGCGCAGCCAGCTTGGCAATGGCATAGTCCTCGCAGTCGCCGGCGCCGCGCTGGAAGGTCGCAAGCGGCGAGCTCCAGACGTCTTCGGCGCCATCACTTGCGGCCCTGATGGCAAGGTTGATGGCGCGATTGGTCTCACCCAGTCGCGCGCGGCCCTCGCGGGCGCGGGCCTTGTCGACGATGGCGAGCAGCTTCAGGGCCGCGGGCGAGGCGCAGTTGTCGCGATCGCCGTCGCACAGTGCGAGCTGCACCATGTCGTCGTCGATCCTGTCTTTGAGCGCGAACCATTTCTGCCGGAGGTCGCCGGCGGAGAGCGCGAAGGCGAATACGCCGAACGGCTCGGTGGATTTGCGCACCAGCAGGGCGGATCCAGGCGACAGCAGCGTGCCGGCGCGAAGTTCGGCGGCCGATCCGAGCAGGATCAATCCGCAGACGACAAGGATTGCGCGCCAGGCGCGGCTGTAAGCGGCGGTCTCCATCTGACATCCCCTTCCGGCTACGTCAGATCCCCTCGACCCGTCCGCGCCGGCTTTGTTGCTTTCGCGCAGATGGTGCGAGGCGGGGCGTTCCGTTCAGCTTAACGCGCCGGGCGGGGGGCGCCAAAACCAATAAACAGACTGAAATCAGACTCGACGGTTTGCGTAAAATTTTACGAATCGGCGGCTAGGAGGGCGCGGCTGCCGCGAAATGGAACAAATTGCAGGTCCAGGCTGTGGAACAATTGATTCTGGGTTCTATGGCTAACGGCCCGCTATTTCACGGCTTCTGTTATCTACCTCACAGTTTTAGTTCCGTATTTGCCGCAGGATGGTGCAGGGAACCAGACATAAAAGACGACTGAAGTATTCGCTGGCGAGCATCTACGACGAAATACATTGGAATACGGGGCATGCGCTCGAACGAGCCGATATCTACCGGAAATATTCGAATGATTACTTTGCTTTCTCTGGGATCTGACGGTCCGAGACGGGTCGAGCGGCCTCGTCACGCGAAATCACACAAGCAATCAATGGTTTCGCTAAGGACTTGGTAATGCTATGCAAGCTTAGGCGGGGCCCGAGCGCCCGATACTTATTTAAATATTAACTCTTTTGCGGTGCCCCGTTGAATTACGCTGGCAAATTTGACGCCGCGCTCTCCTTGGATGGCCAGGGTTCCCCATTGGCCGCCTACGTCCATGTCGATTCCTTCACGGCGAAGGGCCATGGACACGTGCCGGATGGCGCCGTCGTTGTTCCCGATCCGAACCTGATCTTCCACGGTGAGTTCCGCCGCGCGGGCCTTGATCTCGTGCTCTCCAACGACGGTCATGAGTTCGTCGTTCACGATTACTTCAAGGGCGACAAGCGCGCGGCGATCGCCTCGCCGGACGGCGCGCATCTCACCGGCGACGTCGTCAGCGCGCTCACGGGGCACGTCCAGTATGCGCAGGCGGCGCCCGGCGCTGCCAGCGCAGAGGTCATCGGTCACGTCACCAAGCTCGCCGGCAGCGCGACCGCAGTCCGCAACGGCGTCTCGATCATCCTGAACAATGGCGACAACGTCGAGAAGGGCGACGTGGTCTCGACCGGCGCGGATTCGACGCTCGGCGTCACCTTCATCGACGGCACCGTGTTCGGCCTGTCCTCCAACGCGCGGATGGTGCTGAACGAGATGGTCTACGACCCCAACGGGTCGAGCAATTCCTCGCTGCTCAGCCTGGTCGCGGGCACCATCACCTTCGTCGCCGGCGAGACCGCCAAGCACGGCGACATGAAGATCGACACGCCGGTTGCCACCATGGGCATCCGCGGCACCGCGGTGCTGACCCAGATCAATTTCGTCGTTCCGCCGGGCGGCGGCGATCCGCAGCCGCAGGCGAGCTTCCAGGTGCTGGTCGAGCCGAACGGCACGACGGGCTCCTACATCCTGTTCGACAAGATCACGCTGTTGCCCATCGCGACCGTCAACCAGGCCGGTCAGATGATCCAGATCAGCGGTGGCAACGTCTCGGTCAGCAATGCGCTGTTGTCGCCGGATGTGCAGAAGCTGATCACGGACGTGTTCACGCTGAAGTTCACCGACAACAACACCAACACCAAGCAGACCACGAACTTCACCGACACGATCACGCAGACCAGCGACGGACTCGTGATCAAGACGGCCTCCGGCTACGTCGCGATCCCGATCTTCGTCAATCTCAACCAGCAGGGTGCGACTCCGCAGGCGCCGAGCGATCACACGACGTCGAACAACCGCATCCCCGGTGCGCCCCAGTCGCGGAGCCTCGACCTCAACGACAATCCGGCGACGGCGTTCGCCGTCACCGAGCGGACGGGCAAGACAGGCGACGCGACCGACGTCGACACGGTCAGCGGCAGGGTCACCTTCCTCGACTTCAACCTGGCCGACCAGCCGACGGTGAAGGTGGATCTCGCCCAAGCGCCCAACTTCGTCTACCAGAACGCCGGCCATCAGGACGTCACTGCCACGCTCACGGCCCTCCAGAAGCAGGACATCGCGGCAACCCAGATCAATATCTCGGTCGTGCCCGATGCCAGCAACCACAACAACGGCTCGGCGGTCTGGACCTATAGCGTCCCCGACAAGCTCTTCGACTTCCTCGCGGCGGGCGAGACGCTGACGCTGACCTACATCGTTCGCGTCGACAACAATTTCGCCGCGAACAACGAAACGGCGTACATCCCGATCACCATCACGATCACCGGCACCAACGATAAGCCGGCGATCACCACCAGCGTGCCGACCATCACCTTCGACGGCGGCACCAGCGTGGAGGGCGGCTTGCTCACCAGCAAGGTGCCGACCTCGGGGACGCTGACCTTCACCGACGTCGATCTGACCGACACGCACACGGTCTCGGTATCGGACTTCAGCGCGGTCCTGCCCGGCGGCACGGTGCCCGACGCCATCTTCAAGTTCTTCAAGACTGCCATGTCGGTCTCGATTGCGGCCGGCCACGACAGCACCGGGACCGGCACGGGAGCGATCACCTGGGCTCTGGGCGAAATTCCCGTCTACCTCGCCGACTTCATCCCGAAGGACGCGGTGCTGACGCTGACCTACACGGTCAAGGTCACGGATTCGCAGGGCGTCAGCGCGGACCAGACCATCACGGTCACGATCACGGGCACTGACAGCCCGGCGGTGGTGTGGATCGCGACCGCGGAGAACGGCGCTCCACTCGGTGGCCTCTGGAGCGATGGAACCAACTGGGAGACCGGCGTTGCTCCGACGATCGACGACGACGTCATCGTCATCACCAACCAGCTGATCGGGCTGACGCCATCCTATCCGGTGACGATCGACGTGGCGGCGTTTGCGAAGTCGTTGACGATGAACGACTACGACATCACGCCTCTGCACAAGGTCCCGGAGGTCATCAACAAGAGCACGTTGACGATCGCCGGCGCGCTCAGCATGAGCGCCGATTCGAAGCTCACCAATTTCGCTGCGGGCATCATCCTGGTCGGCGGCAAGGCCGAGATCCTCGGCACCAGCGTGCTCGCCAATGCCGGCTATCTGACGCTCGCGGGCGGCGGCGATTTCGCCGGCGGGACGTCGATCACAAATTCCGGCACGATCGAGCTGTCCGGCACGTTGACGACGCTGACGACGCAGGCGGACATTCACAATGCCGGCGGCACGCTGAAGGTCGATGCCGGCGCGACGCTGATCGTCGACAACGCGACCATCGATGGCGGCACGGTGACGATCGCCGGAACGCTGGAATCGATCGGCACGAGCGCCATCACGAACAGCGACGTCACCAACACCGGCACGATCACCGTCACCAGCGGCACGCTGACGATCGATCCCGCGGTGCTTCACATCATTACCAACGACAGCCTGATCCAGGCGATCAATGGCGGCACGCTGAAGCTCTCGACCATGATCGTCAACAACGCCAGCACCGGCGTGATCACGGTCGACGGCATCTCGAAGCTCTATTTGTCGGACGTGACGATCAACGACGGCAATCTGAACAATTCCGGCCATCTCTACAGCGTCTCCGGCTCCAACAAGGTCACGGCCGCCGTCACCAACACCGGCACCATCGAAGTGCAGGGCGATACGCTGAATCTTGCCGGCGGCCTCAGCGGCATCGGCACGCTGATCATCGACAATGGTGCCAAGCTCGAGCTCGCGGGGGCGGACGCCCAGGCCATCACCTTTGCCGGCGGCGCCGGCACGCTGCAGCTCGACAAGGTCGCGGGCCAGAACTTTACCGGCACCATTGCCGGCCAGACCTCGGCCGACGGCGCGTTCACGATCACCGGCGCGGCCGACATCAAGACATCAAGTGGCGACGCGCTCGACTTCACCGGGTTGAAGGGCTCGCATGCCGGCATCGTGCTGACGCCGACCGGCGCGCTGAAGGGCAAGGCCAACGGCATTGTCGTCACCCAGGACGGCACCGGCGATATCTCGCTGACGGCGACCGGCGACATCACGGGTCTCGCCGGCCATGGCATCTGGCTGAGCGACAGTGCGAACGGCGCCGGCAGCATCACGGTGAAGAACCTCACCGGCAAGGCCACCGGGACGGGGGCGGGTTCGGAAGGCATCCTCGTCGAGAATCTCAACGCCGCCAACAGTGGCGACATCTCGATCACCCAGCTCGGCGGCGCTGCAGGCGGTGCCTACGGCATCGATGCAACCACGCAGGGTAACGGCAAGATCACCATCGAGGCCGGCGGCAATATCACGGGCGCCTCGATCTACGGCATTCGCGCGCGCAGCTATGGCAGCGGCAGCGAGACGATCACGACCGACGCCGGCAGTGTCGTTACCTCGGGAAGCTCCGGCATCGTTGCGGTCAATCGTGCAGCCTCGCTCGATGCGTCCGTCGGGAGCACGATCACCGTCAATGCCTACGGCACCATCCACTCCGGCGCCTCGCTCAACCAGAGCAACACTTCGCCGGCCGGGATTCAGGCCGGCTACACCGGTGCGAACACCGGTAGTGTCGCCAACACCAAAGTCGCCGGCTCAGTTGTCGTCAACAACCACGCCGACATCTCGGCCGCGGGTGGTTACGGCATTCATGCCTACAACTACGGCAATGGCGACGTTACGGTGAACGACGGTGCCGGCACGACGATCGTCGGCGCCGACGAGGGTATCCGCGCCCAGGCGCTGAGCGGCGGCACCGGCAACGTCAGCATCAGCCTCGGCATCAACACATCGGTGACGGGAACGTCGGGCTTTGGCATCTACGGCAGCAGCATCGATCAGGGCGACATCACGATCACGCTCGGGGCCGGTGCGACGGTCACGGGCGGTGACGATGCCATTCGCGCCAACGCGCTGGGCGGGGTTGCGGGCGACATCAGCATCACTCTCGGCAGCGACGTGTCGGTGACGAGCACGACCGGCTACGGCATCATCGCCTATAGTGAGGACCAGGGGAACATCAGCGTCGCCATGGCGAAGGGCGACAACATCGACACGAGCGGCTCGGGCAGCTCGGGCATCGTCGCGGTCAACTATGCGACGGCAATTGATAGCAGTCTGCACAGCAAGATTGATGTCGAGGCGCACGGTGCCATTCATTCCGGCTCGACCCTGAATAATGATCTCACCACGCCAGGTGCGATCATCGCGGGCTACAAGCCGGGCGGCAACGGGACTTTCAACGGCGCCGTCACCGGCGCCGTCACGGTCACCAGCGATGCCACGATCATCACGGATGCGGGCTACGGCATCGAGGCGTTCACCTGGGGCGCCGGTGCTGTGTCGGTTACGACAGGCCTGGATTCGTCGATCACCGCCGCGGGCACGGCGATCGCCGCTTTCGACCATGGCGGCGGCGACGTCAGCGTCACCAATGAAGGCGGCGCCACCGGCACTGTCGGCTTGGCCGCCCTTGCCACGGGCGCCGGCAACGTCACCATCACCAATGACGGCCATATCACCAGCACGAGCCTGGCCGGTATCAGCGTTACACAGAACGATGCGGGCGCCATCGGTTCGACGCATATCACCAACAGCGGCTCGATCTTGGCCCCGACCGGCCATGCGGCGATCTTCATCCAGGAGAATACGCACGGCGCCGCGGTGATCGACAATTCCGGCACCATCGGGCCGGCTGTCGGCTCGACCGTGACCGCCACGACCTACGCGATCGTCGAGACCGGCGGCGCCATCACGATCAACAACACCGGCCACATCAACGGCAACATTTCGGTTGCCTCCGCGACCTTCAACAATGAGGCGCACGGAGTCTGGACGGTGTCCGGAACGAGCGTCTTCGGCACACTGTCCTCGATCAGCAATGCCGGCGAGATCGATCTGCACAACGGTGCCTCGATCGCGGGCGCCGATGGAACGGCGTTCACCATCGGCAATTCCGGCGAGATCGAGAGCTGGGGCACGGCGTCGATCACCGGCACCATCATCAATACCGACTCGATCGAGGTTCACACCGGAACCCTGACGCTGTTCGGTTCGCTGTCGGGCTCCGGCTCGGTCAAGATCGATGCCGGCGCGACGCTCGATGTCCACGGTACGGTGTCGCAGACCGTCACCTTCGCCGGCGGCGGCGCCGAACTCCAGATCGATACGTCGGATTTCGGCGGTTCGATCGCGGGGTTTGCCGCGACCGACAAGATCGATCTGTCGACGATCGAATATGGGCTCGGCACCAGCGCGGCCTATGTCAGCAACGCCGCACACAACGGCGGCGTGCTCACCGTCACCGATGCCGATGGTCACAGCATCAGCCTGACCCTGGTCGGCGACTACAGCAATGCGCATTTCGCCGGCAGCACCGACGGCCATGGCGGCACGTTGATCACGTACAGTGCCGACGACGACCAGCCGACCTTTACCCCGTCGGAGACCTCGCAAAGCGCCGGCGTCGCGGAGCAGGCGAACCTCACGGGCTCGTCGACGTCGGATCAGTCGACCCCCGCGACCGGCACGATCCATTTCACCGACGTCGACCTGACCGACCGGCCGACGGCGACGATCAGCCACCAGGCCGTGACCGGGCTCGATGCCGACCACACGACCCAACTTACGCTGACGCCGGGTGAGGTCACCGCGCTGGAAAATGCGCTGACGATCCAGACGACCGGCAAGAACAATGGCGCCGTTGGCTGGAGCTATTCGATCACTGACAGCGCGCTGGACTTCCTCGGCGAGGGACAGACCGCGACGGTGGTCTCCACCATCACGCTCGACGACCATCAGGGCAAGACCGACACGGCGCAGGTCACCGTGACGATCGCCGGCAGCAACGACGCGCCGGTCATTGACACCGAGAACGTCAGCGTCACGCAAACCAGCGACGAGCGCGTGACCGTACACGGTCTGTCGGTCACCGATGTCGATGCAGTCGCCGATGAAACGTTCGCGATCACTGCCAGCACTGCCGTATCGGGCAGCAATGTCACCCCCTCGACAGGGTCCGGTTCGCTAGCCGGCATCAACTCGGCATTGCAGACCATTACCTACAGCGAGGGCACCGCTGAGCCTTCCACCGACACGGTTGCGCTCACCGTGACCGATGGTCACGGTGCGACCGATACGGTCAATCTGATATTCAATCTCGCTGAAAGCGCGAACGATCGGGTGAGCCTCAACAGTACGACCGGCAAGGATGTGCTGTTCGGAACCGGCTATGAGGACCGGTTCGTGTTCTCGGCCAATTCGAACCACGATACCATCGTGAACTTCACGTCGGGTCAAGATCAGATCGACCTGTCAGCGGTCGTGACGACGGACAATGCTTCCGCCTGGATGGCTCAGCACGTCACCGCATCTCCGGCAAACTCGGCAGATACCTTGATCACAATCGATGCAGCAGACACCATCGTCCTGAAGGGCGTCAGCGTCGGCAGTCTCCATGCAAGCGACTTCGTCGTCCACTGATCGTCACCTGGAAGTCGTCGGCGCATTCGATCGAGGCTGCCTTTGGACGTGAAAGCGTGATATTCGACAAGTATGAAGCGCCTCAAAATCCTATGGCGGTGGTTCGCGCGAAAGTTCGGGTTTGCCCGGCTGATGTGCCTGGCGCTGCTGATCGGATTCGCCGGGCTTCGCGTCTGGGATCCGCCGCCGATCCAGGAACTGCGCCTGCGCACCTTCGACATGTTTCAGCTGATCGATCCGCGCCACAAGGCGGCGCGGCCGGTCACCATCATCGACATCGACGATAGGAGCCTGGGCAAGCTCGGCCAGTGGCCGTGGCCGCGCACGCGGATCGCCGACATGATCCTGAATCTCACCAATCTCGGCGCGGTGGCGATCGGTTTCGACGTGGTGTTCTCCGAGCCCGACCGGCTCAATCCGGATATCGTCGCTGGCCAGATGCGCTATCTGGACGACGTCACCCGTGCCAAGCTGCGCGAGCTGCCGACCAACGACCAGACCCTCTCGGAAGCCATCAAGGGCTCGCGCGTGGTGCTGGGTGAGACCGGACAGCCGGCCGCTACCGCCGAGATCGACAAGACGCTTCCCTTCACGGGCGTGGCGACGGTCGGCGAGGAGGGGGCCGAACGCTTCCTGTTCGAATTCCCGGGCCTGCTCCGCAACGTGCCCGTCATCGAGAAGGTTGCCGCCGGCCGCGGCCTGTTTACCATCAGGACCGAGCGCGACGGCTTGATCCGCCGCGTGCCGATGATCATGCGTGCGCAGGGCAATATCATGCCCTCGCTCAGCCTCGAGATCCTGCGCGTCGTCACCAGCACGCCGACGCTGCTGGTCAGGACCGACAAGACCGGCGTCAGGGCGATCCGCCTCAAGGGCGTCGAGATTCCGACCGACAAGAACGGCCAGCTCTGGGTTCACTATGCCCGCCAGGACCCCTCGATCTACGTCTCGGCGGCCGATGTGCTCGACAACAGCGTGTCGCCCAGCAAGATCGCCGGCAAGCTGGTGCTGATCGGCACCTCCGCGGTGGGGCTGAACGACATCAAGACCACGCCGGTGTCGGCGAACATGCCGGGTGTCGAGATCCACGCCCAGGTGCTCGAAAGCGTGCTGAGCGGCGCGGTGATCTCGCAGCCGAACTATGCGCTCGGCGTCGAGCTGCTGGCGGCGCTCATCATCGGCCTGCTCGTCATCATCTTCACGCCGAACCTCGGCCCGGTGCGGCTTGTGCTCGCGGGTGGAATGTTCGCGGCGGTCCTGGTCGGCGTGTCCTGGTTCTTCTACGCGCAGTACCGCTACCTCATCGACTTCACCTATCCGCTCTTGTCGACCACCGCGATCTACCTGACGCTGATCTTCGCGAGCTTCGTGCGCGAGCAGCGCCAGCGCGTGCAGATCCGCGGCATGTTCGCGCAGTACATGTCGCCCGTTCTGGTCGAGCAGCTCGCGCAGTCGCCGGAAAAGCTCGTGCTCGGCGGCGAGGAGCGCGAGATGACGATCATGTTCTCCGACGTGCGCGGCTTCACCACGATCTCCGAGAGCTACAAGCAGGATCCGCAGGGCCTGATCGCGCTGATGAACCGCTTCCTGACGCCGCTGACCGACGTGATCATCGAGCAGAAGGGCTATATCGACAAATACATGGGGGACGCCATCATGGCGTTCTGGAATGCGCCGCTCGACGATGCGCAACACGAGGTCAACGCCTGCGAGGCCGCGATCCAGATGCTCGAGCAGATCGACACGGTCAACAAGGCGCGCGAGCAGGAGGCCGCCGAGGGCGGCCACGTCTACATCCCGCTCAATGTCGGCATCGGCCTCAATACCGGCATCGGCGTGGTCGGCAACATGGGTTCCGATCTGAAGAAGAACTATTCGGTGCTGGGCGACAGCGTGAACCTGGCCTCGCGCCTGGAAGGGCAGTCGAAGGAATACGGTTTCCCAATCATCGTCGGCTCCAAGACGGCGCTCGCCGCCAAGGACAAGTTCGCGATCCTCGAGCTCGACTTCATCATGGTCAAGGGCAAGACCGAGCCGGAGGTGATCTACGCCATTGCCGGCCGGGAGGACGTGATGCATTCCGCCGCGTTCCAGCGGCTGCGCAACATCACCATCGAGATGCTCGGCTGCTACCGCGGCCGTGACTGGCAGGGCGCGCTCGCCGCGATCGATCGCGGCCGCAAAAGCGAGGACGCCGACACGCTGGAAAAGCTGTTCAAACTCTACGAAGCGCGCATCAAGGATTTCCAGCTCAATCCGCCACCCGACGGCTGGACCGGGGCGTATGCGCTGCTGACGAAGTAGCGCTGCGAGTGATTGGGCTCCCCGTCGCCCACACTCGTCATTGCGAGCGGAGCGAAGCAATCCAGAGTGTCTCCGCGGATGCATTTCTGGATTGCTTCGCTCCGCTCGCAATGACGATTCTGTTGAGGCATTTGCGCGTAGTAGCTCCCGGCGGTCGTCCCGGCGAAGGCCGCGACGACCGCGTTCATTGAGGCGGCCGCACGGGAGCCGCCTCACTCCACCCCGATCGTGGTCAGATCCTGGAACCAGTGCTGCGCCTGGACGAACTGCTTGATCCTTGGCGACAGCGCGTGCGGGTTGGTGTCGTGGACGACCCACACCAGCACGGAATCGTCGACGATCAGGGCATGCGCCTGCGCGATCAGATCGTCCTGCTTGGCGGTGTCGAAGGTCTGCTTGGCCTCGTTGATCAGGGCGTCGACCTTCGGGTTCTTGTAGCCGCCCCAGTTGACGCCGACCGGCGCGATCTGGTCGGAGGCGAAGAAGCGCACGATGGCGTAGAGCGGGTCGGAGGTGACATAGGCGATGTTGTTGGCGGTGATGCCGGCGTTCATTTCGTCGGCCGCGCCCTTGCGCCAGTGCGTGTATAACGTCTCGAGCTCGACGACCTTGAAGTCGATGTCGATGCCGATCTCCTTGAAACTCTGCTGCAGGAATTCGTTCATCGGCAGCGACAGCATCTGCCCGGTGCCGCCTTGCGCGATGATGAAGGTCGTCTTCAGCGGCTTGTCCTTGGAGTAGCCGGCCTCCTCGACCAGCTTCTTGGCCGCTGCGAGGTCGTACTTGATGTCGAAGCTCGGCTTGCCGAACCACGGGCTCGACGGGTCGACCTGGCCTTTTGCGGGCTTGGCGAGGCCGTTCATCAGCCCGACCACGCCCTCGCGGTCGATCGCGAGGTTGAGCGCCTTGCGCAGGCGGATGTCGGTCCAGGGCGAGCCCGGCAGCATGCTGAGATGATAATTCCAGACATGCGGCGTGATGTTGTCGACGATCTTCATGCCGGCGGCCTTGAGCTGCGGCACGGCGTCCGGCGCTGGGGTCTCGATCAGGTCGACCTGTCCGGCCAGCAGCGCGTTGGTGCGCGTCAGCGCTTCGGGCATCGGCACCAGCACGATCTTGTCGACCTTCGGAATGCGCGTCTTGTTCCAGTAATCCGGGTTCTTGGTCAGCTCAGCAAGCTCGCGCGGCACCAGCTTGGTCAGCTTGAACGGGCCGGTGCCGGAGGGTTGGCTCGCGAACTTGTCCCAGTCCTTGCCGAGCTTTTCGTACTGCGCGGGGCTCGAGACCAGGAACCAGAGCATCTGATAGGGAAAGAAGGAGTCGACCGTCTTGGTGGTGATCTCCACCGTGAAGTCGTCGATCTTGGCGTAGCTGGCAACGGAGGGCAGGCGCGTCTTCACCTGCGCGCTCTGGCGCTTGTCGAATTGCGGCGCCTTGTCGTTGAGCACCTTGTCGAGATTCCAGATCACCGCGTCGGCATTGAACTCGCTGCCGTCGTGAAATTTCACGCCCTTGCGCAAGGTGAAGCGCCATTTGGTCTTGTCGCTGTCGTCGACCTTCCACTCGGTGGCGAGCCCCGGCACCAGCTTGCCGGGCCGGTCGGCGACGTCCATCTCCCAGGCGACCAGCGGATCGTAGATCGTGTAGGCCGTGAACTGATAGGCGCCGGCGCCGCGATCCGGCTGGCCGGTCGTCAGCGGAATATCCGCCATCGAAATGCCGTAGCGCACCACGGTTTCGGCGCGCGCCGAGATTGCAGAGAACGCCAGTGCAAGCACGGCGAGGCAAATCGATGATCGGGTATGCATGGCCCAAGGCTCCCAGGGAGAAATCGGGGCCAAACCTGCAAGCTCGATGCCAGAATAGGCAGCGCGACGCGTTTAGCGGCGCGCGATCACAAGGACTTGTCGTCGCAGGGGCAATTTGCAGAATAAGTTTCCCCATTGGCATGGCCATTGCATACGATTGCATCAAAAATAGTCATCGAAAGCCGGAAAAGGATTGAGGCGATGCTTATCAAGACGACTCCAACTCGCGCGGCGCTGATCGCGTTGCTGGCGCTCGGCACCGCGGCCGCATGGCCGCGCGTGGCCGGTGCCGAAACCGTGCTGCGCATCGGCATGACCGCTGCCGATATTCCGCGCACGCTCGGCCAGCCCGACCAGGGCTTTGAGGGCAACCGCTTTACCGGCCTCACGATGTATGACGGGCTCACCGGGTGGGACCTGTCGTCCGCCGACAAGGCGAGCGTGGTGATCCCCGGCCTTGCCACCGAGTGGAAGGTCGACGATGCCGACAAGACCAAGTGGATCTTCAAGCTGCGTCCCGGCGTCACCTTCCATGACGGCTCGCCGTTCAACGCCGACGCCGTGGTGTGGAATGTCGAGAAGGTGCTGAAGCAGGACGCGCCGCAGTTCGATGCGAGCCAGGTCGGCGTCACCGCCTCACGCATGCCGACGCTCGCCTCCGCGAAGAAGATCGACGACATGACGGTCGAGCTTACCACCAAGGAGCCCGACAGCTTCCTGCCGATCAACCTCACCAATCTCTTCATGGCGAGCCCGGCGAAGTGGCAGGCCTTCTATGACAAGGCCGAAGGCGCCGACGCCAAGGCGAAGTCGCAGGCCGCCTGGACCGCGTTCGCCAAGGATGCCTCGGGCACAGGCCCGTGGAAGATGGCGAGCTTCACGCCGCGCGAGCGGCTCGAGCTCGTGAAGAACGCCAGCTATTGGGACAAGGCTCGCGTGCCCAAGGTCGACAAGATGGTGCTTCTGCCGATGCCGGAACCCAACGCGCGCACTGCGGCGCTGCTCTCCGGCCAGGTCGACTGGGTCGAGGCGCCGGCGCCGGATGCGCTGCCCGAGCTCAAGCAGCGCGGCTTCAAGCTCTACGCCAACGAGCAGCCGCACGTCTGGCCGTGGCAGTTCTCGCGTGTCGAGGGCTCGCCCTGGAACGACATCCGCGTGCGCAAGGCTGCAAACCTCTGCGTCGATCGTGAAGGCCTCAGGGACGGCCTGCTCGCCGGCCTGATGGTGCCGGCGACCGGCACCTTCGAGCCCGGCCATCCCTGGCGGGGAAAGCCGACCTTCGAGATCAAATACGACAAGGCTGCCGCGCAAAAACTGATGCAGGAGGCCGGCTTTGGTCCGAACAAGAGGCTGGCGGTGAAGATCCAGACCTCGGCGTCCGGCTCGGGCCAGATGCAGCCGCTGCCGATGAACGAATATCTGCAGCAGGCGCTGGCCGAATGCTACTTCGATGTGCAGCTCGACGTCATCGAGTGGAATACGCTGTTCACCAACTGGCGCCGCGGCGCCAAGGATCCCACCGCCAACGGCTCGAACGCGACCAACGTCACCTATGCGGCGATGGACCCGTTCTTCGCGCTGGTGCGCTTCCTGCAATCGAGCATGGCACCGCCGGTGTCGAACAATTGGGGCTTCATCAACAATCCCAAGTTCGATGAGCTGGTGAAGAAGGCGCGGCAGACCTTCGATCCCGCCGCGCGTGACGCTGCGCTCGCCGAGCTGCACGCCGCCTCCGTCGACGATGCAGCCTTCCTCTACGTCGCCCATGACGTCGGCCCCCGCGCCATGAGCCCGAAGGTGACCGGCGTCGTGCAGCCGAAGAGCTGGTTCATCGACTTCTCGCCGGTCTCTCGCGCAGTAGTTCGAGCAACGCACTCGGTGCACCCTCTCCCCTTATGGGAGAGGGTGGCTTCGCGAAAGCGAAGCCGGGTGAGGGGTCTGTTTCCGCGGATGCCCCTCACTCATGCGAATGACCGTAGTCGCGGATAGAACCCCTCATCCGGCTCGCTCAGGAGCGCAATTGCGCTCCAGAGCGAGCCACCTTCTCCCACAAGGGGAAGGAAGAAAGAACCAAACGTGCTCGCCTATATCGCCAGACGCATCGTCTACGTCGTCCCGATCATCATCAGCGTGGCGCTGGTGTGTTTTCTGCTCGTGCACATCACGCCGGGCGATCCGCTGGTGGCCGTGCTGCCGGCCGACGCGTCGCAGGAGCTCGCGGCGCAGCTTCGCGCCGCCTACGGCTTTGACCGGCCGCTGCCGGTGCAGTTCGGCCTCTGGCTGCTGCGCGCGCTGCATGGCGATCTCGGCAACTCCATCGCGACGGGGCGGCCCGTGCTCGCCGAAGTCATGCGCGCGGTCGGCAACACCGTCACGCTCGCGATCGCCGCGGCCATCATCGGCTTCACGATGGGCATCCTGCTCGGCCTGATCGCCGGCTATTTCCGCGAGACCTGGATCGACAAGCTGGCGACGTCCTTTGCCATCGCCGGCGTCTCGGTGCCGCATTACTGGCTCGGCATGCTGCTCGTCATCATCTTCTCGGTTGAGCTGAACTGGCTGCCCGCGGTCGGCGCCGGTCCCGGCGGCTCCGGCGCATGGGCATGGGACTGGGCGCATCTCAAATACCTGGTGCTGCCGGCGATCACGACCTCGGTGATCCCGATGGGCATCGTCACCCGCACGGTGCGCGCGCTCACCGGCGACATTCTCTCGCAGGACTTCGTCGAGGCGCTGCGGGCAAAAGGCCTGCACGAGCGAGGGGTGTTCCGCCACGTCATCAAGAATGCCGCGCCGACTGCGCTCGCGGTGATGGGCTTGCAACTCGGCTACATGCTCGGCGGCTCGATCCTGATCGAGACCGTGTTCTCCTGGCCGGGCTCGGGCTTCCTGTTGAATTCGGCGATCTTCCAGCGTGACCTGCCGCTGCTGCAGGGCACGATCCTGGTGCTGGCGCTGTTCTTCGTCTTCCTCAATCTGCTGGTCGATATCGCGCAAGCCGCGATCGACCCGCGCATCAAGCGGGGCTAGCGGGATGAGATTGAGCCCAGCTATAGCCGCGAAGGCAGTGCGCTCCCTCCCCCGCCTGCGGGGGAGGGCTGGGGAGAGGGTGTCTCCGCAATCGAGAACCCCCAAGAGGAGAGAACCCTCACCCGGCGCTTCGCGCCGACCTCTCCCGCAAGCGGGAGAGGTGGACTGCATCCTGGGCTCGCATCGATCAAATCTGTGCCCGCCGGAGGCTAGCCGATGAGCTCTGGTCTGGCTGTAGCCGCAAAGAAGGTGCGCTCCCTCCCCCGCCTGCGGGGGAGGGCTGGGGAGAGGGTGTCTCCGCAATCGAGAACCCCCAAGAGGAGAGAACCCTCACCCGGCGCTTCGCGCCGACCTCTCCCGCAAGCGGGAGAGGTGCACCGCGTCCTCGGCTTGCATCGATTGAACCAATACCTGCCGGGAGCCGGACGATGAGCGAGCTTCCGCTGTCCGCGATGAACGAGGCGGCGCTCCAGGCGGCGCCGGCGACCAAGGCGCGCGGCTATTGGGCGACCGTCGGCCGCCGCATCCTGCGCGACAAGGTCAGCATGGCCTGCGCGCTGGTGCTGCTCTTGATCTTCCTCTCCGCGCTGCTCGCGCCGTGGCTGGGCCTGGAGGATCCCTACAAGGGCTCGATGATCCGCCGTCTCCGTCATATCGCGACACCGGGCTATCCGCTCGGCACCGACGAGCTCGGCCGCGACATGCTGGCGCGGTTGATCTATGGCGGGCGGCTGTCGCTCGTCATCGGCATCCTGCCCGTGATCCTCGCCTTCGGCATCGGCACCTCGCTCGGCATCATTGCCGGCTATGTCGGCGGCAGGCTCAACACCGCGATCATGCGCACGGTCGACGTGTTCTACGCCTTTCCTTCCGTGCTGCTGGCGATTGCGATCTCCGGCGCGTTGGGCGCCGGCATCCTCAACTCCATCGTCGCGCTGACCATCGTGTTCGTGCCGCAGATCACCCGTGTTGCCGAGAGCGTCACCACCGGCGTGCGCAACATGGACTTTGTCGAAGCCGCGCGCGCTTCCGGCGCAGGCCCCTTCACGATCATGCGCGTGCACATTCTCGGCAACGTGCTCGGCGCGATCTTCGTCTATGCCACCAGCCTGATCTCGGTCTCGATGATCTTGGCCGCCGGGCTCTCCTTCCTCGGCCTCGGCACCAAGCCGCCGGAGCCGGAATGGGGGTTGATGCTGAACACGCTGCGCACCGCGATCTACGTCAATCCCTGGGTCGCGGCGCTTCCCGGCGCGATGATCTTCGCGGTCTCGATCTGCTTCAATTTGCTCTCGGACGGCCTGCGCAGCGCCATGGACATCAGGAACTAGGCCATGAGCGAGACCATCACCCCTTTCGAAATGCTCGAGCCGGTCGAAGACCGCGGCGGCGTGGCGCAGCCGCTGTTGCAGGTGAGCGGCCTCACAAAACATTTTCCGGTTCGCGGCGAGTTGTTCGGCGCCAAGCGCACCGTGCGCGCCGTCGACAACGTGTCCTTCTCCGTCGCCAAGGGCGAGACCGTCGGCATCGTCGGCGAGTCCGGCTGCGGCAAGTCGACCACCGCGCGGCTGTTGATGCATCTGATGCCGCGCGATGCCGGCGACATCATCTATGACGGCATGACCGTCGGCCAGTCGCTCTCCCTGCGCGAATTGCGCAGGGGCATGCAGATGGTGTTCCAGGATTCCTATGCCTCGCTCAATCCGCGCCTGACGATCGAGGAGTCGATCGCCTTCGGCCCCAAGGTCCACGGTATGGCGGACGCTGCGGCGCGCGCGCTGGCGCGCGAGCTGCTCGGCAAGGTGGGATTGCGACCGGAGAACTTCGCCAACCGCTATCCGCATGAGATCTCCGGCGGCCAGCGCCAGCGCGTCAATATCGCGCGTGCGCTGGCACTGTCGCCGCGGCTGGTGATCCTGGACGAGGCCGTCTCCGCGCTCGACAAATCGGTCGAGGCGCAGGTGCTCAACCTGCTCGCCGACCTCAAGCGCGAGTTCGGCCTGACCTATCTCTTCATCAGCCACGACCTCAACGTGGTGCGCTACATCAGTGATCGCGTGCTGGTGATGTATCTCGGCGAGGTGGTCGAGCTCGGCCCGGTCGACCAGGTCTGGGACCGGCCGGCGCATCCCTATACGCGTGCGCTGCTCGCCGCGATGCCGTCGTCCGATCCCGACAGGCGCACCGAGAAGCCGCCGATCACGGGCGATCCGCCCAATCCGATCGATCCGCCCCCGGGCTGCCGCTTCCACACCCGTTGCCCGTTTGCGGAGCCGCTCTGCGCAAATGCTACACCAAAGCTCACCGCCCTCGATAAGATGGGCCACGAGGCCGCGTGCTACATGGCGATCCCGGGTTCAGGCCATAGCCGCGCGCCGACGGAGGAAATGGCATGACGAGACCAACGACAAGAGAAATCATGGCGGCGGCGCAGGTCGCCGGTGTTCCCGTGGATGACGAGATCGCGACGCGCATCTCCAATTCGATCGGCCCTGCTTTCGACGGCTTCGCCGCCATTGCCGGCACGCTGCCGTTCGATCTCGAGCCGGCGCTCTACGTGGTCGCGCAGAACGCCAAGGTTTCGAAATGAGCACTGAGCCCGCCTTGATGACGCTCACCGAGGTCGCACGCGCGATCGCGATGAAGCAGGTGTCTTCGCATGAGGTGACGCGCGCCCTGCTGCATCGCATCGCGCAGTGGCAGCCGCATCTCAACGCCTTCATGTCGATCGAATCGGAGGCTGCGCTGAAAGCGGCCGATGCTGCCGACGCTCAACTGGCCAACGGCGAAGTACGCGGGCCGCTGCACGGCGTGCCGCTTGCGCACAAGGACATGTATTACGATGCCGGCAAGGTCGCGACCTGCGGCTCGCTGATCCGCCGCGACTTCGTTGCCACCACCACATCGACCGCCCTGCAGCGGCTGAAGGACGCCGGCCAGATCCGGCTCGGCACGCTGCATCTTGCCGAATTCGCCTATGGCCCGACCGGCCACAACAGCCATTACGGCCCGGTGTGCAACCCCTGGAATGTCGCGCACATCACCGGCGGCTCGTCGTCGGGCTCCGGCTCGTCGGTCGCGGCGCGGCTCACCTATGCGGCGCTCGGCTCCGACACCGGCGGCTCGATCCGCATGCCCGCGCATTTCTGCGGCGTCACCGGGCTGAAGACCACCTGGAGCCGCGTCAGCCGCGCCGGTGCGATGCCGCTGTCGCAATCGCTCGATACGGTCGGCCCGCTCGCCCGCACCGCCGAGGACTGCGCGCTGCTGCTGGCCTTGATGGCCGGCCCCGATCCGGAGGATCCGACCGCGAGCCACGAGCCGGTCTCGGACTACGTCGCTGCGACGAAGGGTTCGCTCAAGGGCCTGAAGATCGGCGTGCCCGCCTCGTTCTACGTCGACGATCTCGACAGCGAGGTCGCGCGTGTCCTCGACGAGACCATCGCGGTGCTCAAGCGCGAGGGCGCCGACATCGCCAAGGTCGAGTTGCCGGACCAGCGGCAATTGTCCGCGGCCAGCCAGCTCGTGCTCGCCGCCGAGGCCGCCGCCTTCCACAAGCGCTGGATGATCGAGCGTCCGCAGGATTATGGCCCGCAGGTCCTGATGCGGCTTCAGAACGGGCTCGCTGTTCCCGCCATCACCTATCTTGAGGCGATGCGCTGGCGCGGGCCTGCGCTTGCCGCGCACAACGCGGCGACCGCCGGCGTCGATGCGGTGATCGCGCCGGCTTCACCGGTGCCGGCGCCGACGATCGCGGAGAGTGACGTCGGCGGCGGACCGAACGCGCCGGCGCTGTTGCAGCGGCTGACGCTGTTCACTCGCCCGGTGAACTATCTCGGCCTGCCGTCGCTGACGGTTCCGTCCGGCTTCACCAAAAGCGGCCTGCCGATCGGCATGCAGCTCATCGGCCGCTCCTTCGATGAAGCGACCTTGCTCACCATCGGCGCCGCATTCCAGCGCGTGACCGATCACCACGACCGGGTCCCAAAACTGCCGTCATGACAAAGCTTGTCGAGATCTCAGGCCTCAATATCCGCTTCACTGGCGAGCGCACGGTCTTTGCCGTGAACGATCTCAATCTCTCGCTCGGCAACAGCGAGGTGCTGGGCCTGCTCGGCGAGTCCGGTTCGGGCAAGAGCGTGACGCTGCGTGCGCTGATGCGGCTGTTGCCGCGGAAACGCACGCAGATATCGGGCACGGTCAATGTGATGGGCCGCGACGTGCTCGCCATGAACGACGAGGAGCTTTCGTCCTTCCGCGGCCAGACCGTCTCGATGATTTTTCAGGAGCCCGCGCTCGCGCTCGATCCGGTCTACACGATCGGCGCGCAGATCGCCGAAAGCGTCGTGCGCCACGAGGGCAAGAGCTTTGCGGAGGGCAGGGCGCGCGCTCTCGAAATGCTCGAGGTCGTGCGCATCCCATCGGCAAAACGCCGGCTCGACGCCTATCCGCATGAGATGTCCGGCGGCATGCGCCAGCGCGCCATGATCGCGCTGGCGCTCGCCTGCCGGCCCAAGATCCTGCTCGCGGACGAGCCGACCACGGCGCTCGACGCCACCGTGCAGATCCAGATCCTGTTGCTGCTGCGCGAATTGCAGCGCGAGTTCGGAATGTCCGTCATCTTCGTCACCCATGACATCGGCGTCGCGATCGAGATCTGCGACCGCGTCGCGGTGATGTATGCCGGCCAGATCGTGGAGCAGGGCAGCCTGCGCGACATCGTCCGCGCGCCGATGCATCCCTATGCCAGGGGCCTGCTCGCCTCCACCATCCATGGCGCCAAGCGGGGACAGCGGCTCGAGACCATCCCCGGCACGCCGCCCTCGCTGGCGGAGAAGCCGCACAACTGCTCCTTCGCCCCCCGCTGCGCCGCCGCTCAGCCGCGCTGCCTGGAGCAACTGCCGCCGAATGTGGAGGTGGGGCCGGGCCGGGCGGCAAGGTGCGTGCTGGCGGAGAAGGTGACGGCCGGCTCGTAGTGCTCTCTTGTTGATGTGGAGTTAGCTGCGGCCACGCGCACACTGCGCTCCCTCCCCCGCAAGGGGGGAGGGAATGAGAGAGAAGCGCGCCCCTGACAGTGAGTGCACTCCTCACTTCGTGCGCGCCTCAATTCGAAAATCTTCTGCGCCTGCACCGAGTTGTCACGATTGACCGGGCGCATCCCGTCCGGCGCCGTTCTACTTTGCATGGGGTTGTTTTCGCGTTTTGGTCGAAGTGCGGCCGCCAGAGCGGAGGGGTTAACAGCATTCAGACCCCGTTCATCCCGGTTCCCGTTCCATGCCCCCCGTTCATGGAGAGGGACTTCAACTTATGTACATTTCTGGCCAAAGCCTCATCGTCATCCTGTTCGTCGGCCTGGTTGCCGGCTGGCTCGCTGGCAAGGTGGTCCGCGGAAGCGGGTTCGGCATCATCGGCGACATCGTGATCGGCATCGCCGGCGCGTTTGTCGCGAGCTTCCTATTCCCGAAGCTCGGCATCCATCTTGGCGTCGGGATGGTCTCGGAGATCATCTATTCCGCCATCGGCGCCATCATCCTGCTGCTGGTGGTGCGTCTGGTGCGCGGTGGCGGCCGGCTCTAGCGGGAGGCTCAACACGTCGGGAACTCCAACGCCTCTCCCCAAGCTGGGGAGAGGCGTTAAGCTTGCAAGAAAAAGCCGTATCCCTGTGAGATTCCGGACTTGCGCAGGTGCGCGGTCGGGGTAGATGATGAGCCATCGGTTTCGAGGATCAATTCGACGGCGTTGGGCGAGCGCCGAAAACACAATATTAATCCGGGTCAAGTAGCCCTGAAATTGCTTTTTAAAACAGGGGCTTCGCCCGTTACCCGAAAGAGATCAGACTGATGGCAGCCGTTCCCGGCTTTCGCCGTTCAGAGCTCGGTGAAGCGCTGCGCGCCTGTCGCTCGGCGTTCATCGGCGTTGGCCTGATGAGCTGCATGATCAACCTGCTCTATCTGACCGGGTCGATCTTCATGCTCGAGGTCTATGACCGCGTGCTGCCGAGCCGCAGCATCCCGACCCTGGTCGGCCTGATCATCCTGGCTGGCGGCCTCTATATCGCGCAGGGCGTGCTCGACATGATCCGCGGGCGCATCCTCGGGCGGGTCGGCACCGCGCTCGACGAAGCGCTCAACAAGCGCGTGTTCGACACCATCGTTCGCCTGCCGCTCCTGGTCGGCGGCCGCAATGAGGGACTGCAGCCGCTCCGCGACCTCGACAATGTCCGCTCCTTCCTCGGCGGCATGGGACCGAGCGCGTTCTTCGACCTGCCCTGGCTGCCGCTCTATCTCGCCATCTGCTTCGCCTTCCACGTCTTGATCGGCGTGACCGCGCTGGTCGGCGCCATCATTCTGGTCGGGCTGACGCTGGTCACCGAGTTCCTGTCCCGCCAGCCGGCGCGCGAGGCGATGGGGCTCGCCGCGCAGCGCAACGATCTCGCCCAGTCCAGCCGCCGCAACGCCGAGGTGCTGGTGTCGATGGGCATGGCCGGCCGGCTGAACCAGCGCTGGAGCGAGGCCAACGAAAAATATCTCGCCGGCAATCAGCGCGCGAGCGACGTCGCCGGCGGTCTCGGTGCGGTCGCAAAAGTGCTGCGCATGATGCTGCAATCGGCCGTGCTCGCGGTCGGTGCCTATCTCGTCATCCACCAGGAAGCGACCGCGGGCATCATCATCGCCGGCTCGATCCTGTCCGCGCGCGCGCTGGCGCCGGTTGATCTGGCGATCGCGCACTGGAAGTCCTTCGTCGCCGCCCGCCAGAGCTGGCACCGCCTGACCCGGCTGCTGGAGCAGATGCCGGCGCAGACGATGCCGACGCAGTTGCAGGCACCTACCAGCCGGCTGTCGGTCGAAGGTGTCTCCATCGTGCCGCCGGGCGATCAGCGCCTGATCGTGCAGGACGCCACCTTCGCGCTGACCGCGGGCAATGGTCTCGGGGTGATCGGGCCGAGCGGCTCCGGCAAGTCGTCGCTGATCCGCGCGCTCGTCGGCGTCTGGCAGCCGGTCCGCGGCAAGGTGCGGCTCGACGGCGCCGCGCTCGACCAATGGTCGTCGGATGCGCTCGGCCGCCATATCGGCTACCTGCCGCAGGACGTCGAACTGTTCGGCGGCACCATCGCGCAGAACATCAGCCGCTTCGATCCCGAGGCGACGTCGGACGGCATCATCGCCGCGGCGAAAGAGGCCGGCGTGCACGAGATGATCATCAAGATGCGCGAGGGCTACAACACGCAAGTCGGCGAGCAGGGCGCCGCGCTCTCCGCAGGGCAGGCGCAGCGCGTCGCGCTGGCGCGCGCGCTCTACGGCAATCCGTTCCTGATCGTGCTCGACGAGCCCAACTCCAACCTCGACACCGAGGGTGACGAGGCGCTGACCCGCGCGATCCGCTCGGCGCGCGAACGCGGCGCCATCGTGATTGTAGTGGCGCACCGGCCGATCGGCGTCGAGGCGGTCGACCAGATCCTGGTGCTGCGCGATGGCAAGGTGCAGGCCTTCGGTCCCAAGGAGCAGGTGCTTGCCCAGGTGCTCCAGCCCCGTGTTGCGCCGCCGGCGCCGATCAAGATCGTCAGCGAAGGCGGGGTGACCAAGCCATGAGCGCAGCGGGAAACCTGTCATGAGCGCAGCGGGAAACCTGTCATGAGCACGATGACGATTGGCGGCGTGAAGGGCGCGGACAAACAGGGCGTACGGCACTCGATCAGGTTTCACCTGATCCTCGGGCTGTCGATCGTGCTGTTCCTCGCCTTCGGGCTCGGCGGCTGGGCGTCGACGGTGCTGATTTCGGGCGCACTGATCGCGCCCGGGCAGGTCGTCGTCGAATCCAACGTCAAGAAGGTGCAGCACCCGACCGGCGGCGTGGTCGGCGAGCTGCGGGCCCGCGACGGCGACGTGGTCAAGGCCGGCGACATCGTGGTGCGGCTCGACGACACCGTCACCAAGGCGAACCTCGCCATCGTGACCAAGAATCTCGATGCAGCGCTGGCGCGTGCGGCGCGGTTGCAGGCCGAGCAGCGCGCTCTCGACAAGATCGAGTTCCCGCAGTTATTGCTCGATCGTGCCGCCGATCCCGACGTCAGGACGCTGGTCGCCAGCGAAAGCAAGCTGTTCGACGTCCGCGTCAACGGCCGCGCCGGCCAGAAGGCGCAGCTCCGCGAGCGCATCCAGCAGCTCAACGAGGAAATCGAAGGTCTCGCCGCGCAGGAAAAGGCCAAGGACAAGGAAATCGCCCTGGTGCAGCAGGAGCTCACCGGCGTTCGCGATCTCTACGACAAGCACCTGGTGCAGCTCTCGCGCCTGACCACGCTCGAGCGCGACTCCGCCCGCCTCAACGGCGAGCGCGCGCAATACATCGCCTCGCGGGCGCAGGCCAAGGGCAAGATCACCGAGACCGAGCTCCAGATCATCCAGGTCGACAAGGACATGGTGAGCGAGGTCTCCAAGGATCTGCGCGAGACCAACGACAAGATCGGCGAGCTGATCGAGCGCAAGGTCACCGCGGAGGATCAGCTCCGCCGCGTCGACATCCGCGCGCCGCAGGACGGCATGGTGCTGCAATCGACCGTGCACACGGTCGGCGGCGTCGTCACCGCCGGCGACACTCTGATGCTGATCGTGCCGCAGGCCGACGACCTCCAGGTCGAGGCCAAGGTCAATCCGGTCGATATCGACAAGCTCCAGGTCGGCCAGAAGACGCTGCTGCGCCTCTCCGCGTTCAACCAGCGCACCACGCCCGAGCTCAACGGCGTCGTCAGCCGCGTCTCGCCCGACGTCACCACCGATCAGCGCACCGGCCAGAGCTACTACACCATCCGCGTCTCGATGCCGGCCGAAGAGGTCGCCCGCCTCGGCGACGTCAAGCTGATCCCCGGCATGCCGGTCGAGGCCTTCGTCCAGACCGGCGACCGCACCATGCTGTCCTACCTGATGAAGCCGCTGCACGACCAGCTCATGCGGGCGTTCCGCGAGAAGTGACGCGCGAAAGCGCGTCATCCCGGAGCGCGCTTGGCGTGCATCCGGGATCTCGATCCATAGTTTCGGTCCCGCAGGGTGGGCAAAGGCGCGTAGCGCCGTGCCCAGCATTCACCTCCTGATATTTGAAAGGGTGGTCACGCTTCGCTTTGCCCACCCTACGACAGCTTCCACTCGTCATTGCGAGCGCAGCGAAGCAATTCAGGCCATCTCCGTGGAGAGATTTCCGGATTGCTTCGCTGCGCTCGCAATGACGGCGTCGCCATCTTCTTGCTATACTCCGACACCAAGCGGCTCTTCAAAGCAACTGGCGCAAAAATGCATCCCATCCCAATCCAATCCCCGCCGTCCATCGCCACCGAAGCCTTCACCGATGCGGCCGCGGCCGTCGCCCGCCTCGAAGAAATCTACGAACGCAACACAAGATTCCTGCGCGAACGGTTCGAGGCCTATGTTGGCGGCGAGGCGATCACGACGCATATGCGCGCCTACTATCCCTTCGTCCGCATCACCACCGCGACCTATGCGCGGCTCGATTCGCGTCTCTCCTACGGCTTCGTCGCCGGACCTGGCGTGCATGAGACCAGCGTGACGCGTCCCGATCTGTTCCGGAGCTACCTGACCGAGCAGATCGGCCTGTTGATCCAGAATCACGGTGTGCCCGTCGAGATCGGCGAATCCGGCGAACCGATCCCGATCCACTTCGCCTATCGCCGCGATATCAACATCGAAGCCGCCATTTCCACCAGCGAGAAGTCGCCGGTAATGCGGTCGCTGCGCGACGTGTTCGACGTGCCTGATCTCGCCACCATGGACGATGCGATCGCCGACGGCACGTTCGAGCTGAAGCCCGGACTGCCCGAACCGCTCTCCCTGTTCCGGGCCGCCCGCGTCGATTATTCGCTGCGGCGGCTCTATCACTACACGGGCACCGATCCCGAGCATTTCCAGAATTTCGTGATCTTCACGAACTACCAGTTCTATGTCGATGCCTTCGCGCAGCTCTGCCAGCAGCGGCTGCAGTCCGGCGAGGCCGGTCTCGACGCTTTTGTGGCGCCGGGCAACGTGATCACGCGCAATGGCGGCGCGATGACCGGGCTTGCGCCCGAGCGCACGCCGCAGATGCCGGCCTTCCATCTCGTCATGCCCGGCTATCGCGGCATCTCCCTAATCAACATCGGCACCGGTCCGTCGAACGCGCGGAACGTCACCGACCACGTCGCCGTGTTGCGCCCGCATGCCTGGCTCATGCTCGGCCATTGCGCGGGCCTGCGCAATACGCAGCGGCTCGGCGACTATGTGCTCGCCCATGGCTATGTGCGCGAGGATCACGTGCTCGATCGCGAGCTGCCACTGTGGGTGCCGATCCCGGCGCTGGCCGAGATGCAGGTCGCGCTCGAAGAGGCGGTCGAAGATGTCACTGGCCTCGAAGGCTTCGAGCTCAAGCGCTTGATGCGCACGGGCACCGTTGCGAGCGTCGACAATCGCAACTGGGAGATCAGCGGGCCTGCGGTGATCCGCCGCCTGTCGCAATCGCGCGCCGTGGCGCTCGACATGGAATCGGCAGCGATCGCGGCCAACGGCTATCGCTTCCGCGTCCCCTACGGCACGCTGCTGTGCGTCTCCGACAAGCCATTGCACGGCGAGATCAAGCTTGCGGGCATGGCGAGCGAGTTCTACCGCCGCCGCGTCGGCCAGCATCTCGAGATCGGGCTGAAGGCGCTCGAGCGGCTGAAGCAGCAGGAATCGGAGCGGCTGCATTCGCGCAAGCTCCGCAGCTTCGCCGAGGTGGCGTTCCAGTAGCTCGTCTGTCGCGTTGGATGGAAGGACAGGAGAACTGTCGTACGAACGCTGACGTCTCCGTGACCGGAGCGTCCTGGAATATCGCTGCCGCGGCAGTGTTATCAACTCGTCCGGGGCCGCTTCGATCAAGACAGGAGACAGGCATGATCTCAGGGATGATCAGAATCCTCGTGCTGGGCACGTTTGCGGCGGCCCTGTTGGCCTCGCCGACCTTTGCCGCAGGCGGAGGCGGCGGTGGTGGAGGCGGCGGCAGCGGCATCAGTACCAGCGATCCCTATGCCGGCGCCTATGCGACGCCGAGCACCACCACTACCCAGCCGACCTATCCGAGACGTCCGGGAACGAAGGCCAGCAAGGCCAGGAAGCCCAACAACCAGTCCAGCATCGACGATCCGGCATTCGCGGCCGGCTATCGCGTGGCCTATGACACGATCTACGAGCGCAATGATTACGCGGCCGCGATCGAGCAATTGAAGGCGCTCGGCCATGACGACCATCCGAACGTCGCCAACCTCATCGGCTACTCCTATCGCAAGCTCGGCGACTACAAGCAGTCACAGGTCTGGTACGAGCGCGCATTGAAGGCGGATCCGAACCACGTGCTGACCTGGCAGTACTACGGCCTGTGGCAGCTCGAGCAGGGCAATCGCGAGCAGGCGCTCTATCACCTGAGCCGGATCGCGGCCATCTGCGGGACGGATTGCGAGGAGTACAAGTCCTTGGCCGCAGCGCTGGAAAAGCCGACCGGTACGGCGCTCGTCTACTGAGGTGAAGCTGCTGAATGAGAGCGCGTCCGGGCATGCGCTGCTGACGCGCTCCCCATGATTGCGCTGTCCCTTGGATTGCCCTGTCCCTTGGCCCATGGTGACAAGGCGTCAGATTTTCAGCATTGTCCCGCGCGGGGGCGCGAACGGAACAATTGGATGCCGCTGACGCGCGACAAGATCGTGGGCCATGATCTGGAACGTCTGGCCTTTCGTTTCACCATGCTGAACGACGGTGACGTCGTGCAGTGTCAGATCAGCGACGCCGCCATGGACGAGCTGGCGGGCATGGAAGGCACCGAGAGCAGCGCGCGCCAGGCGCAGTTCCTGTCGCTGCGCGAGACCATCGAACGGATCGCGTCAGACCTCTACGACGAGGCACCGCGGGTCCGGGGCCATGTGGTGCGGATTTTCACGCGACATTTGGAGAGGTAGGCGCGCCCGATCTTCCGCCGTCATCGCTCGGCTTGACCGGGCGATCCAGTATTCCAGAGGCGGTTGTGATTCAATCGATAGGCCTCGGCGTACTGGATACCCCGGTGCCGGCTCCGCCAAGGCTACGCCGGGCCACAAGGGTGCTCGGCCGCCGAAGCTTCAGCGAAGGCGGCATGCTGGAGCATGACTGCGGTACATGCGGGATGGTTGTCCCGATTCACTTGAGCCGCGATACAAATCACCGCTCCAAATTCTTCAGCAGCAGCCTCAGCGCCGTTGCCGCAAAAGTCTGCATGTTCGCGAGTCGATCCTTGCTGCCGGTCTCCAGCGTCATGACCTCCGCCGCGGGTCCTGCGACCGCCATGCAGCTATGGCCAGCGGCATCGCCGTAGCTGTTGCCGGAGGGGCCGGCTGCGCCGGTCTCGGACAGGCCCCAGTCGCAGCCGAAGCGGCCGCGCATCTGCTCGGCGAGAAGTTTCGCGTAAGGCTCCGATGAGGATCGAAAGCCCTTCATGCCGTCATCCGAAATATCCATCAGCACCCGCCGCGCATCGCGCGTATAGACCACGGCGCCCCCGAGGAAATAGGCCGACGCGCCGGGCACTGCGAGCAGGCTTGCCGCGATCAGGCCGCCGGCCGAGGATTCCGCGACCGCGATGGTCTCTTTGCGCGCGATCAATTTCGCTGCGACCTGTTCCGCAATGCCAACGAGCTCTTTCATTTCTTTAGCCTCCCATCCTCGCAACCGAGCTGCGACTTCCTAGCATATGACAGCGGCCTTGGCCGAGTTGCAGGGGGCGGGCAGGCCTGCTTGAATGGTGGGCGCAAGACGGCGCGGCGAAGCGCTGCGCAAGGGGAAACGTGAAGAGGAGACGTCATGACGTCCCTGATCGCCGGCGGTGTGGATTGCGACGTGCACCCGGCGGTGCCGCATCTGACGAGCCTGTTGCCCTATCTGAGCGACTACTGGCGCGACCAGGTGACGACGCGCGGCATGGTCGACCTCATCTCGCAATCCTATCCGAAGAACTCGCCGATCACGGCGCGCGAGGACTGGCGTCCCGACGCCGGCAAGCCCGGTTCGAGCCTGGAGGACATGCAGCGCCATGTGCTCGATCCCTTCGCGGTCGGCCACGCCATCTGCAATCCGCTCTACGGCGTGCAGATGGTGTTTTCCGAGGACATGCAAGCCGCGTTCTGCCGCGCGCTGAACGACTGGCTGGCGAAGGAATGGCTCGATCGCGACACGCGGCTGTGCGGCTCGATCGTGATCCCCACGCAAAGCATCGAGAAAGCCGTCGCCGAGATCGAGCGTTGCGCGCAGGACCGGCGCTTCGTGCAGGTCTTGATGCTGGTGATGGGCGACACGCCGCTGGGAAAGCGCGCGCTGTGGCCGATCTATGCGGCTGCGGAACGGCTGGACCTCGCCATCGGCGTCCACGCCGGTTCCGCCTATCACAATCCGCCGACCTCGGTCGGCTGGGGTTCCTATCACATCGAGGATTATGTCGGTCAGGCCCAGGCGTTCCAGACCCAGCTCACCAGCCTGATCGTCGAGGGCGTGTTCGCGCGTCATCCGCGGCTGAAGATGGTGATGCTGGAATCCGGAATCTCCTGGCTGCCGCCCTATCTCTGGCGCCTGCACAAGTTCTGGCGCGGCGTGCGAATGGAGACGCCCTGGGTCGACCGCGCTCCGCTGGAAATTGTGCGCAGCAACATCCGTTTCTCATTACAACCATTTGACGCGCCGCCGGAACCGGAGACATTAATTCGCCTGTTTGATCATATGCAGTCCGATGAATTGGTCCTATTCTCCACGGACTATCCGCACTGGCAGTTCGACGGCCAGGATGCGCTGCCCGAAGGTCTGTCCCCCGATCTCGTGCGCAAGATCATGATCGACAATCCGCATGCAACCTATCCCCGCCTGACTTAGCCGCTGCCAAAGGAGGCAAGGCGATGAATATCCAGTTCCGCGAGAGCTCCGAAGCCGCTTCCCCCCTGACCGCAAAAACCGCGATCGCGGATTGCGATATCCATCCGGCACGCGCGACCCGAACCGAGCTCTATCCCTATCTCGCCAAGCGCTGGCAGCATCATCTCGAGATCTACGGTGTCCATGCCTATCAGGGCATGATGGAAGGCCCGCCCTATCCGAAGGCGCAGCCCAACGCTTCGCGTCGCGATGCCTATCCGCCGGAAGGCGGTCCGCAGGGTTCCTCGCTCTCCTTCATGCAGAAGCAGCATCTCGATCCCAACAATGTGCAGCTCGGCGTACTCAATCCGCTCAACACCGGGCAGGGCATCCGCAATCACGAGCTCTCGGCAGCTTTGTGCTCGGCGATCAACGACTGGCAGATCGACAAATGGACCAGCAAGGACAAGCGGCTGAGAGCCTCCATCGTCGTCGGCAATGAGGACGGCCTGTCGGCCGCCGCCGAAATCCGCGAGCGCGCCGGCGACAAGAATTTTGTCCAGGTGCTGCTGCTCAGCCGCAATGTCGAGCCGCTGGGTCAGCGCCGCTACTGGCCGATCTATCAGGCCGCGGAAGAGGCGGGGCTGCCAGTCGGCGTGCACGCCTTCGGCTTCGGCGGCAATCCGATCACGCCGTCGGGTTGGCCGAGCTACTACATCGAGGAGATGGTCGGACATTCGCAGTGCCAGCAATCGGCACTCGCAAGCCTCGTGCTCGAAGGCGTGTTCGAGCGCTTCCCGAAGCTGAAGATGGTGATGATCGAGGCCGGCTTCGGCTGGGCGCCGTCACTGGCCTGGCGGCTCGACAAGGTCTGGCAGCGGCTGCGCAGCGAGGTGCCGCACGTGAAGCGGCCACCGTCGGAATATATCCGCGAGCAGGTGTGGTGGACCACGCAGCCGATGGAGGATCCGGAGCGGCGCGAGGATCTGTTCGACGTCATCAAGTGGATCGGCTGGGACCGGCTCCTGTTCGCGACGGACTATCCGCATTGGGACTATGACGAGCCGTCGCGCGTGCTGCCGCCGGGCGTCAGCGAAACCAATCGTGAGGCGTTCTATCGCGACAACGCGCGGAAGCTGTATGGAATCAATTGATGGCGCGTCATGTGATCGCGTCGGTCGATGAGCTCCCGCCCGGTACGCGAAAGTTTTTGGAGATCGACGGCCGGCCGATCGCGGTTTTCAACATCAAGGGCGAATATTTCGGCCTGTTGAACCGCTGCCCGCATCAGGGGGCGGCGCTGTGCGAGGGCTCGTTGATCGGGCTCGCTCGGTCAAAAGATCCCGGCGAGATCGAATACACCAAGCTCGGCGAAATCATCCGCTGCCCGTGGCACGGCTGGGAATTCGACGTGCGCACCGGCCAATCCTACTGCGATCCCCGCCGCTTCCGCGTGAAAGCGTATCCGGCCCATGTCGAGCCCGGCACGAGCGTGGTGAAGGGCCCGTATGTCGCCGAGACGATCCCCGTGCGGGTCGAGAGCGATTACGTGGTGGTGGAGCTCTAACCCCCACCGTGTAGTCGAACTCTAACCCCACTGTCATTCCGGGGCGATGCGACGGGACCGCGCGAAGCGCGGCCCGAGAGCATCGAGCCCGGAATGCATCGGGCCGCAGGAATACTCGGAGAAATGCATTCCGGGCTCGCCTCTTCGAGGCGCCCCGGAATGACGATCAATGGCCGGCCACCGGCTCCGCCACCGGATCATACGTCGCCACCGCCTTGCCGCCGCCGCGGTAGACGGTCGAGGCGGCGATGATGCCGAGCAGGGCAGCGAACATCAGCCAGAAGCCGGGCGAGGCCTTGTCGCCGGTTCTCTCGATCAGCCAGGTCGAGGCGAACGGGGTGAAGGTGCCGAACAGGGCGGCCGCGAGCGCAAAGGCGAGCGAGAAGCAGGTGGTGCGCACATGCGCCGGCACGATCTCGACCAGCGCGCCGAGCATGGTTCCGCTGTAGACGCCGAAATAGAACGAGAACATCATCTCGACCGCGAGCAGCTTGCCGAAGGTCGGCGCCGCCACCAGCCAGTGCAGCGCCGGATAGGCGGTCACGAGCGAGAGGCAGGCGATGGTCAGCAGCACCGGCTTGCGGCCGATGCGATCAGAGAGTGCGCCGCCGACCGGATTCCAGATGAAGTTGGTCACCGCCACCAGCAGCGTGACGAGCAGCGCGTCCTGCGTCGTCAGTTTCAGCACGTTCTTGCCGAAGGTCGGCGTGTACACCGTGACGAAATAGAATGTCGTGGTGGTCAGGATCGCGATCATCATGCCGAGGATGACGATGCGCCAGTTTGCGAGCGCCGAGGAAAACACCTGCGCAGCGGTCGGATGCTTCTTCATCGCCAGGAATTCCGGCGTTTCCTGCAGCGTGCGCCGCAGGAAGAAGATCAGAGGGATGATCAGGCAGCCGACGAAGAACGGGATGCGCCAGCCCCAGGCGGTGACGATGTCGGCGGGCATGACCTCGGAGAGGATGTAGCCGAGGATCGACGCCACGAAGATCGCGACCTGCTGGCTCGACGACTGGAACGAGGTGTAGAAGCCGCGATTGCCCGGCGTCGAGATCTCAGCGAGGTAGACCGAGACGCCGCCGAGTTCGACGCCGGCGGAGAAGCCCTGAAGCAGGCGGCCGAGCAGCACGATGATCGGCGCGGCGATGCCGATGGTCGCGTAGCTCGGGCAGAACGCGATCACCACGGTGCCGGCGGCCATGATGCCGAGCGTGACGATCAGGCCCTGGCGGCGGCCGATGCGGTCGATGTACGCGCCGAGCACGATCGCGCCGACCGGCCGCATCAATGCGCCGAGCCAGAACACGCCGAAGGTGTTGAGCAGCGAGGCCGTCTCGTTGGTGGAGGGGAAGAACGCCTTGCCGATCGCGGCGGCATAGAAGCCGAACAGGAAGAAGTCGAACTGCTCGAGAAAATTGCCGCTGGTCGCGCGCAGGATGGCGCCGATGCGCGACTTGATCTCGGGCGGATTGGTTGAGGCTGGTCCAGCCATGGCGTTGCTCCCCTTGAAGGCTTGCCTTGAAGACTCGGCCGGACCGGAACTCATTTTCACGGCAGGCGACAGATTGCTGCGACAATCTGTCATAACCCCTCCCGCGCGGGGCGCTGCGAGTCAACCGATTTTGCTGCGGAAGCCGATTGATTTTTCAGGCTTTATTCTGCGCTGCAGCGACCACCCATTGGCGGAAGGCGGCGAGCTTCGGCGCTTCGCGGCGGCCGTTGGGCGAAACCAGATAGAAGCCGGCATCCGCTGGCAGGGCGATCTTGAAGGGCACCACGAGGCGGCCCTTCGCGATGTCGTCCTGGACGTACGAGGTCCGTCCCATCGCAACGCCCATGCCGTCGATCGCCGCCTGGACCGTCATGAGGGTCATGTCGAAAGTGATGCCGGGCAGCCGGGAAATGCCGGTCGACAGGCCTGCCGCCGTCAGCCAGAGACGCCAGTCGTCGCTGTTGTTGGTGTGCAGCAGCGCATGCTCATGCAGATCCTCGGGCCGGCGCAACGGCTTGTCGCCGCGGAGCAGCGACGGGCTGCACACCGGGAACAATTCGTCCGCCATCAGCCAGTCGGCGCGCAGGCCCGCCCACTGGCCTCTCCCGTAGCGGATCGCGGCGTCGACATTGTCGCGCTGGAAGTCGACGAGGCTGGTCGAGGTGGTGATGCGAACGTCGACGCCGGGATGTGTCTCCTGGAAATCGGTCAGCCGCGGCAGCAGCCATTTCGCGGCGAGCGAGGCGATCGTCGAGACGGTCAGCACCTTGTCGTCGTCCTTGCGCAGCAGGCGGTCGGTCGCGAGCCTGAGATCGTTGAAGGCGGCGCGGACGCCGGGCAGGTAGTCGCGCGCCTCCGGCGTCAGCGCCAGCGCGCGGTTCTGCCGGATGAAGAGGCGGATGCCGAGCTCCTCCTCGAGCCGCCGGATCTGATGGCTGATCGCGGTCTGGGTCACGTTCAGCTCGGCAGCGGCCAGCGTGAAGCTGAGGTGCCGCGCAGCGGCCTCGAACGCCCGCAATCCGTTCAGGGAAGGCAATCTGGCAGTCATTTGGCAGCAGGATGCATGAGCTTAATTCATGCGAAAAGGTACAAATTGTCGTTTGTCGAGGCGCGTTCGCAGGCGGATATTACGGTGAAATTTAGCTCGAGGAGCTGAAAATGTCTACCTGCACCACAAATTCGATGACAAATCATCATGCGCATGGGCTGATCGACCAGATCAGCGAGACCCTGCATGTCTGGCACGAGCGCTACCGGACCCGTCGCGAGCTCGCCGAATGGACCACCCGCGATCTCCAGGACATCGGCCTGTCCTGGGCTGACGTTGCTTACGAAGCCGACAAACCCTTCTGGCGGGCCTGAACGGCAGCCAGGCCGGCGCCGCCTGATCAGGGGCGCCGGCGGTCACTTTTTCTCAAGGCGCGTGTCATGAGCACCCTTCGCCTCGACGATCTCAAGCAATATTCGGATACGCTGCGCACTCGCCACGGCGATGCGCTGACCGTGCGCTTCGTCGAACCGCGCGACATCGACGAGCTTCAGCACTATTTCCGCTCGCTTACGACGCGGTCCCGCTACAACCGCTTCTTCGGCGCGATCAGCGAGTTGCCGAAGGGCCTGCTGCACGACTTCCTGCAGGTCGGCGAGCGCGAGCGCTTCACCGTCGTCGCGAGCATGATGGTCGATGGCTTCGAGACCATCGTCGCGGAAGCGCGCTACGCCCTCCATGCCGAGACCTCGACGCTCGAATTCGGCCTGTCGGTCGACGACCGCTGGCAGGGTCACGGCATCGGCACCGCGTTGCTCAAGAATTTGGAATGCCGCGCGGCGGCGCTCGGCGCCGAGCACATGTTCGGCGACACGCTGCGCTCCAACGACACAATGATCTCGCTCGCGCGCAAATCCGGCTTCGCCTTCACCAATCACCCGGACGACTGGAAGCTGGTGCGCTTCGACAAGGAGATCACGGTCGCGCCGAAGGAGATCCCCTGCGCAAGCTGGCGCCTCGCTGCCCTTTCCCGTCAGGCCGACAGCCCCTCAGCCGCGGCCTGACACTACTCCAAGCCCGGCCCTGGTGAACCAGAGCCGGGCCTTTTTTTGACCCCATCGGCGCGATTGATGGAGAGCGTCCGGCAGGCCGGCGAAAGTTATTTCCCCGTGAACACCGGCTTGCGCTTGTCGATGAAGGCCTGCACCGCCTCCTTGTGATCGGCCGTTGCGGTCAGGCGGATCAGCCGTCCGGCCTCGTGGTCGCGGGCGGTCTCGAAGTCGAACAGCAGGGCTTCGTCGAGATTATCCTTCATGTAGCGCAGCGCGAGGCGCGGCCCTTCGGCGAACGATTTTGCCAGCGCGAAGGCTTCGGTCTGCAGTTTGTCGTCGGGCACGACGCGGTTGACGAGGCCGATCGCCTCGCACCTTGCAGCATCGATCTTGTCGCCGGTGAACATCAGCTCGCGCGCCCGCGCCGTGCCGATGAGCCGCGTCAGCAGCCAGGCGATGCCGTAATCGCCGCTCAGTGCGACGCGGGCATAGCCGGTGGCAACGAAGGCCGATTGCGCGGCGATGCGGATGTCGCAGGCCATGGCGATGGCGAGCCCGGCGCCGACCGCGGGGCCCGGCAGCGCCGCGATGGTCGGCTTGCGCACCGACACAAGTGCGCCGGTGAGCAGACGCTGCCGCTCCTGGAGATCGGCAACCTTGTCGTCAAAGGACATTTCGAGCTTGGCCTTGTCGCGATGCGCGCCCATGCCCTTGACGTTGCCGCCGGCGCAGAAGGCCTCACCGGCACCGGTGATGAGCAGCGCGCCGACATTGGGATCCTCGCCGCAGGTCCGGATCATCGTGCGCAGCGCGGGCGTCAGCGTGTCGGAGAGAGAATTGCGCGCCTCCGGCCGGTTCAGCGTGATCACCGCGACGCGGTCGCGGATGACGCAGAGGAGTTCATTGGTGCCGGTGTCGATGGTGGTTTCGGTGGTCATCTCGCTCCCTCTGCTCTTGTAGGGTGGGCAAAGCGAAGCGTGCCCACCATTGTTTCCGCGTCGTCCGTGGTGGGCACGGCGCTACGCGCCTTTGCCCACCCTACGGAAGTTCAATTCAAAACTTCTCCACCCAGGGCCGCAATTCCAGCTCCCAGCTCCAGGCGCTGCGTGGCTGCTGCAGGACGTTCCAATAGCTCTCTGCGATCGCATCGGGATCGAGCATCGAGTCCGGCTTGTCGTCGGGTTCGGTGCGTGCCGCGCTGCGGATGCCGCCGTCGATGACGAAATGCGCGACATGGATGCCTTGCGGCGACAGTTCGCGCGCCATGCTCTGCGCCAGCCCGCGCAGCGCGAACTTGCCCATCGCGAACGGGGCGGACTGGGCATAGCCCTTGACGCTGGCGGATGCGCCCGTGAACAGGATCGCGCCATGCTTGTTCGGCAGCATGCGCCTTGCCGCCTGCTGCGCCACCAGGAACCCGCCATAGGCGCTGACGGTGATCGATTGCGCGACATCCGCCGGCACGAGGTCGATGAAGGGTCCGCGGGTCCGGCCGCTGGCATTGTAGATGACGAGGTCGGGCGTGCCGATCTCGCGTTCGACGAGGCCAAACAGCCGCTCGACCTCCTCCGGCTCCGTCGCGTTGCAGGCAAAGGCCTTCGCGCCGGTCTCGGTACAGAGCGCGCCGAGCTTCTCGATCTTTCGCGCGGCGAGCGCGACGCGCAGTCCCTGGGCCGACAGCAGCCGCGCCAGCGAGGCGCTCAATCCTTCGCCGGCGCCGACGATCAGCGCGATCTTGTACTTCGGGTGGTCCATGGTTGGTCCCTCTGGGATAAGGAGCCGATCATCTATGCATCATGTGCGCGAACAACCAGCCGACGTACCGAACCGATCGATCACAATTCCGCAGAGCGAATTGCTCCCTCGCGGCGATCATGCCTCCCTGACAATTTGCGGCTTTATCCAACTCGCCGCCTGGAGCATGATCCACATCATGCAACGCGGCAAGCGGGAAAGCAGCCGCTGAAATGCCGCGGGACGGAAACGAAGAGGTCATCATGCATCAGCCCATCACGCCGCATCAGGCAGATGCTGTCGCGAGCCAATCGGGCCTGCTCGCGCCCGACACCACCGGCATGAATTTCTACCGCGCCGATCAGGCGTTGACGGATCTGCTGCGGATCCATCTGCCTGATGCGCTGTTCCGCCACATCGAGCCGCATCTGGACCGGCTCGGCGAGCTCGCCGGCGGCTATCTCGACGACTGTGCGCGCCTCGCCGACCGGCATACGCCGGTGCTGCACCAGCGCGACAAGTTCGGCCGCGATGTGCAGTGGATCGAATATCATCCGGCCTATCGCGAGCTGGAGAAGGCGGCCTTCGGCGAGTTCGGCATTCATGCGCTCTCGATCCGCAAGGGCATCATGGGCTGGCCGGACAAATACCCGGTGGTGGCGAAACACGCCTTCACCTTCCTGTTCAACCAGACCGAATTCGGCATGGGCTGCCCGATCAATGTGACCGACGGTTGCGCAAAACTGCTCGCGAATTTCGGCAGCGAGGCGCTGAAGGAAAAGTATCTCGACGGCCTCACGCAGACCGACATGAGCAAGCTGACGCAGGGCGGCCAGTTCATGACTGAGAAGGAGGGCGGCTCCGACGTCGGCACGCTGACCACGCGCGCAATACAGGACGGCGACCACTGGCGGCTCTATGGCGAGAAATGGTTCTGCTCGAATGCGGACGCGAAAGTCGTGATGCTGCTGGCGCGTCCCGAAGGCGCCGGGCCCGGCACGCGCGGCGTCGGCCTGTTCCTGATGCCGCGCTTCCTCGATGATGGCTCGCAGAACCATTACCGGATCGCGCGGCTGAAGGACAAGCTCGGGACACGTTCGATGGCCTCGGGCGAGATCAAGCTCGAAGGCGCGATCGCCTATGCCGTCGGCAAGCTCGATCGCGGCTTCGTGCAGATGGCCGAGATGGTGAACTCCTCGCGGCTGTCGAACGGTGTCAAGTCGACCGCCTTGATGCGCCGCGCCTATCATGACGCGATGACGGTCGCGAAGAACCGCGTGGTGTTCGGCAATCGCATCATCGACCTGCCGCTCGGACGGCGGCAGATGCTGAAGATCATGCTGCCGGTCGAGCAGGCGCTGTCGATGAGCTTCCTCACCGCCGACGCACTCGACCGCGCGGAAGCGGGCAGCCAGGATGCCGCGGCGCTGCTGCGCATCCTCACCCCGACGCTGAAATTCCGGGCCACGCGCGATGCCCGCAAGGTGTGCGGCGATGCGCTCGAGATGCGCGGCGGCATCGGCTATATCGAGGAATTCGCCACCGCCCGCCTGCTGCGCGATGCGCATCTCGGCTCGATCTGGGAAGGCACCGGCAACATCGTCGCGATCGATGCACTCAAGCGCGCGGTCGGCCGCCACGGCGCCGAATCCGCGCTCGCCGCCGATCTGCATGCCCGCCTCGACGACAGCGCCTCCGTGCCTCAGGCCTGGCGTGACCGGCTACGCGACCTCACCGATCGCGCCGTCGGTTTCGCGCGCGAGGTCGCGAGCAAGGTCGACAACGAAGCCGACGCGCGGCGTGCGACGAGCCTGCTCTATCATGTCGCAAGCGCCGTGGCGCTCGCCTGGGAAGCGCATCGCATCCATGAGATGCGCGGCGATGCGCGCCGGCTCTTGCTCTCGCGGCTGGTGATCGATCACCGGGTGTCGCCGAGCGATCCGTTCCGGCTCACGGAAAATGCCACGCAGCAGAAGATAGCTGCGCTGCTGCTAGGTGATCGTGCTGCCGGCATGAGCGAGGTTGGCGAACTGGTTCTGGCAGCGTAGGCTGCGCTTTACGATCAAACCAAAGAAAAGCGATAGGGAGTGCTTCGATGAAGGCCGCCGTCCTCTATGAAGTGAACCAGCCGCTCGTCATCGAGAATGTCAGCCTGCCGAAGCCGGGCCCGCGCGAGGTTCTGATCCGCACCGCGGTCGCCGGTCTCTGCCACTCCGATCTGCACTTCATGGAAGGCCTCTATCCGCATCCGCTGCCCGCGGTGCTCGGCCACGAGTCCGCCGGTGTGGTCGAGCAGGTCGGCTCCGACGTCACTTATGTGAAGCCGGGCGACCATGTCGTCACCTGCCTCTCGGTGTTCTGCGGCACCTGCGACAACTGCACGACCGGCCGCACCGTGCTCTGCACCGACACCACGGTGAAGATGCTGCCCGGCGCCTCCAACCGCATGCAATGGTCGAAGCCGGAGAAGCTGCACCAGTTCCTCAATCTCTCGTCCTTCGCCGAGCAGATGCTGGTGCACGAAAATGCGATCGTCAAAATCCGCAAGGAGATGCCGCTCGATCTTGCCGCGCTGATCGGCTGCGGTGTCATCACCGGCTATGGCGCGGTTGTGAACACGGCGAAGGTGACGGCCGGCGAGACCGTGGCGGTGATCGGTTGCGGCGGCGTCGGCATGGCGGCGATCAACGGCGCGCAGATCGCGGGCGCCGGCCGCATCATCGCCATCGACACCAATCCGGCAAAGCTGCAGCTTGCGACCAAGCTGGGCGCGACCGACCTCATCAATCCGGCCGACGGCGACGTCGTGAAGCAGGTCCGCGATCTCACCAATGGCGGCGTGCATCATTCCTTCGAGGTGCTCGGCCGCAAGGAGACCGCCGAGCAGGCCTTCGGCATGCTCGCCGCGGGCGGCACCGCCACCATCGTCGGCATGATTCCGTTCGGGCAGAAGATCGAGCTGCACGGCTTCGACTTCCTGCGCGAACGCAAGATCCAGGGCTCGTCGATGGGCTCGAACCATTTCCGTGTCGACATGCCCCGGCTGGTCGATTTCTACCTGCGCGGCCGGCTGCATCTGGAGGACTGGATCTCGGCCAAGCTGAAGCTGTCGGAGATCAACGAGGGCTTTGCCAACATGAAGGCGGGCAAGACGCTGCGCAGCGTGATCGTGTTCGATAGCTAGCTGGCGGTCGTGCCGAGGACCGAGGCTTGGTCGCGTCCGGTCTCAGCGCCCCGGTACACTTCGATCGATAACGAATTATTGTCGTGCCGGCGAATGCTAGGTTGGCCAGGCATCGGCGTAAGCCGATGGCTGGCGGGGCGGCATGGCTGCAACAATCGACGTCTACTACGATTTCAGGTCACCTTACGCCTATTTTGCCGCCCATCGAATCCGCGATCGGGAGATCGCGGGCCACTCGTGGCGGTGGTGTCCGGTTTCCATCGACGTGCTGCTCAATCTCCAGGCCGGTCGCGAGCCCTTCGCCCCTTACTCCGATCCGCTATCGGCGCCGAAGCGGGCGCATTTGATCGCGGATGTCCGGCGTCTGGCGGCTTACCACGATCTGCCTTTGCGTCCGCCACGGCCGGCCCGTCCCAACTCGGTCCCGGCGCTGTGTCTGGCGGCGCTCATCGACGAGTCCGCGCGCGCGGCGTTCACCATGTCCGTGTTCGACGCGCTCTGGCGCGACCGGCAGGACATCGCCGATCCCGAAGTGCTTGCCGCCTGCCTGACGCGCACGGCCGCGAGCGGTGACCTCGTATCGCGTGCGTTCACAGCGCCGGCACGCCTGCGTCTCGCGGAGCAAACAAAGGAAGCTTATGCGCGCGGGATCTTTGGCGTGCCGAGCTTTGCTGTCGGCACCGACATCTTCTTCGGCAACGACCGGCTGGACTTGTTGCGCTGGACGCTCGAACGGCAGATTCGATCTGCTTCCTAGGCCTCACCGCGACACGTGCGCCGACACCGCGAGCCACCACCTGCCGTTCTTCTTGGCCCAGCAATCGGTGTAACGGCCGGTGGCCTGCTGGCCGTCCGCCGTGGTGTAGCTGGTCGCCCCGTGGATGATGGCGAAGTCGCCCATGATGCGGATGATGACATCGCGTTCTCTGAGATTTCGGATCGCGATCGGCCGTGCCGTCTGTTCCAGGAAGGCCGCGCGATCGACCAGGGTCTTGTCGGGATTGGAGCAATAGAAATCCGGCGCCAGGATCTCGTCGAAACGCCTGACGTCGCAGTTCTGCACCGACGCGACATAGTCGCGGTTGAGTGCGGTGAGCTCTTCCATGTCCTGGCTCATGACATTTCCTTCCCTTCTGGTCATTCCGGGGCGAGCGACGTGCGAAACCTGGAGTCTCGAAGTCGTCCGCGAGATTCGCTTGATGACGGACAAGAGCATGTCTGATCGTAGCGATGCTTCGGTTTAGACCGAAACGATGAGTTCCATTCAGTCATCAAACAAAGGCGGCGGTGTGAAGCCGCCGAATTCGCGCTCGATCAGCTCGGCGAGCTTGAGCGGCGTGCGGTCCTCCAGCCACGGGCCGACGATCTGGACGCCGATCGGCAGGCCGTCGGGCGCGAAGCCGGTGGGGAGTGCGGTCGAGGGCAGGCCGGGCAGGGTGGCGATGCCGGGCCAGGCAAGATGATCCGGATAGACGTACTCCTTGCCGTCGATCTTGATCCGCCGCTTTTCCTGCTCAGGCGAATGATCGTGCGGATAGGCCGGCGTCGGCATGACCGGGCAGATCACCGCATCGAAGACCTTGAACAGCTCGCGCCATTGCGCGCGCAGCCGGGTGCGTCCGCCATTGGCCATGACCCAATCGCGATGGCTGAGCGCGATGCCGCGCAGCCGCTCCGCGGCGAGGCTGTTGTCGCTCTCGGGCAGCGCGGCCGCGGCTGCCTTGGCGCCGGCGTAGATGTCGGGCGCGAAGGTCGCGCCCAGGAACGACATCAGCATGCGCATATAGAGCCGCGACGACGCGGCGAAATCCGGCAGCAGCGGACTGTTGCGCTCAATCCTGACGCCGGCCTTGGCGAGGTTGTCGGCGAGCGCGTTGATGGTCCCGCGTACGGCGGTATCGGTCGGCAGCACCGGATCGGTGTCGATGACCAGCACTCGGAAATCCCTGAGTGCGTTGTGCCGCGGGGCCGGCAGGTCGAGTCGGTAGGCTTGGCCCGCGTCGATCGGATCGGGCCCGGCGATCACGTCGAGCAGCAGCGAGAGATCGGCGGCGCTGCGTGCCATCGGACCGATCACCGAAAGGTCGCGCTCGAACGGCAGGGGCGGCAGCGGCGGCGGGGTGTGGCCGCGCATCGCGACCAGGCCGAAGGTCGGCTTGTGCGCATAGACCCCGCAGTGGAATGCCGGCACGCGCAGCGAGCCGCCGATGTCGGAGCCGATCGACAGCGGGCCATAGCCCGCGGCAAGTGCTGCTGACGATCCGCCGGACGAGCCGCCGGGCGTGCGGCCGAGATCGTAAGGGTTATTGGTGGTGCCGTAGATGTCGTTGTAGCTCTGCCAGTCGCCGAGGCCGAGCGGGACGTTGGTCTTGCCGAGGATCACGGTGCCTGCGTCCTTTACCCGCGTGATCGGCAGGGCGTCTTCCTTGGCGATGAAATCCTTCTGCGCGGGAATGCCCCAGGTCGTCGGCAGGCCGGCGATGTTGTAGGATTCCTTCACCGTCATTGGCAGGCCGAGCAGCGGCTTGTTCTCGCCGCGCGCCAGCGCCGCGTCCGCCTCGCGTGCCGCAGTGAGCGCGCGGTCGAAATCCCTAACGCAGATCGCGTTGACCTCGGCGTCGTGACGTTCGATGCGGTCGATTGCGTCCTGCGTGAGCTCGACCGAGGAGACCTTCCTTGCGGTCAATGCCGCCGTCAGTTCGACCGCGCTCTTGAAGCTCCATTCCGATTTGGCCACTGCGCTTCTCCTGCTCTCATTGCGTGAGGGATGATGCGCAGGTTGACCAAATGCCGCAACCTCCGTTTGACGGCGATTGCTATGCTGGCAGGTTGTAGCGAAAGTGAGCCAAACAAGAGATCGCAGTCATCGCCCGGCTTGAACATTTGACCGGGCGATGACAAAGAGCGGCGCTACGCCGCCCCGATCAATATGCCCACGCCGAGCACGATCGCGCCGCCGAGCACGATCTGGAACACGGCCTGAAGGAAAGGCGTGTCCATGTAGCGTGCGCGAATGAAGGCAATCGCCCACAATTCGAAGAACACGACGACGCAGGCGATCGCCGTGGCGATCCAGAATGCGTTGGGCCATGCATCCGGCACGAGATAGGGCATGGTGTGGCCGAGCCCGCCAAGCGTGGTCATCGCCCCGCAGGTGACGCCGCGAAGCCATGGCGAGCCGCGCCCGGTTAGCGAGCCGTCATCGGAGAGCGCCTCCGCAAAGCCCATGCTGATGCCGGCGCCGATCGAGGCGGCGAGGCCGACCAGAAAGGTCTGCCAGTTCTGGTGGGTGGCGAAGGCGGCCGCGAACAGCGGCGCCAGCGTCGAGACCGAACCGTCCATCAGGCCGGCGAGGCCCGGCTGCACATATTGCAGCACGAACATCCGCCGCCGCGTGCGGTCTTCCTCGGCGCGCACGTCGGGCTTCAGGATTTGGTCGGTAAGCGCGACGGCGCGATTCTCGTGGTGCTTCTCCTCCTCGGCGAGATCGCCGAGCAAGCGACGCACGCCGACATCCTCGGCCTGCTCGGCGGCCCGCGCGTAGAACCGCTCGGCCTCGAGCTCCATGGTCCCGACTTCTTTGCGGATCGTGTCGAGCGGCAGGTTTTTCGTCAGCCAGATCGGACGTCGCCGCAGAAAACCCTTGACGTCCTCGCGGCGGATCGGCGGCAGATGCGGGCCGAAGCGCTCCTCGTAGAGCTGGAGCAGGCGATGCCGGTGGCCGCGCTCTTCCTCGGCCATCTCTTCGAAGATCTTTGCCGTGTCCGGGTATCGCTCCCGGAGGTCTTCGGCGAAAGTCATATAGATGCGGCTGTCTTGCTCCTCGGAGGAGATCGCGACCGCCAGCACCTCGCGCTCGGTCAGATCGGAAAAGTTCTTCACGATGGCCCTGCATATAGTTTAGAACAATTCTAAACTATATAGGCCGCGGTAGTTCCCGGGTCAAATCACGCCGCGCGGACCTTCGACAGGAAGTCGAGCAGCAGCCGGCTCACCTCGCCAGGCTGCTCCTGCTGCACCCAATGGCCGGCGCCATCGACGAGGTGGCAGCCGAGCATGTTGGTGCATCCGGTGCCCTGCATCGCTTCGAATACGCCGGGTCGCTGATACGTGCCCCAATCCTGCTTGCCCGAAATGAAGCACGAGGGCACGTCGATGCTGCGGCCGGCGAACAGTTGCAGCTCGTTATTGAAAACACCTGACGTGCCGCAGCGATACCATTGCAGCCCACCCTGGAATCCGGTGCGGCCGTATTCGGCGCTGTAATAGGCGAGCTCGCGGTCCGGCAGCCATTGATTGGCGGCGATGGCCGCCGGCGACGGCATCTCCTTCGCCACCGTCTCCGCCATGGTCTCGCCAGCGTCCATCACGTAGTACGTCGGCAGCTTTGCGAGCTCACCGGCGGACCACGATCTGAGCGGATAGGGCTTGTTGTCGATCCAGTCCGCGCTCTTGTGATGGTAATAGGCGCGCAGGAAATCATGCACGCCCTGCGGCGCATGATGCATGTCGGCATTCGCCGCGCGCGTCGAATAGTACCATTGGTAATGCTTGCGCGGGCGCGGCAGCGCCGCGAGCTCGCGATGTACGGGATCTTCGGCTGCAGGGTTTACCGGTGCGTCGACGGTGTTGAATGGCAACGTTGGCGGCCCGCCGAACGGCGCGCTCATCATCGTGACGGAGCGAAACACGTCGGGCCGCACCAGCGCGCACCAGGATGCGACCGGGCTGCCGAAATCATGCCCGACCACGTCGACCTGCCTGTAGCCGAACGCCGCCACCAGCCCGAGTGCGTCACGCACCAGGTTGAAGAGCCGGAACGGCGCGAGATCGCCGTCATATTCCGCGGTCCATCCGGTGGTCCGGCCATAGCCGCGCTGGTCCGGCGCGATGACGTGGTAGCCGGCGGCGGCGAGTGTCGGCATGACCTTGCGCCAGGAGAAGGCCAGCTCGGGGAAGCCGTGCAGCAACAGGACGCTTGGCCGCCCCTTCGTCTCGAAGCCAGCCTCCAGCACATGCATGGAGAGTCCGTTGATGCCGTCGATGGTACGCGAGCGGATGCCGGCGGGCAGGGGGATGTCGGGGAGGAATGCCATGGTGGTTGCCTCGGGCGCGGGCGGAGATGCGCACCATTATGCCGTGTGTGGCAATCGGCCAACCCGAAAACACGCCTGTCATTCCGGGATGCGCCGAAGGCGCAGGCCCGGAATCCATTGGGCCGCAGAACCAGTTGCATCATGGATTCCGGGTTCGACGCTGCGCGTCGCCCCGGAATGACGTGGTAGGGTGGGCAAAGCGAAGCGTGCCCACCATTCCAATGCGATCTTGAGCAAGAAATGGTGGGCACGGCGCTGCGCGCCTTTGCCCACCCTACGAATCCGTCGCCGCTAAATCTTCACCGCCGCCTTCGGCCAATACCGGTCGCGCAAATGGCGCTTGACCAGTTTTCCGGTCGGCGTGCGCGGCAGCTCTGACTCGAAATCGACCGCACGCGGGCACTTGATCGCGGAGAGGCGGCTCTTGCAGTAGGCGATCAGGTCGGCCTCGAGCTCCTTGCCGGCGCGCTTCATGTCGTGGGGCTGCACCACCGCCTTCACCTCCTCGCCCATCTCCGCGTTCGGCACGCCGAACACGGCGACGTCGGCGACATCAGGGTGGGTGATGAGCACGTCCTCGGTCTCCTGCGGGTAGATGTTCACCCCGCCCGAGATGATCATGTAGGACTTCCGGTCGGTGAGATAGAGAAAGCCGTCCTTGTCGAGATAGCCGACGTCGCCGAGTGTCGACCAGCCCTTGGCATTGTAAGCCTTTTTCGTCTTCTCGGGATCGTTGTGATAGGTGAAGGCCGGTGCGTCGGCGAAATAGACCGTGCCGATCTCACCCGTCGGCTGCTCTTCGTCGTTCTCGTCCAGGATCTTGATCTTGCCGACCACGGCGCGACCGACGCTGCCACGATGCTCGAGCCATTGCTGCGAATTGCAGACGGTGACACCGTTACCTTCCGAGCCCGCGTAATATTCGATCAGTATCGGTCCCCACCATTCAATCATGTTTGCCTTGACGTCGATCGGGCAGGGCGCGGCGGCGTGGATCGCGCCTTTGAGTGTCGAGACGTTGTACTTGGAGCGCACCTCGTCCGGAAGCTTCAGCATGCGTACGAACATGGTCGGCACGAGCTGCGACTGCGTGACCTTGTACTTCTCGACCAGCTTCAGGAATTCCTCGGCGTCGAAATGCTCCATGATGATGGAGGTGCCGCCCAGCGTGATCGCCATCATGTTGAAGCGCAAGGGAGCCGCGTGATACAGCGGCGCCGGCGAGAGGTACGTGCTCTCGGCATTCATGCCGCACATGTCGGCGCAGAGCACGCGCAGGAAGGCGTTCGGCACGTCAATCCGATTGCTCTCGAAGGCCTTCTTGACGCCCTTGGGGCGGCCGGTGGTGCCCGATGAATACAGCATGTCGTACCCGGCGACCTCGTCGGCGATCGGCGTCGCCGGCTGCGCGGCCATTTCCTTGTCGTAGGAGCGGAAGCCGGGCAGCGGCTCGTCCATCATGTAGAAGATCGGCTCGCCGGGCGCGCCCTTGATCAGGCCCTTGATCTGGTCGGCGCATTTCGGAGTGGTGATCACGACCTTGGCGCCGCAATCGCCGATGATGTAATCGATCTCGTCCTGCTTCAGATAGCGGCTGATCGCCGTGTAATAGAGGCCGCTGCGTTGTGCCGCCCAGCAGATCTCCATGAACGCGAGTCGGTTCTCCATCAACAGCGCGATGTGATCGCCGGCCTTCAGCCCGAGCGAGCGGAACAGGTTTGCGCCCTGGTTCGAGAGCTCGTCGAGCTCGCGATAGGTGATCGCCTTGCCGGTTCCGGCCATCTGGTAGGCGATCTTGTCGGGTGTAGTACGGGCGTGGATGGAGGGGTGGGTCATGGTGGAGGTCTCGAGGCAAAGTTAAGGTGTCGTCCCGGCTTTCGCCGGGACGACACCGTTATTTTGGCCGCGGCTTACAGCCGCTCCACGATCGTCACATTGGCCATGCCGCCGCCTTCGCACATGGTCTGCAGGCCGTAGCGCTTGCCGCGCTGGTGCAGGGCGTGCACCAGCGTCGTCATCAGCTTGGTGCCGGAGCCGCCGAGGGGATGGCCGAGAGCGATCGCGCCGCCATTGACGTTGAGACGCTCGGGATCGGCGCCGGTGGTCTTGAGCCACGCGGTCGGAACCGAGGCGAAGGCCTCGTTGACCTCGAACAGGTCGATGTCGCCGATCTTCATGCCGGCCTTCTCCAGCGCGCGCTTGGTGGCGTGCAACGGCGCGTCCAGCATGATCACGGGGTCGCCGCCCGTCATGGTCATGTGATGCACGCGCGCCAGCGGCTTGACGCCGAGCTGCTTCAGTCCGCGCTCGTTCACCACCAGGACGCCGGAGGCGCCGTCGCAGATCTGGCTGGCGCTCGCCGCGGTCAGCTTGCCGTTCTCAGCGATCAGCTTGACGCTCTTGATGCCGTCGAGGCTGGCGTCGAAGCGGATGCCCTCGTCGATGTGATGGGTGTCCTTGGAGCCGTCGGCGCGGGTGATCTCGAGCGGCACGATCTCCTTCTTGAAGTGGCCGGCCTGCGTCGCCGCGATCGCGCGCTGATGGCTGTTGTAGGAATATTCGTCGAGCTCATCCTTGGACAGGCCGTACTTCTCGGCCATCATCTCCGCGCCGGTGAACTGGCTGAATACGATGTTGCGATACTTGGTCTCGATGCCCGGGCTCTTGTAATTGCCAAAGCCGTTCTTGGCCGGGAGCTGCGAGGACAGGCCCATCGGCACGCGCGTCATCGATTCCACGCCGGCCGCGATCACCACGTCCATCGCGCCCGACATCACCGCCTGCGCGGCAAAGTGCAGCGCCTGCTGCGAGGAGCCGCACTGGCGGTCGATCGAGGTGCCCGGCACGCTCTCCGGCAGCTTCGAGGCCATCACCGCGTTGCGCGCGACGTTGTTGGACTGCTCGCCGACCTGCATGACGCAGCCCATGATCACGTCCTCGACCAGAGCGGGATCGACCTTGGTCCGGTCGACCAGCTCGTCGAGCACCTTCGCGGCGAGATCGGCCGGATGCCAGCCGGCGAGGCGGCCCCCCTTGCGCCCGCCCGCGGTACGCGCAGCGGCGACGATGTAAGCCTCGGCCATGTCGGTTTCTCCCTGGGATTTGTTCTGAAAGGGTTGGTTGTCGGGCGCGGATTAAAGGGGCGGACGATCATTTAGTCAATCGATCAATTAACTCTTGTGATGAGGCGCTGCTTGCGCTTATCTGCGCCCCACTCGCGGCGAGGACAGGGATCTCGTGACTACCAGCGTACCGACCAGGCTTCCGGCGACGAAGAATTCCACAGCGGAGAAGCTGCTGGTGGCAGCGAGCGAGCTGATGATCGAGCGCCACTCGATCGAGATCTCGCTGAGCGACATTGCGCAAAAGTCCGGCGCCAACGCCGCGCTGGTCAAATATCACTTCGGCAACAAGGACGGCCTGCTGCTGGCGCTGCTGGAACGCAACGCCGCGACCGAATTGTCCAATCTCGAATATCTGCTGGCGCAGCCGATCACGTCGACCGCGAAGCTGAAGCTGCATATCGGCGGCATCATCCGCGCCTATTACCGGTTCCCGTATATGAACCGGCTGATCCACTATCTCCTGCACGAGACCAAGCCGGAATGCGCGGACGCGGTCTCGAAATTCTTCGTGGCGCCGCTCCTGGACTTCCACCGCCGCTTGCTCGCCGACGGCGTCAGCCGCGGCGAGTTCCGCGCCACCGATCCGGTGCTGTTCTACACCAGCCTGATCGGCGCCTGCGATCACCTGTTCTTCGGCCGGCACGCGATGTCTCGCGCGATCGGCGTCGGCCCGGTCACCGACGAAGTTTGCCGGCAATACATCAAGCACATGGAAACGCTGATCTGCGGCGGCATCCTCACGCAAGCCGAGGAAGCCGTCGCGGCCGGATAATCCGGCCGAAGACGTTCAATCCAGAGACGTTCAAGTCCAGAGAAGAAACGCCCAAGGAAAGGTATTTTGCGATGCAGCTGAAAGACGTAGCCGTTCTCATCACCGGCGGTGGTTCGGGCCTTGGTGCCGCAACCGCCCGCGCCATGGCCGCCAAGGGCGCCAAGATCGGCGTGATCGACCAGAGCAAGGAAAACGCCGAGAAGGTCGCCGCTGAGGTGAAGGGCATCGCGCTGCACGCCGACGTCACCAGCGAGGAGCAGATCAAGGCGGCGATCGCGAAGGCGGAAGCCGCCCACGGCGTCGCGCGCGTGCTGATGAACTGCGCCGGCATCGGCGGCTCGCAGCGCATCGTCGGCCGCGACGGCGTCTACCCGCTGGAAAAGTTTGCGCGCATCATCAACGTCAACTTGATCGGCACCTTCAATTGCCTGCGCCTGTTCGCCGAACGCCTCGTGACTGCAGAACCCATTGGCGAAGAGCGCGGCGTCATCGTCAACACCGCTTCGGTCGCGGCTTACGAAGGCCAGATCGGACAGATCGCCTATTCGGCCTCGAAGGGCGGCGTCGTCGGCCTCACGCTGCCGGCCGCGCGCGATCTCGCGAGCCAGAAGATCCGCGTCAACACCATTGCGCCCGGCCTGTTCTTCACGCCGCTGCTGATGGGTCTGAACGAAGAGGCCCGCAAGAGCCTTGGCGCCCAGGTGCCGCATCCCTCGCGGCTCGGCGATGCCGCCGAGTACGGTTCGCTCGCCGTGCACATCGTCGAGAACCCGATGCTCAACGGCGAAACCATCCGCCTCGACGGCGCCATCCGCATGGCGCCGCGGTAAGGCGCTGTCTTCTTCCTTCTCCCCTTGTGGGAGAAGGTGGCATAGGCGGCCTTCGGCCGCCGTCCTTAAGAGAACGCCGAAGCAAAGCTTCGGCTATTGCGCCGGATGAGGGGTCTCTATCCGCGGCTGACCCCTCACCCAAGCGAATTCCTGGCTAGCGACGTACTTGCCCTCTCCCACAAGGGGAGAGGGCACAATAGCCGCCACCTCAAGCGCGGATGCAGGAGCGCTTTATGTCCCAACCGCTGCTGATCGAGCATGATGACGGCGTCGACCGGGTGACGCTCAATCGTCCTGAAAGCCTCAATGCGCTCGATCCGGCGCTGATCGACGCGCTCAACACCTACTTCCAGGGCCTCCAGCGCAACCGCGACACGCGCGTCGTCGTGCTGAAGGGCGCCGGCAAGAATTTCTGCGCGGGCCTCGATCTCAAGAATGCGATGGCCCGCCGGGCCGGCCAGCAGGAACCGCCCGGCGTCACCGAGTCGCTGGATTCGCAGCGGCGCATCGCCGACATCGTGATGCTGATGCGGCGCTGTCCGCAGCCGATCCTGGCGCTGGTGCAGGGCGCGGCGGCCGGCGGCGGCTTCGCGCTGGCGCTTGCCTCGGACATCCGCATCGCCACCAAGTCGGCCCGGATGAACTGCGCCTTCATCAAGCTCGGTCTTGGCGGCTGCGACATCGGCACCAGCTATTTCCTGCCGCGCCTCGTCGGCGTCTCCGTGGCGTCCGAGCTGATCCTCACGGGACGCTTCATCGGCGCCGAGCGTGCGCTTGCGGTCGGGCTCGTCTCCGAGGTCGTGGACGAAGACAAGCTCGACGACGCGGCCGAACCTTATGTCGACGCGATGATGACGGCCTCGCCCGTGGGCCTACGTCTGTCCAAGGAATGTCTCAACATGAGCGTCGATGCCGGATCGCTGGAGGCGGCGATCGCGATGGAGGACCGCAACCAGGTCCTGTGCAGCCGCTCCGAGGAATTTTCGGAAGGCATCAGGGCCTTCCTTGAGAAGCGAAAGCCTGTCTATATCAAGCGCTGAACGATGAAGATCCGCAAAGGACAATAATTCCGGGAGACGCAAAATGAGTGGGAGTGCGGCGGCGGTGATGACGAAGCCCGCCTTTCGCAAGGTCGAGTGGATCGCGCGCGACATCGATATCGAGCGCCGCGACGACGGCACTGTGGTGCTGATGTCGCGCATTCCGCTGCAGGCTTACGAGAAGCATCTTCCGGCCTCGCTCGCGAAATGGGCGAAGGAGGCGCCCGAGCGCATTTGGCTCGCACAGCGCGGCGGTCCGAAGCGCGAATGGCGAAAAGTCTCCTATGGCGAAGCCAAGCGCACGGTGGACGCGCTGACGCAAGCGCTGCTGAATCTCGAGCTCGAGGGTCGCCCGGTCGCGATCCTCTCCGGCAATTCGATCGAGCACGCGCTGATGACGCAGGCGGCGATGCAGGCGCGTTCGCCGGCGGCACCTGTCTCGCCCGCCTACTCCTTGATGAGCCACGATCACGTCAAGCTCAAATATTTGTTCGACCTGATCAAGCCGGCCGTCGTGATGGTGCAGGATGGTCCGACGTTCGAGAAGGCGCTGAAGGCGCTCGATCTCAGCGCTGTCACCGTCGTTCACGTCGTGCGGCCCTGTGACGGCATCAAGAGCGTCGGATTCGCCGAGCTCGCGGCAACGCCCGTGACCGCGGATGTCGAGGCGTCGATCGCGAAAATCACGCCTCAGACTGTCGGCAAGCTGCTCTTCACCTCCGGCTCGACCGGTATGCCCAAGGCCGTCATCAACACCCAGGAGATGATGTGCGCGAATGCGGCGATGATGATGCAGGTGCGGCCGCGCATACCGGGCGGCCCTCTGCCAACTATGCTCGACTGGATGCCCTGGAATCACACCATGGGCGGCAATGCGGCGTTCCATCCCGTTCTGGTCGATGGCGGCACGCTCTATATCGACGACGGCCGGCCGATGCCGGGCCAGTTTGAGGAGACGCTGCGCAATTTGCACGAGATCTCGCCGACCTATTACGCCAACGTGCCGGCCGGCTATGCCGCGCTTGCGGCGGCGATGGAGAAGGACGATGCGCTCTGCCGTTCCTTCTTCAAGAATCTCTCGATCATGGCCTATGGCGGCGCGCGGCTGCCGGACGATCTCTACGACCGCATGCAGGCGCTGGCAGTGAAGACCACCGGCGAGCGCATCGTGTTCTACACCGGCTGGGGCTCCACCGAGACCGCACCGACCTCGACCGGCACCTATTGGGACACCGAGCGCGTCGGCCTGATCGGCCTGCCGTTCCCCGGTGTCGAACTGAAGATGGTGCCCTGCGGTTCGAAGTATGAGCTGCGCCTGCGCGGCGTCAACGTCACGCCCGGCTATTTCGGACAGCCTGATCTCACGAAGAAGATGTTCGACGAGGAAGGTTTTTACTGCATCGGCGACGCCGGCATCTTTGTCGACGATGCGGACCCAGTGAAGGGCATCATCTTCGCCGGCCGCGTGGTGGAGGATTTCAAGCTCACCACCGGCACCTTCGTTCATGTCGGCTCGCTCCGTACTGATGCGATCGCCGCGGCCACGCCCGTCGTGCATGACGCGCTGGTCGCAGGACAGGATCGTGCCTTCATCGGCCTGCTCGCCTGGCCGAACCTGCACGCCTGCCGTCAGCTCGTTGGCAATCCGGAGCTGAGCTTCGCGGATGCGGTGAAGCATCCCGAGGTGATCGCCTGCTTCAGGCGCGGGCTGGAGACGCACAATAGGGAATGCGAGGGCGCGAGCAGCCGCATCATCGCGCGCGCGATGCTGATGGTCGAGCCGCCCTCGATCGACGGCAACGAGCTCACCGACAAGGGCTACATCAACCAGCGCGCCGGCCTCGAGCGCCGCGCGGCACTGGTGGAGCGGCTGTATGCGGACAAGCCGGATGAAGATGTGATCGTGCTGCGATGAACCGCTCCTCTCCCAACCACGTCATTCCGGGGCGCGACGAAGTCACGAGCCCGGAATCCATCGGGCCGCACATGTGCGGTGAAATGGATTCCGGGCTCGCCGCTTACGCGGCGCCCCGGAATGACGGCATCAATGAATGAGAACAAATAAGCAAAGGTAAGCCGCCATGAACTTCGATTTCTCTGACGATCAGAAACAGCTCCGCGATCAGGCGCGCAAGTTCCTCAGCGAAAAATGTTCGCCCAAGGCGGTACGCGTCGTGCTCGACGGCAAGGCGCCGTATGACAGCGATCTGTGGAAGGGCCTCGCCGAGATGGGCTTCCTCGGCGTCGCGATCCCCGAGGAATTCGGTGGCGCGGGTGCAGGCCATCTCGAGCTCTGCGTGATCGCGGAGGAGATGGGCCGCGCCAATGCGCCGGTGCCGTTCTCCTCGACGGTCTATCTCGCCGCCGAAGCGCTGCTGATCGCCGGCAGCGACGCGCAGAAGAAGAAGTGGCTGCCGGCGATCGCCTCGGGTGAGGCGATCGGAACGCTGGCGCTGTTCGAGGGCAAGGGCAATCCGTCGCCGAAGAACATCAAGCTCGCGGCCTCGAACGGCGTGCTCAATGGCGTCAAGAAGCCGATCGCCGACGGCGCGATCGCCAACTTCGCGGTCGTTGCTGCGCGCACGGGAGCGAGCGGACGTGATGGCGATATCTCGCTGTTCCTGGTCGATCTCAAGGCCGCCGGTGTCGAGGTGAAGAGTCTCACCAATCTCGATCCGACCCGCGGGCAGGCCGAGATCACGTTCAAAGATTGCAAGGCCGAGCCGCTCGGTGCGGTCGGCGAGGGCTGGAGCATCCTCACCCAGGTGCTCGACCGTGCCGCGGTGCTCTGCGCTTTCGAGCAAGTCGGCGGCGCCGACCGCGCGCTGGAGATGGGGCGCGACTACGCGCTCGACCGCATCGCCTTCGGCCGCCAGATCGGCTCGTTCCAGGCGGTCAAGCACATGCTGGCCGACATGTACGTTTCGGCGACGCTGGCTCGCTCGAACAGCTATTACGGCGCCTGGGCGCTCTCGACCAATGCGGCCGAACTGCCGGAGGCCGCCGCGGCTGCGCGCATCAGCGCGACGCAGGCGTTCCAGCACTGCGCCAAGAACAACATCCAGGTTCACGGCGGCATGGGCTTCACCTGGGAGTTCGACTGCCACATGTACTACCGCCGGGCGAATGCCATGGCGCTCGGGCTCGGCAGCCTGTCCTATTGGGAAGATCAGTTGATCGACCGCATGCGCAAGAAGAACGCGGCGTAACGACGGTCGTAGGATGGGTAGAGCGAAGCGAAACCCATCATCACGCGAAGGTTGGAAGAGATGGGTTTCGCTGCGCTCTACCCATCCTACAAGATGAACGGCGCGGCCGAGGACTGAGACGATGAACTTCGACGACACCCCGCAGGAAGCCGAATTCCGCGCCATCGCCCGCGCCTGGATCGCGGCCAACGCGCCCAAACAATATGAAGAGGAGCTGCGCAAATCCTCGCTCGGCCGCACGCAGCTCAAGAACGCCAACATTCTGGAGGTCGCAAAGGCCTGGCAGAAGAAAAAGGCCGAGGCGGGCTGGGCCTGCCTGCACTGGCCGAAAGAGTATGGCGGCCGCGGATCATCGCCGATCGAGCGGGTGATCTGGCAGCAGGAGGAGGGCCCGTTCGGCAAGCTCTCCCATATGTTCATCATCGGCCACGGCATGTGCGGACCGACCATGATGGCGTTCGCGCGCGAGGAGCATAAGCGCACATTTCTGCCACCGCTCGCCTCCGGCGAAAAAGTCTGGTGCCAGCTCTTCTCCGAACCGGCGGGCGGCTCTGACGTCGCGGGCCTGCGCACCCGCGCCGAGAAGGATGGCGACGACTGGGTGATCAACGGCCAGAAGATATGGACGTCGGGCGCGCATTATTCCGACTACGGCATTCTCCTGACGCGAACCGATCCCACCGTGCCCAAGCACAAGGGGCTCACCATGTTCTTCCTGGACATGAAGAGCCGGGGTGTCGAGGTGCGGCCGATCAAACAGGCGAGCGGTGCCTCCGACTTCAACGAGGTCTATTTCACCAATGTCCGCATTCCCGATCACCAGCGCCTCGGCGAGGTCAATGACGGCTGGAACGTCTCGCTGACCACGCTGATGAACGAGCGCATGTCGATCGGCGCGGGCGTGGCGACCGGCTTCCCCGAGCTGTTCGATTATTGCTCCAGCCTGATGCTGGAGGATGGCCCGGCGATCGAGAACGCAGCGGTGCGCTCGAAACTCGCGAACTGGGCGGTGAAGACGAGCGGGCTGAAATACACCAGCATGCGCGCGATCTCGGCGCTGTCGAAGGGCGAGCGGCCGGGGCCGGAAAACTCCATCGGCAAGCTGGTAGCGGGCTCGATGATCCAGGACGTCGCGACCTACGCGCTGGATCTGCAAGGCGCCGCTGGCGTGGTCAGCGGTCCCGAGGACGCCGAAGTCGCAGGCCGCTTTCAGGCGATGCTCTTGCGCGCGCCGGGCACGCGCGTCGAGGGCGGCACCGACGAGATCATGCGCAATATCATCGCCGAGCGCGTGCTCGGTCTGCCCGGCGACATCCGTGTCGACAAGGACGTGCCGTTCAACAAGATCCCGACGAAGGGAAGAGGTTAGAATAGTAGTGGGCAAAGGCGCCTAGCGCCGTGCCCACCAATTCTATCGAGAGCGAGAGAAGGTGGTGGGCACGCTTCGCTTTGCCCACCCTACGCACCAAGCAAGGATTGTGAGGTCCGCCATGAATTTCGATGATACGCCGCAGGAAGCCGCATTCCGCGAGACCGCGCGCAAATGGGTGGAGGCCAATGCGCCGAAGGAGCTGGAGGCTGAGCTGTCAAAATCCTCGCTCGGCCGCATCCGGCTTGCGAAGCATGACATCGTCGATATCGGCAAGGCCTGGCAGAAGAAGAAGTTCGAAGGCAACTGGGCCTGCCTGCACTGGCCGAAGGAATATGGCGGTCGTGGCGCCACTCCGATCGAGCGCGTGATCTGGCAGCAGGAGGAGGGCGTCTATGGCAAGCTGACGCAGCCGTTCCAGATCGGCGAGGGCATGTGCGGCCCGACCGTGATGGCCTGGGGCAGCGAGGATGCCAAGCGCCGCTATCTGCCGAAGCTCGCTTCGGGTGAGGAGATCTGGTGTCAGCTCTTCTCCGAGCCGTCCGCCGGCTCGGACCTCGCCGGCCTGCGCACCCGTGCGGAGAAGAAGGGCGACAACTGGATCGTCAACGGACAGAAGATCTGGACCTCGGGCGCGCACTATTCCGACTATGGCCTGCTGATCGCGCGCACCGATCCGAACGTGCCCAAGCACAAGGGTCTCACCATGTTCTTCCTGGACATGAAGAGCCCGGGCGTCGAGGTCCGCCCGATCAAACAGGCCAACGGCATGCAGGAGTTCAACGAGGTGTATTTCACCGACGTGGTGATCCCCGACAGCCAGCGGCTCGGTGCCGTCGGCGAGGGCTGGAGCGTCTCGCTGACCACGCTGATGAACGAGCGCATGTCGATCGGCGCGCGGCTTGCGACCGGCGTGCCCGAGCTGTTCGAGTTCTGCTCCAACCTGATGCTGGAGGATGGGCTTGCCATCGACGATCCCTCCGTGCGCTCGAAGCTTGCGAGCTGGGCGGTGAAATCGAGCGGGCTGAAATACACCAGCTACCGCGCGATCTCGGCGCTGTCGAAGGGCGAGCGGCCGGGGCCGGAGAATTCGATCGGCAAGCTGGTCTCGGGCATGATGCTCCAGGACATCGCGACCTACGCGATGGACCTCCAGGGCGCGGCCGGCGTTCTCACGGGAACGGACGAGGAGACGGTGCAGGGCCAGTTCCAGCAGATGCTGCTGTCCTCGCCCTCGATGCGCATTGCCGGCGGCACCGACGAGATCCTGCGCAACATCATCGCCGAGCGGGTGTTGGGCCTGCCCGGCGACATCCGCGTCGACAAGGACGTGCCGTATAACAAGATCCCGACGAAGGGGCGTTGATTTGGAATCGTAGGGTGGGTTACGCCTTCGGCTAACCCACCCTACGGAAGACAAAGGACGCGCCATGGACGCCAAATCGCCCAACGCCCGCTACGCCACCGAGGACCGCATCGGCGTGCTCGAAGAACTCCTCAACGAGCGCTACTCCGTGCGCGCCTTTCTCCCCAAGGAAGTCGATCGCGCGACAATCGAGCATGTGCTGCGGACCGCGCAGCGCACCGCGTCATGGTGCAACAGCCAGCCCTGGCAGGTGCTGATCGCCAGCGGTGCGGCGAAGGAACGCTTTCGCAAGGCGATCTACGCGGAGGCGGGGGCCGGTGCCAAGGACGACCATGACTTCACGCCGCCGCGCGAATATGTCGGCGTCTATCTCGATCGCCGCCGCGAGAGCGGTTTTCAGCTCTACAACACGCTGGGCATCGCCCGTGGTGACAAAGCCGCTTACGCCAAGCAGGCGCTGGAAAATTACAATTTCTTCGGCGCGCCGCATGTGGCGATCATTCACACCAACGAGCCGCTCGGCATCTACGGTGCGATCGACTGCGGTGCCTATGTCAGCAATTTCATGCTGGCGGCGCAGGCGCTCGGGCTCGGCACCATTCCGCAGGCTGCGCTTGCGCGCCACTCCGGCCTGATCCGGCGTCACTTCAACCTGCCCGACGATCGCCGCGTCGTCTGCGGCATCTCGTTCGGCTATGCCGATCATGCTCACAGGGTCAACAGCTACCGCACCTCACGCGCCAGCGTTGCGGAGACGGTGACGTTCTTGGACGAGTGATATTCTCTCCACGTCGTCATTGCGAGCGCAGCGAAGCAATCCAGAATCCCAACGAGGAGACGTCTCTGGATTGCTTCGCTACGCTCGCAATGACGGATTGGAAACGATGTGCTTTCAAACTCTCCGTGGGCCGCGGAGCGATTCGAACCCGTTCACAATGAAAACCCCGATCGCAAAGCGACCGGGGCTTATCATGGATGCGAGATCTCAGTAGATCCCGTACGCGCAGACGTTCACGACGCGAACGCGCAGGCCGTGGCGGGTCTGGATGACGCGCTCCTGGTAGCAGTTGCTGACGCCGGTGTTGACATAGAGGCCGCCATAACCCCAGCCCCAGCCGGGACCCCAGTGATGGTGGAAGCCGTGGGCCGATGCGGCGGTGGGCACGAGAGCGGCAGCGCCGAGCGAGCCGGCAGCGATCAGACCGAGTGCAAGCTTACGAAACATCTTCATTCTCCAGTTGGCGCGAGGCCGTTGTTGTGTCCCTGCATCTCGGTCGAGCTGAGCTGCAAATGCGTTCACGCCGTGCCGGGAGAATCGTGTTTCAGGATTGTTTCGTCGGCCGCGTCGGATGGTAAACCGTCAGGCCTTTCGCGTCGCCCGGGCGGTGGCGCGCGACGATCGATAGCGAGCTGCCATGGCTTGTGTGAGCTGGATCATCTTCGCGCGCAGCTCCGCCGGCTCCAGTACCTCGGCCTCGGGCCCGAGCCGCAACAATTCTGCGGCAGCGTGCCACACCGTCTTGCCGATCGGCACATGAGCGATGCGCCAGCCGTCTGCGTCGATCGTCTCCTCGAGACGCGTGCGCGCCTTGACGTAAGGCTGGCTCAGCGCGTCGAGGAGCTTCACGCCGAACGGCGACAGCCGCACGGTCGCGACATCGGGATGCAGCTCGGCCTCGAGCCTCAGCGTCGCAGCCTGCCAATAGGCGGCAAGACCAAAATTGGCGGGACGGTCGAAACGATCCGAAAGCACGGTGCAGTCGAGCACGCGCGCGACGCGATAGGTGCGCACGCTGCCGTCGACCTCGCCGGCGAGATACCAGCTGCCAGCCTTCAGCACGAGGCCGAGCGGTGCGACGCGACGCTGCTTCTTCGCCCGCCAGCTCTGATAGCGGATCTTGATCAGCGTTCCCTGGAGCAACGCGCCGGCGATGGCGCGCAGATGTTTCGGCTCCTCGGCCTCGCCGAACCAGCCCGGCGCATCCAGATGGAAGCGCTCCTGCATCCGGCCGGCGTCCTGCCGCAGGCTCGCGGGGAGTGCCGCCATCAGCTTGGTCTGTGCGGCCATCATCGCGGCATCGAGCCCGAGTGCGGCTGCCGGGCCGGGCAACCCGGTGAGGAACAGCGCCTCCGCTTCGCTCTGCGACAACCCATTGAGCCGCACCCGGTAGCCGTCGAGCAGGCGATAGCCGCCCTCCGCGCCGCGGTCGGCATAGACGGGCACGCCGGCGGCCGCGAGCGCATCGATGTCGCGATAGATGGTGCGCACCGACACCTCGCAGGCGTCCGCGAGCTCAGGTGCAGTGACCTGCCCTCTCGCCTGAAGGGTGGTGAGGATCGATAGCAGCCGGCTCGCGCGCATGGTCCCATAAACCATACCTGACACAGGATGTCAGGTATGGTCCGGTAGAGAGACGCCATCGCAGACGGCCAGCCGGAGACTGCCATGACCGATCCGAACCGCATCATCCTCTATTATGCGCCGCAAAGCCGCGCCACGGGCACGCGGGTGCTGCTGGAGGAGCTGGGCGCGCCCTACGATCTCCACGTCCTCAACATGAAGGCGGGCGAGCAGCGCAGGCCCGCCTATCTCGCCATCAATCCGCTCGGCAAGGTGCCGGCGATCCGTCACGGCGAGGCGCTGGTGACCGAGCAGGTCGCGATCTACATCTATCTCGCCGACCTGTACCCACAGGCGGGCCTCGCACCCGCGCTGAGCGATCCCTTGCGCGGTCCCTATCTGCGCTGGATCGCCTATTACGGCTCGTCGTTCGAGCCGGCGCTGATCGACAAATTCATGCGGCGCGAGCCCGCGCCGATCACACAGTCGCCCTATGCCGATTACGACACCATGCTGGGCGCGCTCGAAGCGCAACTGTCCAGGGGGCCGTATCTCCTGGGCGAACGCATGACGGCGGCCGATATTCTTTGGGGCGTGGCGTTCAACTGGACGATGATGTTCGGTATCGTGCCGAAGAAAGACGTCTTCGTCCGCTATTCCGAGCGCATCACGTCGCGACCTGCGTTCCTGCGGATCAATGCGGCCGATGATGAGATGGCGGCGCAGCATGCCGCTGTCGCCGGGGAATGAACAAGTCGGGTCTTCGCATGACAAAGCCGATCCATACGACCAACTGTTTCGACACCTTCATCCAGGTCGCCGAAGACTGTCCGGCGCGCGCGGGCGAGGAGCCACCGCCGCGCGCAGGACGGCCGACCGTGGCCGGCCTGCAATACGCGATGGTCGCGAAGGCGCCTTACAGATACACGTCGGACGACGTGATCTTCGCGACCTCCGCGCCGGGGCGCGAACTCGATGCAAAGGCAACGAAGGCGGAGAAAAGCGCCGCCCGGGCGGCGTTCTTCTCGCGCGGGCAAGCCTGCATGCGCGCCTCAAGCCTCGGCAAGCGCTTCGGCTGGGGCGTGCATGCCGACAGCGAAGGCCGCATCGCGATCTACGCCGTCGACAGCAAGCGCTACCAGACGCTGGCGCGCGATCCGAAGCTCACGCAGGTGCGCGCGATGCGGTCGAAGCGGGGGTGATCCTCAAAACCTCGGCGGCCGCTTCTCCGCGAACGCCTTGATGCCTTCCTTGATCTCGTCGCCGCGCATGCTGTCGCGGTGGCGCTGGTCGGCGGCCAGCTCATCGAGCTCGCCGCGGGCGAATTCGTTGATGGCGCGCTTCATGCCGCGCATGGCGTTCGGCGCGTTGCCGGCGAGGATCGTCGCGAGCTTGTCGACTTCCTCGTCCAGCGTTTCCTCCGGCACCATGTCGGTGAGATAGCCGATCCGCAGCATCTCCGGCGCGCTGATCCTCGTGGCGGTCAGGAACAGTTTCTTGGCGTTGTCGACGCCGAGCCGCGTGACGTAGCGTTTGATGCCGCTCTTGTAATAGTGCAGCCCGAGCCGCGCCGCAGGCATGAACATCTCGGCGGTGTCGACGCCGATGCGGAAATCGCAGGCGAGCGCGAGGTCGGTCGAGCCGCCATAGACACCGCCATTGAGCCGGCAGATCGTCGGTACGCCGAGATCCTCCAGCCGGTTGACGACGACCTCGAACGCCGAGCCCGCGCTCTGCTGCTCCTTGGCGCTGACCGCGCGCTCGGCCACCGAGTTGAGGTCGTAGCCTGCGGAAAAGGCGCGACCGGTGCCGGTCAGCACCAGAACGCGGATCGCGGGATCCGCCTCGATCCGGTCGAACAGTTGCATGAGCTCGTCGAGGTCCTCCGCCTGGAGCCGGTTGAGATGTTTCGGGCGGTTGAGGCGGATGGTGGCGCGGGCGCCGGTGATTTCGAGCACGGGGCCGCTGGCCGCGTCGGCTGTGTCCGACATTCTTGTCTCCGTTTATTTGTTTTCGAGCGCGCGGCGCTTGGCCTCGGCGTCGATGGTCTCGGCGAGATCGGGATGCCGTGCCATCAGCACGCGGAAGTCGACGAGGTCGAGCACCAAAAGCCGCGACACTTTCGTGGTCGAGACACTGGCACCCCGCACATTGTTGCCGAGCAGCGCCATCTCGCCGAAGAAGGCGCCCTCGCCGAGCTGCACCTTCTTGCCGGGAAGATCGACCTCGACCTCGCCGGCGGCGATGAAATACATGCAGTCGCCCTGCGCGCCCTTCCGGATGATCATGGTGCGCGCCGGCAGCTCCATGGTTCGCAGCATATGGGTGACGTCGGCGATCGCCGCGGGGCCAAGCGCTGCAAAGAACGGCACCTTGCTGACGGATTCCCAGGTCTTGAGGAAATTGTCGCGCCGGGTCTCGGCGGCAAAGCCGGTCGCCAGAATACCGGTCCAGAGTCCGAACACGCCGAGGCCGGAGATCATCACCAGCGCAGCCACCATGCGGCCGAGCGGCGTCACCGGCACGACGTCGCCGTAGCCCGTGGTCGTCAGGGTCACCACCGCCCACCACAGCGCGGCCGGGACGCTGCCGAAGGTCTGCGGCTGCACGTCACGTTCCAGGAAATATTCGGCGACCGAGGCGAGGAAGACCACCATCAGGAAGATCACGAGCACGCTGAGCAGCGGGCCCGATTCCAGCACCAGCACGCGGCGCAGCTGCCGCAGGCCGGGAATGCCCGGCACCACCTTCATGACCCAGAGCACGCTGAGCAGCCAGGCCGTCCTGAGCTCGACACCCAGCACCAGGGCGATCGGCACGGCCAGCGCTCCGATCGCATCGACCAGCCCCGCGGACGAGGACATATAGAGCGAAAGACGTCCTTGCCGCCTCATGTGGCGCAGCCGGACCACCCATTCGAAAACGAAGTAGAGGAGGCAGACCCACAAGAGGCCGTCGAGCCAGCGGTACGCGGCATCGTAGGCCGGGTTGACCGTGAGTAGCACCATCGCCCCGACGCCGACGATCACCGCCCCATAGGCCGCCTTGGTCATGTTGCGGCCGGCCGTGGCAGCCACGAACTGCGCCAGAACGGGGATCAACGGCTTGGACATGCGGGAAGGCGGCCCGGGTTTTGGGTAGGTTTTCGAGGTCCCGGCTGGGACGTCGGCGCCAAAGTGCCTGTGCGGGCGGGGGCCGTCAACGACGGCAAATGGCGCATAGGCGTGCCATTGCGCATATCAGGGCACAGGCACCCGGCGCAGCCATGGGATACGGCGGACTCCGCCGCTACTTGAAGTGCGGCGGCTCGTCGTAGCCGTGGCGGCTGCTGAAGAACAACAGCACCATCAGGCCGATGCCGACGACCACCGAGAACCCTGCGCCCAGCGCCAGCGCCACATAGCCTTCCGTCGGGATCGGGTCTCCCTCGATCGTCATCGCGGAATAGCCGAAATAGCCGACCGCTGCCAGCATTCCCAGAAGGAGGATGACGAGGAGTGTACGCATGCAGCGTTCTCCGGTTGTATCCGGGGCACCAACGATCGTGAATCGGGACGGTTCCCGGGTTCCGGCGGTTCACCCGAAATACCCTGCAGGGTTTCCGCGGTAAGGGTGCTGCGCCTGCGCGCTCAGGCGCTCTGCGCGGTCTTCACCACCACCACATTGCTGTCGTCGTGTGGAACGGGGTCGGCCTTCTCCACCTCGGCAGCATGGCGTTTCAGGTAGTCACGGCGCATGCCGATCTCGTCCCGGACGAATTCATAGCCGAGCTTGAACGTATCGAGGCCGTCGGTACTGATGGTGCCGTCTCTGAGTCCGATGACCGCGCCGCGCAGAATGCCCTCCAGCTCGTCCTGAAGACATTCGAGCTGATCCAGTGAATGGGCATGCTCGATGCGCTCGCCGATATCGAGGATCGCGGTGGACAGCTTGCTGGCCTTTTCCGGCGCCACCCTGGTGATCTTGGTGTAGATCGCGGCGAAGATCGAGCCGATGATGCTGAGCGCGCCGGCGCCCAGATACATCATGTCGCTGTATTTATCCATGAACGACTTGGTGTCGTCGTTGATGTAGTCGGCCGCGCCCTGATGAGCCATCACGAAGGCGTCCTTCTCGGTCGAGGCCGGCTCGATCCTCGTCGCAAAGCCGTTGTCGAGCCCGAGCGCGGACTTGTTCTCGTAGACGATACGCGCGAGGTCGCCGCCCGTGGTCAGGGACATCTTGGACTGCGCGACCAGGAGCCATTCGAGCCCGATCGTATCGAGGTCATCGTCCGGAATTTCAGGCGAGGCGGACAGCGTGCCGGCCGTCAGCGTCTCGTCGGAAATGCCGGGGAATTTGCGCGCCAGCGCCTTGGCTTCGTCGATCGCATTCAGTGTGAACCCGCCATGCTTGGCGACCTGCTCGTAGGCCTTGTCGCGCACCGCGCGGGATGCGTGGACAATGGCGATCACTGCGCTAAAGCCGCTGGACGGCGCGAACAGCTTGTCGAGCGTCGCGCCCTGCGGCGCCATCTGGATCTTCGCGGCGTCCGGACCGTCGGGGATGTCGAGGATGCTGCGCACGAAGGCGAGCGAGGACTCGTTCTCGGCGACAACGGCGACCTTTTTCTTCTTCAGCTCGGCGAGCGATTTGATCTTCTTGTTGCCGGGGCCGAGCAGCAGCACGAGATCGTGCTCCAGGATCGCCAGCGTGCGTGCCCGTGGCGGCACTTTGGCGTCGGTGCGCAGGATGGCGAGATCGGCCTGCCTGCGGTCGAACTGTGCGAGCGCCCTGGCATTGTCAGGGTTGTTGACGATCTTGATCCGGAAGTGCGAGGCGTTGTTCTTCAGAAGCGCGGCGAGCTTGGTCGCAAACAGTGCCTCGTCGCTGTTGGGGGCGCCGACGGCAAAGGTCAGCGTCTCTGAATTGTGCAACATGGCCCGGCCGGCCCAGACGGTGACAAGCGACAGAAGCAGGGTCAGCACGACGTACAGAAGGACCTGCTGCTGATTGGTCTTGATCACCTTGCGGCGCAGGGTCCGTCGCGGCTCGGTCGGTGCCGTCGGGCCTTCAGTACTCATGGCAGCACTCTGGCCTTATGCGGGATGGCGGGCGGCGGCGGATCTGCCAGCCGCGCGCGCCCTGAAATTTCGTACACGCCTGAAAAAAAGAACGATATTCTCTACTTGGGGATGATAGCGCTCCGGCCCGAGAATGCAAATTTCGAGCCGAAGGTAACCTTACTTGGACCGTCCGCGGCGATTGGTCGTCCTATCGCCGTTCGGCCACAGTTGGTGATTTTCGAGTTCCCCCGGGATGCATTCCAACGCGGGAGATGTCATAAATGACCGATCCCGGGGATTTGGCCGGGTCCAAGAAGAAGTTGCGCTGAACGCTCCATTTTTTGCTTCCCATGTCAATGAGGGCGCCAGCTTTGTCGTTTCCACCCATGTCATCGGCGATTCCGGTTGAAGCGCTCATTGGCTGGATGTTGCTGCTGACCTTCAAGCACATCATCGCCGATTTCGTCCTGCAAACCGCCTGGATGGCGCACGGCAAGGACCAGAAGCACGGCTGGGGTCTGCCGCTTCTAGTGCATTGCCTGATTCACCTTGCGGTTGCGCTGCCGCTGATCCTGATCGTGGCGCCGCGCTTCTGGTTCGTGGCCCTGATCGACTTCGGGATTCACATCATCGTCGACCGCGCCAAGGGTCTCGTCTCGGCCAATCTCCATGTCAACCAGGAGCATCCCTGGTTCTGGACCTTGATCGGTGTCGACCAGGCGCTGCACCATCTCACCGGCTTCGGTCTCTCCATCTTCATGGCTGCCAACTGAAGCCGGCTGCCTGCCGATGGGCAGGGCGATTGCGGGTGCGTGGTGCGCTGAAGTTTCGACAGCGTCATGCCCGGCTTGTCCCGGCCAACCACGCCTTACCGCACGGCACAAAGAACGTGGATGCCCGGGACAAGCCCGGGCCTGACGACTGCTGCAGATCCGCATATGCGATCGGATACCCGATGAGGGCCGGACCGATTCACGGCGTGGGCGCAAGGACCCCGGGTGACTACCGGTCAGTGTGGTTAACCTTTCATTAGAGAATTGCGCGGCATCTTCCGCACACGAGGGAGAACTGCAATGTTTTCAAGCCGCGATACCTTTGAAAGCGATTTCTGCCCGGTCCGCGACGAACTCCTTGGCGAGATGTATCGCGCCAATGAGAGCGGCCTGCCGAGGCTGGTTGAGAGTGTTTCCCCTGACGTCCGCGCCAGGCTGGCGCTGTTCTGCTATCGCCGCAGCCATTTGCATTCGCTGGCGGTCGCGATCGCAGCGAGCTGCAGCGAGCGCGACCTGATCGAGAGCGGTGGCCGTGTCGGCTCGACGCTCTACGCGCTGTCGCGCGAACGCTCGGCCAAATCGACGCCGTCTCTGTCCGGCGGCCGCAAGCCGATCACGCTGTCAACCAAGCCGCTCTCGGTGCTTGCGCCGCTAGAGGATGAGTTCGACGACGAGATCAGCGAAGCCGTGCCGGCTTAAGCTACCACGATCGCCGGCAGTCCGAATTTGCGCCGCGCCATCGTGCATTCGGCATCACCCGGCATGCAGGTGCGGCACACTTCCGGTCGCACCTGGTAGATGCCACAAGCTGTCGTCTTCCCGATTTCCCCTTGCAACGCTGCGCAGCGATCGCCCTCGCAGCGCATGCCGGATTGCCGGTCGTTGACGAGCTTCTCCGGAATCAGCGCGAGCTCCTCGTCGCTCTCGATCGAGAAGCGCGGCCAATTCGCCGAATAGCCGCAGCAGGCGCCGCACGCCTGGCAGCAGCTCGACAGATCGGTGGTGGACATCTCATCGATCGCCATCACGTGTCCTTCGGCGGACCCCAGACCAGGCTCTGCCGCCATTTCGCCCGCAGCACGTCGCGCCGCTCCGGATATCTTTCGTCGAGATAGGTTGCCTCCACCACGCGGTCGGTGCGGAAGCTGCGGAAGTCGCTGCGCAGCTCGCACCAGGCTGCAAGCAGGCGGACGGCTTCGAGATAGCCGACCGCGATCGGCCAGATCATGCGCTCGCTCGGGCGGCCCTGCTCGTCGCGATAGCGCAGCATGATCTTCTTGCCCTCATGGATCTGGGTACGCGTGCGCACCATGTCCATCCGGTCGGGCTCCCTGTTCCAGCTCGGCCGCGCGCGGCTCGCCGGCTCGAGCACGAAGGGGCGCAGGCGTTCGGGCACGGTGTCGGCGATCTTGGCCATCAGGTCTTCGGCCGCGCGCGCGAGCGCCGTGTCGGCGTGGCCCGCGACCCATTGCGCACCCAGCACCGCCGCCTCGATCTCGTCCGGCGTCAGCATCAAAGGCGGAAGGTCGAAGCCCTTTTCCAGGATGTAGCCCATGCCGGCCTCGCCGCGGATCGGCACACGCTGGCCGATCAGCGTGGCGATGTCGCGATAGACGGTGCGCTTCGATGTCTCGAGCTCGGCCGCGATCGCGTCGGCCGTGAGCGGTTTACGGCTGCGCCTCAGCACCTGGATGATCTGAAACAGCCGGTCGGCACGTCTCATGACAATTCTCTTTCCCTGATCGCAGGCGGCTCAAAAAACTGCGCGCTGATGCTGACAGGATGTTGGCAGCAGGGGAGTTCTATACCGGGACAACGCTTCGACTGAAGAGGATTTGTCCATGATCATTCCTACCCAATTCGGCACGGCCGTCCCGCTCTGGCGGGTGCAGGCTTCGCTGCACGCCTTGCTGCATACCTGGGCGTTCGGCCGTCTCGCGTCTCTCGATCTCATGTTCGTCGACTTCCGCCTTGCGCTGGCGAGCCTTGTGACCCGCTCGCTGGTCCAGGTCGCGGACACCCTGGTCCGCCACCTCATGGGCCAGGCCTGGCGAGGGGCTCGTTTCGCCAAGGATATCACGGCTGCTGCCACCATGGTGGCAGCAGCCGGACGCTAGGTTCCAATGCATCTTTCGAGGATCAGGAGAGCAGACATGATCACCCTCTACGGCTTCGGTGTCGGATTCGGCCTGCCGGAAATCAGCCCCTTCGTCACCAAGACCGAGGTGCAGCTCAAGATGGCGGAACTGCCCTATCGGAAGGAGCGGGCCATGCCGCCCGCGTCGCCCAAGGGGCAGTTGCCCTTCATCGACGATGACGGCGAGGCGGTGGCCGATTCCACCTTCATCCGCGCCCATATCGAACGCCGCTACGGGTTCGACTTCGACGCCGGCCTCTCCTTGCAGCAACGCGCGCAGGCCTGGGCCTTCGAGCGGATGATCGAGCATCACGTCTACTGGGCGCTGGTCGGCGCGCGCTGGGTCGATCCGGTTAATTTCGCCAAGGGGCCTGCGCATTTCTTCGACGGCGCTCCAGAGCACAACCGCGAGAAGCTGCGCGAGGATGCGCAATTCCGCGTCGCCGAAAACTATCTGCTCTCCGGCCTTGGCCGCCACGCGCCGGATGACGATGTCGATCTCGCCGTGCGCTCGCTGTTTGCGCTCTCGGTGCAACTCGGCGACAAGTCCTATCTGATGGGCGAGAAGCCCTGCGGCGTCGATGCGTCCGCGTTCGGTGCGCTCGCGGGAATCCTGACCCCGTTCTTCGACTCCAAGCTGCGCGGGCGGGCCGAGGAGTTTCCGAACCTCACCGCCTATGTCGACCGGATGATGGGACGGTATTACCCGGAGTTCGCCTGGACCAGGCTTGCGCAGGCCGCTTAGGACGCGGGCCTTTCCGCGGGCACGCTGCACCTCTCCCGCTTGCGAGGGAGGTCGACGCGCTCGCAGAGCGCGGCGGGTGGGGGCTCTCTCCACTCGGGGATTTTCTCGGTAAAACTCAGGCATCCCGACGCGGATACACCCCCACCCCAGCCCCCCGCAAGCGGGAGAGAGAGCGCAGTGAAATTCGGGCCGCAGCCACGATCACCGGCAAAAAGAAAAGAGCCGGCCCGCGGGGCCGGCTCTGACTGTCTCGAAACTGACGCTGTGTTATTTCACGAGCTTGTATTTGCCGTTCGTCACCGTGAGCAGGATGCGCGAGCGCTCGTCAAGGCCGTAGCGATCCTTTTCGGTGAAGTTGTAGACGCCCTGACTGGCCGCCAATTCCTTTTCCGTCAGCAAGGCTTGCCGGATGGCCTCACGAAACTCCGGCGTGCCCGGCTTTGCCGTCTTCAGAGCGACCGGAATGACGCGCTTCAGGAGCTCGAAGGCGTCATAGGAGTGGCCGGCGAACTGGCTGCGGCTGTTCGGGCCGTACTTCGCTTCATAGGCGGTGTTGAGCGCAAGGCCCGGCTTCTTGGTGGCCGCTTCGTCCGGCTGATCCTCGGGGTCCATGACCGGGCCCGAGGCCATCAGCACGCCTTCGGCCGCTTTGCCGGCGATGCGGATGAAGTCCATGCTGGCCGCGCCGTGGGTCTGGTAGATCAGACCCTGATAGCCGCGCTCGCGCAGCTCGGTCTGGGGCAGCGCGGCCGCGGTGCCGGAGGCGCCGACCAGGATCGCGTCGGGATTGGCGGCGACGAGCTTCAGCACCTGGCCGGTGACCGAAGTATCGGGACGCGCGAAGCGCTCCTCGTCGACGATGGTCACGCCCATCGGCACGGCCTGGGCCTTCAGGTCGTTGAACCAGAGGTCGCCATACGAATCGGAATAGCCGATATAGCCGACGGTCTTTACGCCCTTGGACTTCATGTGATCGTAGAGCACCTTGCCCACGATCGGAATCGGCTGCGGCATCGCCACCGACCACTTCATGCGCTCCGGCGTGATCGGAAACGGCGCGAGGCCGAAATGCGGAATGCCGGCTTCGTTGGCGACGTTGGAGACCGCGATCGTCGGCGGCGTCAGCGCCGAGCCCATGATGATGTCGGCCTTGGATTCCGTGACGAAGCGGCGGGCGTTGGTGGTTGCCGTGGTCGGGTCGCCGCCGTCGTCGAGCACGATCACCTTCAACGGCACGCCGCCGATCTCTTTCGGCACGAATTCCAGCGCGTTGCGCTCGGGAATGCCGAGGGCCGCGCCCGGGCCGGTCGTGGTGGTGGTGATGCCGATGGTGATTTCATTGGTCTGGGCCAGCGCGGGCAGCGCCGGCACGGCGAGCGTCGCGGCGGCAATCGCGGCGGTCAGGTAAAAACGTTTCATCTATTCCTCCCTTTACGTGTTTCTTTGAAAGCAGAAATCGGGGGGCTGATTCAGCCCCGTCTTTGGATGGTGCGGCGATTTAGCTCCCGATGAATTTCGCCACCATTTCCGGCGGAAACGGCGCCGATTTCAGCTTGTCGGGGTCGTTCGGGTCGCGGCCGACCAGGACGCGGGTCTCGAAGGCTTCGATAGCCAGCGCCTCGCCCTTGTAGACATTGTGCTTCACCTCGAAGCTCGAGCGCTTGATGCTCTCGATCTTGGTTTCGATGGTGATCCAGTCGCCGTGGGTCGAGGGGATGTAGAATTTCGCCCGCGTATCGACCATGGGAATGCCGATGAGGCCGTATTTGTGGACCAGGTCCTGCTTCGGGAAGCCGGCCTTCTCGAACAGGACCGAGGTCGAATCGTCGAACATACCGAAATAGCGCGGGTAATAGACGATGTTGGCGGGATCGCAATCGCCCCATTGGATCTGTACGTCGCGCCGGTTCACGAACATGTGCTGCCCTTGCCTTTGCCGCGCTTACTTCGGTGCCATGCGCAGCGAGCCGTCGAGCCGCACCACCTCGCCGTTGAGATAGGAATTCTCGACCATGTGCAGCGCGAGCGCCGCGAACTCGTCGGCGTTGCCGAGCCGGCGCGGGAAGGGGATCGCAGCCGCAAGCGAATCCTGGGCTTCCTGCGGCAGGTTGGCGAGCAACGGTGTCAGGAACAGGCCGGGCGCGATGGTGAGCACGCGGACGCCGAACTGCGCGAGCTCGCGCGCGATCGGCAGGGTCATGCCGACGATACCGCCCTTGGACGCGGAATAGGCCGACTGCCCGATCTGGCCGTCATAGGCGGCGACCGACGCGGTGTTGATGATGACACCGCGCTCGCCGGTGGCCTGCGGCTCGAGCTTGGACATCTCGGCTGCGGCAAGGCGCAGCATGTTGAAGGTGCCGATCAAATTGACCTTGATCACCTTGTCGAAGTCGGAAAGGGCCATAGGCCCGTCACGGCCGACGACGCGCTTTGCGACGCCGATGCCGGCGCAGTTGACCAGCACGCGCGCCGGACCATGGGCCTTGGCGGCCTGCGCGACCGCAGCTTCAGCGGAGGCGGCGTCGGAGACGTCGCAGGCGACAGCCACGCCCTTGATCTCCGCGGCGACAGTCTCGGCGAGCTTGGCGTTGAGGTCGCAGACCGCGACCTTGGCGCCCTGCGCCGCCAGCTTTCGCGCGGTGGCCGCGCCCAGTCCCGATGCGCCGCCGGTGACGATGGCTGCCTGATCCTTCAACAACATGGCGTTCTCCTTTGGCGGATGTTTGGTTAGCCGACCGATATCACACGGTCCGATGGATTGGCAGCATAGAGCTCCTCGATCAATGCGGCCCTATGCTCGAGCACCGCGCGCTGGTTGATCGAACCCTTGTCGGTGACTTCGCCCTTGTCGATCGACAGCGGCGTGTCCAAGAGGATCGCGCGCGTGATCCGCGTCGAGGAGCCGGTGGCCGCGCCGAGGAAGCGGGTTAGGCGCTCGCGAAAGGCGTCGCGGATCAGACGGTCGCGTGCTGTCACGACGAGGTCGTCGGCCGCCAGCGTTGGATTGACCAGCCGGCAGCCGTCGAGGTCGAGCACCACGAGCGCGGAGATCTCGTCACGGTTGATGCCGGCGATGACGACGTCACGTACCAGCGGCGCGCAGGCCGCCACGAAGCGTGCGCGCAGCGGGCCGACGCTGACCCAGGTGCCGCTCGCGAGCTTGAAATCCTCGCTGACGCGGCCGTCGAAGTCGAAGCCGGCGTTGAGATCGTCGGGATCGGCGGGCTTCAGCGCGTCGCCGAGCTTGTAAAAGCCCTCCTCGTCGAAGGATTTCGCGGTCACGTCGGGCTGGCGCCAGTAGCCGGGCAACACGTTCGGGCCCTTGGCACGCACTTCCAGCTTGCCGTTGTTCGGCACGAGCTTGGCGTCATTGCCCGAGACCGGCAGGCCGACATGGCCGGAGCGGCTGGTGCGCGGATTGACCGACATGAAGAACGGCGCGGTCTCGGTTGCACCGAGGCCCGTCAGCATCGGCACGCGATAGCCCTTCTCCTTGACCGCGAGCTCGTCGAGGCTGTTCCAGACGAAGGGCGAGAGCGCCGCGCCCGAGAAGAACATCGCGTGCAGGCGGTCGAAGAATTTTGCGCGCAGCCCCTGGTCGTCGCGCAAATAGGGCAGCAGCGATTCATAACCCTTGGGCACGTTGAAATAGACCGTCGGCGAAATCTCCTGGAGATTACGCACGGTCTCCTCGATGCCGCCGGGCACCGGCTTGCCGGCGTCGAGATACATCGAGCCGCCATTGTAGAGCGTCAGTCCGATATTGTGGTTGCCGCCGAAGGTGTGGTTCCAGGGCAGCCAGTCGATGATGACCGGCGGCTCGTCCTTGAGGAAGGCCAGCGTCTCGCGCAGCATCACCTGGTTGGCGCAGATCATGCGCTGGGTGTTGATGACGGCCTTGGGATTGCCGGTCGAGCCGGAGGTCAGCAGGAATTTGGCGATCGTGTCCGGGCCGATGTTGCCATGCACCTCGTCGAGCGCGGGATGGATCGGCGTCGCCATGAGGTCGGCGAGCAGCGTCACGTCGCGGCCCGGCACGGCGCCGTAGGACGCAGCGATCTCGGTGCCGAGCGAGACGTTGGCAACAAGCGCATCGGCGAACTTGTCGGCGTCCTCGGCGAAGACCAGGCCGGGCGTCAACAGCTTCATCAGATAGGACAGCTTGCCGTAGTCCTTCGACACCAGCGAATAGGCCGGCGACACCGGACAGAACGGAATGCCGGCGTAGAACGCGCCGAACGCGAGCAGCGCGTGATCGATCGAATTGCCGGAGAGGATCACGACCGGCCTGTCCGCCGACAGGCCGCGCTGGATCAGCGCGGAGGCGATGTGCCGGCTCGCGGTGAGCAGTTCGGCGTAGGTGACCTTGCGCCAGCCGCGCCCGCCTTCGCGCTCGGCCATGAAGGTGCGGTCCGGCGTGGTCTTCGCCCAGTGGTGCAGGCGGTCGGTGATGCGGACGGGATAGTCGCCGAGCGGCTGCGTCGGCCTCAGATAGATCGTGCCGTCCTCGCGCCGCTCGATATTGACTGCGGGGTCGCCGAACGAGATCGGCCGCAGCGGAGAAGTGCTCGCGCCGCGCTCCGTGGTGGAAGAGGACGGCTGCGCGCTCATGACTTCGGCTTCACCTTGGCGGTCTTGTGCTCGAGGAATTCGCGGATCCTGCGTTTCGCCTCCTTGTCGCTCTGCGCCACCGTCGCCATCAGCGATTCCATCAGGAGGCCGGTCTGCGGATTGGCTTCCGCGATCATCGGCAGCGCCTGGAGCACGGCAAAATTCGTCAGCGGCGCGTTGGAGGCGATGCGGGTGGCGAGCTCCAGTGCCTTGCCGAGGCCGTTGCCGGCTTCCGTCACGTATTGCGCGAAACCGTAGGAGGCGCCTTCGGTCGCGGAATAGACGCGGCCCGTCAGCATCATGTCCATCATCCGCGCCACCCCGATCAGCCGCGGCAGCCGCACCGATCCGCCGCCGCCGACGAAGATGCCGCGCTGGCCTTCCGGCAGCGCGAAATAGGTCGAGGGTTCGGCGACGCGGATATGCGCAGCGCAGGCCAGCTCCAGCCCGCCGCCGATCACCGCGCCCTTGAGCGCGGCGATGACCGGCACGCGGCTGTACTGGATACGGTCGAACACACGGTGCCACATCTGCGAATGCAGGAGCCCGCCGGTGGCGTCGTGGTCGGTCAGTTCGGAGAGGTCGAGGCCGGAGGAGAAATGGTCGCCGATGCCGTGGATGACGACCGCGCCGATATCCTCGGGCAGCGTCGCGAAGCAGTCGCCGATTTCCAGGATGATGCCGTCGTTCAGCGCATTGCGCTTGGCCGGCCGGTTGAGACCGACGGTCAAAATCCTGTCCGCCCTCTCGATCCTAAGCAGCCCGGAGGCTCCCGCATCAGCGGTGTCGGCGTTTCCCTGTGTCATTTGCGTCCTTGTCAGAATAGTTATGTTGTATAACGAATTTTGAGGGAGTCAACAAGGGGGAACGGGTTCCCCGCCCGTTGTGGGGCGCGCGGGCTCGCCCCGGAGCCCGCTCAACAGCGCCTGCGCTGCTGCGGCCATTCTCCGTCGCTAGCCCATGGCCACTCCGTCGCCCTTGGCTCCGTGCTCGCGTTGGTCGAGCCATAACGTGCCGAGCGCGAACGCCAGCCAGCCGAAATCGTAGGCAAAGCCCATGAGCAGAACGGTCCAGCCGGAAAGCGGTCCGACGGCCGCGCGATTGACGAATTCGGCCAGGCTGGCTGCGGGTGTCGGATGGATTGCGATCTTGCCGTAATAGGCGACCGCCTGGATGACGAGAATCCCGGCGTAATTGCGACGCAGCCGTCGCCCTGCAGCGCGGACGAATGAAATGTGATGGCGGGGCGCGGTGTAGTCGCGCGCGAGAATGGCCTGCCAGCTGTCGTCGCGCGCCTCGCGCGTGAACATCGGCGCATAGAAATTCTTCTCTAGCCAGCGGGCCCGGGCCCGCCAGACGTTGAAATAGCGATAGCGCCGCGCCTCCATCGCGAGGAACACGGCGATCAGCAGCCCGACGAGGACGAGCGGCAGGGGCGACGCCTCCGGGCTCGAAAAGGTCGTCGATAGCGCGATGCCCATCGTGACGATCGACCAATTGGTCGTGTTGTCGAGCCGCGTTCGCCAGATCGTCGAGCGATAGACCTCGCCCCGGTACAGATGGGCGATGGCGCCCATTTCGGCAGGATCAAAGCCGTGATGCGGGCTTGAGTCGCTGGAAGCCATAAGGGACATGGTGGCACTCCCGTGGTCTGCGCAATCTTGCGCACGCATATCCTGAACCTGCTCAGCCCCGGGGCATAGGCCCTGCGTGGCTTTTGCGGGAGGGGATTGATACGGTCCAACCGGGAGGCGGGAGCCTCACATAACCTGATGCACGTCGATCACCACGCGATCCGCGTGGCGTGCGGCTGAGGCGACGAAGATGTGCTGCATCAACCAGCGGTACTTCTCATGCCCCGTCTCGAACTTCGGGACGGTACGAAAGTAGATCAGCTCGGGGGCGACCGGCTCGCCGCGTTTCAGCTTTTGCAGCAGCTCGACCGGGCCGAAGCGCATGCCCTTGTTCTCGACATAGACGGTCGCGCCGTCGTCGGTTTCGAAGGCGTATCTGGCCTCTAAGTCGATCAGCTCGTTGGGGCGGATGGTCTGGAAATCGGCGCCATATGGCAACACCGTGCCGGTCACAGTGCCCGTCACCTCGCCGCCGATGATCGGAATGATGCGGCGAACGCCGATACCGGTCTCGCCGGCGGTGACGACGTCACCGATGCGCGCGGTGATGGTGAAGACGTATTTGGTCTCGAGGGTGGGGGTCATGCGTTACTCCAACCTGCATTGCGAAGGCGCCGGCTTCTTCGCCTCTCCCCGCTTGCGGGGAGAGGCCGAAATTCAAGCTCAGCTTGAATTTCGGGTGAGGGGGACTCTCCGCGAGTCCCGCTGTCACCGTCCGCGCGGAAGCTCCCCCTCACCCCAACCCTCTCCCCGCAAGCGGGGCGAGGGAGCGCACTATCGCCGCAGACGCCGCTCGATTCATTTCACGCCTCAATGCGCCATCATGCGCGTCGGCAGCCAGGTCGCCAGCAGTGGAAATGCGATCAGGATCACCAGCCGCACCAAATCGGTCGCGACGAACGGGATCACGCCCTTGAAGATGGTGGAGAATGAGACGTCCTTCACCACGCTCTTGATGACGAAGACGTTCATGCCGACCGGCGGGTGGATCAGGCCCAGCTCGACGGTCATGACGATGATGACGCCGAACCAGATCGGGTCGAAGCCGAGATGCGTGATCACGGGGAAGATGATCGGCACGGTGAGGATGATCATCGCCATGGCGTCCATCAGGCAGCCGAGCACGAGATACATCACCATGATCAGCGCCAGCACGCCGTAGGAGCCGAGGCCGAGGCCGGTCAGGAATTCCGTGACCTTCTGCGGCGTCTGCGTCACCGTGAGGAAATAGCCGAAGATCAGCGCGCCGATCAGCACGGTGAACACCGCGGCCGCGGTGCGCGTCGCCTGGAGCAGCGAGGCCAGGAGCTTCTCGCGGTCGAGCCGTCCGGTGAGCACGCCGATGATGAAGGCGCCGGTGGCGCCGACGCCGCCGGCTTCCGTCGGCGTGAAGCGCGGCAGGAAGGGCAGGCCGTAGAGGCCGCCGATCACGAACACGAACAGCAGGACGGGCGCCCAGATGTCCTTCAGGCCGGCGAAGCGCTCGCGCCATGGCAGCACCTTGCCCTTGGGCAGGAAATCGGGGCGGAAGTACCCGATCAGGCCGATCGTGATCATGTACATGGTCATCGCCAAGAGGCCCGGGATGATGCCGGCGATGAACAGCTTGCCGATGTCCTGCTCGGTGATGATGCCGTAGACCGCGAGCACGGTGGAGGGCGGCAGCATCGCGCCCAGCGTGCCGCCGGCGGCGATTACGCCGGTGGCGAAGGATTGCGGATAGCCGAAGCGGCGCATCTCGGGGTAAGCGACGGCGGAGAAGGTCGCGGCGGTTGCGACCGAAGAGCCGCAGATCGCGGCGAAGCCGCCGCAGGCGCCGACAGTCGCAATGCCGAGGCCGCCGCGTAAATGGCCGACAAAACCGTTGGCGGCGCGGAACAGCTCGCGGCTCATGCCGGAATTGCTGACGAAGGAGCCCATCAGCAGGAACATCGGGATGACGCCAAAGGTGTAGTCGGTCACCGTGCGCATCGAGGTCTGGCCGACCAGCTTCAGCGCCGGTGTGGCGCCGACCAGATAGGAGAAGCCGGAGACGCCGACGAGCCCCATGGCCATGCCGACGGGCACGCGCAGCAGCATCAGGGCGAACAGGGAAACGAAGCCGAGTACGGCGACGGCATCGGTGCTCATGGTTACTCCGTCGCCTTCAGCTTGGGGTCGTGCATTTCTTCAGGGTGGAAGATCAGCCGGTAAGTGCGGATCGCGATCAGCAGCACCGCGGAGATGTCGCCGATCCAGGCGATCGCGAAGAACGGCCAGGTCGGCATATGCAGGTCGAACGTCTGCACATTGTCGTTGTAGGTGCCGCGCACCTTGTCGAACAGCGTCCAGGTCTGCACGGTGACGACGAACAGCAGCACCAGCGTCGCGAACACGTCGATCCAGCGCTGGTAGCGCGGTGTGACATTGGCCCAGACCAGGTCCACGGTGATGTGCGTGCCGCGATAGGAGGTCGCGGCGATGCCCCAGAAGATCAGGATGCCGAGCAGCATGCGGCCGATGTCGAAGGAATCGGGGATCGAATAGTTCAGCGTGTTGCGCAGCAGCACCGACAGGAAGATGTCGAGCGCGACGATGCCGACGAAGCCGGCCGCGATCCATTCAATCGTGTCGATAAAGCGATCCATCCAGGCGCGCTTCACGGGGTGGTCCTATCGCGTGATGTCATTCTGGCTCTCGGCTCTAGCGGCGATCCTTCGCCTCTCCCCGCGTGCGGGGAGAGGCCGACGCGCGAAGCGCGGCGGGTGAGGGGAGTCTCCGCGAGCCCGACTGCCACCGCCCTCGCGGAGACTCCCCCTCACCCCAACCCTCTCCCCGCAGGCGGGGAGAGGGAGAGGAAGCGCCGTGCGCTCTTAACGTCTTCGCAATGCAATCTCAGGACAACGGCGGCGAGATGCTTCCCGCCGCCGTTTGCCTGTCCTCGCAGCGTTACTCCGCCAGCGCGTTGTACTTCTTCAGCGACGCCTTGAGGTCGGCGAGCGCTGCATCCGGATCGGCGCCGGTCTTCTTCACGCCGTCGCCCCAGGTCTTGACCAGTGGCTCGGCGGCCTTCTTCCAGGACGCGGTCTGCTCCGGGTTCAGCTTGTAGACCTCGTGGCCTTCTTCCGCCTTCACCTTGTCGATGCCGGCGTCCTCGAACTTGCCCCAGTGCTCGCCGACCACGCCGGCCATCTCGGTGGTGCAGTTCTTGTCGATCGCGGCCTTCTGCTTGTCGGACATCGCGTTGTACTTGTCCTTGTTCATCACGAACACGAAGGTCGTGACGTAGAGCGGCGCGTCCATGTGGTACTTCGTCACCTTGTCGATGCCGAACAGCACCAGCGAGCCCCAGGGGAAGGTGACGCCGTCGGCGACGCCGCGCTCGATGATGTCGCGCACTTCAGGCGCGGACGACTGCACATTGGTGCCGCCGAGCGAAGTGACGAAATTCGCCATGGTGGCGTGCGCCGGGCGGATCTTCAGGCCCTTCACGTCCTCCGGCACCACGATCTTCCTGGTGCGGGAGTGGAAGGAGGAGGGCGAGTGGACGAAGGCGAGGCAGTATTTGACGTCCTTCATCTCCTTCTCGGCATATTTCCGGTACCAGGCGTCGAGCCCCATCGAGCCCCCCTTGGCGTCCGAGATCAGGAACGGCAGCTCGCCGGCGCCGATGATCGGGAAGCGGCCGGGCTGGTAGCCGGGATTGACATAGGTGACGTCGGCGATGCCATCGCGCGCCATGTCGTAATGGTCGAAGGCCTTGCCGAGCTGCTGCGCCGGGAACACCTTGCCCTTGATGGTGCCGCCGGAGTCCCTCTCGACCGCGGCCGCCCAGTCTTCCAGCGATTTCTGCAGCGGATGCGAGGCCGGCACCCAGTGCGAGATCTTCAGGTCGAAGGTCTTGTCCTGCGCGAACGCAGGCGTCACGCTCGCTGCCAGCAGCAGTGCCAGACAGGCTTTCCTCATCGGTCGTCTCTCCCTCTCTTGACCGCGGGCTTCGCCGGCCCGGGCTCATTAGTTAACATGTTATATAATTGGCTGGCTTGTTCAAGCCGGAACTGGCGACGCATCGCCTGTGTCGATCTACGTCAGCCTTGTTGCACGGATTTGTCGCGCTGCGGCGACGAGCGCTCCCCTTTTGCTTTTGCCCAACCGTTATGTGAGATAATTATCTTGCGCGGGACAACGCGACAAGCGAGCCGCGCGCACCCTACAGGATCGGAAGGAGCAAGTATTGCGGACAAAAGTCGCAATCATCGGGGCTGGGCCGGCCGGATTGTTGCTCGGGCAACTTCTGCACAGCTACGGCATCGACAACGTCATCCTGGAGCGGCAGAGCGCCGACTATGTGCTCGGGCGTATCCGTGCCGGCCTCCTGGAGGAGGGCACCGTCGCGCTGCTCGATGAGGTCGGTGCCAGCGCACGGGCGCATGCGGAGGGCCTCATCCATGAGGGCATCGAGCTCGCCTTCTCGGGCCGTCGCCACCGCATCGACATGAGGGCTGCGACCGGCAAGACGGTCATGATCTACGGCCAGACCGAGGTCACGCTCGACCTGATGAATGCGCGCCATGCGGCCGGCCTCACCACGGTCTACGAGGCCAAGGATGTCCAGCCGCATGATTTCGACGGCAGTCACCCGCGCGTAACTTACGTCAAGGACGGCGCCGCCCACGAGATCACCTGCGACTTCATCGCCGGCTGCGACGGTTTTCACGGCATCAGCCGCGCCAGCGTTCCGTCCTCCGCGATCGAGGAGTTCGAGCGGGTCTATCCGTTCGGCTGGCTCGGCATCCTGTCCGAGACGCCGCCGGTCAGTCACGAGCTGATCTATTCCAATCATGCCCGCGGCTTTGCGCTCTGCACCATGCGCTCGACCAAGCGCAGCCGCTATTACGTGCAATGTGCGCTCGACGACCACATCGACCAGTGGCCCGACGACCGTTTCTGGGACGAGCTCAAGCGCCGGCTCGACCAGGAGGCGGCCGACAGTCTCGTCACCGGACCGTCGATCGAGAAGAGCATCGCGCCGCTGCGCAGCTTCGTCGCCGAGCCGATGCGCTTCGGCAAGATGTTCCTGTGCGGCGACGCCGCCCACATCGTGCCGCCGACCGGCGCCAAGGGGCTGAACCTCGCCGCGTCCGACGCACATTATCTCGCGACCGCCTTGCGCGAATTCTACGACGAGAAATCGAGCGCCGGGATCGACGCCTATTCGATCACGGCGCTGGCACGGGTCTGGAAGGCCGTGCGCTTCTCCTGGTGGATGACCTCGATGCTGCACAAATTCCCCGACACCGGCTCGATCGGCGCGCGCATCCAGCTCGCCGAGCTCGACTATGTCACGCAGTCCAAGGCCGCGATGACGTCGCTGTCGGAGAATTATGTGGGATTGCCGTTTTGAGCTGGCACGGAGTATCGTTCACCCCTTCGGCGGGGCGAGCGGCTGCACGATCTCCTTGAACGGCGCCAGCGCCTCGCAAGCGTCCGCATGCGCGGCAAGCGCCGGATAGTGCGACGCCTCGAACAGTGATGGATGGGCTTCGCGGGTGAAGCGGACGACGCAGGCCACCGCAACGTCGGCGTGACCAATGCGATTCCCGAGCCAATAGGGCGTTGCCACCTTTGCGCGCTCGGCCTCCAGCGCAACGAGGACATCGGCGATCTGCGTCGTGCAGCGATCGACCCACAGCGCAAGCTGCTGATCCTTCCGCAGCACGCGCTCGTAGAGCAGGCTCACCGCCTTGTCGCCGAGGCCCGTGGCCAGCGCGCAGATGCGCTGGTGCCGCCGGCGCTCCGCGCCCGTGCGCGGCAGCATTGCCTTCTCGCTTCCCACGAGCTCGTCGAGATAATCGAGGATGATCGTGCTCTCGATCAGCGCCTCGCCGTCGTCGAGCACCAGCGTCGGCACGCGGCGCAAGGGATTATAGGGCGCAATCTTGTCGGCATCGCCGAACGTCGACCACGGCCTGTGCTCGAAGGCGAGCCCATAAAGCTTCAGCGCGATCGCGACGCAGCGGACGAAGGGGGAGTCGTATTGGCCGATCAGGAGCATGCTAACCTCTCGTCGATGAACCTGCCCGTCATTTTCAGATGCGTGACGACGGCAGTGATCTTCCCGTTGGGCACATCGGAATAGCCATCCGGCACGATCATCCCTTTCTTATTCCCCCTCGTCGCTCGCCAGCACGCCCTTCACCGCGCGCGCCCAGCCCGCGAGCTTCCGCTCCCTCGTCGCCTGGCTCATGTTCGGCTTGAAGCGGTGCTCGAGGCGCCAGTTGTCGGCGAATTTGGTCGGCTCGGGATAGACGCCGGCGGCAAGGCCGGCGAGATAGGCGGCGCCGAGTGCCGTCGTCTCCTGGATCACGGGACGGTCGACCGGGGCGTCGAGGAGGTCGGCGAGGCGCTGCATGGTCCAGTCCGAGGCGGTCATCCCGCCGTCGACGCGCAGTACGACGCTTGCGGTCTCCGAGCTCGGCCAGTCGGCGCGCATCGCGGCCCAGAGGTCGAAGGTCTGGTAGCAGACGCTCTCCAGCGCGGCATGCGCGAGCTCGGCCGGGCCGGTGTTGCGGGTGAGGCCGAACAGCGCGCCGCGCACGCGCGGATTCCAGTAGGGCGCGCCCATGCCGACGAAGGCCGGCACCAGATAGACGCTCTGCATGGAATCGGACTGGTCCGCGAGCGGTCCGGTCTCGGCCGCATGCTTGATGATGCCGAGGCCGTCGCGCAGCCACTGCACCGCGCTGCCGGCGACGAAGATCGAGCCTTCGAGCGCGTAGGTGCGTTTTCCCCCGAGCTGATAGGCGATGGTGGTGAGCAGCTTGTTGCTGGAGACCACCGGCGTGGTGCCGGTGTTGAGCAGGGCGAAGCAGCCGGTGCCATAGGTCGACTTCATCATGCCCGGGCGGAAGCAGGCCTGCCCGATGGTGGCGGCCTGCTGGTCGCCGGCAATGCCGGCGATCGCGATCGCGCCGCCGAACAGGTCCGGCGTGCACTCGCCGAAGCGGGCCGAGGAGTCCTTCACCTCGGGAAGCATCGAGCGCGGCACGCCGATGATCTCCAGGAGTTCGTCGTCCCACTGGCCGGTATGGATGTTGAAGAGCAGCGTGCGGGAGGCGTTGGTGGCATCCGTTGCATGCACCTTGCCCCCGGTCAGCCGCCAGAGCAGATAGCAATCGATGGTGCCGAACATCAGCTCGCCGCGCGCGGCGCGCGCTCGCGCGCCGGGAACGTGGTCGAGGATCCAGGCGACCTTCGTTCCCGAGAAATATGGATCGATGATGAGGCCGGTCTTTTGCGAGATCGTCGGCTCGCGCCCGTCGTGCTTCAGCTTCGCGCAGACGTCCGCGGTGCGGCGGTCCTGCCAGACGATGGCGCGGTGCACGGCCTGTCCCGTGGCGCGGTCCCACACCACCGTGGTCTCGCGCTGGTTGGTGATGCCGATCGCGGCGATGTCCTTTGCCGCGATCCCCGCCTTGTCGATCGCCTCGCGGCAGACCTTCACGGTCGAGGTCCAGATGTCCTCCGGCTCATGCTCGACCCAGCCCGAGGCCGGAAAATGCTGCGGAAACTCCTGCTGCGCCTTCGCCGCAATAGAAATGTCGCCGCGAAACACGATCGCGCGCGAGGAGGTGGTGCCCTGGTCGATGGCGAGGACGAAAGACATGGAAGCTACCTTGGCGTTTCCGTAGGACGGATCATTGTGTCGCGCCAAAGGGAGCGGATTAGGGCGGGAAGGTCAATATCCCTCCACGACGTCGTCCCGGCGAAGGCCGGGACCCATAACCCCAGGGCAAAGTCGTTGCGCGAGCCGGCAACCACGAGTCTTCGCCAAACCACGCCCTGTGGCTATGGGTCCCGGATCGGCGCTCGCCAACGCTCGCTTGTCCGGGACGACGTGTGGAGAGGTCGGAGCGAAAAACTACACCGCCGCCGTGGTAACGCCGCCGTCGATGACGATGGTCTGCCCCGTCATGAAGCTCGACGCATCCGAGGCGAGATAGGCGACTGCGCCGGCGATCTCGTCGGGTTCGCCGATGCGGCGCAGCGGCGTGGTCGCGGTGCGGCGCTTGAGGAGGGCCTCGTCTTCCCAGAGCGCGCGGGCGAAGTCGGTTTTGACGAGGCCCGGCGCGATGCAGTTGACCCGGACGCCCTTGGGGCCCCACTCGCCGGCGAGCGAGCGGCACAGCGCGAAGTCGGCGGCCTTGGAGATGCCGTAGGCGCCGATCACGGTCGAGCCGCGCAGGCCTCCGATCGAGGAGATGATGACGACCGAGCCGTTCCCACGCTCCGCCATCTGCGGGATTGCCAGCGCCGAGAGCCAGATGTTGCTCTTGACGTTGCTTCCCATGATCTTGTCGAAGGCCTCGTCGGTGATGTCGAGCAGTGGGCCGTAATACGGGTTCACTGCCGCATTGCAGACGAGGATGTCGATCTTGCCGTAATGCTTGATGGTGCCTGCGATCAGCGCCTCGACCTCGTCCTTGCGGGCGATGTTGCAGGGGATGACGATGGCATCGCCACCGGCGGCGATGATGCCGTCCGCGACTTCCTTGCAGGCATCAGCTTTCCGCGAGGAGATCACGACCTTGGCGCCGAGCTTTGCCAGCAGCTCGGCGGAGGAGCGGCCGATGCCGCGGCTCGAGCCGGTGACGATTGCGACCTTGCCGGTGAGATCGAACGGGGTGTTTTTCATTGTTGTTGGCTCCGTTGATTCCATTTGCTCCGTCATTGCGAGCGCAGCGAAGCAATCCAGACCGTCTCCGCGGAAAGATTCTGGATTGCTTCGCTGCGCTCGCAATGACGACGTGGTGAGATCCCGGGCTCATCGCTTCGCGATGCCCCGGGATGACAGTCGTGGATCAGATCAACCCGCCAGCATCGGCAACGCGGCGCTGGTGATACTCGGTGTCGCCAAACGTGTTCTCGATCATGGTCAGGCGCTTGAAGTAGTGGCCGATCTTCGCTTCCATGGTCATGCCGATGCCGCCGTGGAGCTGGATCGACTGCTGGCCGACGAATTTCAGCGACTTGCCGATCTGCACCTTGGCCGCGGCGATCGCGTTGGAGCGCTCCTTGGCGTCCTCGAAATCGTTCGCCATGGTGGCGAACATCGACATCGAGCGCGCCTGCTCGGCCGCGACGAACATGTCTGAGGCGCGATGCTGGAGCGACTGGAACGAGCCGATCGCGACGCCAAACTGCTTGCGCGTCTTGATGTACTCGACGGTGGTCTTGAGCGACTCGTCCATCAGGCCGACCGCTTCGGCGCAGAGCGCGACGCGGGCTTCATCGACCACACGCTCGATCAGCGCCAGGCCATCCTCGGGATTGCCGATCGCAGCGTCGCTGCCGACCTCGACGCCGGTGAAGGTGATGTCGGCGGCGTGCAGGCCGTCCTGGGTGGGATAGCCCTTCCTGCTGACGCCCTTGGCATTCGCCGGCACCAGGAAGACGCCGACGCCGGTCTTGTCGCGGCGGTCGCCCTTGGTGCGCGCGGTCACGATCAGAGTGTCGGCGTTCTCGCCGTTGAGCACGACGAACTTTTCGCCGTCGATGACCCAGCCGTCGCCTTTCTTCTTCGCGGTCGTGGTGACGTCGAAGAGATCGTAGCGCGAGTTCTTCTCGAGCTGGGCAAAGGCGAGCGTCTTGCTGCCGTCGATGATGCCCGGCAAATGCGCGGCCTTCTGCGCGTCGCTGCCGGCGTGACGCAGGAAGCCGCCGCCGATCACCACGGTTGCGAGATACGGCTCGAGCACCAGCGCCTTGCCGAGTGCTTCCATCACGATCATGGTCTCGACGCCGCCGCCGCCGAAGCCGCCATCGGCTTCCGCGAAGGGCAGGCCGAGCAGACCCTGCTCGGCGAGCTTGTCCCAGACGGCTTTGCTCCAGCCGCCCTTCTCCTTCATGTACTTCTTGCGCTGCTCGAAATCGTAGGAATCGGTCAGCAGGCCGTCGATGCTTTCCTTGAGAAGCCGCTGCTCCTCGGACAGATCAAAATCCATTTCTGTTTCCTCAAGTAACAAGTGTCTGCGTTGCGCGGGGCCCCTCTTCACCTCTCCCCGCTTGCGGGGAGAGGTCGGATCGCTGTTGCGATCCGGGGGAGGGGGTACCGCTCTCTCGGCAGTCTCTGCTCGGAGAGAGGCCCCTCACCCCAACCCTCTCCCCGCGAAGAGCGGGGAGAGGGAGAGGAATCACAGCCCCAGCACCGCCTTGGCGATGATGTTGCGCTGAATCTCGTTGGAGCCGCCGTAGATCGAGACCTTGCGGTTGTTGAAGTAGCTCGGCGCGATCTGGGCGGTCCAGTCCATGGCTTCGTTCGAGCCGTCGTCGCCGTGGATGTCGTAGGGCGCGGCGAACGGGCCGATCACTTCCATGAGCAGCTCGGTCGTGGTCTGCTGGATTTCGGAGCCCTTGATCTTCAGCACGGACGAAGCCGGATTGGGCTTGCCCTTGCCGTGCTTGCCCTCATCCGCGACGACGCGGAGCTGGGTGAGCTCGAGCGCCTTCAGCTCGATCTCACAGGCCGCCAGCTTCTCGCGGAAGGCGGCGTCCTGGATGATCGGCTTGCCGCCGGACTCGACCTTGCCGGCGAGATCGCGGATGCGGCGCAGCCGCTCCTTGGAGACGCCGACGCGGGCGATGCCGGTGCGCTCATTGCCGAGCAGGAACTTTGCGTAGTCCCAGCCCTTGTTCTCCTCGCCGATCAGGTTCTCATAGGGCACCTCGACGTCGTCGAAGAAGACTTCGTTGACCTCGACGCCGCCGTCGATGGTCTGGATCGGGCGCACCGTGACACCCTTCGACCTCATGCTGAAGACGATGAAGGAGATGCCCATCTGCTTCTTGGCGCTGGCATCAGTACGGCAGAGGCAGAAGATCATGTCGGCATGTTGGGCGAGCGTGGTCCAGGTCTTCTGGCCGTTGATGATCCACTTGTCACCCTTGCGCTCGGCCTTGGTCTTGAGCGAGGCAAGGTCCGAGCCCGAACCGGGCTCCGAGAAGCCCTGGCACCACCAATCGTCGACATTGGCAATGCGCGGCAGGTACTGCTTCTTCTGCTCCTCGTTGCCGAAGGTGTAGATGACCGGGCCGACCATGCTGACGCCGAAGGCGAGCGGCTGCGGCGCCGGATAGGACTGCAGCTCCTCGTTGAAGATGTAGTGCTGCACGGACGTCCAGCCCGTGCCGCCATACTGCTTCGGCCAGTGGCTGACGCCCCAGCCTTTCTTGTTGAGGATGCGCCACCACGTCACCATCTCGTCCTTCGACAGATGGCGGCCCTCGACCAGCTTGCGCCGGGTGTCCGGCGGCACGTTGTCGCGGAAGAACTGCCGCACCTCCTCGCGAAACGCCTGCTCTTCTTTCGTGAATGCGAGATCCATCGGATCCTCCTGTCCAGCTTCTTTTCTCTGCGTCATCCTGGCTTTCGCCAGGACGACGGTGAACTACTGCAGCACCTCAAACAATCCCGCCGCGCCCATGCCGCCGCCGACGCACATGGTGACGACCGCGTACTTGGCCTTGCGGCGGCGGCCCTCGATCAGGGCGTGGCCGGTGAGCCGCGCGCCCGACATGCCGTAGGGATGGCCGACCGCGATCGCGCCGCCATCGACGTTGATCTTGTCGGGGTCGATGCCGAGCTTGTCGCGGCAGTAGAGCACCTGCACCGCGAAGGCCTCGTTCAATTCCCAGAGACCGATGTCGTCGACCGTCAGCCCGTGGCGCTTGAGCAGCCGCGGCACGGCGAAGACGGGGCCGATGCCCATCTCGTCCGGCTCGCAGCCGGCGGAGACGAAGCCGCGGAAGATGCCGAGCGGCTTGAGCCCCCGCTTGGCGGCTTCCTTGTCGCTCATGATCACGGACGCGCTGGCGCCGTCGGAGAGTTGGCTGGCGTTGCCGGCGGTGATGGTGAAACCTTCGCCGCGCACCGGCTTGAGGCCGGCGAGGCCTTCAGCCGTGGTCTCGGGACGCGGGCCTTCGTCCTGCGACAGCGTGACGTCCTTGAAGGAGACTTCGCCGGTGGCCTTGTCGGTCACGGCCATCCTGGTCGTGATCGGCGCGATCTCGTCCTTGAACTTGCCGCCCTGCTGCGCGGCCGCGGTGCGGCGCTGGCTCTCCAGCGAATATTCGTCCTGCTTCTCGCGCGAGATGCCGTAGCGTTTGGCGACCACTTCCGCCGTATCGATCATGGGCATGTAGACCTCGCCCTTGATCTTGAGCAGCGCCGGATCCTGGGCGTGGAAGCCGTTCATCTTGTCGTTCTGCACGAGGCTGATCGACTCGCCACCGCCGCCGACCGCGATCTCGACGCCGTCGAAGATCACCGAGCGCGCCGCGAGCGCAATCGCCTGCAGCCCCGAGGCGCATTGCCGGTCGATGGTGGTGCCGGCAACGGTGACGGGCAGGCCAGCGCGCAGCAGCGCCTTGCGCGCGATGTTGCCGCCGGTCGCACCCTGCTGGAGGGCGGCGCCCATCACGACGTCCTCGACCTCCTTCGGATCGATCTTTGCGCGCGCGACGGCCTCGCTGATAGCGTGGCCGAGCAGCGTTGCGCCCTCGGTGGCATTGAGCGCGCCGCGATAGGCCTTGCCGATCGGGGTGCGGGCGGTGGAAACGATGACGGCGTCGGTCAAGAGCGACCTCCTGATGCGAGTTGGGTGGATTGTGACGGTTTCTGCTGCTGGCGCAATTCGTGGCGCGACAGCTTTCCGACGGGCGTGCGCGGCAGGTCGTCGACGAACTCGACCGCGGCTGGCAATTCGTGCTTGCCGACCTTGCCTGTGAGCTGCGCACGCAATTCGTCGAGCGAGAACGGCTTTGCGTCCGGCCTCAGCTTGATGAAGGCCTTCGCCGCCTCGCCGCGATACTGGTCGGGAATGCCCAGCACGATGACCTCGTGCACGCCCGGAATGGTGTAGATCGCCTGCTCGATCATCTGCGGATAGACGTTGAAGCCGCCGGAGATGATCATGTCCTTCTTGCGGTCGACCAGGAAGAAATAGCCGTCCGCATCCATGTAGCCGATGTCGCCAGTGAGGAAGCGGCAGTCGGCAAAGGACTCCGCCGATTCCTTCGGCTTGTTCCAGTAGCCCCTGGTGACGTTCGGGCCCTTGATGCGGATCTCGCCGACCTCGCCCGGCGGCAGCACCTTCGTGGAATCGTCGAGCGCGACCACGTCGAGCTCGATGCCGGGCAGCATCAGGCCGATCGAGCCGGGCTTGTCCGGACCTTCCGGCGGATGGCCGGTGCCGGGCGAGCAGGTTTCGGTCATGCCCCAGCCGCTCCGGAGCTTCTTGCCGACCTTGCTCTCGAAGAATTTCGCCACCTCGACCGGCAGCGGCGCGCCGCCGGAGCCGATCGCATTGAGCGAGGAGAAATCGCGCTTGGCGAGATCGGGCAGCGCCGCGATCGCGATCCACATCGTCGGCACGCCCGGGAAGTACGTCGCGCGCTTGACCTCGATGTCGCGCATCACCGCCTCGACGTCGAAGCGCTGATGGAGCGAGATCAGATTGCCGCGGCGGAGCGAGGAGAGCAGCACGACGGTCAGCGCATAGATATGGAACAGCGGCAGCACGCAGATCACGCGCTCGATGACGTCGCCGCGCGCTGCGCGTGCCGGCTTGCCCCAGACGTCGTAGATCGACACGGCGGAGGTGAGATTGCCGTGCGTGAGCATCGCGCCCTTGGGCAGACCGGTGGTGCCGCCGGTATATTGCAGGAGCGCGACATCGTCGGCGGTCACGGCCGGCCACTCTGCCGGCGCGGCGGCGCCGTCGGTGAAGGTCTTGAAGGTCACGATGCGGGGATCGCTCGGGATCGCCGCCTGCGGCGTGCCGACCTTGCCCCAATTGTCGTCCTCGCACACGACGAGGCGGTCGATCAGGCCCTTGTCGAGGAATTTCAGCGCGGTCGGCAGCAGCGCGGCGAGGTTCGAAGTGACGAGCACCCGCGAACCGGAGTCGGCGACCTTGTGTGTCAGCGCGATCTCGCCGTCGAGCGGGGAGAGATGCGCGACACGGGCGCCGGCCTTCAGCGCGCCGAAGAAATTGACGGGGTGATCGGGGGTATTGCCGAGGAACAGCGCAACCGACGAGCCTTCGCCGCAGCCGGCGCGCAGGAACGCCGCAGCCGCGCGCTCGGCCATCGCGGCGAGCTCGGCGTAGCTGATCGGACGTTCGCGAAATTCCAGCGCAGCGCGCGTGCCGTAATCAGCGGCGGCTTTCGACAACAGGTCAGGGAGCGTGCCCTGGACGATGGTGTCGTCCCAACGCACGCCCTCGGGATAAAACCGTTCGCCGGGATGGGTCATCTTCTGCACCACAATCAGTCGTCATTCCGGGGCGCGACGAAGTCGCGAGCCCGGAATCCATCAGGCCGCGCGATCAAAGGCGAAATGGATTCCGGGTCTGGCCCTTCGGGCCATCCACGTTGCGCAACTGCGCGACGCGGAACGACACGCGGACAGGCAGCCGCCATCACGCCGCTTTCGACGCCGCCGCCAGCGAGGCGAAGGTCTTGCCCTCCGCCGCGAGCTTCTTCAGCAGCGGGGCGGGCTCGAGGCTGGGGTCGTTGGTCTCCTTGGCGTAGAAGGCGAGGCGATCGGCGATGTGCTTGAGGCCGACCGTGTCGGCCCAGAACATCGGGCCGCCGCGGTAGATCGGCCAGCCGTAGCCATAGAGCCAGACCACGTCGATGTCGGAGGGGCGCGCCGCGATGCCTTCTTCCAGGATCTTCGCGCCTTCGTTGACCATCGGATACATCATGCGCTCGAGGATTTCCTCGTCGCTGACGACGCGCTTCTTGCGGCCGAGACGAAGCAGCGTCTCGTCGATCAGCTTCTCGACCTCCGGATCGGGCAGCGGCGAGCGCGAGCCCGCCTCATACTTGTAGTAGCCCTTGCCGGTCTTCTGGCCGAAGCGGCCGGCTTCGCACAGCGCGTCCGCGATCTCCGACTTGATGCCGCGGTCCTTGCGCGAGCGCCAGCCGATGTCGAGGCCGGCGAGGTCGCCCATCGCGAATGGCCCCATCGGCATGCCGAATTTTGTCACCACGGCGTCGACTTGCTGCGGCAGGGCGCCTTCGAACAGCAGCTTCTCCGACTGCTTGCTGCGCTGGGCCAGCATGCGGTTGCCGACAAAACCGTCGCAGACGCCGACCACCGCCGGCACCTTGGCGATCTTGCGCGCGATCGAGACGGCGGTGACCAGCGCATCCGGCGCGGTCTTGTCGGCGCGCACGATCTCGCACAGCTTCATGACGTTGGCCGGCGAGAAGAAGTGCATGCCGAGCACGTCCTGCGGTCGCTTGGTCGACTTCGCGATCTCGTCGATGTTCAGATACGAGGTGTTGGAGGCGAGCACCGCGCCCGGCTTGACGAACTGGTCGAGCTTGCCGAACACTTCCTTCTTCACCGCCATGGTCTCGAACACCGCCTCGATGACGAGGTCTGCATCGCCGACATTCTCGATGCCGACGACGCCGTTGATCAGTGCCATGCGCTTGGCAGGCGCGTCCGCCGGGATGCCGCCGCGTGCCGCGGTCGCTTCCCAGTTCTTCTGCATGATGCCCATGCCGCGCTTGAGCTGTTCCTCGCCGGTCTCGATCAGCGTGACGGGAATGCCGGCATTGGCAAAGGACATCGCGATGCCGCCGCCCATGGTGCCGGCGCCGAGAATGGCAACACGGTTGACCGGCCGCGACTTGGTGCCTTCAGGAACACCCGCGATCTTGTTGGCCTCGCGCTCGGCGAAGAACGCGTAACGCTGCGCCTTGGACTGGTCGCTGGCGACGAGCTTGAGGAAGCCTTCGCGCTCCTTCTTCAAGCCCTCGTCGAACGGCAGGTCGATGGCATAGCCGACGGCGTCGGCCGCGGCGAACGGCGCTTCCAGGCCGCGCGCCTTCTTGGTCATGGCGGCGACCGCATTGGTGAAGATCGAGCGGTCGGCCTTGGCGGCGGCGATCTTGGAGTCGTCGTCGCGCAGGCGCCGCAACGGGCGCTTCTCGGCGAGCAGCTTGCGAACAAAAGCTTCGCCGCCGGGGGCGGGGCCTTCGACGATTTCCTCGATCAGGCCGTTCTTCAGCGCCTCCGTCGCGCCGATCGGATCGCCGCCGACGATCATCTTGACCGCGAGCTCCGGTCCCACTGCGCGCGGCAGGCGCTGGGTGCCGCCGGCGCCGGGCAGAAGACCGAGCTTCACCTCGGGCAGGCCGAGCTTGGCCTCTTTCACGGCGACGCGGAAATGACAGGCAAGCGCAACCTCGAGGCCGCCGCCGAGTGCGGTGCCGTGGATCGCGGCGACGACCGGCTTCGGCGAATTCTCGATCTCCGAGAGGACGTCGTTGAGGGCAGGAGCCTTCGGCGGCTTGCCGAATTCGGTGATGTCGGCGCCGGCGATGAAGGTGCGTCCGGCGCAGGTCAGAACGATGCCCTTGATCGCGGGATCGGCTACCGCGGCCTTGATGCAGTCCAGGATACCGCCGCGGACTGCGGCACTCAGCGCATTGACCGGAGGGCTATCAACCGTGACGATCCCGATTTCGTCATGACGCTCAAGCTTGACCACTTCGCTCACGGCTTCCCTCCTTGGTGGGGATTTACTTTTGTTCGATTTCGCGGTGCGGAATTTAATTCCGCATCTTGACGGCAGGGTTATTTTGAAGCACGGACGTTGTCAACGACTCCGCGCAAGAAGCAGATCAGGGATGAAGCGTACAGGAAAGAAGACTGCGACCGATCGGAATTTCGTCGTCGCGCTTTCCCGCGGACTAGATGTATTGCGCGCATTCCAACCCAGCGACGGACTTCTCGGCAATCAGGAAATCGCGGCGCGCACGAACCTGCCGAAGCCGACGGTGTCACGGCTGACCTACACGTTGACGAAGCTCGGTTATCTTACGCCGGTTCCCCGTTTCGAGAAGTATCAGCTCGCCCCCGCGGCGATGGCACTCGGTTACGCGGCGCTCGCCAATCTCGGTGTTCGGCATTTGTCCGAGCCGTTCCGCGAGGAAGTGATGCGCGCGACCGGCGGCGCGGTCGCGGTCGGCGGCCGCGATCGTCATAGCATGATCTATTTTGGGCAGAGTCGCGGCAGCGAGACGGTGGGCGTTCAACTTGACGTCGGCTCTCGCGTGCCGATTGCAACCAGCGCGATGGGCCGCGCCTATTTCTGGGCGCTGGACGAAGATGGCCGCGCAGACCTATCGCGTATTCTTCGCGAACATTACGGCAGCCGCTGGCCCAAGATGCGCGACGGACTGGAGCGTTCCGGTGAAACCGTCGCGAAGTATGGTTTTGCGATTTCAGTCGGCGACTGGCACGACGACATCGGTGCCGCTGGCGTCGCGCTCAAGCTGAACGACGGAACCGGTCCCTACGCCTTCAATTGTGGCGCGCCTGCATTCCGCTTCACGGAAGAGCGCTTGATCAACGACATTGGACCGCGTCTCGTCGCGATGGTAAGGAACATCGAAGCGGCGCTTGGGGGGCTGGTGCCTCATTCAAAAAAAGACGACAGCAAAAAGCTGAAATCAGGAGGAAAAGTTGCGCGTGTGGCCGAGGGGATCAGATAGCCTTTGTCATTGCCCGGGACGGCTCGCATCGTCCCTCCGCCCGCTGAACGGTGTGGGCGAGACGAGATGACGCAGGCACAGTTCGCGCAGGGGACGTCGCCTCTGCTCGCGGTTCGCGACGTCAGCGTCGTGTTCGGCGGCATCGTCGCGCTCAACGGCGTGTCCTTCGACATGCACAAGGGCGCCATCCTCGGCCTGATCGGCCCCAACGGTGCCGGCAAGACCACGCTGTTCAACTGCCTTTCCCGGCTCTACCAGCCCTCGTCGGGCGACATCCTGATGGAGGGTGTCAGCATCCTGTCGCGGCCGCCGCACCGGATCGCCGAGATCGGCATCGGCCGCACCTTCCAGAACGTGGCGCTGTTTCCGAATCTCTCGGTGATGGACAACGTCCGTGTCGGCGCCCATTCGAAGACCTCCGGCGACATCATCAGCGA